>JANPOT010000037.1:0-18943 GCA_031428135.1 Pseudobdellovibrionaceae bacterium | reverse complement strand
GTTCGAGCCCTGGGCTTTCTGGGCACGGGCCTATTTTTCGCTTTCGCACTGGCCAGTTTCAATCCCAAAGATCCGTCTTTGAATTCGATCGGCCAAGGGCTAAATACGATGAATTACTGCGGTATGGTCGGAAGTTTCCTGTCCGATTTAATTTATCAAGGTTTCGGTTTAACAGCCTGGGTCGCCGTTGCTGGATTATTTCACGCAGCCTTCATCAGCTTCAAAGGCGAAAAAATTTTAATGAAAGACATCCGTCATATTTTAGGATTTTTTTTAATCGCATTTACTGCGGCACTGGTCACAATCTATTTTCCGACAACTAAAATTTTTGACGGACAAATTTACCCAGGTGGTTTATTGGGCCTGGGCTTATCTGCGGGTTTTGTGAAAATTTTCAACTCGGTTGGAGCGCAGGTTTTATTATGGACGGCAAGCCTTGTGCTGTTTGTATTTTACTTTGAATTCAGTATTCAAGAGGCTCTTGAAAGACCACTCGAAAAAACTCAAGATTATTTGGCAGGTATTTCAAAGAGCTCAAAAAAATCGACGTTTTTTTCAGATTTATTTTCAGGTTGGAGCTTATCAACAGTGAGCGCCAAAATAAAAGAAAAAATAATTCCGTTGAAAAAAGAAAAACAAATGGAAGTTATTCAAACAGAAAAAAAACCTGAATCATCTGTATCTGAAAATTTAGTCGCTAAAGCTTTGCCAAAAACTGTGCCGTTGATTAATGAAGACGAAGATGATGACACCGATGAAGAAGCCTTATTTTCAGTGGATGACGACGACGAACCCGTCTCTCAACTGGAACCGACAGCAACTCTGGCGACGTATGAATCGCCAGCACGAAAAAAAGTTTCATCATTGCCGCCAGTCAAAACTCCGCGCCGAGTAGAAAATTGGACAATGCCCAAATTATCTTTACTTGATGACCCACCAGAATCTCGAATAAAAATCGACGAAAAAGAAATCCGCCGAAAAGCAGAAATTACTTTGGATAAACTCAAACAGTTTTCAGTGAACGGGCAGATCACTGCCGCAAAGCCGGGACCGGTTGTGACAATGTTTGAATTTAAACCGAACGCAGATGTTCGCGTGAACAAAGTGACCGAACTTGCGGACGATTTATCATTGGCCTTATCGGCAGAATCATTACGTATTATAGCACCGATTCCAGGCCGCGATGTCATCGGCATTGAAACCTCAAATGCGCAGCGTGAAACTGTGTATTTAAAAGACTTGCTGGGTGACGCTCAATTTTGGTCAAACGACTTAAAATTACCGATTGCTTTAGGAAAGCAAACCAACGGTGAACCACGCATTGTTGATTTAAGAAAAATGCCTCATTTATTAATTGCCGGGACCACGGGATCTGGTAAATCAGTATTTACTGTATCAACAATTATTGGATTTTTATTTAAGCATTCACCGAAGACGTTACGTTTGATTTTGGTCGATCCAAAACAAGTCGACCTTGCGGCGTTCGCCGACATCCCACATTTGATTATGCCTCCGATTCGTGATCCTAAAAAAGCTGTCGTAGCTCTTCGCTGGGCTGTTCGTGAAATGGAAAAACGATACAAATCGATGTCAAAATTTGGCGCTCGAAATATCGAACAGTTCAATGAAATGGTTGAAAAATTTTCAGCCGATAAAATCGAAGAGCACGAAAAAATTAATGCCGAATATGAAAACCAAGGCATCATGAAATTAGAACAATATTATTACACATCACAACCCTACATTGTCATCGCTGTTGAAGAATTTGGCGATCTGATGGCTGTTGATAAACAAAACGTCGAACAATCCATCGTGCGCCTTGCGCAAATGGCCCGCGCTTGCGGAATGCATTTAATGCTTGCGATGCAATCACCACGCAAAGAAGTTGTTACGGGTTTAATTAAAACAAATATTCCAGGACGTATCAGTTTTAAAGTCGCATCAAAAATGGATTCCCGAATTATTTTGGATGAACAGGGCGCTGAACGATTATTATCACAAGGTGATATGTTATTTATCGCAGGTTCTGGAAAATCCGTACGCCACCACGGGCCGTTTTTGAAAGAAACTGAAATCAACAACGTTGCCAAATTTTGGTCAGACCAGGGCGAACCTGAATTTGATTCATTAGCCATGCGTGCGCTCGAAGGCGGGCCATCACAAACATCATTCAGCGGCATGAATGCCGAAGGCGCTGAATACGGTGGTGATCTGGACGGCGAAGATCAAGAGTATGACGAAAAATATGATGAAATTTTATCATGGGCATCCAGCCAAAAAGCAATTTCAGCATCGCTGATTCAACGTCGTTTTAAGCTGGGTTATCCACGTGCCGCAAGGTTGATCGAAGTCTTCGAAAAAGAAGGCGTCGTGGGGCCATCAAACGGCAGTAAACCACGTGCCGTGTTGGTTGCCAGTCATGCGGGGTAAAAAATAAAAAAGTGCTTCCCACAAAAACCAACTGATCCATGTATCACTACCGTCCGTGCAACCAGGCCAATGAGCAGTCACTCTCCCTGGTCCAGTTTTGTACATGCTGGGAACCTGAACCCGTTACAGACCTTTAAATAAAATAACTATTTTGATCAGAAAGCAAAAAACCTTCAAAACCATTAAAGTTATTATTAAAAACCTACGAAAACGTAAATACTGATATTTGCGCATCCGGAAACCGTCCTTTCTCGGACGGCAGATCCACCACAAGTAAGTTTTGCGGGAAGCATTGCTTACTTGTGGAAATTGGATGCCATAATTTTTTAGAAATAAAAAAGCCACGTTTTAGCGTGGCTTTAATTTAAAATTAAATTTTAAGAAAAAATTAAACGTACATTTTTGCAATTTCAACGAACGTGCGAACCATGACTCCGGTTGCGCCTTTGCTGCTGCAATAATTTAAACGATTTCCACAGGCCCATGCCGTTCCTGCGATATCAAAATGCGCCCAAGGAATACCTTCAGTCACAAATTGTTCTAAAAATGCTGCGGCTGTTGCGGATCCTGCGCCCGTTGCGCTGGATGTGTTTGATAAATCTGCGTATGTGCCTTTCATGTCTTTCACATGGGCATCTGTTAAAGGCATGTTCCAAATTAATTCACCCGACACTGCGCCGGCTTTTTCGATTTTTGTTTTGAATGCAGAATTACGAGTGAAATATCCAGTGTGAACGTTACCTAATGACATAACGATTGCGCCAGTCAGGGTTGCTGCGTCGACAATGATTTGTGGTTGCTGTTCGCTGGCGTAACATAAAGCGTCCGATAAAATCAGGCGACCTTCAGCATCGGTATTATTAATTTCAAAAGTTTTTCCGTTACGAGCCGTGTGAACATCACCTGGTTTTGTTGCGCGGCTGCCGGGCATATTTTCTGTTGCTGGTACGTAAGCCACAACGTTGACTTTTAATTTCAACTGGGAAATTGCTAACATTGTTCCGATGACGGCTGCACCACCGCACATGTCATATTTCATGTCTTCCATTTTTGCCGAAGGTTTAATACTGATACCACCGGTATCAAAAGTTAATCCTTTGCCAACGAATGCGATTGGTTTTTTTGTTTTCGCTGCACCGAAATATTCCATAACAATAAATCGTGGTTCTTCAGAAGACCCGCGAGCCACGCCCAGCAATCCACCCATTTTTTCTTTTTCAATGCGTTTTTTATCCCACGCAGAAATTTTTAATGATGTTCCTTTGGCTGCTGCAATTGCAGAATCCGCCAAAATTGTCGGAGTCATTAAATTCCCTGGCATATCACCCAAACGTTTCGCAAAATTTGCACAGCTGGCCAATATTGTACCTTCGTTAAATGCAGCGATGACTGATTTGTCTTTGCCAGATTTTGAAACTAAATGAATATTTGTTGTTCGGTTTTCTTTTTTTGCAGTTTTTAATTCATTAAAATTATATGCACACAAATGCATTCCTTCGACGAAAGCTTGTGTGTATTTTGCTAAATCTTTTTTTGATGTTGTTAATCCATCTAAATGAACAAAAATTTCTTCAAGCTTAGCAGTTTTAATTTCTTTAATCAAAGCGGCACCAGCTTGGCGAATGACTTCGTGATCACAGTTTGCATCCGAACCCAAACCAATAACGATCACATGGCGAAATTCATTTAAATTAGCTTCGCGAAAAGTGACGGCTTCGGATGCAGCGCCAGTAATTAATTTGTCAGCCAAAGAGCCTTCGAAAACTTTGGTGACGTCTTTTTCTGTGATAACAGCTGGAGCATCTTTTTTAGTTGGAATTTTTGAAAAAAACACAACTGTTTGACCTTCTAAAATTGACAGATCTTTGGCGTGTAAATGAACTTGAATTGATGATTGTGGGTTCGACATCAGAGTCTCCTTGTTTTTGTAAGTAATTAATGTACCAAATTAGGAAAATTTTTACAACGGATCTAAAATGCCGGTTCGTGTTTGCATTTTTCCATCAAACGACGAAAACGTGTAACGATACCAAAGTTGATTTTTTTCATTCAGTTTAAAAATCATTTGTTCGGACGCTTGCGCGTGGCCGTTAAAAATAATCATATCATAAGGATAAATATCGCCGATTTTGCTGTTGTTAGTATAAATTTGATCGCCATTCACAAGCTGATATGTGCTCTTGTAGCAAGGCGTGCCCATTTCGGTTTCCCAACAATCATAGATCTGAATTTCGTCTGCTGTTTGAACAATGGTCATTTCCATCGAAATTGTATTTGTGCTTTGGCTACCGTCAGTTAACATCGACCCCATGCCGACCCAGTGGCCAGAAAATGTTCGGTTTGCGGCAAAAATTTGCAAAGAGCAAAACAACGTCATAAATATCATAAAATTTTTCATAGAAATCTCCTCAGAATCGAATCAACCAGATTTTATATAACGCTTCAAGAACAATCGAAAATGACATCTTGCTCTGGCAAGCAGAATTCCAACTGAATTCCAGATGTTCGTCGAGTCTTAAAATAAAATATTTTGTAAAGTTGATTTCGCAAACAACCGATATAATCGATATCATCAACCACTCATCAAGGAGATTTCTGTGTCTGTAATACCATATGTGATCGAACAAACCTCTAAAGGCGAAAGATCATATGATATTTATTCGCGTTTGCTTAAGGACCGTATTGTTATTCTGGGCAGCGCTGTGACGGACGATGTGGCGAATGCAATCATTGCACAGTTTTTGTTTTTAGAAGTTGATAATCCAGAAAAAGACATCCAATTTTATATCAATTCACCGGGCGGCAGCGTGTCTGCAGGTATGGCGATTTATGATATGATGCAATTTGTGAAATGCGACGTGGCAACATATTGCTTGGGCATGGCCGCCAGCATGGGTTCATTGCTATTAACGGCGGGGTCAAAAGGAAAGCGGTATTCGATGCCGAATTCGCGTATCATGATCCATCAACCATTATTGCATGGTGGTGGCTTGTCAGGTCAGGTGACTGACATTGAAATTCATGCCAAAGAATTGATTAAAACCAAAGAAAAATTAACAAATATTTATGTTAAACACACGGGTCAAACTTATGAAAAACTTTTTAATTCGATGGAGCGAGACAATTACATGGACCCCACAGTGGCCAAAGATTTTGGCCTGATCGATCATGTGATCGAGCCACGTAAAACTGTTAGATAATAATTTGAACACTTTAATTTTGAAATTAAGACTGGAATAAAATATGACAATGAAAGATGCGAGTTTAAGATGTTCATTTTGCGGCAAAGGCCAAAAAGAAGTTAAAAAATTAATCGCAGGGCCTGGAGTTTATATCTGCGATGAATGTATTGATTTATGCATGGACATCATCGACGAAGAAAAAGACAAAGAAGTCGCCGTTAAAGGTGCGTTTCGAATTCCAAAGCCAGCTGATATTAAAACATTCTTAGACGATTATGTCATTGGACAATTGCATGCGAAAAAAACGATCGCAGTTGCTGTGCATAACCATTACAAACGTATCAATGCTTTACAAAATAAAAAATCAAACGATATTGAATTACAAAAATCAAATATTTTACTGATTGGGCCGACAGGGTCAGGTAAAACGTTAATTGCACAAACGATTGCGCGTATTTTAAACGTACCATTTGCAATGGCAGATGCGACCACATTGACTGAAGCTGGCTATGTCGGCGAAGACGTTGAAAATGTTGTTCTTAATTTATTGCAATCTGCTGATTACGATGTTGAAAAATGTAAGCGTGGAATTATTTATATCGATGAAATCGACAAAATTTCGCGCAAATCAGAAAACGCTTCGATCACACGCGACGTCAGCGGCGAAGGCGTGCAACAGGCTTTATTAAAAATTCTTGAAGGGACAGTTGCGAATTTACCACCGAAGGGTGGCCGCAAACATCCACAACAAGAGTTTATTCAAATTGACACATCAAACATTTTATTTATTTGCGGCGGCGCATTCGCAGGTATTGATAAAATTATTGAAAACAGAACTACGAATAAATCAATGGGTATCGCGGGCGATGTTGGTGTAATTTCAAAAGATAATACCGAAGAATTAATTTCTAAAATTGAACCTGACGATTTGTCAAAATTCGGATTAATCCCTGAATTTATCGGAAGGCTTCCGTGTATTGCTACTCTGGCGCCACTGGGCCAAGACGCTTTAATGGATATTTTAACACGTCCGAAAAATGCAGTCGTCAAACAATACCAACGCTTGTTTAATTTCGAAGGTGTTGATTTAAAATTTACGGATGAAGCATTAAAAGCCATTGCACAAGAAGCTTTGAAGCGCAAAACTGGAGCTCGTGGACTACGTGGTGTTCTTGAATCTTCAATGCTGGATATTATGTATGATATTCCTGGTATGTCGAACGTGAAAGAAGTCGTTATTGATGAAAAAGTCATTCGCGATGCAGCAGCACCAAAAATGACTTATTTCACCGACGAAGAAATGCGCGTGAAAAACGAAGCTGAAAAAATTAAAAAACAATCTGAAAGCGCTTAACCAGCGCTTATTCAAAAATATTTTCGTCATTTTTTATTCCTATTTTATTTTGTCGAATAAACTTGAAATTATCATTTCTGCGGATTCTGTTGGCGCGTCTTCGTCATAGTTTTCCAAGTTGTCATTGAGTGGATTTTGGCTTTCGTATTTCAACTTGATGGGTCCACCATTGTTTTTAATTAACTTGTTGAGCTCAATCGAAATCAGGCGCCTTGCGTTCCGCGCTTCTGATTTTGATGATGATTTTAATTGAACATTGTACATAAAATATTTCTGACCTTTTTGCGTATAAGCAATACCTGCCAGTGTGATGTTTGTTCCAACGGTTCCTGTTTTTGCAATCACGGATCCCGATGTTAATGAATTTGTATAGGCCGTGCCTCCGACCGTACTTAAGCGATCTGTGCCGACAACAGACATAATATCGTGAAGTTCAAATTTTTGGCTCTTGGCAGATTTATTCAACATATGCAGCGTTCTTAAAACGTTTCGACATGTCGCTTGATTATATATACGACCTTCATCAGTTAAATCGTGGTTTTGCCCTGACCCATTGATAAAAATGACGTCTTTTTCAGTCTGTTTAAAATCGCGGTAATATAATTTATTAAACCTTGCAATTCCACCAGCAGCCGTAAACATTTGGTTTGCGGCATGATTATTTGAATTCCAATTCATTGATTTCAACATTGTTCTTATATTTTGCGAAGAAACAAATATTTTTTGCACATTAAAGGTCGGCTTAAATTGATCTGATGGTAAGTACGATGTTTGAATAACTTTAAATACGGGATTATTAAAAAGTTCAATATCATTGGCCTTTGCTAATTTAAAACTGTCCTTATAGCTTTTTAAGATGACAGATGTTTGTGACAATTCATATTTCACAATTTCGGGTGTCGGAAAATCGAGATCTGCTTTTAAAACCAAAGGCTGTATCAGCATTCGGCCGACTCGAAATCCGCGGCTGCTGTCAGTTTCATGTAAATATTTAACATTTTCATCAAAAGTCAAATTTCTGATTTGTGTCACATTCATTTCATTTAATTTTGAAATGATCATATGCATTTTAAATTTATTAAAATAAGGATCGCGTGCGCCCTTGATGTGGACATCGAACATGTTTGCACTGACTGGCGTAACGTAAATTTGAGCATAAAATTTATAATCTAAATTAAACGCAGTGACTGTCATTAGGGAGGTGTAAATTTTTGAAACCGAAGCGATGGGCATCAGTGTATCCAAATTATTTCCAGAGATTTCTAATTTAACCGAATCCATGGAGCATGCGCCAGTCAGTTTTGCCGAAAAGCATTCTGATGCCATCAGCACAGAAATTATAAAAACTAAACTTAATTTTACAGTCGTTTTCAGACCATTTAAACAATTCGCCACAAACGTCCACCTTTTTCAGATACAAACTGAAATGCAAAACTGAGGACTCTTTTAAAACAAATATAATGGCTTTGGCTGAAAAACTGTCAAAAGTGTATCATTTTGAGCTGAAAATTGTTTTACAGATACTGGACCAGATTCAACAAAAATTCTTTGTAATCTGGTATTATAAATCTAAACTAAGACTAAGAAAAATAAAATGAATCGACTGATCGATTAACCAATTATTTTTCAGCTTGTGTCGAAGTGCTAAGGCTTTAAAGCTCAGTCCCGAAACCCAAGGTAACATCTCACGGAAGGAGTTCTCAAATGGCCAATAACCAAACTCAACAACTACCTCTACTTCCTCTACGTGATCTCATCATATTTCCGCATATGATGATGCCACTTTTTGTAGGTCGCGAAAAAAGTATCAATGCTTTAGAAGACGCCATGAGCAAGCAGACTGATATCGTTTTAGCGGCACAAAAGGACGCGAAAACAAATAACCCCGAAGAAAAAGACATTTATTCGATTGGTACAGTGGGTACAATTATTCAATTATTAAGATTGCCAGACGGAACAGTGAAAGTTTTGGTCGAAGGCAAGGGCCGAGTTCGCATCAAAGGGTTTGTTCCGAATGATGGGCATTTTGTTGTTAACTGTGAATTAATCAATGAAGACATTGATAATCAAACCGAAGCATCAGCGCTTGTTAGGTCTGTTAAATCAACATTTGAAACATACGTGAAATTAAATAAACGCATTCCGCCTGAAATTTTAATGCGTGTATCCAGCATTGAATCAGCAGGTGAATTAGCTGATATTATTGTAGCTCAGCTGAATTTAAAACTGGAAGACAAGCAAGCTGTGCTTGAAATTTTAGATCCCACAAAACGTCTTGAACATTTATTAAATTTAATGACGGGTGAAATTGAAATTCTCGAAGTCGAAAAGAAAATTCGCACGCGTGTTAAAAAACAAATGGAAAAATCACAAAAAGAATATTACCTGAATGAACAAATGCAGGCGATCCAAAAAGAGCTTGGCGATAAGGACGATTATCAGGCTGAAATCGAAGATCTTGTGGTTAAGTGTCGCGATAAAAAAATGCCACAAACAGCCAAAGACAAAGTAAACAAAGAAATTAAAAAATTAAAATTAATGTCACCGATGTCAGCCGAAGCAACGGTCGTCAGAAATTATATTGATTGGATTTTATCATTGCCTTGGCAGGAATATTCAGAAGATCGCCATGATGTTAAAAATGCTAAAAAAATTCTGGACAACGATCACTGGGGACTTGAAAAAGTTAAAGACCGTATTTTAGAATATCTTGCGGTTTTATCATTATCAAAAAACATGCGTGGCCCGATTATTTGTTTAGCTGGCCCTCCTGGCGTTGGTAAAACTTCATTGGCCAGATCAATTGCTGAATCATTAAATCGTCCGTTCGCCCGTATTTCATTGGGCGGCGTTCGGGACGAAGCTGAAATTCGTGGTCACAGAAAAACATATGTCGGCGCTATGCCAGGAAAAATTTTACAAGCTCTTCGCAAAGTCGACAAAGGAAATCCAGTGTTATTACTGGATGAAATCGATAAAATGGCGAACGATTTCCGGGGCGATCCAGCATCAGCAATGTTAGAAGTTTTGGACCCAGAACAAAATTCAACATTTTCTGATCATTACCTTGAAATTGAATATGATTTATCAAACGTGATGTTTGTTGCCACTGCTAATAATTTAGGAAACGTACCGCGTCCGTTATTGGATCGTATGGAAATAATTTATTTAGAAGGCTATATTGAACAAGAAAAATTTCACATCGCCAGAAATTATTTAATTCCGAAACAGCTTGAAAATCACGGCCTGAAAGATTTTAAAATTACAGTCCAAGATAAAGCTGTCCGTGACGTGATCAGATATTATACTCGCGAATCTGGTGTGCGTAATTTAGAACGCGAATTTGCAAATGTTTTCCGCAAAGTCGCTAAAGACATCGTTATGTCAAATTCAGTTGATGAATTTAAAAAAACTGATGTTAAAGCTGTGGGTCCAAAAACCAAAGGTAAAAAAGTTGCAGCAAAATCTAAAGCAGCATCTAAAAAAGATTTGGGCTATGTGATTACTCCAGAAAAAATTGTTGAATTGATCGGCCCCCATAAAAATCGTCATGGTGAAATTGAAAAGCAAAATGAAATTGGCCTGACAAATGGTATGGCATGGACAGAAGTTGGCGGTGATTTATTAGCCGTCGAAGTCAGTGCAGTCCCGGGCAAAGGCAAATTCACTGTGACTGGCCAGTTAGGTGATGTGATGAAAGAATCATGTTCTGCGGCGATGTCGTATGTCAGATCACGGGGACCATTGTTTGGATTGGACAAAGAATATTATGCAAACATTGATATTCACATCCATTTTCCTGACGGTGCTACGCCTAAGGACGGCCCTTCAGCAGGTGTCGCGTTAACGACATCAATTGTGTCGGCACTGACTAAAATTGCAGTGAAGCGCACTGTGGCGATGACGGGTGAAATTTCATTACGTGGTAAAGTATTGCCGATTGGTGGCCTGAAAGAAAAAATTCTGGCGGCACATCGTGGTGGAATTAAAACGATCATCTGTCCAAAAGAAAACGAAAAAGATCTGAAGGACATACCTAAAGAAGTCCTTAAAGAACTTAAGGTTATTTTGGTCGATCACGTTGATCAGGTTTTAATTAATGCCTTAGACATCAAAAACCCTAAGGAATTATTTAAGTCACAATCAGAGCGCGAATTTGGGGTTACAGCCCATTACACGGGCCAATCCATCCACGCGACTCATTAATTTTCAGTCAAAATGAAATGATTAAAGGGCTTTTGTTCATCAAAAGCCCTTTTTTATTGCATATGTGGATATCTTTATTGACGGTCGATGACAGATTTTATAAGTATCTGGCCTCACTTGTTAAAAAGGATTACGACGATGCAGCAAAATATGAACGCAAACCGTTTATATGAAATAAGTAAGCTTTACTGCGATCGTGGCGATTACGACTTAGCGTTACCCAACTTGATTGATGCTGCGAACTTATTTCTGACCGACAAAAATTATGAACAGTATTTAAAATGCACGCAAAACATTTTGCGTATTTACGCTGAACGCGAAGATTTCGATCAGCTCTCTGCGCTGAAAGAAAAATTACATGACACCGTTATCCGTGAAAATATCCAATTAAATTCACGCGTGTATTATGTTTTTGGAATCGCCGCAATTTACAAAGGCCAAACAGAAACAGCCCTTGAATATTTTAAAATTGCTTTGGACCATGCTTTAAAGACAGATGTGAAAGAAGACATTTGCTATGCGATTTTGGGGATTTCAATTTGCTACCGACATCAGTTAAAATTTGAAGAAGCCCTGAAGGAAATTTATAATTTAAATATTTTCATGCAATTTTTGAACAATCCTGAATTAAAAGCAGCAGTACTAAGCTCAAACGGTTCAATTCTTGAAAGTTTGAATAAATACGATCAAGCTTTAGATGTTTTTTGGCAGGCCTACGAATTAACTAAAATAACAAAACAAATGTCAGTATCGATGGGAATTTTAGCCCATATTGGGATCTGTTTATTTGAAACTAACCAAAAAGACACTGCAAAAGTTTACTTTGATTTAGTCACCAAGGGCTTAGACACCAAAGACGGAAAAAATCTTTTTGCAAGCATTTCAAAGTACATTCAATCTTATAAAAAATCAAACGTAGAAAATTTCGATTTAGCTTTTGATTTTGATAATCACCAAGTCAAAGAACGTCAAATTGGAACAGTTGATTTTAAAAATCAATTTATTTTATTGGATTTGTTGAAATTATTTATTTCAAAGCAAGGCGAAGTTTTTTCCAAAGAATATTTAGTCGAACACATCTGGAAACAAAATTATGATCCAGAAACGCATGATAATAAAATATACGTTACGATCAAACGGTTACGTAAAATGATCGAACCTGATTACGATCGTCCAAAATATATTTTCAGATCTAAAAACGGTTATTTTTTAAATAAATCAATCAAAGTGAACAATCAAATTTCTGCAGAGGGGATTTTGCAATGAAAAATATGATATTCGTCCTGAGTTTAATTTTTGGTTTAAATGTTTTTGCAATGAATAGTTTAACATGCGGATCAACAATTCAAGGGGGCCCAGATGTATTCCCATGGAGCACTGGCAAAGCCCAACCATTTCCTTGGTCTAAAATTCAAGGTCTGTGGGTTGTCGAAGGCCAATCGGATTTGATTTTTAAATTGAAAGTCATCCGCCAAACTGCGCGTTTGAAACAATTAGAAGTCGAAATTTATTCGAACTCAGAAAGCTGCTCGGAGCCTCAAATGAAAGGCGTTGGAATTATAACGGCCCTTGAAAAAAATGTTATTCGAATCAATGCGAATAACAAATTGATCCGACTGGCCGTGTTCAATCCCTTAGATTTGGAACTGAATGCAGATTTATGCCGTGAACCAATTTTGGCGGCGACAGTGATTGATTTGGGTTTTGAATACGAAACACCATACAATGTTGCCGAAGCAAATTTTCAAACATCAAACATGGTGCTTAAAAAAATCACACCGTCTTTGAATTTATACTGTAAAAAGCCGTAGTTCATTAAAAAGTTCTTGAGTCTGGCACGACTCATCGATATATCTAGTGCCACTTAATTTATTTACCAATAGGGAGTTAGCTCAGTTGGTAGAGCGCCACCCTTACAAGGTGGACGTCGCAGGTTCGAATCCTGTACTCCCTACCATCATTTTATAACCCAGCGTAATTGCTGGGCTTTTTGTTTCTTGAATATGTCTACAGCGAATCACAGCGACTTTTATTTTTTATACGTTTCTTTATAATAATTTTGTAGCAATGAATCTTGCGGCTTCGCGTACACCTGAGCAATTTCCATCGAGCTTACACCAAGCACAGCCTGCACCATAGCAACGCTACCTGTTTTATTATAAATATCCGTGGCTCCACCTTTTCGCAGTATGTGCGTTGATTTAAAAGGTAGACCAGCAGCCTTCATTGCTTTGTCGTATTCGTGCTGAATTTGTCTGTAGGTTAAGTATTTGCCCTCGACAAGAAATACGCCCTGATCATCGCGTTGCTGATTCTTAATCACTTGTTGAATCAAGCTTGCAGCTTCGCCGTGTAAGACCCCTGATTTAGTGCCAACAACTTTTGAATTTTTAAAGTTCTCATGCACTGTCGGCACAGAGTTTTTTTCGCGCTCCCATTTTATCGAGCGTTGAATAATGAATGTGTTGGCCTCAGATTTCTGACCGAATGTGAAATCACTTTTTGATATGCCTGCAGCTTCGCTAATTCTGAGTGCATGATAAAATTGAAATGTAGCCATCGCCGCAAAAACAAGACCGTGATTAGATTTCAACAGTGCATCTCGGAATCTTAAAAACTCTTCTTCAGTAATAACATTATTTTTTACAATTTTTTCTTTTACGAATGCTGATTCATAATGTCGTTTTTTAATTGGCAGCTCATAAGGCTCATCAAGGTGTTCTTTGTAAAATGCTAAAACTGTTTTTAAGGCGTCGATTTCTTTATCAAAAGACATTCTTGTATCACGCATTGGAGACTTTTTTAAATATATAATCCAGCTATCAACACAGTTCGGTGTAATTTGACCTATTGTTAAGCTTAAAAAATTTCCAAAGTGCTGAGTCTTATTTTCATAATAAATCTGACTGCCTCGCCGAATTTTCGAGTAATGATTTAATTTCCACTTCTCTAGAACCTCAGCAAATTTTGGTGAATTATCAGCATTATCAATTGCAACGACATTATAGAGCCAATTTTTTGCAGTTTTTAAATCTTGGAATGTTTTTTTGTCTTCTTTTTTTAAAAGCCCTTTTTTTCGGGCTTCGTAATAGTTAAATTTATATTCCTTGATATGAACATCCCATTGCCAGCATTTCGAAATACCTTTTTCTACTTTTGAATAGACCCTATCTTTATCTTGATAGAGTCTTGGGTTAAATATTTTTTTATTTTTCATACGGCGCTCTCTTTCTCAAGAGCAGCCATGACGTCACTAAATTTAAAACGCACAGATTTACCAATTTTTAAATATGGAATTTTGCATTGTCGCATTAACTTATTAATATAGCTGACAGAATATTTTAATTTATCTGCCAATATTTTTTTAGTTAATAAATCATCTATTTTATTTTCAATGAACTGATTTGAGTTATTAGATCCTGAGCTGAAGTCTGTCAACATTAAGAACATGTGACCTCCGGCATGCTAATTGACGACGTCAGTTCGGCTGAATTCTGTTCCTGTTCCCGTTCTTGGACAGGCAGTTCATATTCATATGGGTTCGATCTAGTGCCTGCCCCAAGTCGTATTAATTTTTTAGCATCAACGAGATTTCTGAGTTCATCAACGATATATCGAGTTGCTCCTGTCACATTTTTCTTAATATCATTATTCGTGGATATGCCATTTTTGGATTTTACATATGTCAGTATTTCTGATCCCAAGCTATCTAATTTTGTTAAAGTAACTGGCTGCACCTGGTTTGCTGAAACAGAAAAAAATTCAGTTTTTTGTTCGTAATCTAAAAGCAAATCTTTGGTATTTTGACCATATCGCAACGATGTATTCAAGACAGCTCCAGAATCAGTTTTTCCAATGAAAATCATGGATTCAACAACTCCGCTTAAAGCAGTTGATCCTATCATCTGACTTTGATTCGAGAGATCCTTATTTTTACCCAAGTGATGCAACATCAGCACATGGCTATTTGTTTTTGTGGCAAAGGCCTTAAATGGACTTAGCGCTGCATATACTTTTGAATAATCATTTAAGTCTGGGATATTAATATTCAAGCTCATTGTATCGAGTACAATTAATTTCGATTCACCATCGTCAAAATCTTGAAATGCTTTTGGCCAGTCTGTAATTTTTTGGTTGCTGATAAATAGGTTATTCAAATCAGCGTCTAGAGCGTTGAGTGAGCTTCTAACAAAATATTCTCTGTCTTCAAGGCTTAAATAATAAACTTTAGTTTTGATAGTTTTTTTGTTAAGTAAATTGTCACCATTTGAAACAGCAGCCATAATTTGTCTTGTTAATGTTGATTTTCCAGCTTTAGCTTCGCCAGCCAGAATGCTGATCCCGCCCTCGATTAGTAGATCTTCGACAATAAATTTAGGTTCGATGATTGTTTTAGAATTTAATTCATTTAACGATAAAAATAATTCTTTAGTACTCATTATACACCTCCTGTGTATTTTTTTAAAATTTCTAATGCTTTTTTTTCTTGTTCACCCTTGAAATATATAAATATTCTGGATTTAAGATTCACATCTGAAATAAATATTTTTTCATAATCGGTGAGCATGCTTCGTGGTATGCTATTTAATTTTGGCAATAGTTGACCTATAGACATAAAATATCCTTTTGTGATTTATCTATTTCAAGGCTTTGAGCAAAGCTCCGCTATGAACAGAAGAATCTGTTATTATTTAAGTTTTTTTTTGAAGTATTTGCTGGAAATGATACTGAGTTTGATGTATTTTGAGAGTATCAACAGCTCAAAAATTTCAAACTTCTCGGTCAGTATTTAGTATTTGCATCTCCTTTCAGTAAATAATCGGCTTTGCGCTGGTAGTTGAGTTTCTTAAGAAAGCCTAGGTCTAGTTTAAGTTATACTCAGAAAAAAAATATTGACCGTTTTTGTGTGTTTTAAAATTCAAAACAACTAAATTTTTTCATCCGTGCCTCATCCTATAAGGCCTGTTTCGTCTTAAAATTAGGTTGAATGAGTTTTTTAAAAGAATCAAAATGTGCAAAAAAAATGTTGTTGTTAGCGCTTAAACTCAATCAAAAAAAATTGGGTTAACTAAGCATGACTAAGTAGCTGTATTTTTTATCTTTTTATAATCAGAAAAATAGGAAAATCATGTTTGTCGAGCGATTAAAAGCTGAACTGCGCGGGCACAGTTTTGGCATAGGTATGGATTTTAAAAATATAGTTGATCGAGGCTGGTTGGATTTGAGAGGTTATTATTCATATGATTTTTATTGTACATTTAACACTGTCCAGACTTGGCAATCATTAAACCCATCTGTACCCCCGTCACATCATTTAGATTCAACGGTGTCGACAAAAGTTTGTATGAGTAACTCTATGGCTCTGGATGCGGATTCGTCGCCCAGTGAGGCTTTAAATCGCTTCATGAGTTTCTTTGAAAGATACAGCGAGGTCTTCTCACGGTCGTCGTAACCAAGCTTTGTTAAAATATCTTTGCCATTGATCTTTATATTAATTTCTTTATTTGCAGCCATGTCTCAAATTATGACACTCAATAGATTTAAATTCAATCCGGTCTGTTTTAAAATAGACTTATACCTTACTAGGCGGTACAATTAACTACCGCTTTAAAAGGTATAAAAAGGAGTAGGGCCTATGACCAAAGTCTATATTTATTTGCGAGTCAGCACTAAAGAGCAAAGTTCTCAATCACAGCTAACTGCGATTAAAGCCTACTGCCAGCAGTGTAATATCGCAGAATACGAAATATATCAGGACGAGGGCATATCAGGAGCTAAACAAAGCCGTCCAGCTTTGGATTCAATGATGGCTAAACTCAGGGAACAGAAAACAGGAACGGTAATTGTATATTCGTTTTCAAGATTTGCACGAAGCACAATACATTTATTATCTGCATTGAATGAATTTAAAACTTTGGGAATATCTTTTGTTTCAATTACTGAACGTCTTGAAACGAATACGCCAATGGGGCGAGCTTGCTTTGGGATATTAGCCAGCATTGCAGAGCTTGAACGTGATTTGATTCGTGAACGTGTGAAAGCTGGAATGATTAATGCAAAATTAAAAGGTCGTAAAATCGGAGCACCTAAAAAAGTTGTAAACCATGAGTTATTATCAAACTTAGTTCAGCAAAAGTTATCATACAAAGAAATATCTAAGCTTTTAAATATCAGTTCGGCAACAGTATGTCGCGAAGTAAAACTGTTGCAAAAGGCAGTGGCCTGATGAGTATTGAAACAATCATCAGCGTTTCAATAACATTAGTTTTTGAAATGTATCATCCGCTCAGTCGGACTAAATTGTCGGATAGCCGGATATAATGATAAATACCAGCGGCTCACCGGATTTAACTAAAGATCAAAGTCTAGGTGTCGATAAAAGGTTTGTGAATTTAAAAACCAACTTGAAAAAACTTATTGCTGATAAAAACATAAATGCGATAAAGCTGTCGAAAGCCACTGGTGTACCTAAATCAACGTTGTCAGATTGGTTGCTTGGAAATTCTCCTAAAAATATCACTCAAGTAAAAGCAGTTGCTGAGTATTTTAATGTTTCAATTGATGAGTTAGTTTTTAGTGACTCAAAAAAGAAATCAATGACTACTGAAAAAAGTGATTCTGAATTATTAATGTTTGGAAATTTTGACGTGTATTTAAAAAAGAAAAATTAAAAGGAGAAAAAATGAAAAAAATTGTATTTATAATTTCGTTAACAGCCACAATGTTTGCTTCAGCAGACGGAGCAAAACTATACTCGAATGACGGAAAATTTCTCGGCAATGTAAACAATAATCCATATGATAGTAATTCTATTTCTAATCCGTATGGTAAATATGGCAGCAAGTATTCAGCTGACAGTATTAATAATCCTTACGGCACATATGGAAATAAATACTCAAATGAGTACACACCAAATCCATACGGAAACTAAAATTAAGAATGAATACAATTAAATATTTTTGGAGCCTAATTGTGCTTCTTGGCTTCGGCGGATTACTATTATTCTCTATACCCTATGCAGGTTATTTAACTTGGGATTGGGCATACTATTCAACTCTGCCTAAACTAGGAAGTTTTTTAACTACGTGCATTTCAATTTTTGCGAGTCTTGCAGCTGCGAGTTTTACAGGATGCATTGCTTTTTCATTAATTAGTGAGTTGATCAAGGAACATGATGAAGCAGAGCTTACAAAGAAATAGAGTTGCAACGAGTTGAAAGAAAGCTTTAGCAAGCTTGAGGCTAATTCTAATTCTTCGATTGTATATTACAATAGAAAGTGTGAATAAAAGAAAATGCTAAATTATTTAATTATCAAATCTGCATTGAAGTTTAATCTCAATTCGTCAGCCTACGATATAATTGTAACAAACGCAAAAACTGGTAAAGTTGTTCAAAAAATCGAAGAGGCGAAAGAAGACAAGCTCTTCGATGTAGGGACTAAATCAGTTTGTAGCTACACTACTGGTGCAGATTCAAAATCAGCGCGAGCCAAAGCGGTCTCATTAGTATGTGCTTCAAGCTTATGTATTAAATCGAACCCTGGCGAATGTGCTTTTAGATTTTGAACGTTTTCTCTTTTATTATAACTTTGTTTGCCTAGCTTATATAGTATTTTTAAAAACTAAAACTCTGTTCGTGACCCCGATTTGATTTGGACACCTAAACCAAGGGGTCAATATGGAACTAGCAGTTAATCAACGGAAACATTTTACACTGGAAAAGAAGAATTCAATCGTCCAAGAGCATCTTTCTTTGGGGATTTCAGTACCA
>JANPOT010000036.1:0-56455 GCA_031428135.1 Pseudobdellovibrionaceae bacterium | reverse complement strand
GCACAAGACTTGCCGTCCACAATAAAACCTGTGCTCCAACGGAATTTAAAATTTTCACAAAACCCGCAGATAAGCCCAGGCCCAATAAACCACCTGGATAAATTTGTCCGTCAAAAATTTTTGTTGTCGGGAAATAGATTGTGACCAATGCCGCAGTGAATGCGATCAGAAAAAAACCTAGAATATGACGAATGTCTTTGATTAAAATTTTTTCACCTTTGAAGCTGATGAAGGCTGCGTGAAATAATCCGGCTACGGCGACCCAGGCTGTTAAACCGAAACCTTGATAAATTAAATCCGACAGGAAACTTCCGACCATACCACAATAATTCATGGTATTAAGACCTTGGCCGATCGAATTCAAAGATGGATCTTTGGGATTAAAACTGGCCAGTGCGAAAGCGAAAAATAGGCCCGTGCCCAGAAAGCCCAGGGCTCGAACGTCTTGCTGAAATTTTTTAAAGAATGTATTCATCCAAATAGTTTAAATCTGCTTGTCGCAGCAGGCAAAAGTTGCATGGTCCGGTCTAGTCCTATTTCTGGAACCGTCCTGTTCGGTTTTGTCAGAAATAACAAATATTTAGATTCCCACGACCCGCATTGTTTGCTACAAGTTGCCACTTCGTGGAAAAGCTAAAAATTAATGAAACCTTCTATTCGATTCAGGGCGAAAGCACTTACGCGGGAAACCCCACGTTGTTTATACGCACAACAGGGTGTAATTTAAGATGTACCTACTGCGACACAAAATATTCATATGAAGCCGGAGAAATGTGGTCGTTTGAAAAAATTTTACAAACAGCCAAAGACTCTGAGGCTGAATATATTTGTTTAACCGGGGGAGAGCCCCTTCTGCAGAAAGATATCCACAGCTTGATCCACATTTTATGTGATCAAAATTACAAGGTGTCCCTTGAAACCAGTGGTTCTAAATCAATTCAACACGTTGATTCACGTGTGAAAATAATTCTTGACGTAAAAACACCTGACAGCGGCGCTGCTGATTCGTTTTTGATGGAAAACATTGGTTTCTCGAATGAAAACACGGAATTTAAATTCGTTATTTCGTCCGAAAAAGATTTTATTTGGTCGGTTAATTTTTGCCGTCAACATGATTTATTAAAAAAATTTACAGTATTATACAGCCCATCACACGGCCAAGTATCTGAAAAATGGTTGGCCGAAAGAATTCTTGAAAATAAATTAAAAGTTAGGTTGCAATTGCAGCAACATAAGTATATTTGGTTACCCACAACTCGCGGTGTTTAAAAAAACAAACATCGTTTAAACAATGAAACAAACGCTTCTAAGCAAGACATCACTGACGACTCAATGATTCACTTAGGATACAACGAAGAGGATAACGAATGACGCCAAACATGACGCCAAACTTGAACAGTTCTGAAAATCTTTTTGTCGCTAACTTACAGCAAGTTAGTTTAGAAAAGTTAGTCAAGAGCAAATTAGAAGTTTTGTTCCAACAACAAAAAGAAGCTCAGGTTGAGTTAAGTGGTCTATATAATGTTGTTCTTGAACAGGTTGAACGCCCATTGATCGAGCTTGCTCTTAAGGCTTACAACGGCAACCAAGTTAAAACAGCTATTATGTTAGGTATTAACCGCAACACTCTTAAGAAGAAAATTGATAACTATAAATTGAAACCTAAAAAAGGTGCTCAAGCACAAGCTCAGACGATGTCTGAAATGGCAACACCATCTGCAGTATCGTCATTGGGCACTTCAGCATTATTGACGCAGTAATTATATATTCTGTCGCAGACAGATATTATAATACATAAATTATTAGGTTAAATAAAAAGGGCTCTTGATTAGAGCCCTTTTTATTTGGTAAATTGATTTTATTAAATGCGCTTAAGTTTCTTATCCAGAGGGGTTCTTGGATGATTGGTAATACTTTTAATAGCAAAGTTCCACCACAAAGTCTTGAAGCTGAATATTCAGTTTTAGGCGGATTGATGTTGGAGCGAGAAGCCTTCGATCAAATTTCTGATCTCATCGATGCCCAAGATTTTTATAAACCAGCACATCAATTAATTTATAAAACAATCCGGGAACTTCACCAAAAAGCAAATCCCGTCGACATCATTACGGTGATGAATTCATTACAAACTAAAAACGAACTTGAACAAATTGGTGGGGCTGAATATTTAGCAACACTTTTAGAAAAAGTCGTCTCTGCAGCAAACATCGATTCCCATGCTCAAATTATTCGTGAAAAGTCATTGCTACGCAGATTGATTTCAACCTCATCAGGGTTGATTGAAAAAGCCTATGGCACAGAATACACTGATGTTGAATCATTGATTGATATGGCCGAAAGCGAAATTTTAAAGGTCGGCGAAAGCAAAATGACCCAGGGCCTTGTTTCCGCCTTGGATATCGTGAACAAATCGATTGAAAAAATTGATGACCTGTACAAACGAAAAATCGATGTCACCGGTATTGCAACTGGTTTTACAGAACTTGATAAAATGACATCAGGTCTTCAGCCCGGCGAAGTCATTATCATCGCAGCCCGTCCGTCCATGGGAAAAACAGCGCTCAGTTTAAATTTAGCAACTCACATGGCAATTCGCGAAAAAAAGAAAGTCGCTTATTTTTCTGTCGAGATGGCCAAAGAACAATTAATGATGCGTATTTTAGCCAGTGAATCGCGTGTGAATATGGGCGAAATTAAATCCGGCCGTATCCAAGATTCATCATGGCCCAAATTAATTCAGACCGCAGGTTTTGTCGGTGAAGCGCCGCTTTACATTGATGATACTTCGGGAATTTCTCCGTTTGAAATTCGTGCCAGATGCCGCAGATTAAAGGCGACCGTAGGATTAGACATCATCATGATCGACTACCTTCAGATCATGGATTTAAAACAAAAAGTCGAAAGTCGCGAACGAGCCGTTGCAGAAATTTCAAAGGCACTTAAAGCAATTGCAAAAGAAATGCAAATTCCTGTCATCGCGTTGGCTCAGTTAAACCGCGGTGTTGAAAGCCGTACTGATCGTCGTCCGATGTTATCCGATTTGCGAGAATCCGGATCGATCGAACAAGATGCCGACGTTATTATGATGTTACATCGTGAAGATTACTGGGATAAAGAAAGTCCTGAAAAAGCAGGGCAAGCTTTAATTATTATCGGAAAAAATCGTAACGGACCAACAGGTGATGTGAAATTACATTTCGATGCGAAAACAAATAAATTTCGCGATGCAGACCCTGATCGTGTATCCGCATTGCCGCCACCACAGGCGCCACCGCCAATGCCTGGCCAATATGGTAAACCTAAAAACTTTGCCCCGGGCGCGAATAGTTAATTTTTTTTTAATATATATTTAGTTAAAAATTAAACCAAAAATTTCTGAGCCATCCACCAGTACATTGGTAAACCCAATAAAATATTAAACGGAAAAGTTAAACCCAGTGACATTGATAAATAAATGCTGGGCTTAGCTTCTGGTAGATTCGTTTTTAATGCGGCCGGAACGGCTATATAAGATGCGCTCGATAATAAAATGATAAATAAGAACCCGTCGCTGACTGATAAATTTAAGGCTTTTGAAATCAACAAAGCTAAAACAGAATTGATCAGCGGGGCAAGTATAGCTATAGCCGTTAAAAAAATCGCGTTGTTTTTTAATTCTTTGATTTGTCGTGCGGCTGACATTCCTAAATCTAATAAAAAGAAACATAAAAAACCTTTAAAAATATCGTATACAAAAACTTGATAATCATGGGCTTTTTCAGGATTCATAATATAACCAATACCAAGACTGCCGATCAAAATAAAAACAGATCCATTAAAAAATGCATCGTGCATAGTTTCTTTCATTGAAAATTTGACGGCCTGATCACCTGATTTTGCGGCTGATGTTTTTGCTAAAACCAAACCGACAATAATCGCTGGACTTTCCATCAGCGCCATCAAAGCCACCATGTGGCCACCATAAGTGAGTCCGCGATTTTCTAACCAAGAAATTGCCGTCAAAAAAGTAACCGCACTGACAGAGCCATAGCAGGCTGCCACGGCTGCAGCATTTTGTGAGTCTAATTTTTTTCTTAATATAAAAAACATCCATAACGGAACTAAAACAGCTGCAACGGTGCCCGCAAGAATTGTCATTAAAATATGTTGATTGAATTCAGCCTTCGCCAAAGCAATGCCGCCCTTAAACCCTATGGACATCAGCAAATAATAAGCTAAAAATTTTGTGATTTGCGGCGGAATTTCAATATTTGATTTAAACCAAATAGCCAATACACCAAGACAGAAAAACAAAATTGTAGGGTCTAAAATCATTTCCATGGCTTTATTAAAGCAGGTGTTTTAAACAAAAACTATCTTTTTAAAATTAAATGCCAACCAAATTGAGTGCGTACAGGTTTTGAAATTTGATTTGGTGCCAATATTTCACAAGCTTCTTCAAATGTTTCAACAAAACGACCCCTTTTAAAGATTCCCAGAGCCCCGCCCATTTTTGCCGACGAACATTTTGAATGTTTTTTTGCAAAATCTGAAAACTGTTCCGTTGATTTTAATTTCAATAGGATGTCTTTGGCTTCATATTCGTGATTAACGAGTATGTGGAAAATTTCAAAATTATTTTTTTCACGCATTAATATTGGTACATCCATGTCAAACCTTGGCTGTCTGATTTTGTTGTTGGAACAATCATCCACGATGCTGTTGATTTGTCATCGTCAGGTTTTGGATTTCCCAATTGCGCGCTGGCTTTGCCGAACACGTAACCCATCGCAATTCCCAGCGGGTAATCGCTGGCCCAGTGAACACCGTTGTTAACCATCTGAAAACTTAAAGCTGAAACCCAAACGACAGCCAATGGAACGACATAATTTGAATATTCAGGATACGCTTCGTTAATGATCGTGAATGTTAAAGTCGCCGTCATCACATGCCCACTGGGCATTGCATCGTAATAGGCTGTGCGGCTTTGATATTCTGGGATGCTTGGGAATGGACTCCATTTCCCGAAGGGCTCTGTTTTAACATATGGGCTTTCTCTACCGAAGGCTCGTTTCGCAAATTGACTGAAAATTGTCGACGTCACCATACCGTGCGCAATTCGAAGTCCGGTATTATAGGCCCGAACGTTATCATTGAATTGTCCGTTGATTAAAAACCCCGCGCTGATTCCGAAATGCATCCATCCATCGCCTAAAAAATACATCCATGATGCTGTATCCGTTGGTAAACGCAATAAATCGATTTCACCCATTGATAAAACTGCTTTGGTTTTATCCGTGTTTCCAAGACCAGCTGCGCGACCTTCACGTTGCCAATTTTCTAATATGACTTCGTCATTATGGATTAAAATTAACGTTGAACCAATAATCCCTGCCCACCAAGGAATTGCTTTTTTAGAAAAAGAAACGCTCAGTGCTTCGATCGATGTCGCGGGAATCTCGAAGAGTGCAGTTTTAAGTGATATTTTTTCTTCAGCAAAAGCGTGCAACGATATTAAAAAAATGAACGGGATAATGACTTTTTTCATGTGAACAATATATTGTGAAATTAAACTTTATGTAAACAAGTTTCAAAATCTTTTGGCAATGCAGCTTCGATAATCACAGGCTGGCCCGTGATTGGATGGTTAAATTCCAGTTTTTTTGCATGCAACATCAGCCGAGGAACATCGGCGCTTTTTCCGCCATAAATGTTATCACCCAAAATAGACCGATAGCTTTCTTGTAAATGTTGTCGAATTTGATGAGTGCGGCCCGTTTTAGGCTTGGCTTGAGTATAATGAAAGGATGGGTGCATTGATAATATTTTAAATTCCGTTTCAGCGACCCAACCGCCGGATTTAACAGAAATCATTCGTTTTTTTCCGCCAGCCATACCCTTGGCCGGTGCCATAAAATTTTTAATTGTCCAAGCATTTTCAATTTCTGCACTGATTGTACAAATCACTTTTTTGCCCGCATCCAGCACATTCGGACGCGTTAAACATTCATAAGTTTTTTGAAAATGGTGATTTTGAAACATTTCGGTCAATGGCTTATTCGCCTGTGCTGATTTGCTCATTAAAAAAACACCAGATGTTTCAAAATCCAACCGGTGATGCAAAAACAATTTATTTTTTAGGTCTGGTCTTTGAATTTCAAATTGTTCCTTGATCGGAATTCTTTTTTTATCAAAAGAGGGCTGAGACAATACCATGGCTGGTTTATAAACGCTGATAATAAATTCGTCTTCGAATAATATTTCCATTAAAATAAATATTCGATGCCAAATAAATATGACGTTATTTTTTCATCAATCGACCTGGCTGGATTGGCGCGGTTACCAGTTCCATCAAAGCTAGAATTGATTGCTGCGAAAACCATTTCAGCTTTTAAATTAATATTTGATGTGTATAAATAATTTCCGTAAATATTAAATTGTGTGATCGTTGGGCTGGCCGGACCCGAATCAACCGGTGATTCGGATAAATATTTAGTCAATAAAAATTTTGCATCCACGCCAATTCCAACATCATTTTTTTCAGTAACTGGGAAATGCCCGCCGGCTTGAATTTGAAAACCCGAAACATCGAATGACGAAAATGCGGTTGGTGACGAATCTGATAATTTTGTGCTGCCCGATAAATATCCGACCGAACCCGATAATGAAGGCCCCCAAAAATTTCCATTCAGTGCATATTTGTATCCAAATAATAAATCGGTTGTGTTCACAGTGTAATTCAATGTCTGTGGGTTCGAACCTGCTAACGAATTTTGGCCTTTGAAAAATAATTGTTTGAGTGAAATTTGTGCGAAATATTCATTTGTAATCCATAAATCACCGCCCAAAACAAATGTTGGCGAAAAACTGTTTCCTGAATCATAAGATGCAGAATTCTGCAGGACTGTTGATAATTTGTAATCGGAAAATCCAGCAAGCAAAGTCAATTTTCCGAACTGAGGTTGTAATGGTGGAACCCATTCGGCGGCATTTTTTTCAGCGCCCACAACAGCACTGATGTCTGACTTTTTTTCGAGCCCTGCGTACTGAATAAAATCCGGTGGTAATAATTTACTGTTTTTTTCAATAACGCCGGCTTCTTTTTCAAAAATGATTTCACCAAAGCTTGAATGTTGTTCGACTTTGTTTAAAACGATTTGGCCCGTGATTTGTTTTTCGACGCCGATCATAAATTTTAATTTGGGATGACGGTTAATTTTGATAATATGTGCGACTGACAATTGGTCGCCATTTTTCAAGCCGGAATCCGCGCCGGCATTGATTGTCACCTGGTTTCCTCGGCGGCTAGTGATGAATGCTTTGTAGGGCAATTTGAGTTTAATTTGCACGTATAAGTTCTTAAGAATCTCTTTAAATTTAGAAATTTCAAACGTTGTCGCATCCTGATGTGACACTTCGATCAGTGGCATATTTTTATCTTGTGTAAATAATGTCAGCTGCACATTTAAACCTTGAGAGCTTTTCGTCACCGTCGTCGCTAATAATCCATTCGATTTCGTCGCGGCAAAAATTTGCTGAAGCATTTTCGAGTTTTCACCGATCGAATCCGCGCGTTGATCTTTGGCGGATGTGCCATTTGGCCATTGAAATTTTGAATAAGCCCAAAATTGATCTTGGCTGATCAGCTGTGACAATTCTGCTTCAGCGGCCGATTGATATATTCCGCCAACATTATCGTAAGCCGGGCCAACAGTTAATGTTTTTAATGTTAAATTCGCATCTTCGTCACCTAAATATTTTGTTGGATACGGAGAATTGTTTTTCAAATTTTTTATTTGCGCATCGATTTGTTGCACATAAAAATTAAATACAAAAAAGCACGTCAAAAATATCAAGCTGTATTTCATATTTATATTCTGACTGTTATTCGCCATGCGCGCAAGTTGCCACGGCGTCACTGTTTTTTGAACCAGACCTTCATCGCCCGATTTAGGCCCAGTAAATTTTTAAATATTTTATACAAATCTATTATTGAATTACAATTAAGTCATGAAGCAAAAAATAAAAACAACATGTTTGATTGTCGAAGACAGTTTATTCATTCGAGAACTGTATAGAATGTGTTTAAAAAACACCGATATTCATATTATTGGCGAAGCTGTCGACGGCGTTGATGCAGTTTCAAAAATAACAGCGCTGAATCCAGACATTGTTTTATTAGATTTAGTTTTGCCTGAAAAAAATGGTTTCGATGTTTTGTCAGACTGCGCTCATTTGAATTCCAAATTTATTGTCATCAGTTCATTACCTGCCGACGAGTATCAACAAAAAGCAAAGTCCTTGGGCGCATTATTTTATTTAGAAAAGCCTTTTAAAAAACAGCAACTGATTCAAATGGTTGAATCCGCAATGAACACGCAGCTCGAGGTTAATCATGGATGAATTTAAATTCGTTATAAAATGTTTTATATTTGCAACCGCAATCGTTTTATTTTCACAGACCAAAATAAATGGCGAAACTTTAGAAAACAAAGCTGAAATTTTTTTACAAGATTCGCCAGCTGCTGAATTTATCAGGCGTTCTGCCGAAGGTGGCGCTCAAATATTGAGCCAGACTTTTGAAAAATCAAAATCGTACCTGAAACGCAAAATGGCTCAGGCTGGGGAAAGCGCTGAACCAATTGAATCCGAAAGTTCGTTTTAATTTTATAAATTATTTTTGTCGGTGAACGCCATCAGAAGACGATCCAAAATTTGAATTATTTTGAGCAATCTGTTGCGTATATACATTTCCTTTATTATCACCTCTAAGCATCATTGCGGCTAGCCTGCGCTCACAAATTTTAGGCCCACCTAATGCCAAAGCAGCGTTAGCTGTTAAAATCGAAATTGCTAATCCTAGAACAATTGATAACTTCTTCATACAGACTCCTTTTAATTTAGACTGTGTTGTTACCAATATGTATTGCGATCGATGTGCCAATAAAATTGATCGCTGAAAAATAAAAACCCTCGTGGATTCGAGGGTTTAGTTGATTTGTATCATTTTGAGATCGTCTAAAGTTTTGACAGCTGTAAAGCGCTAAATTTATTTATTTGTTTTTCTTAACATTTTCTTCAGTATCACCTGATTTGATTGCGTTTCCTGAACTGTCTCTCCAGATAGTTCCTGTACTTGATAGTAAATCGTCTTTTGTCATACAGGCCACGCAGGTTTTGGGCTGGTCGTGTTTATTGACAGCCGACGTTGCAAGTGATCCGCCTTCGAATTTACTGGCTGGCGCACTGTCGCCGTGTGGATTTTCACCAAACGCGCCAGTGGCGAAAACATTTTGGTTTAAAAATAAAATTGTCAGTGCAGTTAAAAATATTTTCATTTGAAAATCCTGTGTATTAATAATTAAAGGTACAGTTCTTGGGTCGCAGGAGCAATCACATCAAGCAAGTTATTAAATGTGCTGGCAACTTGTGATGCGACTGTTGGGCCTTCGGCGCTGTCGACTTTGGCGATGTCACCATTGGGTTTATAGCTGACTTTGATTGTTCCCAAGCCAGGTCTTGAAACAACAACAGGTTTTCCATAGCGTTCGTCGTAATCAATTTTTACGACTTTTTTAGCTTGGTCTGTGATTGTTTGTATGCGGCCTTTAATATCATATGTCATATTAATTTTTTGACCCTCTGTGTTTTCAGCATAACTTAAATTACCCTTAGGGTCATATTTAAAATTCGCGCTGCGATTTGAAATGGCTTTACCTTTGTCATTAATAAAAATCGTCTTAACTTGAGACACTTTTTTCGTAACTGGTTCATAACTAAATTCCAGCTTAGCCACAGCTGATGTTTTGGTTTTAACCAAACCATCTGCATAATATTCAAAATCAACGCGTTCGCTGTTGTTTTTAATGATAACAGGTTTTCCAAATATTTCATGATAGGTGATATCGCGAACATTGCCGTTTACGTTTGTTTGCACTCTTGTCAAAATAACTTGTCCATTGGGCATTTGTTTATGCCAAAATTCATAGCGGTTCGTAGCAACAGTTTCTTTGCCGCAAACCTTTGTTGCCGTTGACCAGTAATTAAATTTAGGGTTTGTTGCTGAAAATTCGTATTTATAACTTTCAACGCACTTATCACGGTCGGTGAACGCCGTAACCCAGTCTTTGACGTTATCGTATTTAATCGAGACACCAGATTTGTCCGGCCAAGTGGCTTTAGTTAAGTTGTGGAATTCATTGTATTCATAAAGGTAAACGTCAGAATCTTTTTTAGCCCAGGCATTTTTATTCCAAATTAAATCGTCTTGTTGATTGTATTTGTATTCAGTAATAACACCATTCGGGGCTGTAATTTTTTGTACTTTTTTATTGGGGAAATATTTAAACGTTAATTTTCGTGAATTATTATCTGAGATTTCTGTCAGCAAGTCTTTTTGATATTCAAATTTTAAAAAATTACCGTTTTTGTCATACATGTGAGTCATTCGACCATTGCTGTCAAAACGTTGGTAACTGCCATCTGGCAAATTACGAGTATAAAAGTTTTTGGCAAAAACAACGTTTTCAACTTCTTTGCCGTTGGCCATAAATTTTTGGCCTTCTTTGATGGGAACTAAAATACCATACTGTTTTGCGTAATTTGAACGGATTTGATCGTCTTCAAATAACTGTGCTTCCATTTTTTTCCAAAATTCAGCCGATGAAGTTGAAAATTTTTTGTCAGCGCGCATTTTTACTGTGATTTGCTTAATGGTTCCGTCGACATCCGCACGAGTGACTTCTTTGGCAGAATAATTAATTTCCTGACCGTCTCCGCATTCAGAAATTTTAACGCTTCCTTCAGATGTTGTTTCCAGTTTTGTTTCAAATTCAGAACACCATCCGAAACCAAACATTCCGCTGAAAATTGTTCTGCTTTTGTAGGCACGTAATACACGCATTTCATAACCCGTTCCAGGAACTTCAAGGTCGATCCAAGAATTCGTGTAACCCGCATTGTTCATGTCAACTAAGGCAAAAACTTTGGCTGTTGAAAACAAAATAAGACCTGAAAATAATAAACGACTTAACATTTTAAAAACCTCGTTCGTTGGAAAACCAATTACACTTTGATTGTAACAACTTTTTTGATAACGATTCCACCAATAATTTGCATACCTAGCATCACGACCAGTAAGATCACGCCTAAGGTCGTGGTGAACATTGGCTTTAAAAAATCAGGGTCGACAAAATAAAAAACAATGCCCAATAAAAATGGAATACAGCTGACGATGATTCCTTGCATAACGCCTTGGGCGGTCATCGCAGAAATCTTTTTTTCAAGTTTTTGTCGTTCGCGAATCGTGCTGACGATGGTCACAAATGTTTCAGCTAAATTTCCGCCAGTTTCTTTTAAAATATTAATTGCTGTGACAAACATTTGAACGTCAGGCCTGGGAATTCGTTCGCCCAGATCAGTTAAGGCTTCTTCGAAACTTTGTCCGAATTGAACTTGCGTCATGACTTGAGCAAATTCTGAACGAACAGGATTTCCCATGATTTCAACGACGCGAGACATTGACTGTTGAGGATTTGAACCTGATTTAATTCCATTGGCCATAATTGTTAATGCATCAACCATTTGATCTGTGAATTGGCCGCAGCGTTTTTCATACAGACCTTTATAAATTAAAGGGACAATTTGAAATCCAGCGATGCTGATGGATATGCCAAAAAAACTTCCGACTGCAATATTCGGCCAAGCGATAACGAATGCTAAAAATCCCAAACCAAAACTGGATAACAACAATAATCTGGTTACTTTTTTTTCATCAACATCCATACCCAGCAATTTCATATGCATCATGACCTGAGATTTTTTACTGATGCTTTTGGCATAAACTTTGGTAAATATTTTATCGGCCCACATGTAAACTGCAAAAAATATTGAAATTCCAAATAATGGGAAGACCAACCATTCGTGTCTAAAAATTTCCATAACGTCCTTTCAAAATCATTGCTGAGCTGACTATGGCTTAGCTGGCTATTTCTTAACTTACTTTTTTCACAGCAGTTGCTGGCGCAGCAGCGGGTATTGCTGTTGCCTTTGGCGCTTCGTTTGAAAAAATTTCCATCGGTATGTGGCCGCCTTTGTCTTTGATTTCTTGAACAAATGACGGAACAGTTCCTGTTGATTGAAATTGGCCTAAAATTTTTCTGTTTTTATCATAGCCTGTTTCTTTGTATTTAAAAATTTCAGCCAGACTGATGACTTCACCCTGCATACCGACGACTTCGGTGATGCTAATAATTTTACGACTGCCGTCAGATAAACGAACAATTTGAACAATTAAGTCAACAGCACCTGCAATTTGTTCGCGAATCGCGCGCAATGGCAAGTCAAGACCCGACATCATGACCAACGTTTCAAGCCTGGCAACACATTCACGCGGAGAATTCGCGTGCGTTGTTGTCATTGATCCATCGTGACCTGTATTCATGGCTTGCAACATATCCAGCGCCGCACCGTCGCGAGTTTCACCGACAACGATTCGGTCCGGACGCATACGCAAAGCATTTTTAATCAGATCACGAATCGTTACAGCATTCGTTCCTTCCATCGATGGTGGCCGCGTTTCAAGCCTGACAACGTGTTCTTGCATCATTTGCAATTCGGCCGCGTCTTCGACGGTAATGACACGTTCGTGGGCTGGAATAAATTGTGAAATCATATTTAGTAATGATGTTTTACCAGAACCCGTGCCACCGCTGATAACAACGTTGTATCCGTATTCAACAGAAATTTTTAAAAAATCCAGCATGTTCAGAGTAGCACTGCCGAAATCAACATACTTTTGCGGACTGATCCCGCCTTTTTTGAATTTACGAATTGTTAAACAGGGACCGTCTAGTGCCAATGGTTCAATCACGGCGTTCACTCGCGAGCCGTCTTTTAATCGGGCATCAACAAAAGGAGTTGCATTATTTATTTGGCGACCCAGCGGCGTAACAATGCGCTCAATGATTCGACGCAAATGATCGTTCGATGTAAAAGTGATTCCACTTAATTGAACGCGGCCACCTTTTTCGATAAATATTTTTTGTGACCCGTTCACCATGATTTCAGAAATGGATGGATCAGCCAACATGTCTTCAAGTGGGCCCAGGCCCAGGGCTTCTTCAAGAACATCTTTGACTAATCTTTGTCGTTCATCGCGCGCAATATCAGGAGCTTCCTTGTCAACGATCTGACCAATATCACGCATTGTTTTATCGCGAACTTCTTTTTCTTTGCTGTCGCTATTGCCAGCTTCGGCTAATATTTTTTTTAAATCGACTGTTCGAATTAATTCAGAATGAACGCGCAATTTAAGTAATGTTTTTGCGTCATAACCATTTGGATTATTTGCAGATGAAGCCGCCGGTGATCCCGCTACAACTGCTGGTACAGCAGGTTTTGGTTTTTGCAATGATTTCAATTTTTGTAAAGTACCGCCTGATAATTTTTTAACAAAATCAAAATACGCCAATGATATCGGTGATTTTGCATTTGTAACAACAAACGGTTTTGATTGCGTTAACGAAGCCATTGTCGTTGGTTCATCGGAAGGAATTATTCCCAGCGGGATTAAACCCAAATGTTGGCCAATCACTTGTGGTTGCAAACCTGCATTGTTAAATTTGTTTAATACCAATTGAAACATTTCTTTAGGATATGTTTGCGTTAGTAAATCATTAATTAATCGCTGTGTTTGCTGGACAACTAAAATTTCAGGCGTCGCCACAATAACAATTCCAGTGGCGTCTTGTAAAATGGCGGTTTGCATCGGACCAATATCGTTCCCGCAATCAACAATAATAAATTTAAAGCTACGTGAAAAATATTCGATTAATTTGGATAAATTATCTGGTGGGACATTTAAAATTTCTTCGGGTCCACGAACCGCACCCACAAAAGAAAACCCCGCAGGATGTGTTGTTACAATTTGTTGAATCGGAGTCGCCGCCAGTGATTGCGTCGAATTTGCAAGTTCACGTAAAGTTTTATTTGGTTTTAATCCTGTAATAATATTTTGATCGCCGACACTTCGCGAGTCGCAATCAATAAGCAATGCGGGTGTTCGCAATTCTGCAGTAATTGCTGCAGTTAAATTTGCAGCGAATACGGATTTACCCACGCCGCCTTTACCGCCAACAATTGCAAGCAAAACACAATTTGGATTTAATGCCATAACAAACCTCGATCCTGATATTTTATCACATTTACATATCGGAAGGTTGCCGTATCAACTTGATACGACCAAGGTCTGAACTATTCTTTCATCCTGAATTTTTTCTTGATCTGCTCAACGCCGGCGCTGGCAGATGATTTAATAATTGGAGTGACGAAAACCACAAAATTTCCGTTTGATTTTTCGTATTTTTTACCCTGGTTCAACGTAATAATTGCGCCGTTTGCGCCCGTTGGGCCGCCAAAATCGTTGCTGCTTTTTTTATTGATAATTCCACCGAATGCAGCGCTTCGTCGATCAACAACTGAAATTTTAGTTTTAACGATTGTTGTTGGGCTAATTGATGCGCCACCAGCAGGCGTCGTATTCATATCAAGATCTAATTCAATCAGGCCAGATCGTTCGGCTTTAATTGTTGGTTTTACTGCTAAAAATAACTGTGCTTGTGAACCCTGCTGTGCAGCTTGTGGCGCTGCACCACCGGCTGGTGATGCTGGCGCAGAAGCTCCTGGGCTGACGTTAAACTGTCTTGAAATCGAGGCCGGATTTTTATCCTGAGTTAAAACTGAAGCCGTATCAAGGACTCTTAAAAATCCATGGTTTCTGGCCCAGTTAATTTTTGGTAATAAATTATCAATCAAGCTGACTGTTTCTGAAAGCGTTGATCTGCCACCTGCTGCGGCTCCGGCGGAACTGGCATTACTGATCGTGCTCAGTGAAGGTGAAAATGCAAATTGAAAATTTTTTGAATAACGATCACTGAATTCAACAATATGTAAAACAACCTGAATCATTTTCGGTGGCGGTTCGACTTTGTCTTCTTCTTTGCGCTTTTGCATCAAATCAATAATAAAATCTTTGGCGCCGGGGCTTTTGAATTCACGCGGCAATACATTCACATTTTCTAGCCCTGGGTTTGTGTCAGTAACCAGCGCTGGCAAATACATTTCAACAACTGAAATAATTCGTGTCCGTTCAGCGTCGCTGTTAACCATACCTTCAAGTCTGATAAAATTACCCACAGCAGTCGCAGTGACTTCAGGATTATTAATATCACGTGAAATATATTCGACAATTTTTTTTCTTGCGATGGGACTTAATGTGACTAAACTTTTTGCGACATCGGGCCCGAATTGTCTAAGCACGTTACCGACGCGAATTAAATCATTCGGCAACAAAACATAGCCGTCTAATAAAATTTTACTATTCACGATTTTGTATTCAATGCCTTCGACATCAGCCAACAGGGCCTGGATTTCACGCAGATTTTTTTCGACGTCTTGTTTTCGAATGTCGATGCGAATTTCAACATATATTTGACCCGTTTTTTTGTTGTGTATTGTGATGATTCCGTTGCCGTCTTTGGTTGGTTGTATGCGAAAAATATCTGTGCCTTTGATTCTTTGCATTTCAAATAGTTCAACTTGGCCTTTGAAACTGAGCGGTACATTCGGAATTTGAAATTCTTCGTCGTGTTTAACGCCAGCAATTAAACTGAGGTGACGTCGGATGCGTCGTTTACTGGGTTCGCCATTTAATATTTTTAAATTTTGACCGCCACCTTCGTCAATTTCTTCGAATGGCGGTTTTTCACCCGAGGCAGTTGGCGCAGGCGTTGCTGTTTCGGTTGTCGTGGTTAGAGCAGGCGCTTTAGCTTGGGCTTGCACAAAGTTACAGTGCAGTAAAAATACAATACTCAGTAAAATATTTTTCAAATTGAGTTTAAAAGTTAAAGTTTTAATTTCCAGGTTTTGTTGCACCATTAGAGTTTGGCTGAGGTTGCGTCGAAAAGCCACCGGCTGACCCAGAACCCTGGCCCAAAGCCTGGCCATTTTGTCCCGAAGTTTTTTGATACAAAATTGTTTCAGCACTGGAAGCTACGTTTCGCATGACGACCGGTTTGCGGTCGTGTGGATTTCGTAATAAAAAATACAAACTGCTGGGATTTGTTGAAACTAAAAAAATCATATCCTGCGCATCATTGATATCGACTTCAAGAGTGATCGATGAATATTTTGTATCACCTGTTAATGTTGTTTGAACCAACCCCCGCCCGTTGGGGTCTTTTTCAATCGTGCGTGGTAAATTATTATTCACGTTCACGCCCGTGGCTAAAATTAAAACGTCTTGTCGAAATAAAACAGCTTCACGTTTTTGCGTTGCGCCTTTGCCAGAATCAACAACTGCAAAAATATCAACTCGATCACCCGGACGAATTAATCCCGCATTCACACGTTCGGGATTAACGGGCACAGTGACTGCGCGTTTATTCGGTGAAATTTGAATCGCCATTCCTGTTTCTGGGCCGGGCTCGAGGACTTTATTTTTTGTAATTGTTTGACCTTTTTTAATGGGGATCGCAGCAACGGTACCGACGATATCACCAATATCACGGAATGCATCGGGCTCGACTTGGTCCTTGGACCGTTCAACAACTTCGACGACGTTATCATAAATCGTATCCATGTCGCGAATGTCTTCTTTGGCAACCAGAACGCGAATTTTTTCGCCCATGGTTTTATCCATTTCAGCTTTTTTTTCTTGAGTGTATGAATACAACATAAATGTTGCGAATATTCCTGCGCCTAATGAAATCCATAAATTTCTTGATTCGTTCGGACCCATAAAAACCTCGCTTAATTTTTCAATTCACAGTTTTAATTTAAAATCAAAATACTTCTTATTTACATTCGGCAGATAAACAGATTCCATAAACGGTCTTGACCCATATTTCTGGACTTTCGACCTTATTATTTCCATCTGCCACGTAATTTGAGCCGATAAACCACGTGCTGTCGGATTGCGGGGCTGCCCGCTTAAACGCATGGTTGACTTCATCCGCTGATTTTATTGATTCGACTCTGGTCATCGCTTTATTAAATGCAATGGATCTGACGGTGGCTGGCCATCTGTTGGTGCTGGCACCATCGTTTTGTTTCACACCGTCGGATGTGACACCATGAACGCGGCTGATGGGTTTATTGTCTTTCATATAATGCACCAAACCCAGATCACCAGGTCTGAAATAAATTAAATTTGAACGAAACCTGAATGTTTCCATCGTGTAATTGTACGACGCGATCGAATTTAATATTCCCGAATGAATTGCGCCAAAAAAACCCAGTGAAAAATTAAATACAAGGACAATCATAAATAAAACAGGAATCGATTCAACAAATGCCATGCCTTTTTCTGATTTATTAAATTTTCGCTGATATTTATTTTTTAACATCCGTTGTCCTCAATACCGACATACGAACCGCCTAGGGCATTCCAACCATCTTCTTCGGATTTTTGGATGCCCTGTTGAAATCTGTTTTCTGATTTAAAAAAATCCAGACATTCTTTTTGTGATGGATTCCGTAAAAGGAACGCACGAATTTGGAATTTAAAAACATCTGTGTCTGTTGCGATTCTTCCAATAAATGGGATTTGTAAAGATTCAAATAATTTTAATTGTAAATCAGCGCGTGCGCCCGTCCACGGATGACGGTGTTCTGGTGATCCCGATGGATTTATGTTTGCAGTGTCGACTTGTTCCAGCCCTGCGTGTGCGCTGTCGCCAATGTCTAATCCGCTTAATGTAAACCATGGTGATCCGTTTGCTCCAACGCCCGTCAATAACGGATACTTCGCAGTTAGTCTTCTGAATTTCGCAATTCCTGCAGTTTCTGATGCTGCGCGGTCCTTGTTGGCAGCTGAATATGACCTGGCTGAAGACCAAACAATATATTGCGCGATTTCAACTGTCGCCAATGAAAATGTCATTGCAAAAATAATTATTCCGCAACTTAAAACTAAAATAAATGAAAATAAAAAATCAGCGATTAAAAAACCGGATGAATTGTGAATTAAAAATTTTGATTTTTTATTTTTATTTATCATTTAGGGTCCGAACTTAATGCACGTACGATTGAATTTGGATGGCATTTGGCTGCATTCGCACGACCAGAACCTTTGGCAGGTTTACATTCGTCTTTCCACGATCCATATTCAGACATGTGCTTCACAGATTTCACAGATTTATTCGTTAAATTTTGTACATATTGCTTATCGCGTATTGTTTTTGTGGCTAATGAAAATACGCCCAATAACACAGTAATCAACAGCACAGCTTCGATTGTAGCTTGACCGCGGTGATCAGAATAAAAATTTATTCTTGCCTTTGCCATGGTATGGCCCCGTCGCTTGCGTTCGATGCATACGGTTGAAACCCAGAACCTGTCGCCAGTTGAGTTTCAATCCGCGAAGCTAAACGTACTCCACCTTGTTCAAAAGCGACTTTGGGAGCATTCATCAATGCCCCCATAAAGCTAACTCCGCCGATGACCAGTAGAAGTACGTATTCGATTGTCATTTAATTAATTAGAAACTTCATCCATTTTGCTACCGACCTTATCAACAGTTCCTAAGAATTTCTCTGTGATTGGTTTTTTAAAAGCCATAACCAAACCAACAACAACTACAAGTAATAAAATATACTCGGTAGCGCCCTGGCCCGATTGGTTGCTGATTAAACTTTTTCGCATGCGATGACGTAACGTGTTTAAGAATTTCATATGAATTCCCCCTTATGCAGTTCTTATCGTCCAGTTCTGGGAAAAACTTAAAAATAATTTGTAGCCTTAGCCTAAGTTACTGTTTTTATTTGTGTTTATAATAAAAAAAGCCGATGTTTCCATCGGCTTTTTTTATTAAATATTTAGTTGCTGAAAAAACTAAACAGCTGGTGCTGGTTTTTTCATTTTGTTCGCTTGGCGAACGATCAAGAAAATAACAAACGCAATTGCTAAGAAATCAATTGTTGCTTGTAAGAAATTTCCATATGTTAAGGCCGCAATACCTTTAGCTTTAGCTTCATCAAGTGTTGCATATGATTGACCGTCAAGGGCAATAAACTGTTGAGTCACGTTGATACCTTTTAATAATAATCCCAAAACTGGCATTAAAATATCAGCAACCAAAGAGTTTACGATTTTACCAAATGCTCCACCGATAACAATACCGACTGCAAGATCCAAAACGTTACCCTGAGCAATAAACTTTTTAAATTCACCCATCATATAAAACCTCCTGTGGTTATTTTTTGTTTTATTTTTTTAAATTAATATTTAGATTAGTATTTTGCAACTAAAGCTGTTGTCCAAGTTGTTGTATCTTTTTTTCCTGGCGACGCAGTACCTTCGTTATGATTTAACAACATTGAAGTTTTAAACGATAAAATGTCAGTCATAACAACTGAAACTGAAGCTTCGGCATTTGTTAATGATTTGTCTGAATCTTTTAAGTTTTGTAAATGTTCGACCCAAAATTTACCAGATGTTGTGGTATTAAATTTATACGCCGCTTCTGTGTAAATACGTAAACCGTCTGCATTGTATTTTGTTGCGTCTGGCGCCGGAGCCAAGCCAGAGTACGTCGACGTATAACGGTAACCGAATTCGCCGAACCAAGTTAACGTGTCATTTTTTGTGAAAAAATATTTTACACCAATATCTGTTGAATCCCGCTGAACGAAAACACCGTTGTAGGGGTCATGTTCCGCTTTGTGTTGTAAAAATCCGTTCAAAACGTCTTTGGTAAATACGCGCTCGTAACGTGCACCGGCTTCCCATGCTTTTGCCGTTTCGTTTCCTGCAGATTTTGTGCGAATGTATTTACCAAAAATTGTAGCTAAATCCAAATCAGTTAAATTCCATGTATTTGTTGTTTTTGCCCCGTATGTTTCAGAATCTGAATTTCCGCTGATGACGATCGCAGAAGCTTCTGATTCGCCTTTGAATGTTTTGTCTTGTGCATTTGCTGTCAATGCCATGCATAACCCAATAGATACCAATAATAATTTTTTCATTAGAACTCCTTTAAATTTGTGTGCTATTATTAAAACGACAAAGGTCCTGTTCGGTCAAACCCTAAATACATGGTGCAAATGAGCTCAGTCCCCGGCGAAAATTCAGATCTGTTTATCAATGGTTCGAAACTGCATATTCAAACCGAAGACTGGGGCGCCAAAGACCAAAGCCTGGTCAGCCGTATATTTAAAAATGGGGCAGTGATTAAAACATACCGACTTCCCTATGAAAAAATAGTCGATCACCAAAAACCAGACTCAAGGCGAAAAGCACTGACCCAGTTTCACCAATGGGTCATTGATTCAGTCGATAAATAATTGCTTGGTTTTTGTGATTTAAAAAATCTAGCCTCCTCAACCGTACGTTTTATCGTAATAATTAAGCATGCTGCGAATACGACATGTTTATAAAACCTATCAAAATGATCGACACATTTTGCGCGATTTGAATTTTGAAATTTCAGAATCAGGCCTTTATTATATTACTGGTAACAGCGGATCTGGCAAAACCACATTATTTAAATTAATAACAGCCATTGCCAAACCGACCAGTGGAGAAATTTTTTTTAAAAACCAAAACATTTCAACACTGCTGCCTGAAGGTGTTTCCAATTTTAGAAAAAAAATTGGTATTTTATTCCAGGATTACAAATTAATTCCCGATATAAATATTTATGAAAATATTGCTTTGCCCTTGAAAATACAGAAAAACAGCGCCAGCGAAATTTCAAAAAAAATGGATCAAATGACCGAGCAACTTGGCCTCCGCAGTTTTATGAATGAATACCCAGAACATATTTCAGGTGGCCAGCAACAAAAATCAGCATTGGCCCGAGCAATAGTTCATAATCCAAGTTTAATCATCGCCGACGAGCCCACAGGAAATTTAGACCCACAAAACAGTGCCGATGTCGTTCAAATTTTAGCTGATTGCGCATCGGCCGGAGCTTTAGTTTTGATTGCAACTCATGACCAAACAATCATACAAAAGACATCAGCAAAAATATTCAAACTGTTGAACGGCCAAATTATTTTATGAAATATATATTGGCCACGTACCTGATGTTTTCAGTCCTTATCAGCTCAGTCGTGCTGTTATTTTATCAAAATTCAAATCACATATTATTTGCAGCCAGCGAACAGCAAATGATCTCTTTGTCTTTTAAAAATGACGTTGATTTGACGGCTGCTGAAAAAATTGTGTCTGAAATGAAAATAAAATATGATCTACCGGAAGCCGTTCTGCACAGCCCCTCAGATCAATACAACGAATTTGCAAAGTCATTTTCGATGTACAACCAGGGCGTTTTTGATGCCGAAGAAATTATCAGCCTGATCCCGTTTGCCGTTGATTTTACAGTGTCTGCCGAATCCAACACGAATGAAATAAAAAAATTATTGTTAGCAGAAAATATTTTTGTCAGTTCAGATTCATCCAGCAGCTGGGCTCTCAAATTTCAATCGGTCATCAAATTTATAGAAAACACTGGCCGCTTTGCATTTTTATTTTTATTTTTCAGCTCGGCATTGATCACTGCGTCGGTCGTTCGAATTTTAATCTTTCAAGATGCGTCGAAAATAAAAATCCGTAACTTTTTGGGCGAATCATTTTCTATTACGCGTTGGCATTATTTTATAAAAACTTCTGCGTTCAGTATTTTAGGGCTCGCATGTGGCCTTGGATTTAGTTATTTAGTTTTTCAATATATTTTAATACAAATCAAATTAAAGCCTGAGTTTTCATTTGTTGCCGAGCGGCTTCAATTTTTAGATTTAAGTTCAATTACGTTTCTGTTTTTTGGATTTTTAATAGCGGTGATCGCTGGTTCATCTTGGGCGCTGAAGCAGTTGCAGGCTGAAATTGATGACCCAGCTTAATTATTTGATTTTTTTTACACTTTTCATCGGCTTAATGTCATCGACATTTGCTAACACACTCTATGATCTTGATAAAATTCATTTTGAAAATCAAACTTTGCGCCAAGACTTGGCCAACGATGTTGAAAACACAAAAAATAAAATACAATTAAATCAAGCGGCCATCCGGGAACGAAAACAGGACTTGGTTCAATTTATTCGTGCGGATCGTCAATTGAATAAATTCCAGTTTGGTGGCGCAATGGCTGCTGAAAACAGGCAGCTGCTGAATCGCAACTTAAATATTTTTGAAAAAATTAAAGAGAAGAATTTATCTATACTCCGAGAACTTAAGTACTATTCTGAAGACTTGGACCGCGAACAAAAATCATTGACAGAAAAAATTCGTGATTTAGCTGTTGCAGAAAAAAAATTATTAAATGACGAAACAAAATTGGTAGCCCAAGAAAAAGATTCGCTTCAGAAAATATTAGCCGAAAAAAAAGATTCACTGTTGATACACAAGGGACAGCTGTCTCCGCCGATTGCTGGTGAAAATGCGAATATTAAATACGATTTTGGGTCTGAATTTGGCGGGAAAAATCAATATTCTGTCAACCACAGAGGCATCACATATACGTCGACACTGGGCCAGAATGTACAGGCTGTCGGTCCAGGAAAAATCATTTTTCGTGACCACATTAAATACTGGGGCGAATCTGTTATTGTTCAGCACGCCGGAGACTATTATTCTGTGTATACAAATTTAAAACATTGTCGCATTGAATTAAATCAAACTGTTTCCCAATCTGAAAAAATTGGTGAAACAGCTTCGCCAGAATTTTATTTTGAACTGCGAAATCAAAATGTAGCTATTGATCCCAAAAAATGGATAAGGAATTAACATGAAAAAATATTTGATTGGCCTGGCTTCAGTTTTATTAATTACATTCGTTTTTACAAAGCCTGTCCAAACTTGGGGCGAAGAACGATATTCAGAACTACAAAATTTTTCTAAAATATTAAACTTGATTCAGCAATATTACGTCGAACCCGTTGATACTAAAAAATTAGTTCAAGGTGCTGTTAAAGGCATGTTGCGCGAATTAGATCCGCACACTAATTATATGCCGGCTGAAATTTTCAAAGATTTTGAATCGGAAACTGCTGGTGAATTTGGTGGATTAGGCATAGAAATTTCTGTTCAAAATGGAATTTTGACAATTATTTCACCCATCGAAGATACACCGGCATGGAAGGCTGGAATTAAGCCTGGTGATAAAATTGTTTCTATCGACGGACTATCAACAAAGGGATTCAGCTTGGTTGAAGCTTCGGCGTTATTAAAAGGAAAGCGCGGCGAACCCATTGTTCTGTCTGTTGTTCGTGAAAACATAGACACGCCGATTGATATTCGAATTGTTCGCGGGCAAGTTAAAATTAAATCTGTGAAATCAACAGTTCTTGATGATGGTTATTTATACATCCGGATCACAAGCTTTATTGAAAATACATCCAAAGAACTTGAAAAGGCCTTGGCTGATTATTCGTCGACTCACAAAAATAAATTTGATGGACTACTGATTGATTTGCGTCGAAACCCCGGCGGTTTATTAGACCAAGCAATTAAAATCAGTGATCTGTTTTTAAAAGACGGCGTAATCGTCAGCACCATCGGACGGGACCCTAAGGCCAAAGAAATTAACCGTGCATCAGGAAAAGCATTATATCCAAATGTACCCATTGTCATATTAGTGAACGAATATTCGGCCAGCGCCAGCGAAATTGTTGCCGGAGCACTGCAAGACAACAAACGCGCTGTGATTGTTGGTGAACGCAGTTTTGGAAAAGGATCTGTTCAGTCCGTTATTAAATTAGGCGACGGCAGTGGATTAAAATTAACAGTCGCCAGATATTATACACCCAGTGGCGTATCAATTCAGTCCGAAGGAATTCATCCTGATATCGAAATCGAAGACGTGAACGCAGAAATTTTTGCCAAAGCGATCAGTGAAAAAAAGGGTCCGCGTGAAAAAGACATCGCAGGACATCTTAAGGGTGAAAAAGAAAAAATCGAAAAATCGAAAGACAAAAAATCACAAGCCGTACAAACGAATGCTTTAGTCTGGTGGAAGGACATTGGCAGCAAAAAAGAATCTGAACTGACTGACAAAGAAAAATTGTTTAAGTCTGATTACCAAGCTTACCAGGCCTATTCATATTTAAAGGCGTGGAAAACTTTAAAAAATATTCGCTAAATATCTATGCACACGACAACAGCAGTGCTTCCCATATTTTTCTGTAAGCCTGAGTTTTTTGTTTTTCTTTCTGACAGATCAGCGAAATTTTAGTTTTTGCCAAAATTCCGCTGACTTGTTTAAGCGATGGATGGTTCCGCGCAACTGATTGCGGCAACAAAGCCAATTGCATTTGTGTGATCGCAGATTTAGCCAATAATTCATAGTCATCAATTGCAATTTTTTTTAAATTTGAAATTTTTCTAAGCATAGAATTTGACATCAAGGTTTCTGGGTTAAATAAAATATATTGTGGAACCGCCGATAAATCTTTTTGATAAGTTGCTAAATAATCTTCGCCGATTGTGCGTGCGATTAAATCCGGTTGCTTCAGTGGGCTGGCAACAACACCGAAATCGAGCTCTTGGGCCATTAATTTGCGAACAACGGCCAGCGATGGCATTGAATGAATTTCCAGCTCAACCGCAGGAAATAATTTGTTCATATCCGAAATCATTTTGGGTAAAAAATTTTGTCCAAACGATGGGTGTAGTCCAATTTTAATTAAGCCCATTGGCTTTTCAGATGTGCTTAGCAATGCTTTGAAATTTTCTTCCCAGTTTAATTTTGTATTTTTAATGGCTGTTAAAAATTCTGTCCCTGCTGTTGTTAAAACTAAGCCATTATTTTTTCTGGCAAACAGTCTTTGACCCAAGTCAGATTCCAACCTGTGCAGAGCGCGTGATAACCCAGATTGCTGTATCCCCAGTATTTCTGATGCTTTGGAAACGTTCAGGGTTTCTGCAATCGTTAAAAAATAGCTGACTTCTTTTTGGAAAATATCCACATATTTGAATTTATCGAATCTATAGGTTTTTGACATATGTTATTTATGAATACCAGATATTCAGCGCAAGTGCTACAGAAAGACACAGCTTTGAAGTATATTCATCTTGTTGGTGCGAATTTAAAATATCGTATGAAGACGTCATTTCTGGCAAAGAGCAAACAATTTTAATCAAAGGCAAAAGTGGTCATCCCCATCATGTCTTAATTACTGCCGATGTTTTATTGGCACTGAGAACAACACAGATTGTCGAGGTTGATTCAACAACTGATGCGGGCCACAGCCACATTGTTCGTATTACACGTGAACCTGTATAGCTTTACGAAAAATTAAGTTGTTTATTTGTAGCGTGGCCTTTAATTTATAACTGAGCACGGGAGATTTTATGAAAAAAATATTATTATCGATTCTGTTATCAACAACCGCATTTGCAGGAACAATTCAGTTCACAGGACCCAAGGGTGAAACTGAATTTTCTGCCGTCGGCAGACCTGCGATGATCAAAATCAAGGGCATCGGCCAAGGCCCTGACGGTATTATTACCTATACAGGAGATCTGATTTCAGGAACGGTCAAGGTTGATTTAAATAAATTAACGACTGAAATAGATCTGCGTGATGATCATATGAAAAACAAATATTTGGAAATCCAAAAATTTCCGACAGCCGATCTGACTTTTAAAAATTTTAAAATTTCAACGGCAGTTGATCAATTACCAGATTCTGAAACTGAAATGCCTTTCACAGCTGATTTCACAATGCGCGGCAAAACAAAATCTGTGACAGGAAAAATGAAATTTAAAAAATCCCTAAAAATGATTTCTGGCCAGGCTGAATTTTCTGTTAAAATTATGGAATATTTAGAAACACTGCCAAGTTACGCCGGAATCAAAGTGGCCGAAGATGTTTCAATTAAAATAAAATTCAGCGGCGCTTTACAATAGCGCCTGATTGCGTAACCATCAATTATGAAAAATATTTTCTTTCCCACATGTCTTTCAATTGTTATTTCAATTTTTTCAACGACTGCATTCGCTTTTCCGGACATGATTCGTCATGGATATACGAATTGCACAGCCTGTCACGTATCAACGTCAGGCGGAGGATTATTAAATCCGTACGGTCGCAGTCTTTCGAAAGAACTGATCAGCACATGGGGTACTGAAACTGAAGCGCGACCATTTCATTTTGTGAACACTGAAAAAGTTGATGAATGGTTGGCTTTGGGCGGTGATTTTCGAGGCCTTCAAGTTCACCAAGAAAATGATTCCGTTAAACGTGGGCGTTGGTTCACGATGCAAGCCGGTGTCGAAGTTGGAATTATTCAACCAAAATGGTCTGTGGTTTCATTTGTCGGCCAACAAAACGTTCAACAAAATGAATGGAAACCCTATTCAACACGATATTACGGTTTGATCAACCCCATGGATGGTTTGTATTTTAAAATCGGTCGTTTCCTTCCAAATTTTGGTATCAATTTACCAGACCATATTTTATCGACGCGCGGCCCGCTGCAATTTGGTTATGGTATGGAACGAAACACTGCCGAAATCAGTTGGCTTGGTGAAACTTGGAATTTCAATGTCAGCGGATACAAAACGCCAGAAAATAAATCACCAAAAAACCAAACGGGCTTAACCGCGACTGTGGCTTATACAGTGGGTAACTTTAAAACAGGCCTGCAATTTTTATCAGAAAAAGACGACGTCCAACAACGTATTGTCGCAGGTGCAACGGGGTACCTGGGTTGGACGAAAGATTTTGGTACACTTATTGAAATAGATTCACAAATAACAAAGCCATCAAACGGCGGCCCTGAAATCAAAGGCCTGTCGTTGATGCAAAGAAGTTCTTACGAGTTTTTTAAAGGCTTTCATGGTGTTGCATTGAACGATTATTTCCAGTCTGATGTGACGGCTGGGGCAACAAAAAATTACAAGTTTGGCCCTGGAATACAATGGTTTCCAAGACCACACTTTGATATCCAAGCTTTTTGGACTCGCGAGCAAACTTCGACTTCAAAAGAGGGCGATTATGCGTGGCTGGTCATACATTATTATCTGTAAAATTATTTTTTTAAGTTTATTTTTAGCGAGTTGTAATTATTCGAATTCAAAAAAAGACCCGAACGCAACCGGCGGACAAAATATAAATTTGTCAGGTGATACATTAATCACAGATGAATTGGTCATGAGTTATTCGCTGCAGGCCTGTCAAAAATGTCATGCCGGCGCAAAACAACCCATGCTGGACACGGCCGCTGCGGTTAAAGCCAATATCAGTCAGGTTTTAATTGAAATTAACGACGGCACTATGCCGCCCCCACAAGAGCCCATCAAATTAACTGCGTGCCAAAAAGCCATTGTGAAACATTGGGCCGACGGAACTGCAAAAAATATTGGTGAAATTGCTGAATGTAAATCGGCACCACCACCAGTCATTACTCCAGCTTTACCAATTATACCGATTGAATTAATGCCTTTAAACTTTGAAACTTTAAAAACAAAAATTATTGAACCCAAATGTTTATTTTGTCACAATCCCAAAGGTGAAGATTGGGAAGCTGCTCTGGTGTCGTTTGAAACTTACGCGGATATTACAACTGGTGAATATTCAAAATACTGGGATGCTCCTGCTATTCAAAGTAAGGTCTACGATGAAATCACTTATCACCAGGAAACAAAAACGAATGGTATGCCGCCCAATGACTCAAAAACAGCTCGCGTAACAAAATCTGAAATTGATTTTATCGTTCGCTGGATTGATGCCGGAAAACCTGAATTATAAATTAAATTGTTCCGCAGGCAGCCTTCATATAATTTTTGAATTCAACATTCATTTGCTGAGCCTCAAGGCCGATCGCAAGTAAACCCAATTTTGCCGACCATCCGTAAACATTTTCGCGTGGACAGCTTGATCGGTCTTCGGCCAGATCAGTAACACATAATTTTTTATAAACAGCGCCTGGTGAATTAAGACTTTCCGTTGAAGATTTTTCGGCGTGCGTTCTTAAAAAACCTCCAGCCAATTCGCAACCAATCATATATATAACTGGCTCGGCCGAAGCATCGTCAGAAATAACGATCGACGGAATTCCTTCTTGGATAATGACTTCTTCGACATCGCGACCGCCTTTGGCGGCCTTCATTTTTTTTCGTGATTTATATGTCCATTCTTTGACTTCGGCGCCGCTTGAAACACGAACCACGGCCAAACCATAAGTTCCCGAATTATTTTTGACAAAACAAAAGGGGGCCTGTGTAATTCCACGTTTTTCGTATTCAATTTTTAATTTTTGTAAAAATTGGTCCACTTGTGTGGCCAATAAATCACGGCTTTCATCGCTGGTGATATCAAAATTTAAAAATTCTTCAGTCTCAACGCGAAATAAAAATGGATCAAATCCAGCGATTTCTGCGAACTCATTCACCAGTTGATTGTAATTGACGAAATATCTGGATTTTTTTCTTTGGTACCAGCCCAGCTGTCTTGGGGGATTGATGGGTTTTGAAATTTGATTACCCCAGACTTCCAGCGACAATGAAAAATCATTATTGCTGATAATTAAATCTGGATTAAATTCTTTTAAAAATGGACTGTCTTCGTATCCGCTGTTCACAATAATTTTACGTCCGGTAATGCTGGTGAGCTCAAGTGGATTTTCAATATTCGACGGAAAAGCCACGTGGACCAAATACCCGGCTTCGCTTAATAATTGCTGAAGTGTCGCTACGTTTTCCAAATAATACGGATTGTTCGTGTGTTCTTCGGTGATCAAAAGAATTTTTTGAATCGTCGGCCCGTAATGAATTAAAATATATTTTTTAAATAATTCAGCAGCAGATTCTTTGTCTGTTGGGCAAATGTTGTTAAATCCTGCGGGATAAATATTTGCATCGACATTTGAAATTTTATAATCACCGTCTCGAATATCGTAGCTTGAATAAATGGGGTAATCTAATTTTTTTGTTTGGCTTTGAAACCAAGATTGAACAGCATCGTAGTTTTTGCAAATCTGATTGTGAATTTCTGTTCTGGATTTTGAATGAATCATTGGTGTAACCAACTTTCTATATTTTTTTCAATGGGCGCAATTTTCTGTATTGCTACCGCTGCGCGGATCGATCCCTGATTGGGCATGGCCAGCTGCAAGCTCGAAAGTTTATTCAAAGAATCTAAAATGGCCACGGCTATTTTTTTTCTGAAACTGATATTTAAGTGCTCTTTGGATAAAAAACTTTGAAAAAATTCGTACGTGTTTTTGATTGTTTCCGCAGCGTGCTCGGACGCAACAGCATCTTTTTCGATAATATGTAAATACTGCAATTGAATTTCTTTAAGGAAATAAATTTCTGAAACGCAAAATTGATCGCATGAAAAATCCAAAGACCACTTCAGGCTTTCTAAAATATAAATTCCATCATTTTGTACGTTTTCGACTGTTGATGTTTTTTGAGTTAAATTTAAGATAAGCTTTTTTTGTAAATGATCACTGATATCTGTTCCAACTTTAGCTAAGTTTTTTAAAAACAAAGATCTGATTTTCAATTCAGTGGCTGCATCAATTTTTTTTCCTAACAGCTCATTGGCTGCTAATATGACTTTTTCGGGTTGACCAATTTGATCGTAAGCTCTGGCAGACAGTAACAATGTCGTGTTATAATCTGAATCGTTTTGCTTTAAAGTTAAATCCAAAAATGGAATGGCTTTTTCATACTCTTCATTCAAAACGAAAGCTTCGGCCTTCAAAAAATTTGTGCTGGTTTTATTCACCAAAAGAACTTCATCCGACAAGCCCAAAAACGCACAACCTGATATTAAGAAAAGTGTGGCACTAAGAATTTGAGTGGATAAGTTCGATCTGCGAATAAATTTGAGATAAGTTTTTTTCATGCAACTCATTTTGGCTGACTTCTGGGCATTTGTATATCTTTAGATTGTTTTTAAAACCTGCGCCAGATTTTTCCATTAAAGAACCCGAAAGCTTGTTTTCAATTTCAGAATAATAGTCACAAAACGCCTGTAATTTTTCAGAAAACTGTCCGCTGTGCTGTTTGAACCAAGAAGGAACTTTGTTAATGACCACAGCATTCAGTCCGTAACCTTCACGCTGAATTTCCAGGCTTATTTTTTGGCATTCAGTAATTCGACTGGGGTCCAGCATCGTGACTAAAATAAATTCTGTGGTGGGCGATGTTAAAAGCCTGTGGCAGTCCATCACTTGTTTTTCAAGAGGCCCTTGCCAATTTTGAATTGCAGAAAAAAATAATCCCAATTCTTTAATGAAGTCTGCTCCTGTCAAAGTTTCAAGTGATTTTAAAACCTGCGCAGTTCCCAAATTTAAAATCTTTTTGAAAAAACCAATATCGGATTGCTTGGGGTTTCGAAACCAACTGGCAACGCCATCGTTAAATAATTCTGCCAGTTTTTCAGGAGCCTTTAAAAATTGCCAGGTGTGCTGTGCGGGTGGAGTGTCTAAAATAACTAAATCGTATTTTCCGCTTTGTGTGTATTGATTTAATTTAAATAGTGACGTGAATTCTTGGGAACCGCTTAATTTTGTAGAAAGCTGTTTGTACAATTTGTTATTCGTTAGTCGTTCAATGTCGGCCTTCGCTAATTTTTCTCCAGAAGCCATTAAAATAAAATCATGAAAAGCTTTTTCGTGCTGAATCACACATGCAAACAATTGACCGTTATTTTTATTCATGCGCTGTGATGTTAAATCATGGATATTTCCGTCGGCCTGGATCCCCAACGCCTGCGCCAGACGCTGTGACGGGTCGATTGTTAAGACCAGGACTTTTAAACCTTCGCAGGCTTTTCCAATGGCTATTGTTGCCGCCAGTGTGGTTTTTCCAACGCCCCCAGAGCCTATGCAAATTAAAGTTTTTGTTTCTGGTTTTAAAAAAATCATAATTGCACCGAAATTTTTTCAATTAATTTTTGACTTTGGATTTCTGGAACAAAGGCTATTTTGTGAAATTCTATTTTCTCGTGACTTAATTGAAGGCTGCTGCGGTTTTCATTTTCTGTGATTTCAGTAAAATATTTTTTTTCAGATATTGATAAATTTTTATAATCCAATTCTGTTAAATTTAATAATTTATTTAAATAAACTTTGGGGGTAATGCCAAATTCTGTTTTGATTTGATGATAAAGCTCGATCGCTTCTGTCGTTGGTAACTCTTCAGCTAAGGTGACTATATGGACTTCGCAAAAATCAGGGTCCCTGAGCCAGCGATCAATACTGCGTGATTGTTCGCCCATGGGGCCAAAAGAAATGATTTCAGACATCGCCTTGGGCGCACGGAATAAACTCATAAAATGACCGGTTGCAAAAGCATCGACCACAATTTTTGGGAACGGCATTTTGGGCCCATGGCCGCGGGCTCCAGATGTCGCTTTGCCCAGGATCGCTAATTCCTGCAGACCTGGCGCCACCTGTATTAATGATTTAGAGACCGGATTTTCAAAAAATAATTTGTACAGCGATTCAATTTTTAAAAGATGCAGGGCATATTCTTTTAAGCAGTCGGTTGTGCTCCATTGGCATATAGACAAATTTTTAGATAAATTTTCTGACACAGTGGGCTTGTAGCCGACAGTATTCAGGGGCAAAAAATCTTTGTAAAAACTGCGTTCTGCTAATTCTGCCAACAAAACTGGCCCATCGTCTGATTTTTCTGCAAGCGCGTGGGCATAACTCGCTGCTAATAGCGATTTTCCGACTCCACCTTTGCCTGTAAAAAAATGTATCTTTTGCGTTGCCATAGCCTCTGCTTTAATCTATTTTCCGAACTCATTATCAGCCTATATTAAAAGGAGCCCTCATGAAAGCACAACTTCAAGTCACTGAAGGATTACAAAGAAAAATTAACGTTGAAATACCAAACGCGGTTGTTAAATCAGCATTTGATAAAGTTTTTCAAAATATTCAACGTAACGTTGAAATCAAAGGCTTTCGCAAAGGCAAAGCTCCGCTGACGACGATTAAAACGATGTACAAAGACCGCGTGACTGGTGATGTCGCTCAGGACCTGATTCAGGCTCATTACCCGTTGGCACTCAAAGAACAAAAAGTCGACCCTATCAATTACCCTGAATTTGAATTCGAAGACCCAACAGAAAATGCTGATTTTTCTTTCGCTGCGATTTTTGAAATTCGCCCGGAAGTTAAAATTAAAAAATGGGAAGGCCTTGAAGTCGACCGCGAAAAAATTATTTTTAACGAAAAAAAATTCGAAGAAACTTTAAATAATATCAAACAATCACGCGCAAGCCTGGTTGATGTTATCGAAGATCGCGCAGCCATTTTGGGCGATACTGCAATTTTAGATTTCGAAGGCTTCGTTGATGGCAAGCCACTTGAAAATGGAACGGGCCTTGACCACAATTTAGAATTGGGCGCAAAACAATTCATCGAAGGTTTTGAAGACGGCCTGGTTGGTATGAAAATTGGCGGAACAAAAACAATCAGTTTAAAATTTCCTGACCCCTACCATTCAGCTGAATTGGCCGGAAAACCCGTCGATTTCAAAGTGAAATTGAATGGTTTAAAGAAAAAAGTTTTACCTGAATTAAACGATGAGCTGTTGGCCCAAATCGGCACAAAACAAACCGTCGAAGAATTCAAAGCAACATTAAAAACTGATATTGAACAGTCTGAAAAAAAACGCATCGAAGACGCCTTTAAAAACAGATTGGTTAAAAAATTAGTCGAATCAAATCCCGTTGATGTCCCGGCAAGCCTGATGAAAGAACAAAAAGCAACGTTGATCGAAGATTTCAAAAAACGTATGACTGAACAAGGTATGCAAGCCGGCGAATTCGAGGCATATATTCAAAAATGGGATTCTGATTTCGCAAAATCAGCAGCCGAAATGATTCAGTCCAGTTTTTTAATTGATAAATTAGCCATCGACCACAATATGATTTGTAACGAAGCTGATTTAAACACAAAATTTGTTGAGTACGCAAAACAGACAGGCATCGAAGAACCACGCATTCGCGAATGGTATTCAAAACCTGAACAAATGAGCCGCTTAACGTACATGATCACTGAAGAAAAAGTCATTAAGATGATCACGGAAAAAGCCAAAATCAAAGACGTCGACGCCAAAGACCTGAAAGAAGAACAAAACTAATTTTTTAAAATAGACGTTGATATCAAAATAAAAAAGCTGGAATAATATTCCGGCTTTTTTATTTTTTCGGTGTAAACGTGCCGTTTAATACACCGTGCACGTATTCTTCGCCGCCGCCGTGTTGAAATTGTCCACCGATTGTATTATCTGCATTAATCCATCCAACGATAGGGCCTAAATAACTGAGTGTAAATTTTCTGTCAGCACCCACAGAGCCCGTGATCTCGAATGGATATTGATCAAAAACCATGGCTTGACCAGAAATAACTTTACAATTTGCATCGGTTTCCCACCGATAAGATCCTGACATCCAAATACCGCCATCTGGTGGCCCACCGCCAGCATTGGCGTTATCGACGTCATCATTGCCAGTCACTGCAATATTTCGAAGCTGTAAGCTTTTGTTGCGGCTAGCAATGCGAACTGATTTCTCTGGCATATCGAATCTTCCCTTATAAGACCCGTAACAACCTTTGCCACCGGGCCCAGGCTTGCTTGCCGTTGATCCACCACCGCTTGGCGATGCACTTTGTGTTTCATTATTATTAGCTTTTTGTTTTTTATATGACTGTACGCCTTTTTTTACCATATACCCCAACGCCAACAGCAAAATACCGACGGCCAAAATAGAGCCTAAATTTTTAGTATCAAAAAACGAGCTTGTGCTTTGTGGCGTTTTTTCATCGCAGATTTGTGGCGCAACCGCATCGATTTTTTTCAAAAGCTTCATTCCAACGGCTTTTTCAGCCAAACACGCATTTCCTTTGTCTTTGATATGGCATTCACAAACTTTTAAATCATAATCCGAAGTTCCTGGCGTACAGGCATCGAAAATAAAATTGACTGTCCGACGTTCAACATTGTTTTTACAGTCACTCTTCGCATCAGCAGCGGATGCTTGGTCAGAATTTGCTTGAACAGTCGCTGTTCTGGTTGGCATTAACACGTCTTTACAATATAAATTTATATGCGATTTTAATTGTATCGTATTTTTATCAATTTCTGCTTGAATCAATTTTTTTTCAGTTGCATTGTTTTTGCAAATTTCCTGCGCAGCAAGCAGTTTGACTAAAAAAATATTCGTCGAAACACCATCTTGAATGATTTTATTTTTTACATTCTTTGATTTGGAATCGAATGACTTCAGCTTTAAAACAGATTCGTTTTTTAATATTTCAGATTCCTTCAGCAGCATTTGCGAATCACATTTTTCGATTTTATTAACTGCTACTGCCTGTGGTTTTTCGGATTTTATTTGTCCAACTGCGAAGTTAGAAAATAAGATCGAAGCCAAGACTATATTAAAAATATTTCTGATTGTTGTTTTCATATATATTGATCATGCGTCACGCATTAATAAGTTGATAGTCTATTTTTACTGTCCAAGTTTTTGTCAATAATTTCCAGATTAAAGTCGAACCGACCATGGTCCGAAACAGTGTTTGTAAGTTAAAACAACCACTACAACGGAGACTCAAATGAAATCAACACTCTTACAAAAAAGCTTGCTCGCACTGACGATCGTCGCAATGACGGCCAGCTGCTCAAAAAATTCATCAGCTGCATCAACAACACCAGCCGATTCGGGAAATTCAGGCCAAACAGCTCCTACGAATCCTGTGCGTGGAATTAACCCTGCTCTGAAGGCTTACGGCGTTGCGGTGACTGAAGTCACTGGATTATTAGGCTTAGGCGGACGATTATTGGATGTCGTCGCAGATCCCTTATCACAATCAATAAATATTAATCTATATTTGCCAGAAACATTTTTATTTTTAGCTCAAACATATTTATTAAAATATCCGCAAGTTAAATCGACTGTGTTAACTGACGCTGCTGGAAAAAAATCATTAAATATGCAAATCAGTATTGCCGATGCAGCTGCTGCTTATAAAAAATGGAATGACAAGAAAAAAGCCGAAGTCGTCGCCCAGCAACCAACAAATCCTTCAAACCCATCAGCACCGGTTTACAAAGGTGGTTGCCATGGAACATATGCTGGAACGATGGATCCGCCCGCGCACGAAGTCCGCATTGCCAGTCGAAATCAAAGCTTAACCGATCGTGGTATTGCAATTACTGGCAATGATGAAATTGATAATGCCAACGCTGGTGGCGGTCCCCCTGATGGTGGTATTTGGTTGGCAGGAACTTTCCAATGGGAAACCGATGCGAATTGTAACGTGACATCTGGTGAAGTTTTAATTTTCGGAGCCTACCCATTCGCAGTGACCGGAACAGTGAACGCCGATGGAACATTCAACCTGCACTATTGGGGTCGTATTCCTGGAAAAATCAATGCCGATAAAACCATAAGTGGTAAAATTGAACACGCTGGTGGCGAAGAACATGTTCACGGAGTTTTAAACGGCGTATTTACTCCAAGATAGTTTTTAGAATTCATTGAATTTATAAAGGCGAAGCATCAAGCTTCGCCTTTATTGTTTTTCACAGGACCAAGGTCCTGGCGAAGTCCAGAAAACTTGCACCTTGTGGTTCTGACAAACAATTTAGAATAGACTATATCTATGACAAATTCACAGGCTCAAAAATTAAAATCCGTGGTTCTTTCGGCGCTTTTTTTTGCCGTGGGGTTTTCAATATTTTTTTCAATTTCAAACAATATAGCTATTCAGCGCGATCCCGCCGCATTGAATGAAAAAATGAACGCGATTTCGGGGCTTGATCATGATCAGCTCAAATCTGAAATTGAAAAGAAAGTTCGTTTTACGACAATTAATAATGGATCTGAAAAAACAATTGTTCTGCAGGGGTTTTCATCGAATTTATGCAAACAATTTCAAAACGTAGAACTGACATTTGTCGCCGAAGGCGTATCCGTTGCAGGTGAGCCGACAAAAATGAAAATCAGCTCTCCGTGTGAAGCCGCACAAGATCCCGCCGAAATGGCATCGATTCGCATTCCTGTTGAAAAAATTATGAACGAAAAGCCGCGCGATGCTGAATTTTCGTTTACAGGTTATAATTCAAAATTTACTTTTACTCAGTCGGCTGATGAATGGCCACATGTTTGGATTCTGTCGTCGTTCGAATTTTTATCTGCGACAGGTCAATCCAAATTAGTCAAACTCTTGGGCCCAGATCATTCAAAACCCATCGTTTTAGAATTTTAAGCTTTTTTATTAAATTCCTGCGTTAAATTTAAATAACCAATCGTGTTATATACATTTGCCTTTGCCTGGCTGCAAAAATCCGTGGTGTGATTATCTTACGAAAAAATAGTAAGACTAAACTCAAGGAGGAATTATGTTTAAGTCATTAATTTTAGCAGCGGCACTTGTTGTATCAACATCAGCACAGGCATCAAATTCAATCGGAATGTTTTTATTTGAAAAACAGATCGTACAAATCCAAGGCGTTATCAAAGCACAAGGATTAAATTGGCGCGTCGGAGATACAACAAATTACAAATTAAATATGGGCGGTTTTTTGAACGGCACTATGAAAATGTACGTTCGTGAAATCACAGCTGACGGCATCTGGATGAATCAAGACGTTGATTTAATGGTTCAAAAATCAAAAGTTGAAGTTTTATTAAATCCAAATACTGGCGAAGTTATTAAAATGATCGTTGACGGCAAAGAACAAGCTGCGCCAAAAAATGAATCTGAAGTTGTTGATCAAAAAGAAGCAACGATAACTGTTCCTGCTGGAACATTTAAAACGATTTACTTAAAAATGAAAGACAACGCAAACAAAGGCGCTATATCTGAAGTTTGGGTAAACCCTCGTGATATTCCATTATCAGGAATGGCTAAAACAATTTCTGAAAGCCCACTGGGCAAAGTCACAATTGAATTGAATTCTTTCGAACGAAAGTAATTTAAATTTAAATGCAAAAACATTTGATAAGAAAATTATTATCAAACTCAAAAGCCACACTATTATGTGTGGCTTTTTTTATTTTTATGCCTGCATTAACATTATTATCAGCGCCTGTGAAAAACGAATCACAGCAACAAGAAAATATTTTAAGTTCGTTTTTAAATCAAAAATCACAGGATTTGTATGAGTCGTCGGCTTCGCAATTGATCCAAAAAAATCGGGCTTCTGAAAAAAATATGTTGGCCTGTCTGGAATTAGAGCCTGAAAACCTATTTTGCAAATGGCAGCAGCTTCGTATATTAAATTACAAAAATGATCCGTCGTTCGTGACTTTGAGCGATGCTTTTACAAAAGAAACTGAAGGTTTTTCTGAATTCGGTTTATTGGCAATGACTTTAAAATCAAACTTTATCTTCAAAGATGTTTTTCTTGAAAAATCACAGAAAATGTTCCCCATTTTGTTTAACGTTTCAGAATTTCAGCGCGCTATTGCAGCACAAAATTATTCATTGGCTAAAGAAATTTTACAAACAGTTCTGAAGCTGGACGCCGAATACCCTGATTTAATATATATGCGATCAAAATTAATGCTTTTGTCTCAAGAAGAGTCCTCGGCGGACCAAAACTCTGCTGTCTTGTTTGCAAATTATCGAAAAATTTGTGCTGCACTGAGGCCTGAACTGACGCGAAAGTATTATTACGATATTGATTTATGCCATAGGAGTCTTTGAAATGTTTCGCACTATTTTTTGTCTGTTTATTATTTGTAACGCGAGTTGTGGAATCAAGGGGAAACCATTGCCTCCGCTAGAAACAACAACACAAGAAACGGGCTCAGAACCTATCAAAGTTAAAAAGAAATGAAATTTTTGACATCACTGGTTTCGGGAGCAGGAAATACTTTTCACATAACTTGGAAAAATTCAGTTGTCGACAAAGACAACCAGAAAAAAATCGCCAAGGAAGTTTGCCTTAAACAACCCGCTGATGGTTTTATTTTTTTGAATTCATTTGATCAGTTAAATCAAAAATTAAATTGGTCGTTTTATAATAATGACGGTTCTGATGCTGAAATGTGTGGAAATGCCACTCGGTGTGTCGGCTATTTTGTTAAAAATGTATTGCAGACTTCGGGTTCATTTTTTAATTTAGAAACTGTCGCGGGCAATATAAATATCGAATATTTGTCATCAAATATTTATAAAATACAAATGACAGAAATTATTGAAATGTCGCATCCAAATTATTTTTACTGTGATACGGGAGTTCCACATATTGTTATTGAATTCGCTGATTTTAAAAATTATAAGAATTATTCCGAATACTGTCGTAATTTAAGATTTAATCCGGAATTTTTGCCACGCGGAACAAATGTCACATTGATTTTTAAAACACCGGATTCAACTGTTTTAAAGGCCGTCAGCTACGAACGCGGCGTAGAAAATTTTACCGAAGCTTGCGGAACGGGAGCTATGGCTGCTGCATATTATAATTATAAAAAATTTAATGAAAAAATAACAACAGTTCAGATGCCCGGCGGAGAACTGATTTTGAACTTAGAAAATTTAAAAAAGCCGTTAATGACGGGCCCAGCTATTTTATTAGGAGAATATTCATATGATATCGAAATTTAAAGGAGTCTTCAGCGCATTGGTGACTCCATTTATTCAAACAAATGGAGTCTTGCAGGTCGACCACGAATCCCTTGAAAAACTGGTCAGATACCAAATTGAAAATGGTATCAACGGTTTTGTTATTAACGGAACAACAGCAGAAAGTCCGACTTTAAATAAAACTGAAGTCCAAAAAATATTTTTACAGATTCGCGCATTGGTTGGATTAAATTTTCCGTTGATATTGGGCACAGGCTCAAATTCAACTGAAAAAACAATTGATAGCACTCGGTGGGCCGGCGAATTGGGCGCAGATGCCGCTTTGGTCGTAGTTCCTTATTATAACAAACCACCACAGCGTGGACTGATTCAACATTTTAAATCCGTCGCTGACCAAGCAAATTTACCAATCATTTTATATAATGTTCCTGGTCGAACTATAACAAATATGACTATTGATACGATTGTTGAACTGTCTGAACATAATAAAATTATCGGAATCAAAGAAGCCAGCGGCAATCTGGATTTTGACAAAGAATTAAAGTTGAAGTTGAAAAATGATTTCATTTTTTTATCTGGCGATGACGGTACTTATTTAGATTTTTTAAAATTAGGCGGACACGGAATTATTTCTGTGATGTCGAATTTATTAACTCAAGAGTGCATTCTGTGGACCCAACAAATGAAAAGCAATAACAGTGCCGAAGCCGAAGCGACATTCAAAAATTATAAAAATTTAATTGATGCAATGTATGTCGAAGCCAACCCAATTCCCTTAAAATGGATGCTTTATAAAAAAGGTTTAATCCGATCACCGGATCTGCGTTTACCTTTGTGCGCTTTGGATGAAAAGTATCATGTCGAAAGTTTAAATTTAATGTCCGCCGTTGGTTTGCTGAAATGAAGAAAATAAATATCGGGCTGCTGGGCGCGTCTGGCAAAATGGGTTTGGCCGTACGCAGCTGCTTAAAAAATTCAAATTTTATTCCTTATATTGCGATCAGTTCAAAAAATTGTCCTGAATTTAAAAATCACTTTTCCGATGTCAGCCTGGTTCCTGATGATTTGGCTACGAAAGTTGATGTCTGGTTGGATTTTTCTTCGATCAATGGTCTGATGCTGTTTTTAAAAAGATTTAAAAATATCAAAACGACGATTGTTTCGGGAACAACAGGCCTGTCAAAATCTGAATTTGCGCAACTGCAAAAGTTTTCAAAAAAATCAGCCGTATTTTGGTCATCGAATATGAGCCCCGGACTTTGGGCACTGCGACAGTCTTTAAAATCGATGAATCTTATTTCGGATTTTAAATTTGAAATTAGCGAAACTCATCATATCGAAAAAAAAGACAATCCCAGCGGTACGGCTGTCACATTACAAAATGATCTGCAAAAAATTTTGGATCGTAAATTAAAAAGACCTGTGGGCCACAGGCAGGCGGGTGTTTTTGGCATTCATCAGGTCTTGGCGAAATCAAAAAGCGAAATTTTAAAATTTGAGCATGTTGCCTTAAATCGAACAGTTTTTGCACAGGGCGCATTAAAAGCTGCGGCTTTCCTTGTTAAAAAGCCACAAGGCTTTTACTCTATGGAAGATTTAAATACGAATTAATACAAAGGGAATCCTCTATGAAATTTTTTATCGATACAGCTGATATTCAAGAAATTAAAATGGCCAATGACCGTGGCTGGGTTGACGGCGTAACAACCAACCCAACATTAATTGCAAAATCTGGTCGACCATTTCACGAAGTCATCAAAGAAATTTGTAAAATAACAACGGGCCCCGTTTCGGCTGAAGTTATTTCGCTTGAATCTGTCGGCATGCTTGCAGAAGCGCAGGAATTAGTAAAAATTGCACCCAATGTCGTTGTTAAAATCCCAATGTGCGAAGAGGGCATGATCGCAGTTAAAAAATTAACAAGCCTTGGTATAAAAACAAATGTGACTCTGGTTTTTTCTGTGACCCAGGCATTATTGGCAGCTAAAGCCGGCGCAACGATGGTGTCGCCTTTTGTTGGCAGACTTGATGACATCGGTACAGACGGCATGAGCTTGATCGCTGACATTGTCGAAATGTACAGAAATTATGATTTTAAATCTGAAGTTTTAGTCGCCTCTGTTCGCAGCCCCATGCATATTCAACAAGCGGCACTGCTGGGCGCCGATATCGCAACAATACCATTTAAAGTTATGCAACAGATGACTGGACATCCATTAACAACAAAAGGCATCGAAATGTTCATGGCCGACTGGAACAAATCACAGGTTAAATAATTTATAATGGTATTCAAAATATTTCCGTTTTTTTATTTTTTTATTTTTTTCGGCTGTCAAACGCCGCCGGGCTATTTTATTACAGATTCAAATTTAATTATTTCGGAATCCAGAAAAGCAATCACAGCCGTTATCGGCAAACCCAGATTTGTCAGCATGAATGGCCGTGAGCTTGTTTCTGAATACCATGATGCTAAATTTAAAACGATTGATGTCGAAGAAAAATCCACGGTTCGTTATTTCACTTCAGTCACAATATTGGGCGCGCGCAGGCCCTATGAAATTAATATCCAGGTTGTGCAGCAGCTCTTTGAAACTGAATCGGGATCCTATATTAAAACTGGACTCGACGAAGGTCTGACAGAAAAAAGAGCCCGTGAAATTAAAAAAGCCCATAACTATAGTCTCGAAAAACAACAGAAGTTTGACGGCGACAACCCTTTCTAAGTATCCTAAAGACCTGATCAAACCGACCGGAGGCTTGTGGTTTATTTATTGGCTTTAATTTTTCCAATCGCTTTTTTATACTCACCCAAAATTGAAACTTCGGGTGCTGTTTTTATTGCGAAGCCAATGATTATTACACAGCAACGAAAATCCCCCGCTTATGATGTGTTTCGGCAATCACAAAAAGTTTTACAGTCAGTTGAAAATAATTCACAGAACATGCCAAATCATTTTTCTGAAAACGTTCCGACAGTTTATTTAAATTCAAACGAATTGCAGCCAGAAAAACAAATTTTCAAAACGGCTGAACTGGTTATCGATAAAAAAGAGCTGCTGATTGAAACTGAAATCGCACTTCAAAAAATTGCAGTTGCACAAACAGATTCAGCATTGCTTTCAAATTTGAACTCTGCAGGTCCGCTGGCACCAGTGTTTTCAGAAAACAAATCTCAAGCGCTAACTATACGTGGAAATTTTGAATTATCTGAAGGCGTAGGAATTGTTGACCACATAATCAGTTTGCGCCGTGTATTTGAAGGCCAGTCTTTTGAATTAGGCGAAGTAGATTTAAAAGCAGGTATGTACCAAATTTTGGTTGGATCATTCGAAGGTGAATTGGTCGCCGAAATCAAAGATCGCAGTGGTTTGATGATTGGCGAAGATCGCCAAAAAATTCTGGGCCTCAAGCGCTCTGGAATATTTTTTTCTGGCCCACTCTTAAAAGTTGGACAACCCGTGACTATCGGCATGAATCCGCGTAACGTCGATGACAGAAAAATCAACGAACAAAGCTTTGCAGGTTCACTTTACTCAGGAAATTATTCTCTAAAAAAAACAACTGACACCTATCCTAATGTCGCGAGCCTTTCGTCAACGGTTGGCCTGGTTTCTGACAACACCAAAAAAAACGCAACCACGCTCAGCTTCAGAACAGCCAAAGATTCATCTGAAACTTTACTTTTTTCGCAAAAATGGGTTGATGGGCTTAAAAATTACTTATCGGAAAAATTGCGAATACAGTATGTGCCAGAAACAGGTTTAATCATTGGGCGAATTATGCAAGACGGCAAACCCGTCGCAAATGCCCAAGTCGTTATTGAAAACCAGCCGGGAATTGAACCTTATTATTTAGATCAATTTTTAATTCCACAAACTGAACAAACCACAACAAGTGCTAACGGATTTTTTATTATACCTGGGTTAAACACGGGTCGCTATCAAATTTCAGCATTTATCAAAGATCGTCACATTGGAAATCAGCTTTATTTTGTTGAAGAAAATATTGTTTCATATCAAGAAATATTAACGAGTACAAAACTTCAGTCTGTCATCGCTCGAACATTTGATGCATTTACCGGTCAAGAAATGGACGCAGATCTGTTATTGCCAGGACATGACGATTTATTTTCAGTTGTTGATGGGTTTGGCAGATACAGAACCTCTGCCGCTGAAGGGTTACAGGAAATTCTTGTGCGCCCCTTGTCTGGCGGATATGCACCTTTTATTTATTTGCAAAATTCTAAAAAAGACCACATTCATTTACCAATGGTGCCTGATGAATTTTTAGACCAATTGCGCTTACAAAAACAAATTCCTACGCTTCCTGACACTTCGGTATTTGTTGGCTTTGCGCCGGCAGGAAATTTTGATTTGCACTTAACAATAGAAAATTTTGATCGCCGACAAATACTTTATTTTGATTCAAAGGGCGCTGTTACAAACATTCCCATGCCTGGTGGCGGATTTGTGATTTATAATTTGCCTACGGGGCTTCAAGAAATTATTTTACAGGACAAAGAAACCAACCGCACATTTTCACAGGTCTTGTTTTCCGAATCAGAAAAAAATTACGTAGCTCATTTTATTGATTAATTTTTTGTTGCACTAATTTTTTAAAAAAATTGCCACGTTCTTCAAAATTTTTGAATTCATCTAAACTGGTTCCTCCGGGACTTAACAACACAACATCACCTGATTTAGCATTTTTTTGTGCGTAATGTATGGCTTGCGATAATTTTTCAAACACAACGCCCATTAAGCCAGATTTATTTTTTGCGAGCTCTGCGCATTGGCCAAAAAATAAAATCTTTGTGTTTTTTTCGTGTTTCAAATCGTGCAAAAGTTCCCACGGTAAATTTTTATCTTTACCGCCCAGCAATAAATACAAAGTACCGTTTGATACTATTTTTTCCAAGGCGGCCGATGTCGCAACCAAGACAGAATCCATCGCCGTTGCCTTGCTGTCGTTGATGTAAAGGACGCCGCCGAATTCACCAACATTTTCCAGTCGATGTGCTAATCCTGAAAAATTTTTCATCGCAGAAATGGCTTGGTTTGACAAGTTACATTTTTTTGCTAGTTCGAGCGCAACAGAATAATTTTCTAAATTATGTTTGCCAATTAATTTAATTTCATGGTCTGTGATATTCGTTTCGGCGACTGAACAATGAATTTTATTTTTAAACGATACTAAGTCGACCGATGCTGAATTGATGACACACAGGTCTGTTGTCATTTTGCCAATTCCACATTTAACTGCATAGTATTCATCCAAGGACGAATATCTTTCAAGATGATTTGCCGATAAATAAGTGATTGCTGAATATTTTAATTTTAAATCTTCACAATTTTCAAGTTGGTAGCTTGATAACTCCAAAACAATAAACCGCGCCTTTGGTTTCTTATCGATCATTGAAATTGCATAATCACAAAATGGAATGCCCAAGTTTCCGCCGACGAATGCGTGGCTATCATCAGCGCAAAAACCTGCCCCCAGGAAACTTGTAACAGTGCTTTTTCCGACAGATCCGGTAATGCCAACGACGACTTCATCTGTTAAAAACTGGGCTGCTAAATTAATTTCAGACGTTAACTGCCAACCGAAATGAATCAGTTTTTTTATGTTATCGCTTTTCAATGGAACGCCGGGTGAAACAACTAATGTTCCGGGTGTTAATTTTTCGATTTCCTGCCACGATCCCAAATCTGCAGATATTTTTTCATCAAAGGTCATCACCTGCGATTTATCGTAACCTGACTTAAGCAGAAGTGTTTCTGCAGAATGTCCGCTTTTACCCAGACCAATAATGACGATCGGTGTTTTTAATTTTTTAAATGATTCTGAGATATTCATACTGTACAAAATAATTGATTTCGTGAACAATGTCATTGATGAGTTTAAACACGGCCATAATTAGCGACCTACATCTGAGCGATGCCGAACCATCGCGTCCTCGTCGCAAAATTCGAAGCGCCCTGTGGAAGAAATTTAAAACAATTGATTTTTTCATCGACCAAGCACTGGTTGAGTTTTTAGACGAGATTCAAAAAAAATCAAACGGACAAATGATTGAATTGGTTTTAAACGGTGATATTTTCGATTTTGATAGCGTTATGGCATTGCCCGAAAATCCAATTTTTAAATTGCACTGGATCGAAACGCGGCGGGGACTTTTCCCCAAAGAAGAGCGCTCGCTTTTTAAAGCGTCTGTTATTATCGAAGAACATGCTTTGTTTATTTCCGCGCTTTCGGCCTTTATACAAAAAGGCAATTCTTTGGTTGTGATACCCGGCAATCATGATGTTGAATTTCATTTTGAAAAAGTTCAGAAAAAATTTATTCAAAGCTTAAACCTGAATTCAATGGATGAAAAAAGAGTTCGCTTTGTCAGCTGGTTTTATATCAGTAACAATGACACTTTGATTGAGCATGGCCATCAGCAAGACCCCTATTGTTTGTGTGAAAATCCACTGAATCCATTCTTAATTGATTATAACGAATTAACAATTCGCTTGCCGTTTGGAAATGTCGCCTGCCGATATATTATGAATGGAATGGGTTTGTTTAACCCGCACGTTGAAACCAATTACATCATGTCGTTGACTGAATATTTACAGTTCTTTTTTAAATACCTGATCCGCACACAACCGCTGATTATTTGGACCTGGCTTTGGGGCTCTGTGGCGACAATGTATCATGTCACCAAAGATCGTTTTTCCGAGCCATTTAAACCAAAAAATGGAATGGAAGATATTGTGAATGCCGCTGCTGTTAAATCAAATGCCTCGCCCCGCATAGTTCGCGAATTGCAGGAACTTTTCCCAACTCCTTCGGTGCAAAATCCGCTTTCGATCGCCAAAGAACTTTGGCTGGATCGATTGTTTTTATTTATCGCTGGATTGGTGTTTATTTTTTTCGTCATGTATCCTTTGAAAAATATTTTCAGTTTTTCAATTTTTTGGTTTTTTGTTCCGCCATTATTGTTAATGCCATTTTTTATTTTTTATGCCAGATCCGTGACGTCTATGGTTGCCAGCTACAAAGAACCTGATGAAAATTTATTCGCCAAACAGGCTGCTATTACAGGATTAAATCGAATTATTTACGGCCATACACATTTAGCGCGACACGAATTTTATGGTTCCGTTGAACATTTAAATTCAGGCTCTTGGTCGCCCGGATTCACAGACGTGAATTGCACTGAATCTGTTGAAAAAAATAATTATATTTGGATTGCAGCTGACCCAGAAAACGTCAACGCAAGAAAAGCTGAACTTTGCCAATTTGTTTCCGCAGCAAAAGCTCAACAAAAAGACGACTGACTCAAAAAATTAGCCAGTTGCATCAAAAATGAACCTAAAAATCGGAATCTGTTTGTCAATAGTTTGGCCCTATGTAAGCATTTTTATATAGACCAAAAATTATTGGAGGATGTATGGAAGCGGATACTTTAGTAGTCACAAGTAAAGTTAAAAAATTTATCAAAGAAAAAGGCGAAATGAATACTTCGGCTGAAACAATTGATATTCTTTCAAAAGCTGTCGAGCGCCTTTGCATGAAGGGCATGGAATCAGCAAAAGCTGATGGCCGTAAAACAGTTATGGCACGCGATATCATCATCGACCACATTTAGTTTTTTAAGATTTTCTTAAAATTAAATCATTTTTAAAAGCTCATCCCAAGATATCATTTTAACATCAAGGGATTGAGCTTTTTCTGTTTTAGAGCCGGGATCGTCGCCCACGACTAAATACGATAATTTTGACGAAACTGATGATAATAATTTTCCGCCATTTTTTTCAATGAAATCATGCGCCTCATCACGCTTAACGGGTAACGTACCTGTTACTAAAAAGCTCAATCCTGAAAACCGCCCATCAGATATTCTGTTAGAAGCTTCGAATTGAAATCCGCAATTGAGTAATTCAGAAACTTCTGTTTGCAGCCGTTGGTCCGTTGTCCATTTTAAAATAGATGCGGAAACCTTGGGTCCAATTTCGGGTATTGTTTCAAGTTCAGAAGCCCGTGCTTGCATAAATTTTTCAACCGATAAGAAATGATCTGCCAATAATTTTGCTGTTTGTTCACCAATAAACCGAATACCCAAACCATATATGAATTTAGCAACTGTTGTTTTTTTAGATTTTTCAATACTGGATAATGTATTTTCGATCGATTTATCGCCCTGTCGATCCAATTGTTTTAATTTTTCAGAATTTAATTTATACAGATCTGAAAACTTTTCGATAATTTTCTTTTCGACCAATGATTCGATGATTTTATCGCCGACTTTTTCCACATTTAAAGCTCTGCGGGAAACAAAATGCTTAATGCATTCAACCACGACAGATTGGCAAAACGGATTCGGACACCTGGAAACAACATCCTCAACTTCTTTAACTACTTTTGTTTTGCACGTCGGACAAAATTCGGAAATCAGGTATCTTTCTGAATTCGGTTGTCTGGCAGATTCAACCACGCGAACTATTTCAGGTATAACATCGCCGGCCCGTTGAATAACAACAGTGTCTCCGATTCGGATGTCTTTGCGATCGATTTCATCTTGGTTATGCAAAGTTGCATTTGTAATAACAACACCGCCAACTTTAACGGCTCTCATTAAAGCGACCGGAGTCAGCGCACCGGTTCTTCCGACTTGAACAATAATATTTTCAACAATCGTTTGCGCTTGTTCGGGTTTAAATTTGGCTGCCGTTGCCCACCGCGGACTTCGCGCAACAAGTCCCAGATCGTCTTGATGCTTAAGTGAATTAACCTTTAAAACAATGCCGTCAATATCGAATGGCAATGCGGACCTTTTTTCATTAATCTGGTTGTAATATTCAATTATTTTTTCAACAGAATCTGTTTTGCAAACTAATTTTCGATCAATTACAGGAAAGCCCAAATTAAATAATTTATTTTCAATATCATCTTGCGATACAAATTCAATATTTGAATATTCACCCAACGCATAGGCGAAAAATTTCAATGGCCTGCTGGCAGCGACTTTGGGGTCCAATTGTCGAATTGTCCCGGCTGCTGCGTTTCGCGGGTTTGCAAATTCAGCAATATTATTTTCGCGATTATACTCATTCATTGCAGAAAAATCTTTTTTCTGAATTAAAACTTCACCGCGAACTTCTAATAATCCCTTGTGTTGAATGGCGGTTGGAACTGACTTAATTGTTCGAACATTATGGGTGACGTCTTCGCCGATAATGCCGTCGCCCCTTGTTAATGCTTTGACCAATAATCCGCTTTCATAAACCAATTCCATGGACAGACCGTCCAATTTAAGTTCTGCAAAATATTCGACGGCATCGTTCGAACGTAAAAATTTTTTTACTCGCAGATCAAATTCTAATATATCATTGGCATCGTAACTGTTTGACAAAGACAACATCGGCCGCCTGTGCGCCGCTTTTTGAAATTGATCGATCGCTGGTCCACCAACACGGACGCTCGGCGAATCAGATACGTCTAAATCAGGGTTAGATTGCTCAAGATTTAAAAGTCGCTGGAATAATTCATCATAGTCTTGGTCTGAAATTTCTGGCTGATCTTTTTGATGATAAAGTTGGTCATGTTTTTTAACCTGGGACTTCAGCCATTCGTGTTCAGTTTTGATTTTCAATTTTTCGCTTATAGACATTTAAGAAAAATGTAGCACAAAAATAATTTTAAGTTAAAATAAATATGATATTTACCGAAAGCAGATCGCACCTATGATTGATAAAAAAATAATTATGCACATGGCAAAACTTGCTCGTCTTAAAATGAATCCTGAACAGGCTGCCCATTACGGCGAACAGCTTTCAAATGTTTTAACGCATTTTGACCAAATTTCAAAAATTGACACAACAAATGTTGAACCTATGGTCAATCCGCTGGAGCCTGAATTTTTTAATGACGACGCCGCCCGTGCAGATATTCCCGAGCAATTATTTAGCGCTGAAGAAATGCTTCGAAACGCGCCTGATAAAATGGGGAATTTGTTCAAAGTTCCACCGGTGGTTGGTTAAATGTTGGATTTATTGACCGCAGATTTTAAAACCGTCGCCGACGCAGTGAATGCTCGAAAAATTTCAGCTGTTGAAGTGACTCAGTTTTTTCTGAAGCGCACAGAAAAATTAAATCCGCAGCTGAATGCTTTTGTTTGTATGAATCAAAATGCGGTCCGCGACGCTGAAAAAATTGATGCTGCGATTGCGTCTGGACAAAACAATGCGCCACTGGCTGGCGTCGTGTTTGGCATCAAAGACATGCTTTGCACTCAAGAAATGCCTTCGACGGCGGGCTCCAAAATACTACAGGGATTTATTCCCCCCTATGATGCGACAGTTGTTGATCGATTAAAAAAATCTGGCGCTGTGATCTTGGGGAAATTAAATCAAGACGAATTTGCAATGGGCTCTTCAAATGAAACATCATATTATGGAAATTGTAAAAACCCCTGGAATACAGATCATGTTCCCGGGGGCTCAAGCGGTGGCTCCGCCAGTGCGCAATCTGCGCGTTTAATTATGGGTGCTATTGGTACAGACACTGGCGGATCAATTCGCCAGCCGTCCAGCTTTTGTGGAATCGTGGGAATTAAGCCAACCTATGGGCGCGTCAGTCGTTATGGAATTATTTCTTATGCATCATCACTGGACCAGGCTGGGCCAATGACATCCTCTGTTTCAGATGCGGCAAAATCATTGGAAATTATTTGTGGTGTTGACGCTAATGATTCAACGACTGCAAAAAATCCTGTGGATTTGTTTACAAAAAATTTGACGACAGATATTAGGGGTTTAAAAATTGGCCTGATCAAAGAATTTATGATGGGACAAACTGACCACGATGTTGAAAAAGTTTTTTCAGATGCCCTGAATGAATTAAAAAAAATGGGTGCAGAAATTGTTGAAGTTTCGATACCGCTCACTGAATTTTCGGTGCCGATGTATTATTTAATATCTGCCAGCGAAGCGTCGTCGAATTTATCGCGCTATGACGGGGTTAAATATGGCTATCGTGCAGATTTTAAAGACTTGGCGTCAGTCAATTTAGAAGATTTTTATTCGGAAACCCGTGGAACAGGTTTTGGCCCAGAGGTTCAGCGGCGAATTATGTTGGGTACATATTGTTTATCTTCAGGCTACTACGACGCTTATTATCGCAAGGCCTGCCAGGTTCGAAGACTTTTGAAAAATCAATATGACGAAGCATTTAAAAAATGTGACGTCATTTTTAGCCCTGTGACAACAACGCCTGCATTTAAAATCGGAGAAAAATTTTCTGATCCGCTCAAAATGTATTTGAACGATATTTTTACAACTTCGACGAATTTAGCTGGCCTTGGTGGAATGAGCGTCCCTTTTGGTCTGTCTGAAAAAAAATTACCCATCGGTGTTCAATTGACCTGCGCCCCATTTCAAGAGCAAAAAATATTAAATGTCGCTTACGCTTTAGAAAAAGTATCGCCAGTTCAAGGATTGGTGCCTAATGTCTATTAATATGAATCCGGTGATTGAAAATTTGATTCGCGGCTACGAAGCTGTTATTGGAATCGAAGTGCACGTCCAATTAAAAACGAAATCAAAAATATTTTGTTCTGATGCAACAAATTTTGATGCTGCCGACAACGAAAACACATCGCCGGTCAGCACAGGTATGCCGGGGTCATTGCCTATTTTAAATCGACAAGCTATTATGATGGCTATTAAAACGGGCTTAGCATTGGGCTGCCAAATCAGAGAAAAATCTGTTTTTGCCAGGAAAAATTATTTTTATCCTGATTTGCCCAAAGGCTATCAAATTTCACAATATGACCAACCGATTTGCGAAGCGGGTCAAATTTATTTTTATGTTTCCGGCTATAAGAAAACTGTTTCCATTACGCGGGCCCACCTGGAAGAAGACGCTGGAAAATCGACACACTTCGGACAATATACTTTAATTAATTATAACCGCGCTGGAATTCCATTATTAGAAATTGTTTCAGAACCCGATTTAAGATCCGCGGCTGAAGCTGCTGAATATGCAAAAACCATTCGTGATATTGTTAAATATTTAGACGTCTGCGACGGGAACTTAGAAGAAGGTTCTTTGCGTTGTGATTGCAATGTTTCTGTACGTAAAGTCGGAGCAAAGGAATTTGGTACACGCGTAGAAATTAAAAATTTAAATTCTTTTCGATTTATCGAAAAGGCCGTGGATTATGAAATCGAGCGCCAAATTGACGAACTGGAATCCGGTGAGATTATTCAACAAGAAACGCGCCTGTACGATCCAGATAAAAATAGAACCTTTATGATGCGAACCAAAGAAGCCGCTGATGATTACAGATATTTTGCAGATCCTGATTTATTACCGATTTTATTACGGCCCGTTGATATTCAAAAAATCCGAGAAACATTACCCGAGTTACCTATTCAGAAATTAGATCGCTTTAAAAATGTTCTGGGCTTGCCGCAGGCAGATTGTGAAATTTTAACTTCTGATCGAAATTTGGCTGAATATTTTGAAACTGTTGGAAAATTGTCTAATAATTATAAATCGGCAGCCAACTGGGTCATGGGCGAATTGCTGAGTGAACTGAATCAAAATAAAATTGAAATCTCAAACACTCCCGTTCAACCTGGCCAACTTGCAGAACTGATTGGGTTAATTGATCAGAATCAAATTTCAGGAAAAATTGCAAAAATTATTTTTTCTGAAATGTGGCAAACGTCTAAAAATCCCACATTGATCGTTTCCGAAAAAGGCTACGCGCAAGTCTCAGACACCAAAGCTCTGGAAACAATAATTGATGCCGTGTTGGCGGCAAGCCCAAACCAAGTCGCCGAATACAAATCTGGGAAAGTGAAGGTATTTGGTTTTTTTGTTGGCGCAGTGATGAAGCAATCCAAGGGGCAGGCGAACCCCGATACAACAACTGAAATTTTAAAACAGCGACTTGATTCAAAATGAAAATAGCAGCGCTTGATTTGGGTTCAAATACATTTTTATGTCTGATCTGCGAAGTTGAATTTGTAAACGGTCTGCAGAAAATTACAAAAATTTATTCTGATCACGTTGAAGTTGTCAGGCTTGGGCAAAATTTGTCTGCGACAAAAATTTTTCAGGACGATGCCTTATTGCGCGCTGAAGTTTGTTTAAAAAAATTCAAGTCTTTGATTGAAGCAGAAAAGCCCGATCGGGTTTTGGCCATGGCCACGTCAGCTGCACGCGATGCTGAAAACAAAGAATCGTTATTTAAAATTTGTGGGGATCTTGAAATTCCGCTTGAAATCATTGCTGGCGACAAAGAGGCTGAAATTACATACCGAGGTTCAGTTTCGGCGGGCCATTCGTCAGAAAAAAAATTAGTCGTCGATATCGGCGGTGGGTCGACAGAATTTATCACTGGATACGCAGATCAGATTTTACATGCACAAAGCATAAATATTGGCTGTGTTCGTTTAACAGAAAATTTTATTTACAATCAACCAACAACTGACACAGAGATCACTGGCTGCAGAAACTTTATCAACAAGGCTTTGTGTCAATTGCCGAATCACCAACCGACAGAAATTTTAGCTGTTGCTGGCACGCCAACAACACTGGCGGCGGTCGAACTGGGCGCATTTATTCCAGAAAAAATCGATGGTTACGAAATGACACTTGGTTCGCTTGAAAAGTGGCTGTTTAAACTTCAGCCGCTGTCAGTTCAACAAAAATTAGATCTGGGGTTTCCCGCTGGACGCGCTGACGTGATTTTAGTTGGAATTATTATTTTGATCGAAACGATGAAAAAATTTAATTTATCGAAAATAAATATTTCTACCAGGGGAGTTCGTTATGGTGTTGCGCTTGAATTGGCTGGTCGTCCTTAGTTTATTCGCCGGCGGATTTGCGCCGGCTTCGGATCAAAAAATTACGCCTGTGAAATTTTCAACTCAGATCATTCGCATTGGTCAGAAAAAAATTACTGTTGAAATTGCTGAAACACCGGAACAACACCAATACGGCTTGATGCACAGAAATACTTTGCCCGCAGACCAAGGAATGTTGTTTGTATTTAAAAACCAACAGACCCTCAGTTTTTGGATGAAAAATACATTCATTGATTTGGCGATAGCATATATAGATAAAAATAAAAAAATTATCGATATCCAAGAAATGAAAGCCACAAACCAGATGATGGTCGGTGAACCACCCAGTTACCCCAGCCAAAAACCTGCACAATACGCTTTGGAAATGAACAAGGGCTGGTTTGCGAAAAACAAAATTACTAAAGGGCAAAAATTCAGTTTTTCCAATAAATAAAATGCAACTTTCGACTAAGGTCCAGTCCAGAGATGACAAAGTTAGTTCAAAGATACTTTCCTGTTGTTTATGCATGTGATTAAATAAACTGAGTAAAAAGGACGGACCCTTTTAAAAATTTTCAAGGATGAGGATAATTATGAAAAAAATAGTGCTTTTGTTAGCCGTGTTCAGTTTTGCTTTTCAAACAACGTCTTGTAAGTCGAAAAAAACGCAAGACGATACTCAAATCGTCGAAAATGCCGATGTCGAAAAAATCGAGGCCGAGGACGCTGAGTTGCTGGCAACAGCTGACACAGCAACAACAAATGTCGGACCTGTTGACGACTCATTGCAGGCCGCCCTTGGCGAAGTGTCTACCGAAGTTGCAACTGATCCGGCACTCACAACGACTGATGCCGCTGTCACCGAAAATGCCGTCGAGCCAACTTTAGATGTTGCTGCTGCACCAGTCTTGGATGAATCAAATTTAGGATCGGTCCCTGCACCTGAAACAGAAATTGCGACATCAAATTCATTGGCTGCAACAGACGCTGGTTCAGCGAATTCAGCAATCACTGAAATGCCAGCATCTGAACCAACTGCTCAAGTCGCCGCAGATACAACAATCACTGAAACTCCAGTCGTTGAATCAACACCAACTGTCACAGCGTCTGAAACAACAGCTGTTTCAACGGCCTCTACAAAATCATTTACATCATCTGGTGGATCGAAAAAAACACCAGAAAGAAAAATTGCTGAAGTTATGCCTTACGAATTCGGCGATGGCTGGGTAAATACAGTTTATATTTCTCGTCCAAAGGAAAAATTGAAAGACATCAGTCAGAAAATTTACGGCCAGGATAAAACTAAAGAGCTTAAAAAAATCAATTCGTTTTTAACTGCTCGCTCTCCGAATGGCGGCGATAAGATTTACTATGTATCACCGAATCGCCCCTCTGACTCGATGAAAACATTGTCGTTCTACGAAGACACCGGAATGATTGCAGAAACGTATATCGCTAAAAAAGGCGATAATCTTAAAAAAGTTTCTAAAAATTTATTGGGTTACGAAAATGCATATAAAGAAATCTGGTCTACAAATGCTGTCGCATCTAAAGGCGCACTTGAAGACGGCGAAACTTTACGTTACTGGAAATCAGGTAGTGCATTTATTCCAACAAATACACAACCCATGGGTCAGGCTCAAGTGATTGAGTCGACAAGCCAGTTGCCGGGTCAAACTGTTGCACAAAATAGTCCGCCTGCTGAAATGCAAAATGCAACCGCTCCTCAAGCGGAACTGCCGCCGCCTCCGACGATGCCAGAAGGCAGCCAAATGCCTTTGGGTCCTCCGCCAACTGACCAGTCTTTAGCTCAAAACTCAGCACCTCCGCAGCCCGCTTCTGAATTACCTCCGCCGCCACCTGCACCGGATATGACGGCAGAAACAAATGCGATCGACGCCGCTGCCTTGACTCCGCCACCACCGCCAACAGACGAAATTGCTGCGGCACCGGTTCCAGCAAAAACAGTAACTCCGAATATGGAAGAAGAGCAAATGACCGAAGGGATGAGTTCAGACACAACGGCAATGCTTGGTGGATCCGTTGTTCTTTGTGGATTATTAGCTTTTGCATTATTCCGTCGTAATAAAAAGAAAAAAGAAGTTGAAATGGCTTCGATGTCTGAAACGAACGTAGGAACTTAATTTAAAACAAAAACAAGAAAATAAAATAAAAAAGCCTGGTTCTAAACCAGGCTTTTTTTATTTTAAAATTCAACAAAAATTCAACTTTAAAAATTTAAATCTAAGAAGCCTTTTTTAAGATACCTTCTAAAATGCCGCCTAAAATTTCACGGTGTCCCATGCGCTTAGTTTCCACATAATAAATAAGGTCGTCGACGATTTGGACATCACGATTATTCTGTGGCATAAAACGAATGCCTGCTCCTAAAGAGTTTTTCCAAACAATTTGTGCCATTATTTTTCGCTCTCGCTGGGCGACAATGAATGTTAAATTAATTTTTTCATCAACGCGCAGATCGTGATCTGAAATTTCTAAAAATGCGCCAGACAAGCTGATATTTTTTAGATTTCCGTGAGCATCATTTCTTGCGTAACTGCGTCTGAACGATACGCTCAAATGCAACGGTGTTCTTGGTGCCGGTGATAGACTTGTTTCCAATTGGTTTCTCCTTTTGGGGTTCGAGTGTCCTATCGGCAGAATCCAATTTAAAGTTAAGGCCAAATCACGCCACAAACACAAGATATTGATATTATTGGTGTTTTTTTGATAAACAGAGCCCTTGGCTGAGCCAAACGTGAATTTAATTGACAATAAAGCTGCCCATAGATCATATTAGTTGAATAAGCGAAACTCTTAAAGAGTTCTCGAAAAAATACCTCCCTAACAAAATAAAACAACTCACAACCAATCAAATACATTGATATTTAAAAATCCAAAAAATTTAACAGGAGTCTCTCACTTGGCAAAAAAAGAAGTCGTTATCGAAGCAACAAAAAAACGCGTCCGCAAACCAACAGCAGCAGATAACAGCGCTGAATCATCAGCGCCAGCAGCACCAGAAATTGTAAAGACTCAATCAGCACCAGAGTCTGTAAATACCGTTCAACACCAAAAGCCTGCGGCTGAATCAACGGTCAATGCCATGGCACCAGCAGGGCCCGTTCCGACAGTGGCAGCTCCGGCGACGACTCCTCCGCAACAACAAAATCACCGACTTCCGACTGAGCAACCGCGCCGCGAATATCGCAAATTTGGCGGTTCAAACAATGGCGGTGGTGGTGGCGGTGGACACCAAAATAATAATCGAAATAATAATCATAGCGGCGGACAAAATAACAATCAAAACCGCCATAATAATAACAATCAAAATCAGAATCGCTATAACAACAATCAACGTAATGATTTTCGCGATCGCAACCGCGAAGAAAACGACCAGCAGACTCAACCGCCAGTTCAGCAGCACCAGACTGAATCAGATATCGATTTAGCAGATATTAATTTATCCGAAGAAGAAAAAAGCTGGCTGAATTCAAAAGACCTAAAATCTAAAAACATTCAAGTTTTAACAGATTTGGCTTCAAAATTAAAAATCGAAAATGCAGCAGGTATGCGTCGTCAAGATATGGTCTTTGAGGTTCTAAAAAGAGCTGCTAAATTAGGCGATATTTTCGGATCGGGTGTTCTTGAAATCTTACCAGACGGCTACGGCTTTTTACGATCGCCAGATTACAATTATTTACCAGGACCAGATGACATTTATGTTTCACCTTCACAGATGCGTAAATTCGGTTTACGTACAGGTGATTTAGTAACTGGAACAGTTCGCCCACCTAAAGAAGGCGAACGTTATTTCGCTTTAACAAAAGTGGATTCTTTAAATTATGAATTACCAGAAGCTTCGAAAGACAAAATTTTATTTGATAACTTAACGCCGCTTTATCCTGAAAAACAATTAAAGCTTGAAAATAAGCAAAGCGAAATGACAACACGAATTGTCGATATGATGGCGCCGATGGGTAAAGGCCAACGGGCCCTTATCGTTGCTCCGCCGAAAACGGGTAAAACAGTTTTATTACAGAACATTGCCAATGCAATCAC
>JANPOT010000035.1:0-46746 GCA_031428135.1 Pseudobdellovibrionaceae bacterium | reverse complement strand
CGTTTCCGGCTTGGGCCATTTTATTCTGTTATATTCCGTTATGGCTGGCCGTTGTCGCCAATGAAAACCAATCAACGTTAAAATAAACTGAGTCACCCACCCCAATGCAAAGATGAATTTAAATGATAAATTTTGTTTTTCTGCGGCGACAACGGCCAGCCATAACGGAATATAACAGAATAAAATGGCCCAAGCCGGAAACGGGATGTAAGAAGTTCCCACCAGAATTCCAGAAACCAAGGCTGCTAAAAAAAAGTGATTTTTAGACTTGAAAAGTTCAATTTTGTTCGTCATCCTATTACAGGTATCATATGAATATTGAATTATCAGCAGAAATCAGATTTCGTTGTCCTTGTTGTCAAAAGCTTTATTGCTCTGATACTTCTGCGTTTTCTTCAAATGCAATCATTCCGTCAGAATTTGAATGTTTTTCGTGCTCGGGACCATTTTTTCTGTATCAGGTTAAAACTGAAACGGGGATGTACCGCACCGAAAAAACAAATCACGTTGAATTTTCAAAATGTCCTAAGTGCGATTTCTTAAAGGCTCAGAAACAAGATGAATGCCCCAGTTGCCAAGTTTTAGAATCAAAATTCAATCAGATTCAAAAACTTGAAAATCCCAGGTTATTTGAAATCGACAAAGCCTGGACATCGGTTGTTACGGATTTAACAAATGATATGCATCATCAAAATTTTTTAAATTTAGCCGAAACACATATGGCATTAAATTTTGCATCGCAAAAATACTTAGATCTTAAAAAAATGATGGGCGATGATCCTTTGATTGAAAAATATTTAAAGCAAATTGAACTCAGATTACAAGCTTTGATTCAGCATCGATTTCAATCTGAAAAACAATCCAACACAGAATTAAATTCAAATTTTTCAACGCGAATGCAAAATATTAATTCCAAAGACGTGTTTATGACTGTCAGTTTGTTGGGAACAGCCGTATTGATATATAATAAAATTAACCCAACATTTCCAAATTTAACCGGACTCATCGTCGCGGCAACTGTGTTGTCGTACGGTTTATGGTTTATGTCTTTGAATAAATCAAAAATTTAGATTAAAAATTTAGTTTTGGTCTGTTTCTTTTTCAGCGCTAATTTTTTCAGGAGCTGTTTTCTTGCGACGTTCGTTGGCTCCTAAAATTTTCATAAAATCTTTACCGAAATTGGCCACTTCTTTTAAATTTTTATTCTGATTACTTTTTAAATTGGGATCCGTTTTTATTTTCTTATCATTCGTATAAACACCGATCAATACAGAATCAGCACCTGAAAAATCTTTGCTGGCTGCATCTAAAATCGTTAAAGCTTTATACAAATTGAGCTGTCTCGAAGTTTTTGTTTTAGTCATGAGCGATGCCGAAGAATCACCAGTGGCTAAAATATATTTTTTAATTTCAGCAGGACTGCCATACAATTCCTTGTGCGCCATGACCAGGACAGCAGCGCCAGTCACAAATGCTGTTGCTTGAGAGGTTCCAGTCATTAATCCATAGGTGCTGTTCGGCAGGCAGGATAAAATATTTTGTCCAGGGGCTGCGATATCAACCGTGTCTGTACCGTAATTTGATGAAGATAAAACTTCAGTTGTGGGATCGATGGCCGTGACTGAAATAATATTTTTTAATTTATAATCAGCAGGGTAATAATGATGTTCATCCGAATTTGATCGTTCATTGCCAGCAGCGGCGACAAACAAAATGCCTTTGCGTTCTGCGGATTGAACTGCATCATGTTCTTCTTGGGAAAAATCTGTTCCACCACCTGAATAATTAATAATGTGGGCACCCATTTTAACAGCGTACTGGATACCAGCAATGGTATTTTTTAAATTATCTGTATTTGGAACCTTAGGGTCATAATATTTTAAAACCATAATGCTGACATCGGGGGAAATCCCAGTGATGCCTTTTTTGTTTCCGGCTTCTGCGCCAATGATGCCTGCGATGTGTGTTCCATGTCCGTGGTTGTCGTCTAATTTATTGTTGTTTGAAACGTAATTCCAGCCATGAACATCGTCGATAAATCCGTTCCCATCATCATCGATTCCGTTAACGGCTTTGTCTTTGCCCTTTGAATCTAATCCTGATTCGCCGGCATTGGTCCATAAATTATTTTTCAAGTCTTCGTGATTCACATCAATTCCTGTGTCAATGACAGCAACGACGACTTTTTTGCTTCCTCGACTGATTGACCAGGCACGTCCTGCATCAGATTTTTTAAGTCCCCAGGCTTGTTTGATCGCAGGGTCATTGAATAATGCCGATGGTTCATTTTGAACTTCTGAATTTTTTTCTAAAATTTGTCCTAAATCTAATTCTCGGCCATCAAATTTCTTTGATTTTTTTGCAGACTGCAAACGGCGATCAGGTTCAGTGTTTGATGTTTGAATATAAACTGCTGTTCCAATGCAAAAAACAGTGAACAGGCCCATGAATCCATATATTATTTTTTCATTTTTCATAGTCTCTGTTTCGGAAGACGCCGATCAATTCTGAAAAAAAAATAACATTATTTGCGTCTTATTTTGAGACAGTTAAATCAGTTTCTGCCACAAATTCTGCGGGAAATGGGAATGATTGATCGGGTTTTTCAAAGCGGTCATAAAACAGTTTATTTCGGGCAATAATTTTAACATACAGTCGAGTTTCGTCATAAGGAATGCTTTCGATAAAATCAAACATGTCGCCATTTGGTTTTTTTGATTTAAGCCAGCCTGACAAAGCACCAGGTCCTGCGTTATATGCAGCTGCAACAAAAGTTAATTGTCCGTTTTGTTTTTTAATTTGATCACGCAGTTCAAAAGTTCCCAGTGGAATATTAATATCTGGTTTGTAAAGATCTTCTGGTTGCAAGTAGGCGATTTCATATTTTTTAGCCAGTGATTTTGCTAATCTGGGTATTAATTGCATCAATCCATAAGCATCTGCGTGGCTGCGTGTTTTTTGATTGAATCCTGATTCTTGTTTCATAATTGAATAAATCAAAGATTTTGATAATTCAGTTTTTGAACTCATTTTTTGAACATCTGTTTCGTGGGGACGTGGAAATACTAAATCGGGGTGCTTCAGCATGACATCCATTTTTGCGTCATTAGGTAGTTTCGCAAAACTCGAAAATAATGGTAAGTATCGTTGTGCCTCTGCGGCTAAATAAAGGCTTAAGTTAACGTTTTGGTCGCTAGTTTTTGCAAACACAGGCACAGATTTTTCGGCAATATCTAATTCATCATGTTGAATCAATGCATCAAATAATTTTTTATTCTTTTCCGTCATAAAAAGAATTTTTGGATCGAAAACAAATGAATTGCTTTTTTTAATTTTCGAAACAGCCGGTAAATTTTCATTCAACAAATAATAACTGGCTAATGAATAATAACTGTAGGTGTCTTTTTCGGTAATGTTTTTTAAAACTAATTTAGATTCTTCTGTTTTGTTCAATTTAATTAATGTTTTAGCCCGAAAAAAATCAGCCCGTGTTTTTTCAGTTAAATCTGTTGTTAACGCAGAAAATTCACGAAGAGCAATTTCTGCGTCTGCCCATTTTTCATTTTTGTACAAAAGCCACGATTTCGTCCATGCTAATTTATTGATGTCTAAGCTGCTGTTTGTAGGCACACCATTTTTTTTCAAAGCTGCCAAAGCCAGATCATAATTTTCAATTGCAGCGACAGTTTCAGAATTATCTTCGGCCATTTTTCCTGATAAATAATAACTGTCGGCCAAATTTTCTGATTTCAAATCCTGATTCAGTTTTTTTAATAAAATTTTTGCAGGTTTAATTTGGTCCGAATTCCAAAACATTCGGGCCTGAATAAGGCTGGCTTCCAAATACACAGATTTATTGACTGGATTTTTTCGATCTGATTTCCAGTTTTTATGGGCCCAGCTGTACAATTGATTAATTAATAACAGGCTGTCGTTTTTTCGACCGGCATTCCTGTATTTTTGTCGCAACTGTTTATATATTTTAATTTTTTCTGCATTATTTTTTTCATTTTTCAATTTAATTTTGAGCTCGTCGATACTTGTTTCAGATAAAGGCTTCACAGCATCTGGGTCGATTTGCAATAATTCATCAGAATATATTCTTTTTTCTTGATCTGTAATATTTCGCCATTCGTATTTAAAATTGGCGCATTTTTTATGCGCACGTAACCCAGCCAAGGTCGACAAAGCAAAACTTTGATCAGTTGATTTTTCAATGAGCTGTTCACACGTAAAATCAATTAATTTTTCAGCAGCTATTGATGGAATCGAAATCAAAAAAAACAGAAAAACAAATATCATTTTAAACCTTCATTTTCGTTTTTAATGGTGAATTGTTTTTTTGATCAAAAGTTAAAACTGTTGAATCGTTTTCAATTTCAACGTGGACAGTGCCGCCATTTTTTAATTTTCCAAACAGCAATTCATCGACCATTTTGGATTTGACATATTCATCGATTTTCCGTGCCACGGGGCGTGCGCCGTAAATGGGGTCGAAACTGACTTTGGCCAAAAATTTGACGGTGGCATCAGTGAATGTCAGTTGAATGTTTTTTTGAATTAAATTCATTTTTAATTCATTTAAGAACTTTTCGACGACCAGTTCGATCAAATCAATTGTTAGTGAATTAAAATAAATAATATGATCTAAACGGTTTAAAAATTCAGGAGTGAATGTTTTTTTAATTGCGTCTGAGCTGACGCTTCGGCGATCATTTACATTTTGTGATAATCCAATAAATCCTTTTGCTAAATCACTGGCCCCAGCATTCGAAGTCATCACAATCAAGCAATTTTTAAAATCAACAGTTCGACCATTACCATCCGTCAATCGTCCGCCATCCATAACTTGTAATAAAATTTGATAAATATCAGAATGTGCTTTTTCTATTTCATCCAATAAAATCAATGAAAACGGATTTTTTGAAACAGCTTCAGTTAATTGTCCGCCTTGTTCAAACCCCACATACCCTGGTGGCGCGCCGACCAAACGTGATATGGCGTGTTTTTCCATATATTCGCTCATATCAAAGCGCTGAAACGAAATTCCAAGGATTCTGGCCAACTGTTTGCAAACTTCTGTTTTTCCGACTCCTGTTGGACCTGCAAATAAAAACGAACCCCAAGGTTTTTCTTTGTTTTCCAGGCCTGATCTGACAAATTTAATTGAACGTGTCAGCATATCAATGGCATCGTTTTGTCCGTAAACTAAGGCTTTCAATTTTAAATCTAAATCTTTTAAATTTTGCGAATCATCTGTCGACATTTGTGTTGTTGGCACTCCGGATATTCGACTGACAACGGCCAAGACATCACCAGCGCTTACGTCTGATTTTTTTAATGATAATTTTGTAAAACTTCCGACTTCATCCATTAAATCGATGGCTTTGTCGGGGAATTTTCCAGCGGAGATATATTTTTGTGATAATTCAATACAGGCCGATATCGCGTCATCAGAATATTTGACATTATGAAATGATTCATATTTTGTTTTAAGTCCATTTAAAATTAATAATGTATCCGCAGCCGTGGGTTCTGTGATGTCAACACGCTGGAATCTACGATTCAATCCGCGATCTTTTTCGAAATGCTGTCGATATTCTTGGAACGTAGTTGCACCAATGCAGGAAATTTCTGATTTGGATAAGACAGGTTTTAATAAATTAGCCGCATCCATAGAGCCGCCACCTGTGGATCCAGCGCCGACTAAATTATGAATTTCATCAATAAATAAAATGACATCGCCTCTGGTTTTAGCTTCGGCGATTATTTTTTTTAATCGACCTTCGAAATCACCTCGGTATTTGGCACCGGCTAATAATGACCCCAGATCCAATGAATAAATGACTTTATTTTTTAAAAAATCGGGCACATCACCAGACATAATTTTTTCAGCCAGGCCTTCGACAATGGCGGTTTTTCCAACGCCGGAATCACCAATTAATAATGGATTATTTTTTTGCCTGCGGCCCAATGTTTGAATCATTTTTTCAATCACATCAGATCTGCCTATCAGCGGGTCTTTGGAATTTGTTTTTGCAAATTCATTTAAATTTTGGCAAAAATCATCCAAAGCCGATTTTGACGGGGACTTTGAATCCGCAGTATCCCCGGAAGTTCCAGAATAAGCAGCAGTTCCCGAAACATCGTGGCTGACCGCTGAAATGACATCAAATTGATTCATCCCTAAATTTTCTAAAACATAACAAGCCCTGGATTTTTTTTCGTCAAATAAGGCGATTAAAACAGCCGTCTCCGACAAATCAGATCGTCCTGCGTTTTGCATTTGTAACGCAGCTTTTTCGAAAACCCGATGAACAGATATCGTTAAATCAGGTTTCCAATCCGCAGCCACTTTTTTTAAAACTGTATTTTGATCAATATATTTCTGTAAATCAGTTTTAACATCAGCCACGGAAATATTCAGCGTTTCAAAAATTTCAATAATTAAGGGAGCTTCGACCAGGCAAAATAAAAAATGTTCAAGGGTGACGAATTCGTGCTTTAATCTGGTGGCCAGATCAATTGATTTGCCCAGTCGTTTATCAAGTTCTTTGGACATCATAAATTATTCCGTTTCTTCTTCGATGATACATTTTAATGGATATTTACTTTGTTTTGCCAACGAATTCACCTGTGCCGATTTTGTTTCTGCGATTTCAAATGAATAAACCCCAGCCAGGCCTGCGCCCTTTTTATGGACATCTAGCATAATTTTTTGTGCCGCCGATTCCGTATGTCCAAAAAACTGTTTTAACACAAAAACCACAAAATCCATCGGGGTGTAATCATCATTTAATAACAGAACTCGATAAAGGGCTGGCTCCGCAGTTTCAGTTTCTGACGCAAAATCTGGGGATGAATTTCGTTGTGTCGTCATACTGTCCTTGGGGGATACATTGTGATACATAATATTCACTATCATCACATAAACGATTTCGGATTAAAAGTATTGATTCTGCGTTGCGCGGTTGCTAACATAACTAAACATAACATGATGTTGTAAAAGTTAATAAACAAAACCAAATATTCACGGAGTCTGAAAAAATGCAAAAAACACAAATCACACAAAATCAAAAAGGTTTTTCATTGATCGAATTAATGATCGTTGTTGCCATCATTGGTTTATTGGCCGCTATTGGTATTCCACAGTACGCCAAATTCCAAGCTCGCGCACGTCAATCTGAAGTTAAAGGTTCATTAGCTGCACTTTACACTGCGGAAAAAGGATATGCTTCTGAATGGAATGGCTATACTGTAGATGTGTTTAATGCAGGATTTTCAGTTGAAGGAAACAATTTAAGATACACAACTGGATTCGTGGATGCAGCGGCTTGTACAGCATTGCCAGCTGGAGCACCAGCTGAAACATTAACAAGAACTCAATCCATCAGTACGGGTGTCGCAACTGCTGGAACAACTTGGTTAAACGGCGTTGCAGTGAGCGGAACACCGATTGCTGTTACTGGGGGCATATGCAATTTAACAGTATTTACTGCTATCGGATTGGGTGACCCTCGAAATTCACCTGCAGCATTAGCTGATGGCTCGTCGGACAAATGGTCAATTGATCAAAATAAAAAAATTACGAGCTTGCGTCTTTTATTATAATAAAAATGATCCAAAATTTATTTTCTCAAACAAAGCTGATTCTGATATCAGCTTTGTTTTTTTCAAGCTTGCTCGTTTTAAAAAAACCGGTCCCTTCGGTGGATTCGCTGTTGGCGGCGCCGTCCAGCGGAATTAAATATTTTGCAGTGGGATTTAAATTTAATATTGCATCTGCTTTGTGGATGCGGGTTCTGGAAAATTCGGATTACTGTGAACAGAAAATAAATAAAACCGACTGCATTGGGAAATCGTGGTTATTTCAGAATTTGGATTTAGCAACAGAACTGGATCCTGTTTTTGAAGTTGGAATGTATCGGGTTGGTGCCTTGGCCTTGACGATTATTATTTCGGATTATCCAGGCGCTTCGATTATTTTTGACAAGGGAGTATTGCAACACCCCGCGGACTGGGCATTGCTTTATGCGGCTGCTTATCATGCGCTTTTTGAAGAAAAAAATAAAACCAAAGCGGCGGGGTTGTATTTTAAAGCCGCCCAGAACGGAGCTCCGGATTGGGTTCATGTGATGGCGGGCCGGCTTGCTGCCGAGGGCGGAGACACTGAATACGCCGAAAAAATTCTGCAAACGATGATAGATACAAATCAGGATGAAAAATTCGTCAAACGCTTGCGCGAAAAAATTTCTGAACTCAAAAAATAAGAATATGAGCACAAATAACACATCTATTGACAATAAGCTGAAAATAGTAGATAATATCAGTGTATGGTAACTAGATATTTTAAGCCATTGAAATCACGAAGTTTTTTCATATTTGGGCCTCGTGGTGTTGGTAAAAGCACGTGGATCAGAGCCACTTTTAAGGCCAATGATATAATATATCTGAATTTTTTAGACCCCGAAGTTTTCGATAAATATTTACTGGATCCCAAGATTTTAAATCAAGTCCTGGCTCTCAAAGAAAATAAAAATAAAATTATTGTCATTGATGAAATACAGCGTGTTCCTGAAATTTTAAATATAGTTCACAACGAAATATCATTAAATCAGAAAATTTTTATATTAACGGGATCAAGCGCACGAAAGCTCAAACAAAAAGGCGTAAATCTTTTAGCGGGCAGGGCATCGGTTTATTATTTACATCCATTTTCAATGTTTGAGCTTAAAAATCAATTTGAGTTATCAAAAGCCTTAGAACGTGGACTTTTGCCAGAAGCGTATTTTGCGGAGACTTATGAAAGCGCATCAGAATATTTAAAATCGTATGTGTATACGTATATCGAAAAAGAAATTCAACAGGAACAATGGGTCAAAAAGTTGGAGCCGTTTCGTAAATTTTTACAAATCGCTGCGCAATCAAATTCAAAAATTATTAATAAATCGAAAATCAGCCGTCAAGTGGGCGTTGAGTCAACGACGATCGAAAACTATTTTGAAATTTTAGAAGAAACAATGATCGGATTCAGGTTACCCGGGTTTGATGCTTCGGTACGTAAACAAGTACGACTTGCAGAAAAATTTTATTTTTTTGATACGGGTGTTGTTCGAGCCATAGAAAAAACTTTAACAATTCCAATGATCAACCACACGTCCTATTATGGCGTTCTGTTCGAAAATTTTATTGTATCTGAAATCCGCAAAATGATTGAATACGATCGTTTGGATTGGACGATTTCTTATTTACAAACAAAAGAAAATTTCGAAATTGATTTAGTGATTTTACTGCCGACAAAAAAACTGATTTTAATTGAAATTAAATCGACTGAAAATTTAACAGACGAAGATTTTAGATCAATGTTAAAACTTGGCCCTGAATTAGAAAAAAAATATAAATTGCAAAAAATGATGATTTCTCAGGATCAAACAGAGCGAATCGTTCAGGGTATTCATTGTTTGCATTACAAAGATTTGCAAAAAATAAAAGACATATTCAGTGAATTTTAACTGCCACTCAAAATTTATGCTTAAACCCAAAGCAACCTGAAATACTCCACTTGACCTTTTTGTGACTGAAACCATATTGTTTCAAACTATGTCTGAAAAACGTGATTATTATGAAATTTTAGGTGTCACAAAATCATCTGATGCCGACACAATTAAAAAAGCTTACCGGAAATTGGCAATGCAATTTCACCCCGATCGAAATCCAGGTGACACATCCGCCGAAGATAAATTCAAAGAAGCGGCCGAGGCCTATGAAATTTTAAGCTCACCTGAAAAAAAACAACGCTATGATCAATTTGGTCACCAAGCTTTCGGTGGTGGTGGTCAGGGTGGTTTTGGCGGTGGCGGCTTTAATGATATGAACGATATTTTTTCGCAATTCGGTGATGTGTTTGGTGATATTTTTGGTGGCGGCGGTGGACGCGGACGTAGTGGTGGGCAGCGTTCAAAAAATGCTGCACGTCGCGGGTCGGATTTACGTTATATTTCTGAAATTAAATTAGAAGATGTGCTGAAAGATTCTGAAAAACAAATTGAATTTGATACCGAAGAACAGTGCGGTGAATGTGCTGGAATTGGTGCTGCCAAAGGTTCTGCAGCCGTTACGTGCAAACCTTGTCGTGGCACCGGACAAGTCGTCAGGCAACAAGGTTTTTTCCAAATGGCATCGACCTGTTCAACGTGTTCAGGCACGGGCGAAATGATTGAAAATCCGTGTAAACCCTGTCGGGGTGCTGGGCGCACAAAAACAAAACGAAAAATCAAAGTCAATATCCCTGCAGGAGTGGATAACGGAACCAGATTGCGAGTCACAGGCGAAGGCGAAGGCGGTTATCGCAGCGGACCGAACGGGGATTTATTTGTTGAATTGCGAATCGCAGATCATGAAATTTTTGAGCGTGAAGGTGACCATTTATTTGCGGAACTTGATGTGCCGTACCTGCAATTTATGTTGGGTGGAAATTTAACAGTCCAAGGTTTGGACGGCGACGTCGAAGTCGAAATTCCACGCGGAGCAAAACGAGGAGATCGAATCAAAATTGGATCGCGTGGATTGCCATCGCTGCGTGGATCACGTCGGGGTGATTTGTATTACACATTGCAACCTGAATTTCCTGAAAAATTATCCGAAGATGAAGAAAAATTGCTCAGAGAGATCGCGGAACACAAAAAAACAAAAGTCGCTGCAGGCAAGGGCAGTTTTTTTGGTCGGAAAAAATAGAAAATCAGCGACCTTGACGGAACTGATTTTGACTACACATTTAAATTGTTAATTAATGCACAAACAGGAGACTCAAAATGGGAAAAATCATAGGCATCGACTTAGGTACAACAAATTCATGCGTAGCTATTATGGAAGGCGGCGAGCCTAAAGTTTTGGTGAATGAAGAAGGCGCACGCACAACACCATCAGTTGTCGCTTATACCAAAGACGGTGATCGTTTAGTCGGTCAAATTGCAAAACGCCAGGCCGTTACGAATCCAGAAAATACAATTTATTCATCAAAGCGTTTCATTGGTCGTAAATTCGAAGAAGTTAAAGAAGAAATCAAATTGGTTCCGTACAACGTTGTCGCAAAAAATGGCGGTAATGACTGTGCATTTAAAATTCAAGGTGATAAATTTGCAAGCCCCGAAGAAATCGGTGCCGGCGTATTAGCTAAACTCAAAAAAGTAGCCGAAGATTATTTAGGTGCCGAAGTCACAGATGCTGTGGTTACGGTTCCTGCGTATTTTAACGATGCTCAACGCCAAGCAACCAAAGACGCTGGTAAAATTGCCGGATTAAATATTCAACGTATTATCAATGAACCCACAGCCGCGGCATTAGCCTACGGCATGGATAAAAAGAAAGACCAAAAAATTGTCATTTACGATTTCGGTGGTGGTACATTTGACGTTTCTATTCTTGAAGTCGGCGACGGCGTTGTTGAAGTGAAATCAACAAACGGTGATACGCATTTGGGCGGAGACAATTTTGACGTTACTATTTTAGAATGGCTGATTGCTGAATTTAAAAAAGACCAAGGCATTGATTTAAAAAATGATAAAATGGCCTTACAACGTCTTAAAGAAGCCGCTGAAAAAGCAAAAATTGAATTATCATCAACACAAGAATCAGACATTAATTTACCATTTATCACTGCGGACCAAACAGGTCCAAAACATTTACAAATTAAATTATCACGTTCTAAATTCGATCAAATGACCGAAGATTTAGTTCGCAGATCCATCGAACCTTGTAAAAAAGCCTTAGCGGATTCTGGTTTAACATTGTCACAAATTGACGAAGTTATTTTAGTCGGTGGTTCAACGCGTATTCCATCAATTCAAAAAGCCGTTAAAGATTATTTTGGTAAAGAGCCAAATAAATCTGTGAACCCTGACGAAGTTGTTGCACTGGGCGCAGCGGTTCAGGGCGGAGTACTGGCCGGCGACGTCAAAGACGTTTTATTACTGGATGTGACGCCGTTGTCATTAGGTATTGAAACTTTGGGCGGTGTTATGACGGCATTGATTGAACGTAACACGACAATTCCATCAAAAAAAACTCAGGTATTTTCAACAGCTGCGGATAATCAACCGGGTGTTGATATCCATGTGGTTCAAGGTGAACGTAAAATGGCTGTGGATAATAAATCATTAGGCCGTTTTGAATTACAAGGATTGCCAGCAGCTCCGCGTGGAACACCGCAAATCGAAGTTGCTTTTGATATTGATGCCAACGGAATTTTAAGTGTGTCAGCCAAGGATTTAGCGTCTGGGAAATCTCAGCAAATTAAAATCACAGCGCAATCAGGCTTAACTGATGACGAAGTCAAAAAATTAGTCAAAGAAGCCGAACTGCAAGCCGAAGCAGACAAAGAAAAAGCTGAAGCCGCAGGAACGCGAAATAATTTGGACAACATGGTTTATCAAACTGAAAAAACGATGAACGAAGCGGGCACTAAATTGTCGGCCTCAGAAACCGAGCCAGTGAAATCAGCTGTCGCTGATGCTAAAAAAGTTTTAGAAAACAAATCAGCAACGGCTGCCGAATTAAAATCTGCATTTGAAACACTTCAGACAGTGTCGCATAAAATGACTGAAGCCGCCCAAAAAGCGGGTGCCGATGCGGGATCTGCGGCCGGAGCATCAGCTGGTGATTCTAAAAAAGAAGGTGACGATGTCATCGACGCCGATTTCAAAGACGTGAACTAGCAGCAAGCTACGCTTGCCGGATATGCAACTGGACGGGGGAATTTTGAAAAAAGATTTTTTAATGCTGACAATTTTAGTTTTAATTGGTCTTTTTTCAAGGCTTGTTGTTCACGAATGGAATTTCACAGCCATCGGTGCAATTTCAATTTTAGCGGGACTAATGATTTCAAATACATATTTGAAATTTGTGGTTCCGTTATTAGCGATGTTGATTTCAGATATTTTTATCGGATTTCATAACACAATGTTTTTTGTGTACTTTGGTTTTGCTTTGATGACGTTGATTTCAATGACGTTCAAAGACTCAAAATTTTATCAAAAAATATTTCTAGCGCCTTTAGCGGCCAGTCTTGTTTTCTTTTTTGTATCGAATTTTGGGGTCTGGTTCATGGACACAATGTATTCTAAAAACATTGCAGGTCTTATGGACTGTTTGATGATGGGTGTCCCATTTTACAGGGCCCAATTTTTGGCGGATATGATTTTAACGCCTGTGTTATTTTATACTTTGGTTCATCTTTTTAACTTTAATTTTTTGACTCAAACTGAGCCCAGTTAATTTTTTTTCAATATTTTTATTTTCGATAGCTAAAATGCGAGCTGCAAAAAGCCCCGCATTGTATGAATTATCAACGGCCATTGTTGCGACGGGGACGCCTTTAGGCATTTGAACAATCGACAACAATGCGTCCAAGCCTTTGAATTGAGTGACATTGACCGGTACGCCAATCACGGGCAGCGTTGTCAGGCTTGCGACCATTCCTGGCAAATGTGCAGCGCCACCTGCACCGGCAATAATAATTTTAAAACCATTTTTTTTTGCGTTTTCAGAAAATAAAACCATTTCTTTGGGTGTTCGATGCGCTGATATGATTTGTATTTGGTGTGAAATATTTAATTTTTTTAAAATATCAGCAGCTCCCTTCATGATTTTTAAATCAGAATCAGAACCCATAATAATTGCCACATCAAATTTCTTCATATTTTTATTTTCCGCTGATCAGCCAAGGCTATAGTTTTCAGTCGCTGGATATCATTTCCGATATAATTGACATGACCTAATTTTCGTCCTGGCCGATTTATTTTTTTATCATACCAGTGCAGTCGTCCGTTCAATGAATTTAAGAACTGTACGGGTCTTACGGTCGTTCCTGATAAATTTTGCATCAAATATTTATTTGCGGACTCGTTGATTTTTGGTAAATCCATATTCAGCAAACAACGCAAATGAATTTCAAACTGATCGATATTAAATGCATCCATTGTGATATGCCCGGTATTATGTACGCGCGGCGCGACTTCGTTCACAATTAATTCAGAACCTGTGTTAAATAATTCAAAAGCAATCAGTCCAACATAATTTAAATCATTCAGCATTTTTTGAATTTTTAAAATGATCTTTTGTTGTTTGGGGTGTGTGCTGGGGCCCCAGACCTGATGACATTGATTATTTTTTTGTACTGAAGTGAACAAAGGAAAATTATAGATTTGGCCGTTTAAATTCCGTGCAATCAATAACGACATTTCAGATTTAAAAGGAATAAATTTTTCTGCAATAAAATGATTCTCAAAGCCTTTGAATTTTAATTTAAATTGTTTCAAATGGAGCGGTGACTTAATGATATGCGTTCCAAAGCCGTCATATCCGCCCATCCGCTGTTTTAAAACGAACTGATTTTGATACGCCATTGCGGCCATATCCAGATCGTCTTTAGAATTTATTTTCATAAACGGACTGGTGGGGATTTCATAATCCCAAAGCAATTCTTTTTGGGGCCAACGGTCTTGTAATTTTGATAAATTTGAAATTTGTGGGAAACAGATGTTTTTTTTCAAGATCGCTTGGTTCAGGAGCTGCCCTGAAATAAATTCGCTTTCAAATGTAACAATATCCATTTTTTTAGAAAATTTTCGAAGGTCAGTTTTGTTTGTCAGTTGTCCTTGGTGCCACTGCTGACAAACACTGGCGGCAGGATCGTCATTTTTTGGGCTGAAAACATGGATATTTAAACCCATTTCCAGTCCGCGTAAACACAGCATACGTGCCAGCTGGCCTCCGCCTAAGATTCCAATTTTTTTTGATCTGTAAAGCATTAATGATATGTAACCCTATCCATTTGATAAAATAAAGAGTAAACCTAAGTCATGCGTGATGTTAGATCAAATTTTTTAAGTGAACAGAATTTTCCGCTCTGTTTAGCGCCGATGGTCGGCCTGAGTCACGTTGTGCAACGAAAAATTATTCAGCAATATATGCCCAAAAACGCCTCAACATTTTGGCCCACAGAAATGTTGAATTCCCGGCGGATACCAAATGAAACCCTGGGAATCAATTCGGAAACATTTGTCGATACAAACGAAGTCAATATTGTCCCGCAAATTTTAGGTAATGAACAAAGCGCAATCCACGACAGCATTTTACGTTTGAAAACTGAATGGGATATCAAGGGTGTTGATATCAACATGGGTTGCCCCGTTCAAAAAGCATTAAAACACAATTACGGTGTGGCTTTGATGGGCGACAGCGATTACGCCGCCCGCGTTGTTGAATTTGCTGCCAATGCATCACAAAAACTAACAACACCAATTCCAGTCTCAGTGAAGCTGCGCGCAGTTGGCAGTTCAAAATCATTGCCTGAATTAATTTCTTTTGTTGAAAAATTAGTTAATGCAGGCGCTGATTGGATTACATTGCACCCCAGATCTGCCGAACAAAAACGTCGCGGTACAGCCGATTGGAATCAGATCACCGAGCTTAAAAAAAATATCAAAGTTCCTGTGATCGGTAACGGTGATATTCAAACTGCGGATGATGTGATCCAAATGATCCAGCAAACAAATTGTGATGGTGTCATGGCAGGGCGTGCCTTAGCCGCCAGGCCTTGGATGGTTTGGCAACTGGGTGAAAAATTAAATTTTGAAAATCCTGTGGGGTACGAAAATCAATCGGCACCCCTGACAGATCTTGAAGAAGGTGCAGAGTTTGGACGAATGCTGTTGATGTATATTGAACTGACGGAAATTTACTTCAAAGAAAAAATTGGTATGCACGACGGACTTATTTTACGCAGGATTTTATTCTTTATTAAAACAACACACGTCTGGCTTGAATTCGGTCACACGCTGATGGCGTACTCAACACGTGCCAAATCAATTGATGAATTAAAAATGTATGTGAACAAATTTTTTGAAAACGAACAAAGAATGTACCAACGAACGGAATTACGACAATGAAAACAAAGTTTTCAAAAGGTGGAACTGGATTATGAACGAAATATTAATTGGTGGCTATTACAATCATTATAAAAACAAACCCTACCAGGTTTTAAACGTAGCAAAACATTCCGAGGATTTAGGAAATCTGGTGATTTACAAAACATTGTATAAAAATGAATTGGCCAGTACCTGGGCTCGTCCAGAAAAAATGTTTTTAGAAAAAATGCCTGACGGTGTTGATCGGTTTGAATTGTTGCCAGTTTCAAAATGGCCGATCAAATTTGATTTTTTTCATTCACATATTTATTATTCAGCAGAGACAAAGCCCCAGGCTGAAAAATTACACAAATTACTTAATGAAAAATTTAAAATCCAAATTCGCCAATCAGTACTTCATGATGAGCTGATGGGGCCACATCCATTTTGGATGTTCGAAGCCGATTTTAAAGCTGATATTTTTCTGTATGTCGTTAAATTTTTGGCAGAGCATCGTTCGGGGCTCAGTATTTTAATCCATCCATTGTCTGGAAATTCTGTGATGGACCACACGGATTACGCCATGTTTTTAGGTCAAAAAGAAAAATTGGATTTATCAATTTTTTAAATCATTTCTTATGACATAAGTCCAGACTTCGCAAGAAAAACTCAAGTCAGTTTATTTACAAACCGAAACCCATATATATAAGGAAATATTTATGGGTTTAAATTACCAATCAAAACATAAAAACGACAGTGAAAGCTTTTGGACATCCTATTCGGATTTGTTTTTGGGATTATCTTCGATATTTTTATTACTGTACGTTGTTGCCAGTTTGCGAACGGGCACGGATGGAATCAGGCATTCAACAGAGAATAAAAAATTAAAAGTCGAAATTCAAGACCTTAAAAATCAATTAGCAACTTATGATTCTGTTAAAGAAAATTACATTCAAAATCAAGCCAGCAAATCAGAAGCTGGTGAATACAATGAACTGATGGACAAGTTGACCTTATTACAAGATGAAGCCAAAAATGAAAAAATTAAACTCAGACAGGCTGCAGATGAAAATGAAACATCTGAAAAAGCATTAAATAAATATCAGCAATTGGTCAGAAATATGATTAATGCAAACAGTTTTTCAAAGGTTAAAATCTCTAACCGAAACAATATAATTACAGAAAAAGAAACTGTCATTGGCGAACAAGACGGTCAAATCACAGAACAAAAGCAAAAAATTGTTTCTTTAAATAGTAACATCAATGATATGCAAACCGCTATCCAACAAAAAGAAAAACAAATCGACAGCGTCAATCAACAACTGCAGAAGCGTGTCATCGCGTTAAAAGCGTCATACAAGCACCAAAAGATGACACAAAAACTATATCAAGAAAAATTAAAAAAAATGCGTACCGAAGCTGATGGGCATGTTGCTCGATTAGAAAATGAAAAAAATTCTTTTAAAAGAAATTTAAATTCTGTTCAGGCAAATTTACAAAATTTAAATGGCAAGCTGATGCAAACCGAATCACAATTATCAAAAACACAATCTGATTTGCAGTTGCGCGGCAGCGAAATCGCCGGCTTGAATGACAAATTGGGCCGTGCAGGCGCGGAAGCTGAAGCAAAAATGCAAGGCTTACGTGATTCCTATGGAAAACAAAAAGCTGCAGATCAGGCGGCATTTGCTGCTGAATTAGGTCGTCAGAAGAATTTATCCCGAGCAGAGATTGCCGACAAAGAAGCCAAATTTGCAGCAGCTGCGCAGGTCAAAGAACGACAACTGGCCGGTGAATTGGCTGGTTTGGCTGGTCAACTCAAAGACACTCAGGGTCAGCTAGCCCAAGCAAATGCAGAGCTTGAAGCTCGTAAAAATATTGCAAATGAAATCAATAAGGGCTTTAAAGCTGCGGGTGTCAAAGCAGACATTGATATGGAATCAGGTGACGTTGTTATCAATTTTGGACAAACGTATTTTGATAATGATTCATCGAGTTTAAAAAACGAAATGAAATCCACGTTACAAAAGGCAATGCCGTCATATGCAAAATCATTGTTTGGTAATCCAAAAATTGCGTCACAAATTTCAGCCGTTGAAGTCATCGGATTTGCTTCGCCAACATATGGTGGTAAAATCGTTGATCCCTATTCATCAAAACCTCAGGACCGAGAAGCTCTGAAATACAACATGGATCTGAGCTACAAGCGTGCGAAATCGATCTTTAATTATATTTTAGACGAAAAAGAAATGAACTTTTCACATCGAAATTCATTAGTTCCAGCGCTCAAAGTCTCGGGACGAAGTTTTCTGGATTTAATGAAAATTGATCGCAATATTGCATCCGTGCAGGACTACTGCGAAAAATATGATTGCAAAAAATCACAACGAGTCATTATTAAATTTAATATGAATAAAAAATAGAATCGAAAGGACAACGTTATGTCAGATGAGTTAAGCCAGAAATTGATCAGAAATTTTATTAATTATTTGCCTTATGCAATGGCTGCGGTCTTTGTTTTGGCAGCAATTGCCAGGTGGACAATTTATTATACTGTTCGCAGGCATGATTGGTTTGCGCGTCAATTTGAAAAACGAGTCCATAAGCATTTAGAAACTGATGCAGTTCTTAAAAGTACAGGAGTTTCATTTTACCTGATGACCAAAAAATTACTGGAAAGGACATACTATGAAACTTTCGCTGTGCGTGACAGAAAATCAAGTGAAAATGTTGATCATATTATGTCAATCAATGACCGCATTTTTTTGGTCAAACAAGGTTGTGCCTGGTTAACGAAAGATTTATTGAAACAAATTAAATATTTAAAATGGTCCAAAGAAACTCCAAAAATACAACATATTACCCGTGCAACGTTAAATCATAATCCCTGCTTTAATAAGTTATTTGGAATATTTCCAATTCAAGGCTTGAATGATTTAATCTCTATGTTACCAGGATTATTTGTTGTGGCGGGTATTTTAGGTACATTTTTGGGTATCAAAGGCGGACTCGTTCAGCTAGGTGGAATGGACATCACAGATGTTGAAGGCACCAAAACTATCATGGACAGTTTTCTACACGAAATTGGTTTTGCAATGGCTTCGTCAATTGTGGGAATTTCGTTTTCGTTGTCACTCCATGTTTTTAATACGATATTTTCGCCTGACCGTGTTTATTCAGCCTTAGTTGATCGATTCGAAAACTCACTGGATTTAATTTGGTACCGATCTGATAATAATTTTTTACCTTCTGATGTTGTAGATTTCAATGAAAACAGAGATCCATCTGATGCATTGGCCGAAGAAGCTTTAATTTTGGCCGTTGCAAAGGCTCCTCGGGCTGCATAGGCATTACAAAATAATGAATAAATAATGAAAAAAACAAACGTAAAATTTAAAATTGATTTTAAAATAGGTCTCATTTCAAAGACCTATTTTATTGAAAAGTCTTCGTTTGTTTTAGGCCGCAGTGAAAATTCAGAAATTAAAATTGATGATCTCAATGTGTCTCGTGAACAGTTAAAAGTTTTTATCGATGACAGTCATGGCCTGTGCATCCAAGATTTGGGTTCAGCGAACGGTTCATTTTTGAATCATCAAAAAATAACAAATCTAACAGTCGTTCAAATCAAAGAAAATGATCTGATCGCTTTTGGAAAATCAAAAGTTTCATTTAAAATCGGATTATTTTCCGTGGATCAAAAAATACAAAAATTTACGGATCAATTGCAAGAGCAAATAAAAACAAGTGATGTTAAAGTTGAAATATCTGGTTATCCCAAAAATGATGATGAAATAGAATTGAATTTTAAAAATATTGGTGTGAATGTTCCTAAATACAAAGATGCAAATGAACATTCTGTGGAAATCATACGAGAAGCCGAATATATTCGACACAGTATTTTAACTCATACCGAGGCTCAAAAGCAAAAAACTCTCAATGCAGCTCGCATTGAATCGAAACGAATTGCTGACGAAACATATCAAATGTATTTAAATAATGCCAATAAAGTATTGACTGATTTAAAATTAAATATGCAAAAACTGCAAACAGATACAAATATTGAATTGGACCAAAAGCGTCTCGAAGCACAAAAAGAAATAAAATCCGAATGGGATAAATACGAATCAGATCTCGAGCAAGATAAAAAAATAATTCGTGAAAATTTATCAAAAGAAAACGAATTGAAGCTGTCCATACAGCTTGAACAACAGAAAAACGATCTCTTTATCGAAAAAGATAAAATTTTACGACAAGCTCAATCTGAAATCGAAGCTCGCAGTCAACAGCAAAAGACTCAAATTGAGCTTGATGAAAATGCACATACTGAAAAAATGAGACATCTTAACCTGAGCATCACTGAGCTTGAGAGTCATATTTTAAAACTTGAAAATTCACACGCCGAACTGACCGTTTTAAAATCAGAATCTGAAAGTCAAATTGACGTACTTTCAAGTCAAATCAGTGACCTAACGGCTCAGCATGAAAGTATTCAAAAAAAATTTGAGTTACTGAATTCTGAATATGTCGAAAAATCAGAGGTGATCGAATCTTATCGCAAAGCTAAAACTGATTTAATCAACGAAACAACGCAGCTGAAACAAGAAATCGAGAATTTAAGTCTTGCTAAGGTGCAAAGTTCTGAGAAAAAAAATCAAATCGAAGCAAATCTTCAAGCCTTATCAAATGAGCTGAGCCAAGTCAAAATTAAAAACAAAGCCCAAATTGAATTTGAATTTTTAAATTTAAAAAAACTAGAACAAGAAAAATTTGAAGCCTTCAAATCAAACGAACTTAAAGACCTGCAAAAAATACGAGAACAGCATTCTGAAAGTATTAAGAAATTAAGCATTGATTTGGCCCAAGAAATTACAACAACACTGGAGCTGCAAAGTAAAAAAAATGACGTCTTTAATTTTGAAAAAAACTTTGAAGTTGTTCATTCAATCATTCAAGTTAAAAGTTCTGCGATCACAGGTTCGACGTCAAAGCACCAGTTGCAATTAGACAACTGGAAAAAACGTCAACATGCCGAAAAAACAAAATTAATTTTAACAGGATTTGTATCCGCATTTGCCGTTTATTTTTCATTCAATTTCTTGTCCGCTAAGTTCAGTCAAGATTCACGTCAAATGGAGCTTCGTGAAATTGCAAGCGCTCGGCAAAAAAAAGAAATTGAAAATAAATATTTACCAGAAATGACTGAACAATATTTTGATAATTACGTTCAATCGACTATTTACACGAAAAGATTTTCCGAAGTTTATTTGGATGTTGAAATTCAGAACGAATGGGTTAAACATGCCACAGTCTATTTTTTGAACAAATGGAAGGTTCCCGAGGAAAATACAATCAAAGTTATTTCAAACTCTAAGGCTTTGGTTCAGGCTATCGTCGAAGAAATACCAAATCTTAAAAAAGACCATCTGAAAAATGATATTGAAAAGTTGAACCTGGTTGAAAAAATTAACGTCGACGAGCAAGCAAAAATTTTGGGAACTTATGTCAAATATGAAGCCTATAAAAAACTAGAAAAAAGTTTTTTTAGCAAAAAAATTGAAAACAAAAAATAATTTTAATTTAAATGATTGAGTTGTCGCTGTTTCAATGATGTCGATTCGGCAGTTTTTTTGATTACAGAATTTTGTTTCAGAAATACCGGAAGATCGCGTTTTTTATTTCCATTACAATAATCATTGATAATGACGTCTTCAGCGACGGCCGGGCTGATCTCTATGGCTAATAAATACATCCATGCTGCTTCAGCCAATGATGCCAATGAAATCGAATGAGTTTCTGAATATTTTTCTGACAAAATGTCGACTATTTTCATAAAATTCCAAAAATACGATCCGGGTTGCTCGCGAATAATTTTTGTGAAATTTTTAAATTCGCCGCTGTTTGCATATAAATCCCAAAATTTAGCGAAACGATTCATCCGTTGCAACGTCGGATAATCCATTGTCGATGTTGATAAAATTTGAAAAGGTGCAAAATTTTGATACCGCATTTGAAATTCTTTTTCGTGCCTGATGATCGGTGTACCTTTCAGGCGTTTTAAAATTCCCACTTGAATTTCATCCGGCTGCATTTTGGCTAAACGATCAAATCCCTGACCGAAACTATCAATATTTTCACCGGGCAATCCGACGATCAGGTCGGCATGTGTGTGGACTTTGGTTTCGTTTAAAATAAACTGAAAATTTTCTTCGACTTTTTTAAGATCATTTTTGCGTGAAACATTTTTGGCAACATCTGCATTTAATGTTTGAATACCGACTTCGAATTGCAAGCTGCCAGCTGGAAATTTTTGAATGAGATCTTTGATTTCAGTAGGTAGTCGATCGGGCACCATTTCAAAATGTAAAAACAATCCCAATTCGATATGATTCAGAAAAAAATTCAGTATAGTTACGGAAGTCGTGGGGCTTAAATTAAACGTACGATCAACAAATTTAAATGTTCGGGCGCCACGGTCCATTAATTTTTTAATTTCCGATAAAAACAAATCCAAATCAAAACTGCGAACCGATTTATCCAACGAAGATAAACAGTATTCACATTTGTACGGGCAGCCTCTGGATGCTTCGACATAAATCACGCGATTTTTAATATCATTATCAGTGTATAAATCATAAGGCAATTGGATCGATTTAATGTCTGGTAATTCTCCGCGTATTATTTTTTGGGTGGGTTTCAGGCCCGCAATAATTTGGTCACAAAAATTTTTAAATAAAAACTCAGCTTCGCCGCAAATGATATAATCAGCAATCGGGTACAGAGGCTGGGTTTCTGTTTCGTAAGAAATTTCAGAGCCACCCAGAACCAAAATAATATTTGGCGCCACCAGTTTCAAAATCGAACAGACTGCAAATAATTGTTCAGTATTCCAAATATAGACACTGAAACCCACAATTTGTGGCTTTCTGAGGAGTATTTTTTCGACGATATTTCTGGGGTTTTCTTTGATCGTCCATTCCAAAATTTCGCAATTTTTTTGATGTTCGCCCAAATTGGCAAATAGGTAACGTAAACCAAACGAACTGTGTTGATAGGTCGAATTCAGTGTGCAGAGCAGGATTTGTTTTTCTGGAATATCATTATATATAGTCACACGGTGGTTTTACTTGATTAGGGCTAAAAAAGCTAACAGCAATTCAAAACCTGATTTTAATTGTAGAAAACTTTCATGTGTGCCGCCGCAATCAGGGTGGGCGCGCAGAGCCGCCTTTTTATAACCACGTTTGAGCTCTGTTGCATTCATATTCATTTTCAACTGCTGCTGAGGAATCAGGTATGAATTGATCAAATCAAAGGCGTTTTGCTGGGGGATATTCATTCTGTGATCGGGCCTGATGATTATTTTTTTATATTTCAGATAGGGGTTATTGAAGGGTTTTTTTGATGTTGAAATATCAATTTCAACAGTTCCCATCAGGTAGGCAAGGTGCATGGGATCAATATCTGAAGACCATTCCATCGGTTTTTCTGCAGAAAAACCGAGACCGGATTCAGCGATCATTTCAAAGATTTCACTGAAATTTTGTACCTTATCGGCGTTGGACATACCTCTGTATCGGCTCTTTTCAGAGGAGAATAAGTCTTGGTGGGGTCCAAAAAAGGTCGATGAAGTCTGTTTTCTCCTCTGAGAATTCGATATTTATTGTTTTTTCAGAGGTAAAAACGTGTTTTTTCGAAAAAAAATGAAATAAATGTATTTTTTCCCTCGACAAACCGTTTTTTTTTATCTTAGACTTAGGTCATACAGAATTTATTTTATAAATTTAAGAATGAAATGTAATTGAACCAAGTAACAACAACGCCTTAACAACCCCTATCGGAGGAATTTAAAATGGCAAAAAAGACAGCAAAGAAAGCAGCTCCTAAAAAAGCTACAGCAAAAAAAGCAGCAAAAAAAGCAGCTCCAGCAAAAAAAGCAGCAGCTCCTAAAAAAGCCGCTAAAGCTCCAAAAGCAGCTAAAGCAACAACTAAGCGTAAGCCAAATCTTGCGTTCATGAAGCCTTTAATGCCTTCTGCTTTATTAGCAGCAGTTGTTGGCGCAGCACCTTTGGCTCGTACTGAAGTTGTTAAAAAATTATGGGCTTACATCAAGAAGAACAATCTTCAAGATGCTAAAAATCGCCGTAACATCAATGCTGACGATAAATTAATGCCAGTATTTGGCAAAAAACAAGTTTCTATGTTCGAAATGACAAAACTTGTTTCTAAGCACTTAAAGTAATATTTAAGTTTTAGCTTCAAATAATGAAAGGCTGGGGTAACCCGGCCTTTTTTTATTTTTGATTTATTGTGTATATCGACAGTCCTCTCTAGCCAACAAGCTTGATTTCAATTACTATGTTTCGATGGCAAATCAGCGAAAACAATCCCCACTGTCCAAAGACGAAATCGTAAAAATGCGTGTTGCATGTCATTTGGCAGCCAAAGTTTTAAATTACACAGAAAAATTTGTTAAAATTGGAATAACAACCAATGAATTGGATATGATCGCTGACGATTATACAAAAACTTTGAATGCCACATCGGCATGTATTGGTTACCATGGATACCCCAAGGCGACCTGCATTTCTGTGAACGATGTCGTTTGTCACGGTTTACCAGGTGCATACAAAATCAAAGACGGTGATATTTTAAATATTGATGTCACTGTTAAAAAAGACGGATTTTTCGGAGACACATCAAAAACCGTGATGGTCGGTCATGTTTCAAAGGGCGCTATTGATTTGGTTGATGCAGCTTACAAAGCAATGATGATCGGTATTGAAACAGTCAAGCCCCATGGCTACACAGGTGATATCGGTTTTGAAACAAATAAATATGTGACTCGTCGTGGTTACACAACGATCAAAGAAATCGGCGGACACGGTATCGGCCGGGTTTTCCATTCGGATCCATTTATTCCGGCATTTGGCAAAAAAGGCAAAGGCGAAAAAATTGTTCCATGGACGTGTTTTACTGTGGAGCCCATGGTGAATGCCGGGTCCGATGAATTTATTGAAAAACCAATCGCAAATTCAGATATCAAATATTACGAAACACTGGACGGAAAATTATCGGCACAGTTTGAACACACGCTGTTAATTACTGATATTGGGTACGAAATTTTAACCTTAGAATAAAAATAATTATTTTTTAACAAAATAAAAAGGAACAAAAACATGAGAACACAAACAAGCGAGAAAACGATGAAAAAAACAAAACCAATGATTAAAACATCTGTCAAAACTGCGAAAGCAACAAAGCCTGATTATGTTGTTTGTGCAGCAGCGATGAACGATCCAAAAGTATTTGCGGATCTGGCTCGTTGGGGTCGTGAAGAAATTAATATCGCCGAAAAAGAAATGCCAGGCCTGATGGCTTTAAGAAAAGAATTTAAAAAGCAACAACCACTCAAGGGCGCAAAAATTGCTGGTTGTTTGCATATGACAATTCAAACAGCAGTACTGATTGAAACATTAATTTATTTGGGTGCAGAAATTCGTTGGTCATCTTGCAATATTTTTTCAACCCAGGACCAGGCTGCTGTCGCTATGGCTGCAGCAGGAATCCCAGTCTTTGCATGGAAAGGTCAAACCGAGGCTGAATCAGCTTGGTGTATTGAACAAACAATCACGGGTTGGGGATCAGATGGTTATAATTTAATTTTAGATGACGGTGGTGATTTGACAAACATGATGCATTTACCAAAATATGCAAACATGATGAAAAAAATCATTGGTGTTTCTGAAGAAACAACAACGGGTGTTCATAACCTGGAAATGATGTTGAAAAATAATAAATTAAAAATTCCAGCAATTAACGTCAATGATTCTGTGACGAAATCGAAATTTGATAATTTGTACGGTTGCCGTGAATCATTAGCTGACGGTGTCAAGCGTGCAACAGACGTGATGATCGCCGGTAAAGTCGTCGTTGTCGCAGGTTACGGCGATGTCGGCAAAGGTTCTGCATTTTCAATGAAAGGCCTGGGCGCACGCGTATTAATTACCGAAGTCGATCCAATTTGTGCGCTTCAGGCGACAATGGAAGGTTTCCAAGTTGTCACAATGGAAGAAGCCGCGCCTCAAGCAGATATTTTTGTGACTGCAACGGGATGCTGTGACATCATCACAGAAAAACATTTCGCAAAAATGAAAGACAACGCGATTGTTTGTAACATCGGACATTTTGATATTGAAATTGATATGGCTTGGCTGAATAAAAATTCAAAATCACGCGAAGTTAAACCACAGGTCGACATTCATACATTAAAAAACGGAAACCAAATTATTGTTCTGGCCAAAGGCCGTTTAGTGAATTTGGGTTGTGGAACGGGTCATCCATCATTTGTCATGAGTAATTCATTCACGAATCAAGTGTTGGCACAAATTGAACTGTACACAAACCGTGATAAATATTCTGAAATCGCAATCACACGTTTACCTAAACATCTTGATGAAAAAGTTGCGGCGTTACATTTGGGTCAGTTGGGCGCCAATTTAACAAAACTGTCAACGAAGCAAGCCAAGTATTTAGACACGACAGTGGCTGGTCCATTTAAACCAGAACATTACCGTTACTAAGCTGTATCTATGATTGCCATTATTTACGCTGGTTTATCGATTCTGCCGTTGGGTCTTTTGATCTTCGGCAGCATTTTTTTTAAAACTAAATTTAAAAATTTAAATATCCCAGTGATTTTATCAGTGGGGTTGATCACATTGATTTGTGAATTTTTATTTTTTAATGCCCAGTACTCTGAAGCCATCGATCATAAATTGTGGAATGCGGTCAGCACGGCGATATCGTATTTTCCGATTTGGTCTAGTTTGTCAGTGATTGCTGTTTGTATATTTACTTACGCTACGACTGAAATTTTAAAAGCCAGGTTCAAAATGCCTGGATTTATTTTGGTCGTTGAAATTTTATGCGCATTATTTATCGCTGGCCGAATCGGTTTTGCAAAATCACAAGATTACAGTTTAATTCAAAAAAGCGTTATGCTGACAAAACCTGATTGTTCCGAAGAACTTTTACGAAAATATGCTGACAGTCCTGACGTGAATGATCAGTTGGCTGTGATTACAAATAAAAATATCCCCAAAGATCTGATTTTAAAATTAAGTGAATCAAAAAACGAAATGGTCAGATTTTACAGCACATCCAGTCCACAGTTATCCAATGAGCGTTTACAGGACATGAAAACAAATGACGTTTCAAAAGAAGTTCGCAAACAAGCAGAAAACGAACTGAAATTCACGCGGTTGATTCAATAATTATTTGAACAAATCAAGATTTTGAGTCAAATCGCCTGTTATAAATTTTCGAGCTGACATTTGATCCATATAACTGAATGAAATTTTTCCGTAGCCCTTGTTTCCCCATTCAGTGCCCCAGCTATTTTTAAAAGTAAAAATCTTTGTATCTAAATCATATCCAACAAGTAGGACGGCATGTGAATAGCAATTCGCTATATTTTTTTGGCACTCTTTTTTATGTTGAGCACTTAATTTCAAGTGGCCCGTTTCGTGTGAATTATCCCAAACAGTAGGGTGAGCAAGGATAAATGTTGTGATCGGACTTTTTAACCGAGCCATAGTTTTAATAATGTCGATACTGCCAGAGTCTACAGATTCAAAAATAAAATGTGAACCGTCGATAATTTTATTCATATTTTCTGCACTGGGCCCATCATGGGAAAAACAAATTGTATCGATTTGTTTTTTATTTTTTTGTAATTCGCAAGGCATACCTTTATTGAGCCAGCTTTCTTGGTAAGGCAGATGTTTTTCAAGCATGAAACCAAACTTTTGTGTCGTGAATGCGTTGATGGCAACAGAAGAATCTTCTTCGTTTGCTCTTGATTTATTTTTTACCTTTGCAGCCCATGCCATATATTCTTCAGAGATATTAACTGCTACATTTTGTTTTTTGATAATCAGGCTTTCAAGTAGACTGCTTATTGTAAAATAAGTGCAACTTCCACGCTGTCCTTGATTTTGAACAGCAGACTGTTGATTTTTTAAGTCTATTTTTCGGGGTACATTCAGCTGAGTAAATGCATTTTTTTCATATTTTTTTTGCGGTACGAATTCGACATCTTGAGTTTCTGGGATTTCAAAATTTTTACCATGAACCATTTTTTCGGCAGATGAACAGATCGAGCTGGTTACAGTCAGCACGAATAAGAAAAAATAAAATATCTTCATTGAACTGCAAATCAAGACTGAATTTGATCCATGTAATAACGAAGTTCTCCGATGCTTTCGCGGATATCATCCAGAGCCCTGTGTGAATTTTGTTTTTTGTACACGCGCTGAAATTTATTATTCATGATGACTTTCCATGAACTGACATCAACCATTCGGTAATGCAGACGTTCTGAAACTTTTAAAAAATATTTTTCAATGAACAATCTGTCCTGCATGATTGAATTCCCAGCCAGTATCGGGCGCATTTTTTTGTCTGTGGCCCATAAGGGGAAATATTTATCAATCATTGTGCACAAACGAAATTCAGCGCCTGCGGGATCCATTCCGTTGGGGACCTTGGCCGTCAGGCCGGATTTCCCATGATGTTCCGTGTTCCAGGCGTCCATATTGTCTAAATAAATTTGTGGTTGTTTCACGACAGTTTCAAAAGTTTCAAGTTCTTTGAAATTCATATCGGTGATAATGCAGGCGACTTCGATGATGACTTCTTTGTTCACATCCAGGCCCGACATTTCCATATCAATCCACAACAAATGATCAATTTTTTCAAAAGCATGTTTGCTGGCTGTTGGTTTTGTCATGATTTTTATTTTACGATTTCTTTTTTTGAAATTTTATAATCTTCGCCAGCTGATTTGATTGCGGTTTCCACGGCAACAGTATCAATAACCACAGAATCTTTGGATTTTAAAATAACAGTTCCAATTTTAGTTTTCTCATCCAGCGTGAGTTTGCAGTCTGATAATGTCGCAGAAATTTTTGTATCATTACAAACGGCCTTGGTGACCATTTTTTTGCAACCGCCACAATGCATGCCTTCGACCGTGAATGTGGCTGTCTCGGCAAAGCTTGTGATTGATAAAGCCATTGTAACAATTGCGAAGAATATTTTCATAAGTGAGTCCTTTGGTGATAAGTCGTTCAAAATATCTGGTCTGTATTTCCTTATTCAAGCACGAACCATCATCTAAGGCTAGCTTGAGGCAAACTTATGCGTTATTTTCGTGCATCAACAAAAATAATATTGAATTCAGTCTGCCAATACGTTTATATTACCAGTTCACAATTTATTAATCTTAACGGAGTGGTAGTTAAGTTGGTTATAACGTCCGCCTGTCACGCGGAAGGCCGCGGGTTCGAGTCCCGTTCACTCCGCCATTTTTTTTCTTATATTCTTTTGAAATTCAATTTTATAAAATACGAAAATTTGTACCCCCAAGTGTACCATAATTTTAAAAGCGAGCTTTTAAATAGTTTAAAAGGACGTTGATTTTTTAGGTAGGGTGATTTTAAAAATGCATCCTTTTTTTGGAAGATTTTGAACTTGGATCGTACCGTGATTAAGCAGAACTGCGCGTTGGGCGATGGTAAGCCCAAGCCCAAGTCCTTTACGGTTTTCATTTTGCTGTACAAAGGGTTTGAAAAGCTCGGTCTCTGCATTAGGTGCTAAGCCTCCGCATTCGTCTTCGACCTCAACAACAATATTGTCTCCGATCAAATGACCTCGTATTTGAATTTTACCGCCTACACGCGTGTATTTAAGAGCGTTTTGAATAAGATTAGATACAGCCGAGTGAAAAAGCTGTTGATCAGCTTCGACATTCAAAGAAGGATCGATTCGAGTTTCCAATATTTGCTGTTTTGACTGCGCTTCAATCTTTGCGGTCAAAGCAATTTGATCAACAAGCAGTGATAAATTGCGTGATTCAACAATAATCTTTGGATCAACCTTTAATCTTACTTCGGTCAAGGATCGATCAATAAGCTCGTTGAGACGCCTTAGCCCCTTGTCCACCATTTGCCCGGTGGATCCTCGTGGAGTCACTGTTCCATCTTTAACTAAATCGAAGGCCATAATAGTTGTATTAAGTGCATTTCTTAATTCATGTGCTAAAGATCCGAGATGCTCAACTTCTCGAGTGGATTCATTAGAATTCTTTTGAAATGCATAGGCGGTCACTGCGCCTGCCATAGCAACATCTAAGCATTGATTTAAATCATGAAATTCAGTTGTGGTAATAGGAGCCTTTTTTTTCGTCGCAAGTTCAGTGATCGACTGGCACATGGCACCGTAAGCATGAACAACATGAGATAGCGTGTAACCCAATCGCAGAAGTTCTACTCCGTGCAAGCCCGCAGTGTCAGCCACTACGACTTCATCTGAACGACCGGAAGCAGCTGACATGGCTGGTTCGTCAGCGTCACGAGCCGCTTGGGCCATGCCCTTTTTGTCGATGTTGTATTCTGGGTGAATGTTTTGTTCAAGCTGAAGTACATCGATGAGTTGTTTATAAAAAATGGGAAGCCCTTTTTTAAGGAGGTCTGAATTAGGACCACCTTCTGCCAGATCGCGCGCTTTTTTTTCAGTCATAGCTAAAATTTCTTTTTCGTTTTCCAGTAGAAACTCATGCAGCATATAAGTTTGCCTTTCTATAGAAGATCAATTGTAGAGTTATTTGCACTGACCCTACTGTTGCAAAGCTCATAAGCATGCATTGCTTTAATTGCAAATTTCTATCCATCATCAGAGATGATTTATTCGAATTGAAAATCAATTTTAGAGAAAAAGTCCAATTATTCCCCATGGTGTATTAGTAACGAGGGGGGTGTGGTGAGCAGTGTCCCGCTGTTCCGTGGTCTTATAAATGACTGGTCATACAGATTTTAGCCAGCCTTTATTTCAATACAATAAGTTCTAAACCCGTTCCATCCACTCCGCAATTTTTTCCTTATATAAATACAAATACTTAGATATGATTTTTCAGGTGAGACCATACGGGTCTCGAACTTTTAAATTCTATAATTCTTAAAGGAACTATTTATGCGAAAAATTTCTATTTTACTATTCCTTACTCTTTTTTCATTTCTAGCTAGCGCGGAACAAAATGTTTATGACTCATTTCATTGGGGTCCTCGATTTGAAAAAGGTCGTGAGTTTGAAGGAGTTGGTTTGGATTTTATTACTAAACCGCTTTATTCTTTTAATAATGGTGTAGGCGGTGAAATGCATCACGCACTTATAATCGGGGTAAACCTTTTGACTATCAGTAACGTTGCTTTTAATTCGTCAGGTGAATATAAGTCTGTTCTTGCCTTTGATTTGACGGCAGGACTTCGTGCTTATAATTCTAATAATTCAATGTATGGCGATGTGGCCATTTCATATATCGACCCAGATGATGATCTCTCAAAAGACGCTTCAGTAGGTGGGTTACTCAGAGCTGGATATTTGTTTCCTTATTCTTCTAGAGATCAGAAAGATCAGTTGAACATGATAGATATAAGTCTATCTTACCGAATTGGTTTTAAAAAAGCTGAAGCATTGCCGTCAAAGCCAGATATGTTTAATGGTTTAGGTCTAGCTATTGCATTTTTATTTTAAGTTAATATTGGCGAGACTCAATTGAACCCAAGTTCTAAGCTAGCCCCAATTGCTCCGCCATTTTTTTTCTTCAATAAATTTGAAATACTTAGATACTCTTTTTCAAGTGAGGCCATGCGGGTCTCGAACTTTTTGGAGATACTTAATTTATGAAAACCATGGTCCTTTTTTATCCGGGTTGCATTGAGTTTGAAGTCATGTTGGCTTGTGAAATTTTAAACTCGAAGTACCCCGTTGATGTAATCACACCTCATGGAGGTGACCATGTTGGATCGAATGGTATGGTCGTTAAAGCAACGAAATCGTTAAGTGAAGTAAATCCTTCGGATTATAAAACAGCTTTATTTCCTGGTGGTAATCCAACTCTGCTTATTGGAAATGAACAATTGAATCTTGTTATTCAAAAGTTAAATGCGAATGGCTCTGTGTTGGGTGCGATTTGTGCTGGACCTATTTTATTAGAACAAGCAGGGCTTTTGAAAAACCGCAAAATCGCTCATGGATATAAGGGAGAGCAGCTTCAATGGTTGCTTGATCGTGGGCATTTTCAAAATACAACTTTAACGAATGAGGCAGTGATAACGGAAAATAACATTGTTACATCAAGACCTGATTCTTTTATTGATTTTGCTGTTGAGGTTTCTGCGATGGCAGGTGTAATTGAAAACACCAAGAAAAGCTTTTGGAAAGATTATTATAAGGGAATTCAGCCTAATTGAAGATTAACTCTCGGCAATAAGCTCTAAACTTGTTCCATTAGTCCGCCATTTTTTCCTTCAATAAATTTAAATATTTAGATACGCTTTCTCTCATAAAATTCAATTCAAATTAAACAAAAAAACCGAGTTAATAGATCGGGTTTTTTGTTTAATTTGCTTGCATTTTTCAAGTAAATATAATCTGGGAATAATTTTATTATTGAATGCCTGACACCTTCGCCTTGCAATATGAGGCCTGTGTTTGATATAAATGCTTCTTTGTGATTTGGAAATCGATTCGCTAAGTCAGATTGAATTTCTTTTTGCACCAAGTCTTCCTTGATCAATTCTCTGCAATCAATTTGAGTCGCTACTTTATTGCTCGCACAGCCGCCAAGAATAAATGCGTACACAAAAATTTGGAACAATACCATCGTCTTTTTCATTTTATCGCCCCTTTATTTAAGTTCTTCATTGTAATTGCTCGAATCCATCTGTCTAGTAAAAATCATTTGTCTTATGTGCCATGAAAGCGAAGATGTCTTCTGATACATTTGGCTTGGCTCAATGAAGATATGCATTCGCTTTTTAGTCTGCAGACTGATCCCCTATTTTAGTCCATATCAGCCAAAATAGGGGTTGTTGATCGTACTACTTGATAGATCATTCGTACTACTTTGTGGTACTATTAGTTTATGATAGAAAGTCTTTTAGGAAACCAAACGGCAGAAAAAGTATTACTCTATATTATAAATTATGGAGAAGGTCATACATCGGGCATAGCTCAAACTTTTGAGCTACCAAAGTCACAAATTAGAAAGCAGCTTATACGATTAGAAGCGGGTGGTGTTCTGGTTAGTCGCAGCGTGGGAAATATGAGAATGTTTCAGATCAATCCGCGTTGCCCTTATAGAAAAGAATTAGAAGCCTTTTTAGAAAAAATACTTTCTTTAGTTTCTAAAGCAGATCAAGAAAAATATTATCGTCAACGTAGACGGCCTCGTAGAACAGGTAAGGCATTATGAGGAAAATGAGTAAGAAAATGTCTTTGCAAGATTTTGCAATAGCTGGTCGGCTAAGGAAGGCGTGAGCGATCGTTACAAAGTTTTTCTTGAAGCGCTAAAGAAGTAAGTATTGTTGGTAGCACCAAGTTCTAAATTCGTCCAATTATTACTTTTTTAATGACACTGAATTCTCAAGACCTGGTTTCAGGGCTTCACCGCTATTTTGAATCGCAGACCAAAAAGCGTCGGTTGAATTTACATCTAACTTTCCACTCTGATAATTAAATGGTAAACGCAAAGCAACTTTTTTGGTTTCACTATTTTTCAAAAGCCAGTTTCCAAAGGCGGTCCCAATCTCAATAAAAAAATGTTTTATTCCAAGATACTTTTGTTTCGATGCTATAATATCAGCATCATTCAAAAAAAGTTTAGCATAACCGTGCGTATTGCCGCCACTGAAGGCCGCTTCTGCAAAGACACTTATCTCTCCTTTGGTGAAATCAACAGGAATATAAAGTATCAACATTTTATTTATGCTGGCCATGTTGAATTTTTCTATTTTAAAATCGACTTCGCCTACCGGCGGATTTTCTAGTATATTCAGGTTACCAGTCACATCGAGTTTTGCATGATTCTGAATTTCAGCTTTTAAATAAAATGGGCTGAGCTCTCCTTTGGAATGACTCCGCAGATTGTGCGCTTGCAGTTCTATTTTTTCGACAACGACAGCAAGTGCAGCTTTGAGATTGCGGTTGGTAAAAGACAAAGAGCTTTGATGAACTTTGAGTGTTTCGATTGCGATCGGCACAAGAGTGTCAAAAACAGCTCTCCATTTTTCTGTAGGTTCTTCAAAACCAGTTTGTTTTTTAGATTTATCATCGCTGTCGGCAATTTCAACTTTGGCTTCAACGACCGTTACATCCGCAGTTATATTTTTTTTCAGCAGACCGCGCCAGGCAATAGATAAATCAATTTCTTTTACAAAAAGGAGCGGAGCATTTTTACTGTCGCGTTTTTTGATCTCTAAACCCTGCAACTGATAGGCACCGCGATAAAGGCTCAGCTCCAGATCCTGAACATATCCATAATAGGTTCCCATTTTTTTATCAAGAAGACTATTTAGAACTACTAATGCAACTGCAGGAATGATCAGACGAATAATAATTAGCACAAGAATGACTATACTAAAAATGTTCAGTTTTTTCATAGACGTTTTTTCTGCATCAGATACAGTGAAGAAATCTCGGCTCCTAAAAAAAATACAAGTGCTGAATAATAAATCCATACCAAAAATACAACAAGCGAGCCGGCAGCTCCATAGGCCGATCCTATTGCAGTTTGTCCGAGATAACTCCCAATTGCTATTTTTCCAATGACGAACATAATAGCCGTCAGAAAACCTCCGACAATATAGTTAGATCGTTGGGCGCTACGGTCGGGCATCCAACGGTAAAGTAAGGCAAACAAACTTCCGTAAATCATAAGATTAATAACAGCACTCAGCAATTTCACGCCAGCAAGTTGATAGCTGGACATAAAATAAGAAATGATAGCTGAAATTCCTAGCGAGACCATAGAAATAAAAATAAAACTCAGTAAAATTCCCATTGAAAACAAACGTCGCATGAGAAAACTTTTTAACATGCCATTGTTTTTTAGACTTTTTTCGGGAATATCAGCTTTGAAAATGATATTCAGTGCCGATTGCAACTGTACAAAAACAACGCTGGCTGAAAGCGTAAGAAAAATAGCTCCGAGCCAACTCGCCGTTACAGAAAGATCCGCACGGCTATTGGCCGAGTTTACAATCGACTCAAAAACCTTGCTTGCTTCCACACCGATGAGCTCTCGTGTTTGCAGTAAAAACTGTTCCTGCAGATCAAACTTCATAAATGAGAACATCGCGATGAGCAATAAAACCATGGGCGCTATAGCCAATGCCGTTACATAAGCAAGAGCCGCGGCTTGTGTGAAAACATCATCATGTTCGATTTTTTCAAAAAAAGGTCTTACCTTTTCTGTAAAGTGACGATTAAAACTGCTTATTTTTTTTTCCTGTACAAGAAATGATTTCATAGTGAGTACATATTTTCAGCTCGATTTATTTTCCTCTGAAAAAAACAAACCAGAGAAGAATAACTAAAAATCCAGGTACACCCAGGATATACATTAAAATTGGGGCGGCAACTCTTCCGTTCACATTATCGATGACATTCTTTAGTGCGTTCATAAAATTTTCTCCTGTTTATTTGTGAATAGCTAATCGTAAATATGAATCATTGCTTGCAAAACTTATATTTGCATAAAGCTTGCCAGTCTTATTAGCCAATTAAGACATTTGTATAAAACATATGGGGCAAATTTGGCATGACGAGAGTTACTTTTCTTGTCGCAATGTCGCATGGAAAAAATTTCGCACATCATCTAGAAAGTCTGCGTGCACCCGCCGATAAAAAGGTTGTACGAAATACTGCAAATAAACTGAAACTCTTAAAATTTTCTTTGGTTCTAAAATTTCAAGACTATTTTCATTTTTGATTAAATGAATGGGCAAAACGGCTTTTCCATAACCATTTTTGACTCCATCAAATCGGCGCCAGATCACACTGACGTCATGATAGCGAGTTTTTCAGTGACTACTGATGATGATTTCTTTGACCCATGTACTGCTGATGGTCCGCAAGAAAACAGGGGTCCCGTTAAAGTTAGTTTATCTTTTTGGAAACCGAATAATTTAGGCATGAATGAGGCGACTGTCGTAATATTTGATGCGAACAAAGGCTGCTCAAAGCACCAATTTGTATTTTCTGGAGAAGATTTTAAATTTAATTTTAGTGGAAACTTTCAACTTGTTGGGCTGCCTTTGCATTCAGATGGCGCTGTCGGCAGTGTTTATTTTCAAGCGAAGCGCATTCCAGTGACTTGTCGATTTATAAAGCCAAGTCAGTAAGAAATGCAGCTCGAACAATTTTAAACTTAGTAAAGTGATATGGATACCAAAAATGCAATTCAAAATTTCAAATGTTTTGCAGCCTTTAATAACCCAAAAATCAATTAATTGCCTTTGCGTGGGCCCCAAGCAGGGCCGACGTTCGAATTATTTTCGTTACGTGGTTTATTTCGCTGGAATTTACCAAAGGATTCGTTTGTGGCTCCGGATTTTTGAGCTTCCATTTTACGTTTGGTTAATTCAACAAGCAGATTGGGTTTTGCAGCAGTTTTTTTCATGAGCGCACAATTAACATGGAAATTCAATTAAGGCAGCACAATTTCAGTTGGCTGGATATTTATAATCACACAAGGATATGAAATTTCTTGAACGGAGGATGACAGGTGCTAGAATCAAGTTTTAAAGGTTATCATATGCAAAAAATACATACTGTTGCTATCGTTGGTGCAGGAATTTGTGGATTAAGCCTGGGATCGTTACTGACGAAGTCTGGCCAAAGCTGCGTACTGATCGAAAAATCAAAATCAGTGGGCGGCAGGCTGGCAACACGTCGAAATGGCGAAGCTGTGTTTGATCACGGTGCTCAATTTTATAAAAATTCAAATGAACGGTCTATTTTTTGGCACCAAGAAATGAAAAATACACAGGCCAGTCAATTGTGGTTCACAGACGAAAAAAAAATTGAATATTATTCCGGAACAAATGGGATGACACAAATTGCAAAAAAAATTAAAGAGTCGTGCGAATCCATCGTTTTTAATGAGCGTGTTCTGAAAATTTTTAAGTCTGATGATTTCATAAATCTGGAATGTGAATCGGGTTCATGTTTTAAAGCTCATAAAGTTGTGTTAACCTGTCCATTGCCACAAAGCTTAGAAATATTAAAATCATCAGGATTGGATTATCCACCAGAGCTTGATCAAATCACATACGCCAAAGCACTTGTTGGTTTATTCCAGATTGGTGATGGTTTTTCGGATACACAAAAATCATTTATATATGGGAAAAATTCTATTTTTTCGATTGCAAATAATCAGTCAAAAAAAATCAGCGGCGTACCCAGTTTCACAGTTGTCATGAAGCCTGAGTTCAGTGAAAAAAATTTTGATCTTTCGGATGATGAAATTATAAATCTGATTGAATCAGAATTTTTAAAAGAAACTGGATTAAAAACAGAAATTATTTTCAGACAAGTCAAAAAATGGCGATACAGCCATCCAAACAGTATTTATTCGAATAAATTTTACCAAGTCAAAAGCATGCCACGGGTTTTTATTGGTGGGGATGCGTTTTCTGGCGCCAGTATATACGGCGCCGTTCAATCAGCAGAATTTATTATGGATTTTTTACAGCAAAGCGATCAGCTAAAATAAAAAACGTTGGCGCCCACAGACCAACAAAAATTCCAAAGCGTTCGCCGTGTGCCAAATCCGGTTCTTTAGCGACATACCAGATTGCAATAGAAGCGATGATTGATACAAACCCAAGGACAAAAAGAACTGTAGATAATGTTTTATTTTTCATACCCAAAGCGTAGGATCGAATTCAGAGCTCGGCAATGCTGTATTTGAATCTGTGTTAAAATACAGGCAAATACATCGTTCTGGCTTGCGTGTAAAAATTATTAAATCAACTGTTTATAGATGCTAAAACCGATCGGCCACTGTACTGATTCGACAACGGGGTAATAATGAATCGTTGGTTATTAGGCTTTATTTTTATATTTGGATGTCATGTTCAAAAAAACAATCCAGTCCACTTGTCAGGCCCATCAATTATTGGTGGAACACTGGTGACCGAATCCGATCCGATCCACCGATTCACAGTCGGCTTGTACGATAAAAAAACACGATTTGTTTGCACAGGCAGTATCATCAGTGAAAATTTAATTTTAACTGCGGCACATTGTATTGAAAGTTCGCCTGAAAACATCATCATTATTTTTGGATTGGATTTTTCGGCCTATGATTCCAATCAATTGAAATCATTACGCATGGCTCATTCTGTTCATGTTCACCCTAATTATAAAACTGAAAATGTATCTGATTTGAATTGGAATGATTTAGCAATAGTTCAGTTTTTGGGTGGCTTACCGGAAGGTTACAGGCCAATTGAAATTTTAAAAAATTCTAATTTGTTGAAGTCGGGCACAGCAGTTCAAATTGCAGGTTACGGCGCAACAGGTGTTGATCTGGAAGAAGTGAGTTTTAAAAAAGATAAAAAATTTAAACAGGGTTTGGCTTCTGGTGAAATTATTTGTCATGATAAAAATTTCAATCACTGTTACAGAATTTCATTTTTGGGAACTGATCAGCTCAGGTCAGCGCCAGCGTATATTGAAGGTTTTACAGAAAAAGAAATTCGTATGAATGAATCCAAAGGTCACGGGACCTGTGTTGGTGATTCTGGTGGGCCTTTGATCTATCAGTCTGAAAACACTTTGAATCTGATTGGTGTCACAAGCCGTGGCAGTTTATTTTGCGACGGCCCAGCCATTTATACAAACGCTGTTGAATATTTGGACTGGATCGAACGTACAGCTGTCGAATTGAAATAATGACTGACGCTATAAAGCCAATCCAATTACCACAAATTACTTTCCCCGGAAAAATCCATTTCATTTGTAATGACCAAGAATTACAATCTATCATCAGCGAATTAAATTCAGCAACCGTATTGGGTTTTGATACTGAAACCAGGCCCAGTTTTAAAAAAGGCGAAGTCTATAAAACAGCGTTGTTACAGTTATCCACTGACACAGATGCCTATGTGGTTCGACTTCAGAAAATAACAAAATACGAATTCATTAAATCAGTTTTTGAAAATGAAAACATCATCAAAGCCGGTGCGGCTATTCGCGATGATATCAAGCAATTACAAAAAACATTTAGTTTTACACCGCAAAATTTTATTGAAATCCAAGACATGGCTAAAAAGGCAGGGCTTGAAAATTTTGGATTAAAAGGCATGGCCGAAGAAATTTTAGAATTTTCAATTTCCAAAGGTCCTAAAATGACCAATTGGGAAGCCAATGAATTAACGGATCGTCAAATTGGATATGCAGCAACAGATGCTTGGATCGGTTTTTTGTTGTATAAAAAATTATCTAAAAAAATAACAAATCAGTAAGTCTGAATATCAACTGTTTCTAACGACAGGGGCCGCGGGTTTTTTTAATAATGCACCTGACGGTCTGCGACTGGGTATAGAAAATGTAAATGTACTGCCATGCCCGATGTGGCTTTCAACTGTCACTGTACCACCGTGTGCGGTAATAATTTTTTTAACAACTGACAATCCAAATCCAGATCCTTGATCAGCTGTTTTTTGAGCTTGCCAGAAAGTATCAAAAATTTGTGGCAACTGTTTTTCGGGGATGCCACCACCGCTATCTTTGATGGACACCAGAATAAATTGTTGATCGCTACGAACTTTGATGATGATTTTACTATTGCGTGGACTGAATTTAATTGAATTCCCAATTAAATTTGCAAGGACTCTCAAAATCCGTTCGCGGTCAATAAATGCCAGAACCGGAGGATTAATTGGATTAAATTCCAATTTGATATCTTTTTGTTTGGCAATAGGTTCCAGCCATAATTTAGCTTCATCGAAAATAGAATCCAATGAGGTTTGCTCAACACGCAGATTTAACGCGTTCATATCAAATTTAGTTTCATCAAGGATGTCTTTGATTCGGTCTTGAATCACTAAAACTGTGCTGTTGATGACTTGGGCCGAATCTGGAGAAGTGTTTTTAAGAGTCGTCACAGTTTCACAAATATTTTGTAAAGGCTCGTTAAAATCTTGTGATACGGCGGCTAAAATTTCATCGCGAGTCTGTGATGCGATTTGTGCCGCATGAAATAATCTGTCGCGCTCTTTGGTTTGTTTTTTTCGCTGGCTCAATAGTCGAAGGACTAAAAAAATAATTCCTAAAAATAACAACGAAATTAAAGCAGTAAACCACATCATCCTACCAGGAATTTGTGATTCAATTTCAGTGGCTGATTTCTGGGCCAGTGCTTGAGATCGTTCGAAATCTGCGTTGTGTAAGGCTAAGATTTCATTAAGTGCTTTGTTGATATTCGTACGCAGAGGTGACGTTTTTGATCGGTAAAACTGACCTACAATTTTTGATTCTGTTTTTTTAGCACGATAATCCATGCCCTGATCAAAAAATTCTTCTTGTTGTGTTCTGAATCCATCAATGCGTTTTAAAATTGCAGGAATTTCAGGTAAATTATATTTCTTTTCAAATTCGATCAATGCTTCAGACAAGGCCAATCGGTCTTTTTTACGTTCATCAAAAAGGTTTGATGAACCCATTAAGAAAAATGATAACCCATTTGAAATTTCTGATTCTGATAAGTTTCTGAGTTTTGAAATTTCAACGATCGCCTGCACACCCGCATTCTCTACAGAATTTTTGGCTATAATTTGATTTCTGAGGTTATATGAAAAAACCCAAGCGCTGAACATCAGGCCGATAAATAACATGGTCAGTACAAATAAAATTTTTGATTCATAACTTTTGTTTGATATTTTTTGTATTTCCATAGATTCAGGCTATCGATTGCGCGCTGCACGAGCAACTACAAATTAGTCATAAGTGATTTTATTGACGGAATGTTTAATACCAACGAATATAAAAAACATGAGCCTCATTTTATCCCCTGAAAAACTGCCTTCAATCAATCTGATTCGTGATATAACGAAATATTTAAAACGTGGACACCGTTGGGCCTTTGCAAATTGTTTTAGCGAAAAAGAAAATCACGCATCTGGATTACACGCATTATATTTTAAAAATGATCTGATTGGTTTCGGCGTTGTCCAGGCCGATACCCAATTGCGATTCAGATTATTTTGTTTGGCCGATGAGCCGTATTTTCGTAAAAATAATGCAGCAAAAACGTTTGAGCTGTGGAGTGAACGACAATGGAAAAATGCAACATTTATTCGCCAAAGTTTTGATTCCGAAAAAACAAATTCGTTTCGCTTGCTGAACGGTGAAGGCGATGGTTGTCCTGGTTTAGTCGTTGATATTTACAATAATGTTGCTGTCATGAAACATGACCACGCGATCATGGAAAAAATTTGGGATGGCCAAGCAATCGCAAACAAAATTCAACAAACTTTTCCAAATATTCAATGTGTGTATTTAAAACGTCGAAATGATGACGATGAAAAAGGCGTTAATGTCATCGGTCAATTACCTGACGAGGTGGTTTTTTTAGAAAATGGAATGCAGTTCGCATCGAACATTCGTGATGGCGCTAAAACAGGATTTTTCTTAGACCAGCGTGACAACAGAAAATTAATCCAAGGCTTTTCTAAAAATTTAGACGTGTTAAATTTATTCAGCTACACTGGGGGATTTTCAATTTTTGCAGCAGCTGGGGGCGCTCAAACTGTGACTAGCGTTGATATTGGCAAAGCCGCCATAGCGGCAGTAAATAGAAATTTTGAATTAAATGGATTAAAAACAGAACATCGTGATATCGCAACCGATGCTTTTGAATTTGTTGATCAGGAAATTTTAAAAAAGGCTAAATATGGCCTGGTTATAACTGATCCACCCAGTTTCGCTCCGAATGCAAAATCAGTTGGTGCAGGCACAGCAGCCTATATTAAAATTTTTTCAAATTCGATCAAATTGGTCCAAGAAAATGGCTTATTTGCAGCCAGCTCTTGTTCAAGTCATATCACCACTGAGGCTTTTTTAGAGATCGTCAACGAAGCTTTTTCTAAGGCAAACAAACGCGGAACGTTGATTCATTTGGGGGCTCAGCCCGTTGATCATCCGTACCCTGTTGCTATGAATGAATTGAAATATTTAAAGTTTGCATTATTTCGTGTTGAAGGCTAAAAAAATAGCTGATATCAACAAAACAAAAAGGAGGTTCAATGGGACTGTTTGATACAATCAAAGACCAGGCATTAGGTTTCTTAGGACAAAAATCACCAGCTGCAGCGACAATGATCAAAGGTTTAATTGATCAAAATGGCGGTATTGACGGTATTGTGAAGAGCTTCCAAGAAAAGGGCTTCGGCGAAGCTGCAAAAAGTTGGGTCGCTACTGGCGCAAACTCTCCAATCACAGCTGAAGCTATTCAAAAAGTTTTCGGTAACGAAAAAGTCAAAGAATTGGCTGCAAAAATTGGTGTAACACCAGAAACAGTTTCTGCTCAAATCGCAACTCATTTGCCACAAATTATCGACAAATTAACTCCAAACGGAAAAATCGGTTAAGGATCAATATGAAATTATTAAATTTAGTCTCAGCAATTTTTATTTCTTTGTTTATTTCATCAACTGTATTTGCATTAGCGCAAGTTGATTTAAACACAGCAACTCAAAAAGAACTTGAAGCCCTTCCAGGTGTCGGCCCAGCGATGGCAAAAAAAATCATCGATGCTCGCCCAATTAAATCAGTTTCTGATTTAACAGCAGCAACAGGTATCAAAGACAAACAATTTGATAAATTCAAAGACCTTGTTACTGTCAGCGGTCCAGCGCCAGTCGCAGCAACGCCAGCAGCAGCTCCGGTTGTTGAAAAAACAAAACCAGCACCAGCTGTAGCTCCAGTTGCAACTGCGCCAACAACAGAAAAAACTGAAAAAGTCAAAAAATCAGCAGTTTCTAAGTTGGCTCCAGGCGAAAAAATCAATTTAAATACGGCAACATTGGAACAAATTGAAAAATTGCCAGGAATTGGAACTAAAAAAGCACAATCAATCATTGACGCACGTCCTATTAAAAATGCAGAAGATGTTATGAAAATTAAAGGTATCAAACAAGGTATCTTTAACAAAATCAAAGACAGCATCGTTTTATAGTTCACAGCTCACAGTTGAGTTAACAATAAATTTAAAAAGCCCAAAACAGAAATGTCTTTGGGCTTTTTTTATGTTATTTCTTATGGCATGAAAAACATAGGCCTTAAAGAACTGATCTATCCAATCACTAAAGTAGAATTTTTTAAAAAAAATTGGCCTGAATCCGCATTGTTTATCCCTCCAACGGTCGGAAAATTATCAGAAATTTTAAATTTACCGCAATTGCAAAGTTTGGAAGCCCTGACAGCAGCCAGAACATTAAAAGTACGTGCCTGTTTGCCAGACTTTGATGACGAATACAGTTCAATTCATCTGGATCCCAAAGACGCAATCAAAGCCTACGATAACAACATGACTTTGGTTTTTGATTCGATGCAGACCCAAGAAAATACAATCGCACAGATGTTAAAAAATCTGACGCTCCAATTAGGTCTTGTGATTGGCACTGCTGATCAGAATTTATGCCAAGCCAGATCGATTGTATATGCCACGCCTGAATGGTGTGGCACGCGCCTGCATTTTGATGCGAATGCAAATTTTATTATTCAGATATCAGGTTCAAAAAAATGGAAAATTATAAAAAATAATTCAGTCAATTATCCAACAGAACGTTTTACGACAGGTTCGGTCGAAATGCCAATGGCACTTGAAAAGCAATGTCATGCCGAACTGCTGACTGATTTGCCCGATGATGCGACGGAATATATTATGACGCCAGGAACTGTATTATTTGTGCCGCGTGGTTATTGGCATGAAACGACAACGGACCAGGATTCATTGTCATTAAATTTTACATTCAGCCAGCCGTCATGGGCCGACGTTTTTTCAAAATCTATACACGAAGTGCTGCTCAGTTCACCTGAATGGAGAAAATTATATATGGGTGTTGATTCAAATAATCTCCTGTTAAATAATTTAATTGAAAAATTACAAAAAATATCGACGACTGATTTATTGACCGAAGGTGGATTTATTCCAGAAAGCAAAAAAATATGATTGAATTAAAAAAATATTCACAATTGATTGTCCGTCAGCGACGGGAATGGACAGAGTTATTTGGTTTTGAAACACGAAATAAATATGAAATTTGTGATACAAACAAAAATATCGTCGGATTTTGTGCTGAACAAAATAAAGGAATATTTAATTTTTTATTTCGTCAATTGATGGGTCACTGGCGATCATTTGAAATTCATTTTTTTGATCAAAACAAAATCGAATTCATGAAAACAAATCATCCGTTCAGATTTTTCTTTCAGGAATTCACAGTGACTGATTCGGAAAATAAAATCATCGGACGTATTGAGCAACGTTTTGCAATTATCAAGAAAAAATTTGATGTGTATGATGCTTCGGGAAGCCTGATTTTCAGAATGCGTTCTGGGTTTTTCAGTTTCTGGACATTTCCATTCGAAAATACTCAGGGTGTTGAACGCGGATCTGTTCAAAAAAAATGGTCAGGTTTTTTAAGTGAATTGTTTATGGATGCAGATAATTTCTTGGTTGATTTCAAAGATTCAACTCTTTCTGAAAATGAAAGAAAATTGATTTTGGCAGCCAGTGTGTTTACTGATTTGCAGTACTTTGAACAGAAGGCGAAATAAAAACTGTGGCAGACACGCTTTTTTCTCAAAATGTAAATCCCGATTTTTTACCATTGGCTGAACGTTCAAGACCCAAATCAATGAATGAAATCGTCGGTCAAAAACATTTTTTGTCTGAAAAATCAGCGGTGTATAAACTTCTTAAAAATAATCATTTGCTGAATTTGATTTTTTGGGGGCCGCCAGGTACCGGCAAAACAACTTTAGCTATGTCGTTGGCAAATTCTGCGAATGCACATTGGATTCAAATGAACGCCGTGGATGCAGGGGTCAAAGATTTAAAATTGGCTTGTGAAACAGGTCGACAAAATAAATTGGAACAATCTAAAAAAACACTTTTGTTCGTCGACGAAATACATCGATTTAATAAATCACAACAAGATGTTTTATTGCCCTATGTTGAACGCGGCGACATTTATCTGATCGGAGCAACAACAGAGCTGCCCAGCTATGAATTAAACAAAGCTTTGCTGAGCCGTTGTCAGGTTGTTGAGTTTAAAAAATTAAACGAATCAGAACTGAATGAAATTTTCATCAATACTTGCGTTCGATTCAGTTATGAAATCGAAAAATTAATTCAATCCGAAGCTCAAAATATTTTAATTCAATTTGCCGACGGCGATGCCAGAAAATTATTAAATATTTTGGATTTAATATTTAAATTGTATCAAGCTCCAGACGAAGAAAAATTATTTCCATTAAGCCTTCGTGCTCTTGAAGACTTGATGGGCAAAAAATTAATTTCTTATGATAAAAAATCAGAACAACATTATGATTGTATTTCGGCATTTATAAAATCAATGCGAGGTTCTGATCCAGATGCGGCTTTATATTATTGTGCTCGGATGCTGGTCGGCGGAGAAGATCCTGTTTATATCGCCAGGCGAATGATTATTTTTGCCAGCGAAGATATTGGGAATGCCGAACCACGTGCGCTGCCAATGGCGATCGCTTGTTTACAGGCTGTCGAGGCCATCGGTATGCCCGAATGCCGAATCAATTTAGGCCATGTCATTACATTTTTAGCCAGCTGTCCGAAATCAAACAGAGCCTATTTAGCAATGAATCAAGCCATCAGTTACGTCGAACGAACAGGGTCCCCGGAATTACCCAGGATTTTAAAATCGGCACAAAAAAATCAGGGTTATCAATATCCCCATGATTTTGAAAAGGGTTTTGTCGATCAAAATTATTGGCCCGAATCTATTCCAAGAGAAAATTTCTATGCGCCAAAGAATATAGGTAACGAAAAAAATATATCCGAATATTTAAATTGGATCCGAAACACTGTGAACAAGAAATAATTTATTTATTTTTTGCCACATGAGACTTTCTGGAGCATGGAAAATCATTTTTTGATCTGTCATGGGATGAAAAAATTCAAGCCGTTTTGCTTTCAGGCATAATCGATCGATACCTAATTCGTCCCTGAAATACCGATTATGATGGGAATCGCCATGCGTGCGGTCACCCAGAACGGGGTGTGCGACGCGATTCATGTGGCGGCGAATTTGATGCCAACGTCCAGTTTTCAATTGGATGTCTAATAAACTGTATCTGACAGTTGGAAATTTTGAATTGACTGAATTTGGCAATTCAATTTTTTTGATCGTTGAATATAAAGTCTGACAGTCTTTGATTTCATCTGAGCTGTCGGACTCCAGGGGGATATTAATTTCACCAAAAGGTATTTTAAACCAACCGCGAACAACAGCATCATAATATTTTTGAATTTGTCCGTTGCGCATTTGGATGTTTAATAAAGAGTTTGTTTCATTATTTTTACCAAACAAAATAATTCCTTCTGTTGAAAAATCAAGTCTGTGAATCGGATTAGCTAAAATTTGATGTGCATCCATCAGCCAGTGAATGCAAGTGTGCCGACCCACGGCTCGGCGTGCAATGCGGTCTTCGGGTGGATGCACGTACATGTGCGAGGGTTTAAATAAAACCAATATGTTTTCATCTTGAAATAAAATCTGTGGATGGTCTGTCGGCAAAGGGATCATTACTTAATTTTTTTGATCAAATCAGACAGTTTTTGTGATTCCAGATATTTCCCCAAAGCTTTTTCTGAGCCTTCTGAAATTGTCATGATAGTTTGATGTATCGCACAGCTGACCGGACATTCTTTATCAGCTGGTTTTTC
>JANPOT010000034.1:0-1816 GCA_031428135.1 Pseudobdellovibrionaceae bacterium | reverse complement strand
GGTCACCGTGTCCATCGCTGCTGAAATAATTGGTGCATTTAAAAATAAATCTTTTGCAAAAAAAGATCTTGGAATAACTTCTGTCGGAACAATTTCAGAATATTGTGGAACTAATAAAATATCATCAAAAGTCAGAGCCAGCTCAAAAGCAGATTGATTCATTTTTTAGCCTTTCAAAATATATTTGTAAGGCCTAAATATACTATGAATTATACCAGGATTTATACAGAATATAGTTGTCGGCGGACTGTTCCAAAAATTTTATTTCGTCATCATTCAAACGACGCTTGAAAACCGCAGGACGTCCCATAATTAGGCTGTAAGGTTCAAATTTTTTGCCTTCTGTGATTAAGCTTCCAGCACCAACAACGCAGTGGTCTGGCACAACTGCCCCGTCCATTATAATCGAACCCATACCAACCAACGTACTGTTGCCTATTTGGCAACCATGTAACACAACATTGTGTCCAATCGTCACACGATTTCCAATGATACATGAAAATTTCCCAAAAGTTCCATGGAGCGTTGAACCGTCTTGGATGTTTGTTTCTGATCCAATTATGATGGGCATCACATCACCACGCAGTGTCGTATTGTACCAAACTGATGAACCTTGGCCGATTTGAACATCAGAAATTATTTTTGCGCCTTCTGCTATAAAAACATTTTCTGAAATTTTTGGAGATTTTCCGCGAGCAGAAATGAGTTTTGGATCTAATGACATAAATTATTTTTACTGAAAAATTCAGGACGTGAAACTAATGACTTTGATAATTCAGAAACTTCAACAGTCATCGTCTTTGATTTTTGAATGAAATCTTGAGTCGCAAAAATGGGGATCTTTAAATAAATACACAAACTCATTGCCTCATCAGCCTTGAGCTTAAGACTTTGATATTTACTATGTCCTGTCATGTACAACCGTACGTACTGATGCAAACCCTTGATTTCGATAAATACACAACGCTCAATTTGAATATCTAAGCTGTTTAATAATAATTCAGAAAATTTGTGCGGAGCCACAGGTGCTTGAGTCGATGATGATTGTGTTAACGTCATCCCTGCTTCGATTTGTGAAATTCCAACAGGCAACGTATAAAGACCCGATTCATCTTTTAAAATCAAAAAAGGACGCTCGGCTTGATTCGATAAACTTAAACCAAAAGGTTTTAATAAAATTAAATCTTTTTCTTCAAAATCAACGCGCTCATCTTGTTGTCGTGAAAATAAAAAATCAGGACTGATCATATTTAAATATTTTGATTCAGAATCGTTTACTGGCATGACTGACTTTCCGGATTTATTGACATAATTCGCCTCTGAAAACACTTGGGAATGCCTGTGTGATTCGAACGGGCACGGTTTTACCAATGAGCTCAGGACTTCCCATAAAATAAACCAATTTATTTTGTGTGCTGCGGCCTTGGGCTTTACCTTGTTCGTTAATTGTTTCAACCAAAACTTGCAAAGTTTGATCTTGGTATTTTTTAACCAATTCAAAAGCCATTTTTTCATGAACATCAAACAAATGATTTAAACGTTGATTTTTAATATGTTCAGGAATTTGATCCGTCATCAATGCTGCTTTTGTAAACGGCCTGGGTGAATACATAAATGCAAAAATAGTTTCAAATTGGACTTCTTTAACCATATCCAAAGTTTTTTGAAAATCTGCTTCGGTTTCACCAGGGAAACCGACAATAATGTCCGTTGATAACACAAGGTTTGGAATATATTTTTTCATCAAAGCAATTTTTTCTAAATATGTTTCGCGCGTGTATCCGCGATTCATTTTTTCTAAAATTTCAGAACTTCC
>JANPOT010000033.1:0-18270 GCA_031428135.1 Pseudobdellovibrionaceae bacterium | reverse complement strand
ATCAATTTTTGAAAAACAAAAAAAACAACCATAATTTTGAAGTTTTAAAAATAAGAAAAGAAATCCAAAACCATCAATCAATAATTATCCAAAACCATATAAAACAACTGACAGTTTTAAAATGAAAAAAATAAAACTTGTTGAAAAGTCAGCCAAAGAACATCCGTTGTGTAAAGACAAAATTGATGCTTTAGCAAAAACAGAAATTTTACAAAAAAAACTTTATGATTTACTTTATTTAATGTTTGCAAATAATCAACAGTCATTGTTGATTATTTTACAAGGTATAGATACATCCGGAAAAGACGGAACTGTCAGGCACATTTTTAATGGAGCAAATCCACAAGGTTTAAAAGTATTTTCATTCAAGCGACCAACGACTGAAGAGTTTCGTCAGGATTTTATTTGGCGATGTCATAGGCATACTCCTGAAAGCGGACTTGCTACCATTTTTAATCGTTCTTATTATGAAGAAGTCACAACAGTGATGGTTCATCCTGAAATATTAAAAGAACAACATATTCCGGACAATAAACGCAATAAGTCTCTTTTTTTTAAAGAACGTTATGATCGTATCAATGATTTTGAAAAATTACTGGTTCAAAAGGGAACTATTGTTGTGAAATTTTTCCTGCATATTTCAAAAAAAGAACAAAAAATACGAATTAATGAACGATTAAATAACAGAAGTAAAAATTGGAAATTTTCAATCGAAGACATCAAAGAACGAAAATATTGGAATGCTTACAGATTGTCTTTTGAAAGAATGTTGACTGCGACTTCAACGATCAATTCGCCTTGGACTATCGTACCTGCTGATAACAAATGGTACCGAAATTATATTGTTTCCAAAACTTTGGTTAATGCATTGAGCCGATTAAAAATGAAATTTCCAAAAGCAACAGATGAAGGGAATTTTTAAAAATGGAATTATGCCCCATTAATTATCAAATTTCAGCGCTGAATACTGTGAATTCGATTGTAATCGTATATGACATCAAATATTTTTATTTATTACGGTCTGATTTTTGCCTCTCAATATCAAGACAGAAGGGGGTCGTGGAAACAAATGCAAAATATAACGCAAAATGAAATTCCAGACAATTTCGTTTCTGTTAAATCGCAGAAAGATACCAATTCCGAAAGAGTACTTGTCGTCGAAGACGATAAAAATTTGACGGTGTTGATTGGTTACGCGCTATTTGAAGTCATGAATGATGTTGAAATTGACTGGGCTGTCAGTTTTGAAAGCGCCATCAATCAAATTGTTACCGAAGGACTTAAAAATAAAATTTACCCATATGATTTAATTATTGTGGATATTTTTTTAGAGGGTTTTGGTAATGGATTTGATTTAATCAAAGTGATTCATCGAATTTATCCGGCCGTACCATTTTTAATTATCACATCATTAAGTCATGATGTCGTTAAAGAAAATTTGTCTGAAATGCAAACGAAAAATGTAATTTACTTAAAAAAACCTTTTATGTACGCAGATTGCAAAGCAGAAATTGGAAATATTTTTAAAATTCAAAAAATTACAAAGTGAGGTCAATATGAATATCAAAGTCAAAGATAGCACATTGTTGGATTCGATGGACAAAGAAAATTTAATGGTCAAATTAGTTGTATTAAAAATTGCAACAACCAATTTAGAAAAAGAAAATTGGTACACAGTTCCGTATGCAGGGCAAAATTTTATTCAAGACGTTTTATTTCAAACAAAGTTAACTGTCAGATGCTTATGGGATGATTTTTTTTTAAAGAAAGGAATAGATTATAAAAATAATAAATTACGATTGCAAAATCAAATTGACGAAATGTGTCGAGTGAATCCAGATCTTAAATTAAACTATCAATTAATTAGTTAAGCAGGTGAAATAATGCAAAAAAAAATGAATACATTAGTCGTTTCAACGTTAAGTCTGTTGATTACCAATGGTTGCACAAGTAAATTTGTTGAAAAAGAATTAAATCAAAAAGTATCACAAGAAAAATCAATTCGAAGTCAAACTGATTTAACAAATGAATCAGATCGAGTTTTAAATATGGACGATCAGCTAACCACCAGTCAAAAACAACAACTTAAAGCTTTAAAAGATGAAACACGAATTTTATCTGCTGAACAAAATGCTGAATCTTTAAAATTAAGATCAGTTTTAATGAAAGATTTATTGGCGACAAATTACAACAGGCCTGAGGTCCTCTTAATAAAAAATAAACTTAAAAATGTAGAATCAAAAAAAGTTGAAATTTTATTTAGTGCTGTTGAAAAAGCCAATATTATTTTAGGACGTGAAATATATAAACATGAACGCTATTTGCGAGAAATGAATGAAATTTATGAATAAAGGAGAATTTATGAAAAAAAATATATTTATGATGACCATAGCTCTTGGTATTGCAAGCTTCACAGTTCCTGTTGTTGCACAGGATACCACAATGCCACACGATATGTCGTCAATGAACATGAGTGTTGAAGACCGTGAAAAAATGGCAGTTTCACATCAAAATATGGCAACATGCCTGCGATCTGATGTGACTTTCAAAATTTGTCACGATGCTCTTAAAAATGACTGTCAAAATATGATGGGAACATCTTGTTCTGGGATGGATATGGGGAAAACCATGCATAAAATAAAAAAACCTAAAAAATAAAAATATCAACCCCATATTTTTTATATATTGTTAAAGAACCAACAATATATATTATCAAAAGGAGCAGGAATGAATTCAGATATGCAGGAAACTCCCTGGAAAGACATTAAGAAAGACATCATGACTATTTGGAGCCAAATAACTGCTGATGAGCTGGAGCAATCCAGAGGCCAAATGATGTCTATTTCAGGGCTTATAGAGCAAAAATACGATCATCAGAAAGAAGAAATTATTCAAAAATTAACAACTATTTTTAAAAAATTTGGACAATCGACTGAAGACATCAAAAAAGAAATTGAAGCATAAACAAAAATAATTTTTTTTGTTTGTAATATATCATTGGTTTGTAATATATCATTGGTTTTATAACTATAATTTATTTGCATTGTATATTTGCCGTTAACACCAGACATTGGTCGAAATACAGACTTACAATCAAAGGATATAAAAGCCATGGCGATTAAAAATAAAATACTGCTGATCGATGATGATATAGACGTTCAAGATTTTATCGTTAGTTTTTTTAAGACTAAAAATTTTGATGTCGTCGTCTATGGCGAAGCCATGACGGCATTTGAAGATCTGACTCATGATCGGGTTCAGTGTGATGTTATCATTTGTGATTTAATGTTGCCAACGATTACAGGCTTGGAATTGACAGAAAAACTTAAGGCTATCGGCATTGAAACGCCAATTATTTTAATCACTGCAAATAAAAAAGTCGAAGTGGCTGTCGAAGCGATTGCTGCGGGGGCTTACGATTTCGTCGTAAAGCCATTACATTTACCACAGTTATTAGTATCAATCGAGCGCGCCATTTATTTATCAAATTTAAAACAACAGAATTCAACTTTGCGTGATGTTGTTCAGCTGCATACCGGACCTATAAATATGGAAGGTGTCATTGGTAAAAGCCCAGGAATTAAAAAAGTCATGGAATTAGCTCGCAGAGTCGCTCAGTCTTCGGCAAATATTTTGATTACTGGTGAAAGCGGCGTCGGTAAAGAAGTCGTCGCCAAAGCAGTTCACAATATGGGCCCTCGAAAAAAGCAGCCATTTATTGTCATTAATTGTTCAGCAATTCCAGAAAATCTTTTAGAATCTGAACTCTTCGGACATGCCAAAGGTTCGTTCACAGGCGCCATGGATAAGCGCATTGGCTTATTCGAAGGAGCTGATGGTGGCACATTGTTTCTGGATGAAATAGGCGACCTGGGGTTGCCATTACAGGCTAAACTATTAAGAGTACTTCAAGAAAAAAAAATCAAAAGAATTGGTGAAAATATTTTTCGAAACGTGAATGTTCGTATTTTATCAGCAACACATAAAAATTTAAGACAAGAAATATTAGATAAAAATTTCAGAGAAGATTTATATTTCAGATTGAATGTGATTCCGATTTGTATTCCGCCATTGCGTGACAGAAAAGAAGACATTTTACCACTGGTCGAATATTTTTTGAAAAAGTTTTTGGCTTTGAATGGCCAATCTTCAAAGACATTCAGCAAAGAAGCCCTGGAATATTTTTTAGCCAATCCTTGGCAGGGTAACGTCAGAGAGCTTGAAAATGCTGTTGAACGAGCATTGGTTTTATCAAGCACTGATGTTATTGGTCTTGAAGACGTGATTGTTTTTAAAGACGAACAAATTAAATCAATCGATACAGACGATTTTCAATTGGCCTTTGAAAATAATGGCAAACTTTTGACTGTTGAAGAGCTTGTTAATAAATATGTTCAATATGTTTTAAAATTAAATAATGGTGTCAAAGACAAAACAGCTAAAGATTTGCAAATTGATCGGAAGACACTGTACAGGCGTCTTCGCGAAATTGATACAACTTCACCGATGTTAAATTAAGCTGATTTTCGTAATAGACTATTTTCATTTTCAACAATTTCCGCTAACGAAAATAAGATATTTCGAAGCGGTTGTTGTTTAGAAATATGTCCCGAATATTTAAAATGATTTGTTTTTTCTAGATGGCATTGGCTTTCTGCAGAGGCTGAAAGTATAATGACGGGAACTTTGCCGGTGTCCCACTTAACAGGTAATCGGGGCTCATATTTGAAACTGCGATCAGCAGTTTCAATTGTTTCATTGCCATTTAAAAATGGCAATTGCCAATCTAAAATAATAAAATCATAAAAATGATCAGACATCAAATTCAAAGCTTCAAAAGGTTCTGGTGCGATGCGAACTGTGCATGGCATTGTTTGTTCAAGTGCTGATTTAATAATTTGTGCCATTTCAATGTCGTCTTCGATCATAAGAATCTTTGTTGTGTTTCGTGTCATTATTTAAATCTCCATGTCTGTAATGTATTTGGTTATTTACTATATACATTTGCAACATGTCGGCCAATCACAGATTGATTTCAGTTGTTTTGTTGTTTTTCAGAGGACAATATTCAACATGGATGTTCAAATTTGGACGTTGAAAATAATGCCTGGTTGTGGCAAATTTTTAATCAAATTTTATATGCTCCAAATATTTTAAGAATTGATCCATTAAAATATTCAGTTCAGTTTTATTTTTTTCTTTTGAAAAAAATTCTATTTTTTCGGCGATAACTCCTAATTCTGGAAACCCATAGGTACCAGCATTGCCCTTCATTTGGTGCGCAAATTTCATTAAAAATAAAAAATCATCTGTGGCTAAGGCGTCACGACAGTTTTTCAAATCGACCCATCTTCTTTCGACATATTTTTGTATTAATTCAACGGGTATTTCATAATTTTTCATATTGGTCCTGTAAAATTTTTTGAATTTGTGTTGTCAGTGTATACTGCGTTACCGGTTTTGTGATAATTTCTATGCAGCCAGCTTTCATGCAATTTAATCTGTCATCAATTGAAGAGTGCGCTGTTAACGCAATAATAGGCCCTGTGTATCCATTTTTTAATATTTGCCTGGTCGCTTCAAGTCCGTTAATAATTGGTATTTGAATATCCATTAAAATCAAATCATATTCTTTTTCTTTAGCCGAATCGATTGCATCCTGGCCGTTATCAACAATATCGACAATAGCGCCAACAGAATTCAGAAAATATTTAAATATTTCTTGATTATCAACGACGTCTTCGACAATCAAAATTTTTTGACGTGCTAAATGGCTAAAATCCTTAGCTTGAGTTATTTTTTCTTCGGTATTTAATATATTTTGATAAATTGGCATGATGATTTGACTGACTTGACAAGGCATCTCAAATAAAAAATTTGATCCCCCATTTATTTGGCTTTCAATCAAAGTAACTTCACCACCCAACGCGTGAGCCAAACGTCTGGCCAAAGCCAAGCCCACACCAAGCCCGCCATATTTTCGAGTTAATGAATTGTCGGATTGCGAAAAATTTTGGAACAAATCCATTTGTGATTCAGCAGAAATTCCAATTCCATGATCAATCACTGAAAATTTTAAAATCAAATCACGATCATATTTTTTTTCAGCAACAATTTTTAAAATCACAGATCCTTTGTCTGTAAATTTAATTGCATTACCAATTAAATTCATTAAAATTTGTCCAATACGTTGTTCGTCAATCAAAACACTGTCAAACGAATTTAATTCAGTTTGGATGATGAAATCCAAACCTTTTTCATTACATCTGGATTTTGCAGATTCACTGATATTCATAATCAGATTTTGTATCGAACAAGGTGCATTCTGTATGCTGATCTGGCCAAATTCAATTTTTGCAATATCCAGCATATTATCAATTAATGTGCTTAATTGCGCAGAATTTTTTTTGATCGATTTAATGAGATTTCTTTTTTCTAACGCAGAATCTGATTTTTCAAGTATTTCTGAATACCCGATGATGGCGTTTAATGGAGTTCGAATTTCGTGATTCATGTTTGATAAAAATGCAGATTTGATCAAATTCGCTTCATCAATTTTTGCAGATAATTCAAAATTTTCAACATGAATTGTAAATTGTGAAACTAAACTTTCGATAATTTCAAGATCTAAGTCAGTATATAATTTTTGATCAAAGCGACCTAAAAACAGCAATCCAAACCAGTTTTTTTTGTACGGATCTAAACGAATAAATACCCAATCACTAAAATTATCTTTGCATGTAAAAAAGGAATTGAAAATTAAATTTGATCCAGCCATTTTTTTACTGATAGTTCGATTCGAAAAATTTTGAATAATTTGGTCTATTGATACAGTGTCTGAACGAATCAGTTTTGTTAAATCAGCTGTCATTTTAAAAATATTTAAATAACCAGGATCTGATTTTTGCATTTGATTTAAATACAACATGCCTGATGCTGAATCGCTCATCGAAATACTGCCATTAAAAAAATCCTTGGCTATATCAGGTAAATTGATATCATTTTTCAGATAATCGTTCATTCTGTTTAAGCTTTTTAATTTATGTGTGTAGCTCATGTTCAAAGCTAAAGCTTCTGACAATAAAATATTTTCTTTTTTTTCAAGCTCAAAGTTTTTTGATTTAAATTTATAAAATACAAATATTAGCGCAACCAGAACAACAGTAAGACCGGCATAAAAATGGGGTAATGTATTTTCGAAAGCGGTTGCTTCAATTTTGTTAGGTTCGTCGATCGAATATTTCCAAAACAATACAACTGTTATCAAAGTACAAAGCGACAGGGCTTCGACGCGATTGTGGTTAATATAGTGGGCTATTTTTTTAATCACGACTTACTAATAACACAACAAAATTGATCAAGCTAAAAAAATATTAACTAAGTTTTAATGGGGCAATATGGGTCAATAGCAATAACGACTGACCAAATTGCAGACTAAATTTTACACATATGCTCGGTATTGTTTTTAACCAATGGTTCATGTTGGATCCAAAATTGCTAATACAAAGCTACAGACAAGACATTTTGAAATATCAAATTCAAAAACACTTTGTTCATATGAAGGAGGCATTATGATTATTGATGCAACAAAAATAGACTATTTTCAAAATCCACCGCGTTCGTCATATGATGCGCTTATTTCTGTTTTTAAATCGAATCGAAAACAAAAAAACAAATCAAAAATAATTAAAAAATATTTAAGTACAAAAAATAAGACAAAAAAAAGGAAGTCAAATCATGGGTGATAAAAACAAATCAGTCTTTGGAATTTATAAAAACAAAGAGGCCGCAGAAAACGGAATCAATTTTTTAAAAACGAATGGTTTTGCGATGAAAGACATTTCACTGCTGTTGCCACAGGAATCGGGTTCCCAAGAGATGACTTATGTCAAAGGCACGCGAGCTTCCGAAGGTGCCGCAGCTGGCGCTGGCACAGGAGCAATTCTGGGCGGGGTTTTGGGTTTATTGTTTGGTATTGGCAGTATAGCAATTCCTGGTGTCGGACCGTTTATAGCAGCGGGCCCATTGATGGTCGCTTTGGCAGGCGTCGGAGTCGGGGGAACATTAGGCATTGTCAGCGGTACATTGGTTGGCTTTGGTTTTCCTGAATACGAAGCTCAGCGCTATGAAGGATTTGTTAAAGAGGGAGGAGTTTTGATTTCAGTTCATGTAGCAAATCACGACCTTTCAGAGAAAGCAAAAAATTTATTAAAAATCACCGAAGCAACGGATATTTCGGTTGTTACTGAATTGAAAAATACAAAATCTGAACCCTATCAAAATATCAGACCGACCCCTAACGAATCTTTGAATGCTAATAAAATTTATTAAACCCAAACAGAAAGAGAAAAATATGAAAATTAAAAAAAGTTACCCATTATTGATTGTTACAATTTTTTTTTGCACAATTAATTTGGGGGCAAAATTTGGAAACACAAAATTCAAAATCAGACCAAACAACCCTGAGTCGATCGGGTTTGTTTGTTGAACCTTCAATTTTTTATTCAACAGAAGATTCTTCGATTCGTACGTCCCAATTGCCGATCCTGAACGATGACACATCAGCGAATACTACAGGGTATGGTTTGGGTCTACGGTTCGGCGGCCACGTTGCTGAAATACTGTTGGTTGGCGTCGACGCACGTTATGCTAAAATGAAAAATGATGATTCATTTTATCGCGATGTTGATGCAGCAGTTTATAATATTGCACCAATGATTGTTTTACAGACCCCATTTTTTGGAGTCCGGCTCTTGGGCAGTTATATTGTCTACGGCGAAAATGATCCATCAAATGGTTCCCAGGGCATTGATCTGAAGTTTACAGAAGTCACTGGGCCGCGTTTAGGTGCTGGTATTTATGTGGGCCCGATCAGTTTAAATTTGGAATATCAAGATTTAAAGTATAATGAAACTGAAATTGAATCGTATGGATCATTTGCTGTGAATAATACAACAGATGTCGATACGACAACCAAAGGCTATATTTTAAGTCTTAGTTTTCCGATCGAACTTTGATTAGTGTTATGTTCAAACAGTCATCATCAATGTATCTAACTCTGTATATATACACGCATTCGTATTTCAGCTTGTATAGAAAAGAAGGCTTTATGAAAATTTTAAAAAAAATATTTAAATTAAACTCGAAATCTAGAAACAAAAAAGCCAAAGGTCGTTTAGAACTTAATTCAAATACAATCGAAGACGCAAATAGCTCTGCCTTTTCGTACGATCGAGACAAAAATTCATTTTATCGACCGAATGATGAATCAATTGCAGAGATCTATGACGATGATGGCTACCATACAATGATGCATGCCAGTTGGCACCAAAGTTCAAGATACCATTAAATAATTATTTTCAGAGCAGCTGAGTTTTAAAAAAACAACAAAGGAAGTTTTTCATGAATAATAAAAAAAATAATGTCGCATTCAATTTAATTTTTTTGCTGATTTCATTACCGGCATTTTCACAGGATGTGTCTGAATCGACATTTCCTGCGGCACGTGCAATCCAGCAGCAATCTGAATACAAACCACATGTCGGATTTTTAGCCGGTGCAGCCGTTGCAGAAGGTTCAGGACAAACTTCGACGGAACTGGGATTCGATATCGGATACCAGCCTTATATACCGTTCGGATTAGCAGCTGAATATTCGTATTCAGAAATTGATGATGGTTCATCAATACAAAAACGAAATTCAATTTGGGCCAAAGGCACATATAATTTCGGCGGAACTATTCCGGTTATTAAGGACAGTTATCTTGGGATTGGTTTGGGTGCTATTTTAAAATCCGATGGAACGTCGTATGCCGCGGCACCATTGTTGGGTTTTGATATACCAATTCGAATTGAAAACAAAATAATTTCAGTTGGCGCAGCATCCAGATACGCCGTTGTTAGCGACAACGATGCGGATACATTGTTAGTCAGTGGCGTTTTAAAATTTTGGTATTAATTATATCTTATTATCTATTTTTGGCTGTACTGAATCTTCTCCAGCAACTGCTCGAGGAGTTATTTTTTGAATATATTTCTGTGGTATGTGAATGATGAAGGCACAGCCATTTCCTGAATTATTTACGACAGAAATATGTCCATTCAACAAATTGACGGCACGTTGTGTGATCGTCAATCCTAAGCCCAAACTACTTGATGTCGTATTTTTAGAATAAAATGGTTTGAAAATATTTTCGGAAACTTCAGGGTTCAGGCCGCTGCATTCGTCTTCGATTTCGATGACAACTTCGTTTCCTGACAGGCCAGCACGCAAAGTAATATGACCTTCTAATTTTGAATATTTAATTGCATTTTGAACTAAATTGGCAATCGCGGATAACAAAATATACCGGTCGGTTTCTAAATATATATCCTGGTTGATATCGATATTTAAAATTTGTTTTTTTGCACGAGCATCGTTTTGTGCGGTTAATATAATTTGATCAATCAATTCATATAAGTTGAATTTAGTGGATACGACACTTTTAGGTAAAAGTGTTCTGAGTCATATAGTTCCATTTTTAAATGCTCAAATGGGGGCGTTTTATTGTTTAATGTCAGATAATACTTTGAAACGTGTCAGCAGCTATGCATATTCAAAAACTGAAAACAGTGAAAAAACAATTGCTCTGGGCGAAGGTCTTGTCGGCCAAGCCGCATTAGAAAAGCGACCCATCATTATCGAAAATCTTCCATCAAATTATTTTGGAAAAATCAGCTCGGATCTGGGTGGAGCCATTCCGCGTTCGCTTTTGTTGGCACCGCTGTTTTATGAAGGAGAAGTCAATGGCGTGATCGAACTGGCTTCATTTGCTGAATTTACTGAACATCAAAAAACATTTTTAGAACATGTTTCTGAAAATATTGGGATAGCATTGAACACATCAAACAGTCGAAAAAAATTACAAGAACTTCTTGAAAATTCCCAAGTTCTAACCGAAAAATTACAAGCTCAACAAGAAGAATTAAAAGCAGTCAACGAAGATCTTGAAGAGCAATCACGTGCATTGCAAGAAATACAAACTGAATTAACCAGTCAGCAATCAGAACTTGAACAAACCAATGAACAGCTTGAAGTGCAACGTGATATTCTAAATGAAAAAAATGAAGCTTTGAATAAAGCCCAAATACTACTCGAGGAAAGATCTGACGAGGTTCAAAGGGCCAGTCAGTACAAATCTGAATTTTTAGCAAATATGTCGCATGAACTTCGTACCCCATTAAACAGTTCGCTCATTCTGGCGAAGTTACTTTCGGATAATGCAAATGGGAATTTGAATGCTGAACAAATAAAGTATGCTGTCTCGATTCATTCAGCTGGCAATGATCTACTGAATTTAATCAATGATATTTTAGATCTTTCAAAAGTAGAAGCCGGTAAACTTGAGATTAAATCTGAAAATGTGTATATTACAAAAGTTATCAGTAATTTAAAAAATACTTTTGATCCCTTGGCCTCTGAAAAACAGCTTAAATTTTTAATTCAAAATGATTCGAGCATGCCTGAATCATTTCTTACCGATCACCAACGAATGGAACAAATATTAAAAAATTTACTATCGAATGCATTTAAATTCACTGAAATTGGACAAGTCACTTTGCTGATGTCAAAGCGACCGGATGGTAAACTTTCGATGTCAGTCATTGACACGGGGATTGGTATTCAAAAAGCACAGCAAGAAGTTATTTTCGAAGCGTTTCGTCAAGCGGACGGTACGACGAATCGAAAATATGGAGGTTCAGGTTTGGGGCTTTCAATTTCCAGAGACCTTGCAAGGCTTTTGGGTGGAAGTGTCGAAGTGGAAAGTGTTCCTGGGCAGGGCAGTCGATTCACTCTTTTATTGCCAGAAATTTATGATGAAAGCCATGTTCAAATTGGCACGCCAAAAATTTATTCATCATCATTAACAACAGCGTTTGAATCAAAAAAATTATCAGAAATACTTAAACAGCAAGTGCTAATAAAGCCTGTCTTATTTTCAGATGACAGAGACATTTTTAAAGTGCCACGAAAATCATCTGAACAATCGTCTGAGCAAAGACCAGAACGTTTAATTTTGGTGATCGAAGATGAACCGACATTTGCAAAAATCTTATTTGATTTGGCTCATGAACTGAATTACAAATGTCTGGTCGCAATGGATGCCGAAGAAGGATTGTTGTTATCAAAAATCCATTTTCCCGATGCAATTTTGCTGGATATAAAACTGCCTGATCATTCAGGGCTTACAGTTCTGGATCAGCTTAAAGAAAATTCATTAACCCGACATATTCCTGTACATATTATATCCGCATTTGATTATATTGAAAAAGCACTTCAGATGGGTGCGCTTGGATATATTCTGAAGCCTGTAAAACGTCAACAACTGATGGATATTTTTGCAAAAATCGAAAGTAAATTAACACAAAAAATTAAACGTATTTTAATTGTCGAAGACGACAAATTACAACGTGAAACTATGACAAAGCTTTTATCTGACACAGATATTGAAATCACAGCTGTCGAATTTGGATCAGATGCAATCGATGCTCTGAAAAAAAATATTTATGATTGTTTTGTTGTTGATTTGAAACTGCCAGACATGACTGGCCTGGAGCTTTTGAAAAAAATGACCGAACTCAATGAATTAACTATCATTCCACCTGTGATTATTTACACAGGACGTTCGCTGACTCATTATGAAGAAAATCAACTTCGAAAATATTCACATTCAATTATTATTAAGGGAGCTCATTCGCCAGAACGGCTTTTGGATGAGGTCAGTCTTTTTTTACATCATATTGAGGCGAAGCTTCCAATTGAATCCCAACAGATGTTAAAAACTGCACGTCGTCTTGAATCTCATTTGCAAGGTCGCAATATTCTTCTGGTTGATGACGATGTCAGAAATGTTTTTGCACTGTCTGCAGCGCTTGAACAAAAAGGCGTTCATATTGTCGTCGCACGAACCGGTAAAGAAGCTTTGATGAAACTGAAAGAAAATCCCAGTCTGGATTTGGTTTTGATGGATATCATGATGCCTGAAATGGATGGTTATCAGGCGATGCGCGAAATCAGAAAACAAAAATATTTTCAAAATCTGCCGATTATTGCCATCACAGCTTCGGCTACAAAAAATGATCGGATACTTTGTATTGAAGCCGGTGCAAATGATTATTTATCAAAGCCAATTGATTTAAAAAATCTGTTTTCTTTGATACGCGTGTGGGCGCCAAAACTGGGCAGGGATTAATAACTGATGTTGCGCATGATTGATCAAAAATTTGAAACCGAATTAAAAATTTTACTTGATGAAATTAACCATAAATACGATTATGATTTTCGCCAATACACATCAGAATTGATCAAACGTAGAATAATTCAGGCCATGGATCAGATGGGTTGCAAAAATCTAACAGAACTTAAAAAAAATGTTCTTAATAATTCAGACAGTTTTTATGATTTGCTTGAATTTTTAACGGTATCTGTCACTGAAATATTCAGGGACCCTGCCTATTTCATGGGCCTTCGGCAAAAAGTCATGCCAATTTTAAAAACGTATCCGTCACTCAAAATTTGGGTCGCTGGATGTAGTACCGGCGAAGAAGTTTATTCATTGGCAATCTTACTGCAAGAAGAAGATTTACTCGAACGCACAATTCTGTATGCAACTGACATCAATCCACAAAATCTGAAAATAGCTTCAAGTGGCGTTTTTAATTTGAAAAAAAATAAAAAATTTATCGATAATTATGAACTGTCTGGTGGTAATAAAAAATTTTCAGATTATTATACGACGGATTTAAATTCAGTTAAGTTCAATAAAGATTTAAGGAAAAAAATTATATTTTCAAACCACAGTCTTGTTACGGATTCTTTTTTTTCTGAAACACATTTAATATCGTGTCGAAATGTGTTGATTTATTTTAATCGTGAACTGCAAAACAAAACGATCGGTCTTTTTCATGAATCGCTTTATCGTAGAGGTTTTTTAGGCTTAGGGTCCAAAGAAACAATTCAATTTACACAATATGAAAAATATTTCAAATCTGTTATTAAAAATGAACGAATTTATCAAAAAATGTAATTCGTAGAAAGGGTTTTAAATGAAAAAAGAAATTAAAAGAAATTTGGTTAATATTCTTATTGTTGATGATCTGAAAGATAATCTGATGGCTTTAGAAGGGTTGCTCAGACGGAATGATGTCGAAATTTTTAAAGCTGGATCTGCCACAGAGGCATTGGAGTTTATGATTGATTATGAATTTGCGTTGGCATTGATTGACGTTCAAATGCCTGTCATGAATGGGTTTGAACTGGCAGAGCTTATGCGAGGTTTGAAAAAAACAAAAAATATACCGATTATTTTTGTAACTGCAACTGCCAAAAATCAAAATTTATCATTCAAAGGATACGACTTAGGTGCAGTGGATTTTTTGCCGAAACCACTGGATACTTTTGCAGTCAAAAGCAAGGTGAATATTTTTATCGAAATTTATCAACAAAAAAAAGAACAAGAAGAGCTTTTAAAAAAACTCAAGAACAATTGGAATTATCAAACGATGAAGCCAAACGAGCCAAAGAAACGGCAGAACGAGCTAATGAATTAAAATCCACTTTTTTGGCAACGATGTCGCATGAAATCAGAACTCCACTCAGTGCGATGTTGGGATTTGCAGACTTATTGCGGGATGCAAACTTAACAGTTACAGAACGTAATAATTATATTGATGTCATTTCCAGAAATGGTGAAAATTTATCTGTCATAATTAATGATGTTCTGGATCTGTCAAAAGTCGAAGCGGGGCACATTAATTTCGAATTTATTGATATGGATCCTAGAAAAATTGTTGCCGATGTCATTTTGCTTTTGGCTGAAAAAGCAAACCAGAAGGGCTTAATATTAGAATACTGTTTTGATAAACTCGATGTTGAATTAATCGTTTCTGATCCAACTCGCGTTCGACAAGTCCTGATCAATTTGGTCGGTAATGCAATTAAATTTACGCAGGTTGGATCCATTAAGGTAAAATGTTATTTGACCGTAAGCAAAAATTTGAATAAATTCAGCTATAAATCAGTTTGTTTTGAAATATCTGATACAGGAATTGGAATTTCTGAAATACAAAAAGAAAATATTTTTGAATTATTTACCCAAGCTGATCAAACTGTCACGCGGCGATTTGGCGGAACAGGGCTGGGTCTGGCATTATCTAGAAAATTAGCCAGATCATTGGGGGGGGATGTATTTATAAAAAAAACGAATATAGGCAAAGGTTCAACATTTTTATTTGAAATCAAAGATCAGCCTGAACGACGTCATTTAAAATCAGGATTATTAACTGAAGACATTAAAAAAATTGCTGAACCTGCTAAGGACGCACTTCAGGGATTAAGAATTCTTATTGTTGATGATTCAATTGATAATCAAGATTTAATATTTTATTATTTAACAAAATTCGGCGCAATTCCAGATACGGCGGATAATGGTGAATCTGGATGTCAAAAGGCATTGGCCGGAAATTTCGACATTGTATTCATGGATATTCAAATGCCTGAAATGGATGGATTCACTGCAACAAAAAAATTACGTGCGGCTGGATACCAAAAGCCAATCATTGCGCTGACTGCGCACGCGATGAGTGAAGTCAGTCAAAAATGTTTAGATGCGGGCTATACGGCTTTTTTGACAAAACCTATCAATGTCAAAGAACTGGTTGCAACAGTTCTAGAAATTTTGTGCTGATGCATATCGTAAAATTTTAAAATAGAAAAATTGACCCATTTGCAAAGATAAATGACTCGTGCATCGATGTTCCATATTCTTAAATACTCAATACGGCAGTTTCAAGGCGGGCCAAATATTGCAGTCTGTAATACGGAGGCAATATGGTCAAAGAAAACACAATTGTTCGCTGGGGTTGGTTATTATCGTCTGGGTTGATCATTTTGTTTTTTGGAATTTTGGCGTTCGCAAATTTAGCCACAGCCACAAGCATGTCTGTTTTTTATGTCGGAATTTTTATGATGTTAGGCGGAATTGTTCAGTTCATACATGCATTCCAGTTCAAAGAATCCACCAGTTTTTTTTACTTTATTTTTAGCGGATTAGTTTATGCTTCTGCGGGTATCATTGTATTTAGAAATCCATTGCTTGCTGCTGCGACTTTGACTTTGTTAATAGCGTTCGCATTGATCGCATCGGGTTTAATTCGTATTTCATCAAGCCTGCAAATCAGAAAACAATTCGGATGGGGCTGGATTCTATTATCTGGGTTAATGTCTTCTGCTGTTGGAATTGTTTTTTTGATAAACTGGTCAACCAGCAGCGTATGGCTGTTGGGTACGGTTCTGGCCTTAGATCTGACTTTTATAGGAGTATCGACGATTATGTTGGCAATGAGTTTTAAAAAAAACCAGGCCGAATCAGCGGCTTACGAAAGAGCTATTGAATCAATGATTTAAATGCATCTGCCTTATAAAAAAGAATGTTGCAGGAGGTTTATATGTTACGTTCGTCAATGGTTTTTATGGCGATTACATTCGTCGGTATTTTGCTCGGAGTCACACATTTGGCTGGTATTCCATTTGAAGTCGGAAAAATGTTATTAGGTATTTTTTTTGTTTTTGCGTTGATTGGCTTTATAGCGTCTATGATCACAGACTGCAAAGCTTCCAGTATATTACCATGAAGATATTCGTATGAGTTTTAAAATAATGACTTATAATATTCACAAAGGTTTCAATTGGAATCAAAGAAAATATTTGCTTTCTAATATGAAAGAACTGGTCAATTTTTCAAAAGCACAAATTGTTTGTCTGCAAGAAGTTGTCGGATTAAATCATGCCTACAAAGAAAAAGGATATATTGATTCACAACTTGAATATTTTGCAGATATGACATGGCCACATTTCTCGTATGCTAAAAATTCAGTTCAGGCCTCTGGTCATCATGGAAATTCAATCTTGAGTGAATTTCCTATTACAAATTGGTCGCAAAAAAATATTTCAACAAATTTGTGTGAACAACGGGGTATTTTATTTTGTCAAATTGTTGTGCCAACCGAGTACACAGGTTTGCCAGATGTTATTTTAAATATTCTTTGTGTGCATTTGGATTTATTTTCAAAAGGGCGAAATCAACAATATGAAATGATTTATAATTACGTATTAAATCTGAATTTATTGGATACGGATCCATTAATTATCGCAGGCGATTTTAATGATTGGAATTTACAATCCAATTTGTTTTTTGAAAATAAATTAAATATGACAGAATCGTATCATTTGATTCATAAAATACATGCCAAAACATTTCCTTCGTTTTGGCCGCAATTGGCATTAGATCGCATTTATGTCAAAAATTTACGGGTTTTGGGTGCTGAGGTTTTAACAAACAATAACATTCAAAATCCTTCGGATCATTTGCCTGTTGTAATTAATGTGGAACTGAATGGAACATAATATTTTTACTGAAAAAATAGAAATAGAACCCTGTGTTGATTTTTTTGTTGAAGGGCAAAGGTATTATAATTTTTATTTGAATTTAATTGAACAATCACAGTTGTGTATTCATTTGCAGACTTATATTTTTACAACAGATCAATTCGGGCAACAGGTGCAAAGCGCATTAATAAGAGCCGCACGCCGTGGTGTTAAAATTTATATCGTTGTCGATAGTATTGGTTCAAAACAGTATTCAAATAAAAGCGAACTCGAATTAAAAGCTGAAAACATATATTTCTGTCGCTTTAATGGAATGTTTTCATTCAAATTTTTATATCAATGGGGCAGGCGACTCCATCACAAAATATTGTTGGTCGATCAATTAAAAGCGATTGTCGGCGGAATTAATGTCACAACGTCAGGATACAATCATCCTGAAACATTACAGCAATTAGATTTTGCTGTTTATTTAGAAGGACCAATTGTGATTGATTTGGCCAGATGTTGCCAAAACATTTTTAATAAATCTTTTGGCACAAACATGAACATCAATTTTCATCCAATTCAATTCAATATTCAAAAATATAAAAAAAGCGATTTAAAAGTTCAATTATCGATCAATGATTGGGTTCATCAGCGTTATCAAATAACCAATCAATATTTACATTTATTGGATATTGCTAAAAATGAATTAACGATTATTAATTCGTATTTTTTTCCAACAGTTTTATTTATCAAAAAACTGATTGCAGCAAAAAAACGTGGTGTTCGTATCAGATTAATTTTGCCAAACAGATCTGATTGGCCGTCGTTTGTTTTTGCATCACAATATTTATATGAATATTT
>JANPOT010000032.1:0-6874 GCA_031428135.1 Pseudobdellovibrionaceae bacterium | reverse complement strand
CAAACAATTTTGTCGGGCCAAGATTTTGATGAAGGTTCATGGTCAAATACGCCTGGCATTGGTCGTACTGATAAGGTTCAATCGACCGCATTGGCATTAATTGCACTGATGAATTATTCCGAATCAGAAAATTTCAGATATGTTTATTCAGTGCGCCTGGGGGTCAAATATTTATTGTCACAAATCAATCACAAATCAGAAACTGAAATTTATTGGCCAGGCGAAGTCTTCTTTTCCGCCGTGGCTCAAGCCAGAAACACCGTTTTGTGGAGATCTGATTCTTATACGACGGCGCTGGTCACATTCGCTTTGGTCAAATCGCAAAATTATTTAAAAGGTATCGAATGAAATACATCATTTTATTATTCGCATATCAATTCAGTTTGGCTGATCAAATGTATCGCGATCAAAACGGATTCGTATCATGTTTTGAAAAAAATAAACAAATTTATTTTTTAAATTGGGATCAAATCAGTCATGCACAATCAAAAGTTGTCTCATATTTTGAAATCAACAATTACATTCAAGCAACGGGGCATCATATTAAAAAATGCGATGATCAGAAATATATTCAGACAATACCAGAAGGTGTTATGCGGCCTGTACGAAGCTCAGACGATATTTTTTCAGATGAAATTTTGTTTTCTGTTCAGCAAGTCAGCTTGGGCGGGCGTCGGTACAGATCTGAAAAAACACCAGTTGATTTTATCAGAATGAAATCTGATCTTTTTCAAGCGGATTCCACATCACAAATTGATGATCTCAGGAAAAATTACGGCGACCAGTTCACGACCGAGGCCATTGATTTTTGGAGTCAGAAATTATTTTCTGAAAATAAGTCATGTGACCAATATCTAGGAACTTGCGATTTTTATTTATGCCAAGAACAAAAAACGAAATGTGGTTTAGAGGGATATAATTTGGGCTTTGGATTTAAATACTGCAGCCAAAGCAAATTTAAATTGTATAATCAGATGCAAACACAGCAGGGTCAATCATGGGTCACCAACGTTTTTCAATGTTTACAAAAACAAAGCTTTCTAAAATCTGAAAGTTCAGTAAACAGAACTTGTGATCAAATTAAATCAGACGCTTATGATTCGCATCCTGACTGTTACGCTCAGGCAGGATTCTGCGAATTAAAAATATCTGAAAAAATATTAATATTTCAATTAATTAAAAATGAACTATTTTCTGCAGATGCAATGAAACAGGCTGGGTCGCTTTTAGAAAAATGTGGTCTACCAAATTACGAACCTATTTCCAAGGACTTCAAATGAAAAAAATCACTTTTATTGCTCTGACGACGACATTATTTAATTTGGCTACGCATTCACAAGTTATCCCGTCGGGCACTTACACAGAGCTTTCGAAGTTTCCAGGTTTGTCGCGGGACTATGTACAAAATTTACCAACGGTCATTAATAATTTGCTGACTTCAAAGGAAGAAACTTATCACAAAAATATCAAATCAAATTGCAGTTTACGTTACGATGTTCAGTATATTTCAAAATTGACAGCGCAAACAGACGCTTCCGTTCAGGATTTTGAATCTGGATTCGTTGGAATTGATGTCACGCTCTGTTTTATAAATACGACAGCTGAAAAAGTCATGGCCTTGTTTTCAGACGCAAAATTTCAAGCCAGCAGTGTTTCGACAATAAAATCTTCCGTCGAAAAAGACGGCATGGTCTGTGAAAAAACAACAGCGCCGACGATCGGAAATTCGCACTATTGCTATGTGCAGCAGCCTTATTCGCAACCCGGTTATGTGATGGGTTTTGCATTCAATATCTGGAATGATTCGATTCAGAATGCGGATGCGCCAGTTTATTTTCGCGAAATTTTGGCGACAGCAAATCAAACGGGGAACGTGACCGAATTTCATTTGCAAACTTTAGTTCGTGGGCCAAAATTGAATTTCATACAAAAAATGTTTGCTAAATCCGCGATCACTTCCGAACAGCAATCAGTCTATGAAAAAATGAAACAAAGATTGCAATAAATTTGAATACAATTTAAAAAACAATTATGAAAATTCATCCGCTTGATGCTTTAAAAAAAAATCCGTTCGTATTGGCTCCGATGGCTGGCATCACCGATCATGCGTTCAGGACATTTATGCGTAAGCTTGATGCCAGTGTTGTTGTCACAGAATTGGTTTCAGCAACGGGCATCGAATATAAATCGCGCAGAACTTTGGATTTAATGAGCTTTGATGAATCTCAGCGGCCAATAGGAATCCAACTGTTCGGTGAAGATGCTGAAATTATTGCACGCGCTGCCAAAGTTGCCGAAGAACATGGTTCTGATTTTGTCGATTTGAATTTTGGTTGCCCGGTTCCCAAAGTCGTTAAAAAAGGCGCAGGTTCTGCGATGATGAAAGACCTTGTTGTTATGCAAAAAGTTTTATCATCGACTGTTGCTGCCGTAAAAATACCGGTGACTATAAAAATTCGAACAGGCTGGGATGCAAATCAGAGAAATGCTTTGGATGTTTGCAACATTGCTTATAACGAAGGAATTACTTGGGTGGCAATTCATGGTCGCACCCGCGCTCAAGCATATACAGGTCTTGCGGACTGGGAATTTATTTCAGAAATTAAAGCAAAATCCAAAATTCCAATTTTAGGTAACGGCGACATTCTGACTCCACAAAAAGCAGTTTCCAGACTGAAAGAATCGGGATGTGATGGTGTTTTAATTGGCCGGGGTGCTTTAAAAAATCCATTGATTTTTGCTGATGCTTTAAGCTTATGGCGGGGCGATAGTTTACGGCTGGATTTAAAACGAAATTACAAAAGTATTTTTCTTGATCTGAGCCTGGCCATTCGTGCCCATACCAGCGAGCATATTACGAATATTCAGTTAAAAAAGTTTGCCTGTTGGTTTTCGACAGGGTATCAAGGTTCATCCGCATTTCGTAAGCAAATTTTTCAATTGAAAGATAACGACGAAGTCTTGTCGTGCGCTCTTGAATTTTTCAGTTCAATTTCAGACATTGAACAGGAAGACACAAGCGGCGACGGTTTTTTAATGGGCGGCCACGGTTAGTTAACACAAAGGAAAGTTTTTATGCTACAAGATCCAAAAAAAATCAGAAATATCGCCATCATTGCTCACGTTGACCACGGTAAAACAACTTTAGTGGATCACTTGATCAAACAAGCCGGAACATTCCGTGATAACCAAGCTGTTCAAGAACGCTTGATGGATTCTATGGATCTTGAAAAAGAACGTGGAATTACAATCGCTGCAAAAAATGCATCGTTCACTTACAAAGACATTAAAATTAATATTGTCGATACTCCGGGACATAGTGACTTCGGCGGCGAAGTTGAGCGCGTACTAAACATGGTTGATGGCGCGATTTTGCTTTGTGATGCTTCAGAAGGCCCGTTGCCACAGACTCGTTTCGTTTTGAAAAAAGCTTTAGAACAAAACATCAAAGTCATCGTTGTTATCAACAAAATCGATCGTTCAGATGCTCGTATCCAAGACGTTCATAATGAATTATTTGATCTATTCATCGACGTTGAAGCTAATGAAGAACAATGTGATTTCCATACAATTTATGCGATCGCGCGTGATGGTATGGCGACTTTAGATCCAGCTGTTAACACAGGAAACTTGAATGTACTTTATGATGCAATTGTTGAATTAGTTCCGCCTCCAACAATTGTTGAAGATGCGCCATTACAATTAATGGTTTCTAACATTGGTTATAATGATTACGTAGGTCGTTTGGCGATGGGTCGTATGCGCGGCGGATCTGTCAAAGTCGGCGATGATATTATTTGTATTCAAGAACACGCTCAGAAAAAAGTTAAAGTATCTGCACTTTTCCAATATCACGTCAATTCACAAATTCCGGTTCAAGAAATTGGCGCGGGCGATATGGCGATCATCGCGGGTATCGAAGATTTCACAATTGGTGACACCATTACTTCAGCGACGAATCCACAAGTCCTTCCGCGAATCATCGTCGATGAGCCAACGGTTGGAATGATTTTCTCGGTTAATAACGGACCGTTCGCGGGCCAAGAAGGTAAACAAGTTACTTCTCGAAAAATTTTAGAGCGTCTTGAAAAAGAATTACTTTTTAACGTTTCAATCCGCGTAGAAAAAACTGAAGCAACAGACGCTTTCAAAGTTGTTGGTCGTGGCGAATTACAGCTGGGTGTTTTGATCGAACAAATGCGTCGTGAAGGCTTCGAATTATTAGTTTCTAAGCCTCAGGTTGTTTTCAAAACTGTTGATGGTAAAAAATTAGAGCCGTTTGAGCACGCTGTCATCGATATCGAAGACCCGTATGTGGGTGCAGTGACTGAAAAATTGGGTATGCGTAAAGGTGTTATGACTAATATGGTTCAAAAAGGAACTGGTCGTACACGTTTAGAATTCCGAATTCCTTCACGTGGTTTAATCGGTTATCGTTCTGAGTTCTTAACTGATACTCGTGGTACTGGTTTATTAAATACAAACTTTGATGGTTATGATGATTACCGTGGCGATATTAATTCACGCATCAATGGTGCGATGGTTTCAGATCGTCAGGGCGAAGCCAATGCGTATTCAATTTGGAATAAACAAGAACGTGGCCGAATGTTCGTTAATGATGGCGACTTGGTTTACGAAGGCATGATCGTCGGAGAAAACGCAAAAGACAACGACATGATTGTTAACATTCAAGAAGCAAAAAGAATGTCGAACGTTCGTGCGTCGGGTTCAGATGAGGCGATCCGTGTAACTCCAGTTAAACCAATGACATTGGAATTCGGTATGGAATGGATCAAAGAAACTGAGCTGATCGAAGTCACACCAAAAACGATTCGTTTGCGTGTTAAAGAATTAGATCCGCATAAACGTCCAAAACAACAAAAAACAAATAAAGACTAACGTGAACGAAGTTCACAAGATGTGAAACTCGACTGAAACCCGGACTAGTTCCGGGTTTTTTATTTGCCCAGATTGTGATCTCGGATACAATTTTATTATGTCCAACGCGCTACTGGCCCAAAATATATTTAAAAATTATAAAGGCATCCCCGCCGTCAAAGGAATTTCATTAGAAATTAAACACGGCGAATGTTTCGGCATATTGGGTCCAAATGGCGCTGGTAAATCAACGTTATTAAAAATGATTTACGGACAAGTCGTACCAACATCTGGTGATTTATTTGTGATGGGCTTAAGTGTTCGTGATCAAATGACTGAAATTAAATCGCGGATTGGTGTCGTTCCACAAGATGATGGTTTGGATTCTGATTTTAGTGCCCTGGAAAATTTAAAATTATTTGCGACTTATTTTAAAATGGATTCGGCGGCGGCTGCAGCCAGATCTGAACATTTATTGCATGAAATGAAATTGACAGAACATCAGCATTTACACGTCGAAGCACTGAGCGGCGGCATGAAACGTCGATTGGTGATCGCCCGGGCGTTATTGCATGAACCACAAATGTTAATTTTAGACGAACCGACGACGGGCCTGGATCCGCAAGCCCGCCAATGGATATGGACTTATTTTGAAAAATTAAAAGTACAAAAAAAAACAATTATTATGACGACGCACTATATGGAAGAAGCCGAAAAATTATGTGATCGGATCGCCATCGTTGATCACGGAAAAATATTAGACGTGGGAACCAGTTCAGAATTAATCACCAAATATATCGGATCAGAAGTTGTTGAATTAAATGTGGGTTCAGAGAAAAATTATTGGACAGAAAAAATAAAAAATAATCATCTTGAATTCAGAGATTTAGAAAACAATTTATTTATATATTTTCGCGATTTACAGCAACGTCAAAATTTTATGCAGCATATTCAGAATACGCATTATTTGATTCGGCCAGCAAATTTAAATGATGTCTTTTTAAAAGTCGCCGGTTACCAAATAAGAGGCGCATCATGATACAAATTTGGCGCCGAAATTTTCTATTTTTTAAAAAAACATTTATTGTGTCGTTATTCTGGACAATCATTGAGCCGTTGATGTATTTGGCTGCTTTCGGTTTTGGCTTCGGCAGATACATTCCGCCCATCGAAAATTTACCATTTATCGATTTTTATTTCCCAGGTTTGTTATGCTCGACAGTGATGATGGTTTGTTATTTTGAATCGACGTACCCCAATTACACGAAACTGACATACCAAAAAACTTTTGCAACGATGATGATGACGCCATTAACATCGTCACAAATTGTACTGGGTGAAATATTATGGGCTGGAACCAAAGGCCTGATTGGTGCGTTGGGTATTATGTTGGTTTCTGTATTTTTTGGGCTTGCGACTTTTAAATTTATTTATATTTTGCCGGTATTATTTGTTTTAAGTTTAATATTTTCAGCATTTGGATTAATGATTGTGTCGTTGGCAAAAAATTACGATTCGTTTGTTTTTTCAACATCCGGGTTTATTATTCCGCTGTCGTTAATTAGCGGAACTTATTTCTCGCTTGGTGATATGCCCCAATTAATTCAGTGGCTCGCTTATGTATTTCCATTATCGCACGCCGTAGTTTTGGTTCGAAATATTTTGCACGATCAAATCAATTTAATACCTGATTTATTACATTCTTCTGTCTTAATTGCATATACTGTTGGATTAGTTTTTATTTCTAAAAAACTTTTTCATCGCAAAATGGTCAGTTAATTTCTGACATTTCTTTTAAATCTTCGTCTGTTAAAATGTCTTGATCAATTTGTTGTTGCTGTCCTGATTGTAAAAATGATTCTAATTTTGCTAATGATGTAACGTACTGCTCTTCGGACAGTGATTTATATTTAAACATATCGCCTAAGATTTTTGATATTCTGTGGCGTGCAAATCGAGTTAAATCTTTGCGGTAATAGGATTGTGAATATTTTTC
>JANPOT010000031.1:0-64153 GCA_031428135.1 Pseudobdellovibrionaceae bacterium | reverse complement strand
AAGTCATTTCGCAATCGATGGCGTCTTCAAGCATTTGAATAACCATTTCTTCCAGCTGTTCATTAAATAACGAAGGGTCTTCTTTGCGAATTGTGTCGATGACGTCAAAAGCAAAAGCCATATGCATGCTTTCATCTCTAAAAACCCAATTCGTACCTGATGCTAAGCCCTGTAATAAACCTTTCGAACGCAAGAAATAAACATAAGCAAAAGCACCAAAGAAAAATAATCCTTCGACACAAGTTGCAAAACAAATCACGTTCATTAAAAATTTACGGCGATCTTCTTTGGTTTGTAAAGTATCCAAAGTATTGATTGAATCCATCCATTTAAAACAGAAATCAGCTTTCTTTTTAATTGATGGAATATTTTGAATTGCTGAAAATGCTTTTTCACGTTCGTCAGGGTGTGGGATATAATTATCCAACAATGTTAAATAAAATTGAACGTGCAGGGCTTCTTCGTACAATTGGCGTGATAAATATAAACGAGCTTCAGGTGAATTGATGTGTTTATATAAATTTAAAACCAAATTATTACCGACAATCGAATCACCCGTGGCAAAAAACGCAACCAAACGTTGAATTAAATGTTTTTCGCTGGGTGACATTTTTGAATGTAAGTCGACCAGATCAGTTGAAAAATCAACTTCGTCAACAGTCCAAGTATTTTTAATTGCATTTTTATACATTTCAAAAAATGTTGGGTATTTCATTGGTCTTAAAGTTAAATTAAATCCTGGATCTAATAACATAGTGTCTCCTATTGACAGGCTTCGCAAGCTTCAGGGTTGTCGATACTGCATGAAATGGCTTCTGAATCTGTGTATATTTTTTTCTCTTCTAAGACTGTGTCAGATTTTCTGACAGTGGTTTTAGTGATCGAAGTCGCAGGACGAGAACGCAAATAATATGTCGTTTTAATTCCGCGTTTCCATGCATACATATACATCGACGATAATTTGCCAATGGTCGGAGCTTCCATGAATAAATTCAAAGATTGCGATTGGTCAATAAAGGCACCACGATCTGCGGCCATTTCGATCAAAGATTTCATTGGGACTTCCCAAACTGTTCGATACAGATCTTTGACGTCTTGGGGAATACTTGGCAAGGCCTGGATCGAACCTTCGCTAATTTTGATATCATTTCTGAAATCTTCATTCCATAAACCACGTTGTTTTAAATCTTGGACTAAATATTTATTCACTTGCATAAATTCGCCAGACAAAGTTTCGCGTTTAAATAAATTTGAAATTTGTGGCTCGGTAGCTTCGTAACTTCCGACAATCGATGCGATCGTCGCCGTTGGCGCAATGGCAATAATCAAAGAATTACGTAATCCTGTTTTTTGAATTTTGGCCTTTAATGTGGCCCAACGTTTTTCATCTGTGGGTTGTACATTCCACAAATCAAATTGCAAATCACCCTTCGCTGCGCGAGTGTCTTGGAAACTGTCGTGTGGGCCGTGCTTTTCGGCCAATTCAGCACTTGATGTTAATGCATGAAAGTAAATCTCTTCTTGAATTTTCTTAGATAAAGCCTGTGCCGCGACTGAATCAAACGGCAATTTTAATTGGAAAAATGCGTCTTGTAATCCCATCAGACCTAAACCCACAGGTCTCCATCTGTTATTTGAAGACTTCGCTGTATCGATCGGATAAAAATTAATATCCACAACGCGGTCTAAATATTTAACAGCTGTACGAACTGTTTTGGCTAATTTTTCAAAATCAAATTCACCATCAACAATGTGACGTGCCAAATTGACAGATCCTAAATTACAAACCGCTGATTCGTCCTTTGATGTAACTTCTAAAATTTCAGTGCACAAATTTGATAAATGGATCACATTTTCTGGTTTTCCAGTTTGGTTGGCTTTCATATTTGAAGCGTCTTTGAAAGTGATCCAGCCATTGCCTGTTTGAGCCAATGTTTTCATCATTCGTGTATATAAATCACGAGCTTTGATTTGTTTGTTGTATAATTTTTCAGATTCAGCTTTTTCATAGGCGGCTTCGAATTCTGGACCAAATAAATCAACAAATTCTGGAACAACACGTGGGTCAAACAATGACCACATCGCATCGGCTTCAACACGCTTCATGAACAAATCAGGAATCCAATTCGCTGTGTTTAAATTATGAGTCCGCTTTGATTCATCACCAGTGTTGTCACGTAATTCCAAAAATTCTTCGACATCGGCATGCCAAGTTTCAAGATACACACAAGCGGCACCTTTGCGTTTTCCGCCTTGGTTAACAGCCGACACAGATGAATCCAAAGTCTTAAGCCAAGGAATGATTCCGTTACTGTGGCCATTTGTGCCTTTGATTAATGATCCGCGCGAACGAACGCGTGAATACGACAACCCAATGCCACCTGCAAATTTTGATAATAATGCAACGTCAGTATATTTGTCATAAATCGCACGTAAATCATCAATCGGTGAATCCAATAAATAACATGAACTCATTTGCGGACGTAAAGTCCCTGAATTGAATAATGTCGGCGTTGACGGCATATAATCATGCGAAGAAATCAATTTGTAAAAATCAATGGCCTCAGCGGGTGTTGTTGCTAAACCGCAAGCGACGCGCATGAAAAAATATTGTGGATTTTCTAAGACTTGTCGGGACTTGGGATTTTTTAATAAATAACGATCATACACAGTGCGTAGACCAAAATATTCAAAACGATCAGTTTTATAATGTTCAATCGCAGCGCAAAGTTCGGCTTTGTGAGCCATCACAAAATTCAAAGTGCTTTCAGCCAATAATCCATTTTTAAATCCCAATTGGACAGAGTCTGCAAAAGATCCAATTTTTTGTGATTTAACTTCTTCGTCTATATATGTCGATAAAAGGCGGGCAGCCAAACGTGAATATTCAGGGTCTTCGCCAATGAGCAGGCTTGCAGTTTGAATACACAAGTTATCCAATTCATTTGTCGTAGCGCCATCATAAAGTCCGCTGATGGCCTTTGTAGCTACGCGCAAAGGGTCAATCTGTGATAATCCCTGGCCACAACGGTTGACGCGTTCAACGATTTTTGTGACATCAACAGGTTCAAGTGTTCCATCTCGTTTTTTAACTCGCATAGCGTGCGAGGTATTATTTGAGTTTAAATTGTTTTCAGTGTTCGTATCCATATTTGATGTCATCATGACAGCCCCTTTTAATTTTTTATGATCTGATGTCTGAATTTTCAGACAAAAGAACCCTAAAAAACTCCCCCTCAGAAGTTTTCCCGGTGACCCGATCGCGTTAGCAAGTCTAGGTCTAGTTTAAGTTATATCAAGAAAAAAAATATTGACCGTCTTGGTCTTTTTAAACTTTACAGAGTCCTTCAGTCCTGTTGGTCAAACTTGAGTCTGAACCACTAGATCTAGTGTCTGTATCGAGTGCCCCATCCTATAGAGCCTGTTTCGTCTTAAATTAAGGTTGAATGAATTTTTCAAAAGAATCAAATTATTTTATTTAAAAAGTGAATGTTTTTTCACAGTCGTGCTGGACTTTAAGGCAGATGCTGTGCGCTATTTTTAATGGTTCAGTACGTAGGTCTAGCGTTTTTCTCTCTCGAGAAACGCTGTCAATGTGAAATTTTGAGCGATTTTCTGTAATGATTTTTTATAAAAAGTGACATAAATTTCACTTTCTGAAATTTTCTGTTATTTGCCGGTAATTTTGTCATCCATAAAGAATGAAAAAATGATTTGATTTAGTTTTGAACAATTTTTAAAAATCAATTAAAAACTGGCGCCTAAATAAAAACGAACAAAGGTTGTGAACGCTGGATCTTTTGTAAAAAAATCTTGGTCGTCTTTAAATTGAATTGTGTCAGAAGCAGAAGCCGTACCAGTGACGACAACGTCATGAACGTTAGAATACAAGGGTAAAGAATATCCAACCCAGTCACAGCCCAATGTGAAATTTTCGAACTGCCATTGGTTACCAATTGAAAGACTTGCGGCCAAAGATTCGCCTTTGAATTTTTGTTCGATGGATGGGCCGCAGAAAATGATACATGTTGAATCCGATTTATAATCGACAGTTCTGTAATCGGCGCCGGCTTTGAAATAAAAACTGTTTGATGTGAAATGTTTGTAACTGATTCCAACTGATGACGTCGTTATATCTTCGTTCGAAAAAAATCTGATATTCGCACGTCCTTTTGTGAAATCTAAGGTGATTAACGAATCTGAATCAATGTATAAACCCGCAGTCACAGCAAAAGTATCATATCCTCTGGAAGGCCCAAAACCAATGGGTTGTGCTGTTAATAAATGTGTTTTGTTTTTGCGGTTATTTGCGCTGGAATCTTTGATTGAATGATCAGGATTTGGGACGATGACAACAGGTGCTTCATCGGCGAAAATATTGAAACATGATAATGATAAAATAAGAATTAAAAACATTTTTTTCATTTTAAAGTCCTCGCATAATTTGTGATTATTTGAATTAAAAACTGGCGCCTAAATAAAAACGAAGCAAAGTCAGAACTCCGTCTCGAACCAAATAATCTTGGTCGTCTTTCATGTAACCAACAAAAGACGTTGTCCCCACAGAAGATTCGTCAGAAATGTTGACATAAATGGGCATCGAATATCCAACCCAGTCACAGCCCAAAGTAAAATTTTCCCATTGCCACTGGTTACCAATTGAAAAACTGGCAACGATGGATTCGGCCTGAAATTTATTTTCTCTGTCTATGATGGATGTCGAGATATCTCTGGAAATGTAATGATAATTCATTTTTCGATAATCCAAACCTGTTTTATAATAAAATGAATTAGAGGCAAATTTTTTGTAACTGAATCCGATTGTTAAATCACTTAATTCGTAATCAGAATAATATCCTTTGGATTTAAAATTATTTCCTTTAGTGAAATCAATTGTGATTAACGAGTTCCGGTCCAAATATTTGCCAAAGGTTGCTCCACCTCTGCTGATGTTTGCGCCTGGGCCTTGACCAAGTAATTGTGCTGTCATCAAATAAGATTTATTCATGCGGTGAAATTCGCTGCTGTCACTGATGACTTCATTGATGGTCTTTTTTTGTGGTTGAATAATAACAACGGGTGCGTCTTCGGCAAACGAAAGATTTGCAGATAATGAAAATGCTAAAAATAATAAACTGATCTGTTTTTTTGTCATTGATGAGTCCTTTGATATAAAATTGATGACCGTCTGGGCTTTTGATTAACTGATGGCCGGTAATTTTTCAATTCGTAATTTCATTTCGGATAATAAATACAGATCCTCGTCGGATTTTAATTCTAATTTACAGCCCTGGTAGGTCATAGTGTGTCTTAAATGATCCACTATATGTTGATGTGTTCCCATTTTGTCTGAGGTCCATTTGGGCGCAATTAATTCTTCCCAGCGGGATGCAAATGCCGCAAGCCTGTGAACAGCGATCCGTGGATGTAAATAGGATAAAAATAATTCAACATGTTTTGTGTACAAATCGCGTTCGATGGGCTGGTAAAGACCATCGTTATACCATTTTTCAAGTTCTGTATTTTTTAAGACATGCATGTTGTGTAATTTTATATTTGTAATTGGTAAATCATTACAGATTTTTGCTGTTTCAATAATTTCAGCTTCGGTTTCGTTGGGTGATCCAAAAATCAGATGAATACCCAGATCAACGGATGTTGAATTTGTAATTTTATGAATAGCATTGATTGAATCAAGGGCTGTATGTCCACGGCGCATGAATTCTAAATGTGGATCAAAAAAACTTTGAACACCCAATTCAACGGCCACGAACGATTTTTGGTTATATTCTTGCCATAAATCCAGAACCGATTTTGAAAGGCAATCAGGCCTGGTCCCTAAAACAAAGCCTTTAACAAAGGGATAACTGAGTGCTGTGTCGAAATTGGCACGCAAAACGGGGACTTTGGTAAATGTGTTCGTATAGGCTTGGAAGTAGATTAAAAATTTTTTTGAATTATATTTGTCGCCGATTTCAATTTTATATTTTTCAATTTGTGCGGGCAAAGTCATTTCAAACGATTCACTGCGCGCGGCAGATCCCCAGACGTCACAAAAACTGCAGGTTTTCATGCCCTTCAGTCCCATACGATTCGGGCAATCGTCGACGACAGTCACTGGTAATTTGTAAACCTTTTCGCCAAAGATTCTTTTGTAGTGTTCTGCAATCGTATGATACGGTAAACCGCGCCAACCTTTTTCCATATCGAGCAGATATACCAATGAGAAGCCCATCAAATCAATTTATAACTGAGTTTGCAATGGACGGCAGTCCCACATTGCGTTCAATTCACATCATGCCAGGGTCCACAGTGCCTGAAAGCATGCATAATACGTTTAGTGCGTCTGGCGAAACTGAATTTATTTACGGAAAATCCATCAGGCAGGCCTTGACGGCTCAAACAAATCTTAATTTTTTGATCGTCGGATTAGGTTTGGGTTATATAGAAATTTTAATATTATCATTGGTTAAAAATTGTCAAATTCACAGTTTTGAAAGTGATTCAGAATTACGAAAAAATTTTTCAAATTGGATTTTAAATTCAGATCAAGAATTTGAAATTTACAATCAAGTTTGCAGGTCACTGAATTTGAAACCCGAATTTATACGTGAACAAATCAATCAAAATCAGTTCTATATAAATCCAGATTTAAATGTTCAAACTGTATTTAAATCGAAAAGCCACATCATTTGTTTTGATGTTTTCAGCCGAAAAACAAGCGAATCATTATGGACCGAACAGTTTTTAAATTATTTTATTTCAAAGGCCTGCAATGATGATTGTATTTTAATTTCCTATTCCTGCACCAGTTTATTAAACCGAGTCTTGATTAATCATGGTTTCAAATTAATTCAAAAATCGGGATACAATGGGAAACGTGAATCAACATTGGCCGTTCGCGGGACATTGAATGTCTTGTTCAATGTCGAAAACTAAAATGTGTAATTAAAACCAGTTCCCGTCGGATAAGAAGAATATTGTCCCATTAAAAATAAATTGATTGCCGTACTTGTGGTTAAAATTGTTGGCGATGATACGGAATCTAAATTAATGGTATCATAAAAAACAGTTCCATTTGACGGGAACGTCGGAAAACTGAATGATGGCGATCCGACGTTCATACATGTGCGACCACCTTCGTCACCGCTGGATGTGGCAGAGGTGCTAAATGTTGGGCCGCCTGGACAGTATGAATTCAAATATCCGGCCCAGGTTGAACCAATACCTGAACCTGCATACACTGTTAAATTTGAAGACGTTGATGTATACATCATTTCAGTTGCACCAGCCGGTGTTGCAGCCACAGAGCCAATTGAATAGTTGCCAGATTGACTGTATGTAAATATCGGCGTTCCACCAGCTTGACAAACAGTCCCCGTAAATAAATAAATCGAAATTGAATATGTTAAATTTGTATTTAAGCTAATACTTTTTAATATCGACATGCCGTCAACACTTGTACCGTAAACGCCACCACTGACGGGGGCACAAAGTGCGTAATGCGTTCCTGCAATTTGTGCTGCATTTAATGGTGATGTTACGACCGGGTTTATCGCAGTATCGACATCAGGTGCTAAACCATCTTTTTTAGAGCAGCCACTGAATGAAATTAAAAAAATCGAAAATAAAATAATTTTTTTCAAAAATCCTCCTGATATAAAGACCATTTCTATCATCAAGTTGAACTTATCGAAAAGATAGCTGTAAGTTGAATTGATTCAAATTGATATAAAGTCACATTGTATTTATCTCAAAAATGGATAGAGTAACATAAAAATACAAGCATCCAAAAAATAATTGATCCAGCTGAAAAAGGCCGAAAAAATTAAATCCGAATCTGACAAAAACTGGCGCTATTATCAAAGATTTCATTTTCATGCGACGGGGATCGGCGCGATGATGATGGGTATTTTATTATTTTTGTCATTACTGCAAGCGCCTCAAAAATCAGTTCAGATCGCATCATATCTGACTTCGATCGGCGGATTATTATATCCATTTGTTTGGTTATTCGCGGCAATGTATGGTCCTGAAATTGGTCGAGATCAAGCCAAAGAAGCCTTTGCAATTTTTGGTTACATGGGTGGAGTGTTTTTGTTGGGCGGAATCTATTCTTTGTATTTATCTCTGAGATACGATTTAAAATCTAAAGTGAATTAGTAATGCCCAGTCAAAAGCCGTATTGATATCGATTAATATATTTGGTATTCTAAAATGGTGTTTAAAATAATATGTGCTATTTTATTTTTTTCGTTATACCTAGAAAATGCGTTTTCATGTGAAAAATGGTTTAAAAGCCTTAATATAAAAGATCCTAAATCTTGTGTATCGAAATGTACGATCGCTGAAACAGATATGTCTTCATATTTATGTCCTAATCAATGCGATCGTCTGTGTAAACACTTAAGTAAACCTCAAAAAGACGAAGCAAATGCTTATGACTTGACTGATGATGAAATTGCATTTTGCAACAAAAATCCAATTGTATGTGCCAAGGCATACAGATTGAGTTGGTCGGCTGAAGAATAGTGTATCTCTATATATTCAAAAAGTAGAACGAATGACGAAAGTGACGCTTGCCGACATTACATGTGGTCATATTATTTAAATCAAGAATTCGGAGATAAAATTGCTCGGAAAATACTGAACGCACATGAAAACAATCCAAAACAAGCGCCTAAAGAAAAAGAAATGGATACGCATAACAATGAAGTATCCATCAGAGATTCTGTCTTGAATAAATCTAAAAATATAACTCCTGAGCAAGCACTAGAAAAATTTAAAGAAAATATTAAAAATAAAAAACTTAAAGTTGTTAAACCTAAGTATTCTGATACTGGAGGACTGCCTTGAAAAAAAAGTATTTATAATTGTGTCAATACTGATGTTTGTTTCTGTATCAATATGTATTGCTGGATATTCATATTGGGATAGTAAGACAATGACGCCTGAAAAAGTTAAACTGAATTGGGGAAGTCAAAAAGCAGATCTAAAAAAATTTAAAGACAGTTCATATGATGATAAATCAAAAATGGCCTATTCTATAATGACTGACAAATCATTGATCGGAAAAACATACGAAGAAATCAGAGAAATTTTTGGCCCGAATGATGGATATTTTTTTAATGATACAATTCCGACTTATATTGTTAAAGATGGAAAGAATAAAACAGAAGAAACCTGGCAACTCGTTTTTAGAATGGACAAGCGGTACAAAGTTAAAGAAATATTTATGCATAAAAATTGCTGCAATTAAATGAAATTTATTTATGCAATTTTATTTTTATTGTCGTCATTATTTATTTGGTCGTTTTTTATCGAAACTGGCCTGTTGACTGAAAATCAGCAAATAAAAAATAATTGGCCCTATCAAAATATCAAAATAGCATTTTTTCAGATTTGCATGCAGGTTCGCCAAATATAAATAAAAAATATATTCAAAATCTAGTGGTAAAAATTAATTCTCATCATCCTGATTTAATTTTAATTGGCGGCGATTTATTAATTAATAATGTCTTAGGCGGCGAACACATGAAGATCGAAGATGTTGTGCAGATATTAAAAAACCTCAATGCTCCATTGGGTCGTTTTTTTGTTTTAGGTAATCATGATTGGTGGAACGATGCGGATCACATAAAAACAGTTTTGAATCAAAATGCTTTTCAAATTTTAGAAAATGAAAACAAATTGATTGAGCTGAGTCGCGACCAAAAATTTTGGCTGGTCGGCATTGGCGATCACTTTACCGATCACAGTGATCCTGTTGCAGCATTAAAAAATACTAATAAAAAGTATCCAAAAATAATTTTCATGCACGATCCTGCATCGTTATTTGATATTCAACAAGATTTTTATTTTGCGCTGGCAGGTCACATGCACGGCGGTCAGGTATTTATTCCAGGTCTTGGTGCATTAATAACCCCTGGTGCTGCTCCAAAATCATGGGCTAAAGGTTGGACTGAATTTAAATATGGTTCTCTGTATGTCAGTCAAGGTATTGGCACCAGTATTTTACCAGTCAGATTTAATGCATTGCCAGAATTTATTATTTTATCGCTGCAGAAATAAATATTATTTTAGACATCCCAGTCCAATTTCAGTTTTTATTTTTCTTTACACAATCTTTCAAATCTGGACGACATTATAACCGATTACTCACTTGCCCAAAGCTTGAACAGATGATGCAATATACAGAGCGTACTGTAAAGGCGCCGAAAGCACCACTAAGCCAAAAATTAACCATTTAATTTTTGAATCTAGTTTTAAAGATTTATAAATAGAAAAACATAATCCTAAAATTAAAAAAAATAAAAAAATTTCTTGCGAATATTCCCAATGAAATGTGTATATTGAATAGATGTCACTACCGCGTTTGTGTTTAAAAAAATACGTTGAATAATTAAATACGACAGGTATCCATAGCAACGGTAAAAACGGATAGAAGAACTTCATGCATCAAAGCCAGAGCCAAATGGAACTTTTGAACACATCATTTTATAAACTTCAGTCGCAATTTTTAAGGCCACATCAGTGTTTTCAGTTTTTAAATCAATATCTAAAGCATCAGGATATCTAATAATAACTGCATACGGAGACAATGATGCACACTGATTTAATAACGAATCTAATTCGGGATATATTTTTAGTAATTCAAAAGACAGCTTTGCTAAATCATGAGTTTTATCAATTTTAATTTTATGGTATTGCATCAGACCTTTGATTGATTTTTCAGCGCACTGTTGACTTAAAAATGCGACTAATTCTTTACAATCATTTTTATTCTGATGAGTCCAATTAAATTCGGCGTTTCGCTGATCTTTTCTAGCCAGTAAAAACCATTGCTGAACAAGTTTAGACAAACTGCAGCTCCAAGCCTTCATTTAGAGCTGTGTGTGCAATTGAATTAATTTCCGACTTCCATTCGTTAAATTCAGATTCTGTATAAAAGAAATAATCGATCGAATGACCCAGTCTCCATGTCAATTTTTGAGCTTTTTGTGCAAGTTCAGTTTTTGATAGGTTTGAGTCAGGTACAATAAAAAACAAATCATAATCGCTGTTTTCAGAATGCGATCCCTTGGCGCGAGACCCGAATAAAATTACTTTTTTAGGATTGAATTCTGGAATAATTTTTTCAAGGATATTTTCTAGGTTTTGGTCTTTGTAATTTTTGATTTCCATAAATCATTGACCTCAAAAGTTTGAAAGAACCATTATTCTCATAATTTGGTCGTCCTTATAGGACTCGAACCTATGACCCCTCCCATGTCATGGGAATGCGCTACCAACTGCGCTAAAGGACGACATTATTTAAATGATGTTTTAGTTGTTGTAAAAAATTATCAATAATGCGGCCTCTTAGCAACAATTTAGTCATTAAATTCAACCACTGCTTGCAACAAGGCCAGCCTTTTTGTACAGACAAGTCATGATTTCAAATGAATTATGGCCATTTTTGCTGACAGGATTAACAGTTTCAATTTTACATGCGGCATTACCTACGCATTGGCTGCCCTTTGTATTGGCTGGCAGAACACAAAAATGGAGCTACAGTCGTACGATTTCAATATTACTGATTGCTGGCATGGGGCACATTATGACAACCAGCCTGATTGGTGCAGGCATTGTTTGGATGGGCTTGCAGATGAGCGAAAATTTTCAACAAACAATGACACTGATTGCCGCAGGCTCTGTATTTTTGTTTGGACTGCATAATTTAATCCAACATTTTCGGGGAATAAAACATTCCCATTGCGACCATTCGGGACCACACCATCATGATTATCAAATCAGTTCCAAAGACGGCTGGGCTATTTTAAGTTTGTTGTCTTTATTGACGTTTTCACCGTGTGAATCTTTTTTACCAATTTATGTTTCGGCATGGCGAACGGGTTGGTTTGGTTTTGGTGCACTGACCTTAGTTTTAGGTTTGGGAACCTTGATTGCCATGTTGTGTTTTACAACTTTATTTTATGTGACTTTGAAACAAATAAAAATGACCTGGCTTGAAAATAATGAAAAAATAATTATGGGCTCGATTTTAATTTGTTTATCGTTTGTTATTTACTTCAGTGAAATTTCACATCAACATTAGTGCATGATAATCATTGATTACAGTGAAATTGAATTTTCAGTGACCAGATCACAAGGGCCCGGTGGGCAGCATGTGAATCGAACAAATTCTTGCGTCCAATTGCGTTTTTCAATTTTAGAATCTCAAAGCCTGAATGACGAACAAAAACAAAAATTATTAACCAAGTTGCAACACCGATTGGCCCAGGATGAATTCATTTTAATCCGCGTCGAATCAGAACGTGACCAAAAATCAAACAAAGACAAATCAGTTCAAATGCTGACAGAATTAATTAATAAAACCCTGATCGACCCTAAAAAACGCAAACCCACAAAGCCCACAAAATCCAGTCAACGCAAACGATTGGAATCGAAAAAAAACAGATCAGATATCAAAAAAAATCGGTCTGAAAAAATAAAGTATTAATTCGTAAAATACCGTAAAATTTTCAATAATTTCATTTTTAGTTCCGTGTACGGTGGAAATAAAATTTGCAGGGATTGATTTAAAAATTTCTGTTCAATGATGGCTCTTTGGTGTGAAAACTCTAAAAAACCAAAATGACCATGATAACGACCTTGGCCACTGTTGCCGCGGCCACCGAATGGTAAATGATGATTTGCTAAATGAACTGAAACTGAATTAATTCCAACGCCACCAGATGGAATTGATTTTAATAAAAATTCAGTTTCTGCATTATTTTTTGAAAAAATATAAAATGCCAATGGGTCTGGATATTTCAAAATTATTTCAACTGCGGATTTTAAATCTGAATAACCAATGACAGGTGACGTGGGACCAAAAATTTCATCAGCCATCAGGGGGTGGTCAATGTTTTTGATTTGAATCAATTCAACAGCCGATTTTTTAAAGTCAAATTGCCCTGAATTTAAATCATCAAGTCTTGATTGGTGATTTCGAGAAATAATTTGTGATATTTTTTCAGGGTTCTGTTTTTGATCAATCGATTTTGAATATGAATTAAATCTTGTTTGAAATTCTGCTTGGATACTGTCATGGACTAAAACATAATCCGGTGCTACGCAAGTTTGCCCGCGATTTAAATATTTCCCCCAATGAATTTTAGAAATAGCATCGTCGATATCAGCTGATTCGGTAATTATAACCGGCGATTTTCCGCCTAATTCCAATGTGTACGGAATTAATTTTTGAGCACAATGAACGGCGATGATTCGGCCGACATTTGTCGATCCTGTGAAAAAAACATGATCGAATTGATAATCCAGTAATTCGTTGGTTTTTTCCTTATCGCCAAGTTCGACATTAACGTCGTTCGTTTCAAAAATTTCTGAACACATTTTTTGTATTAATAATGAAGTTGCAGGTGTTAATTCACTGGGTTTGATGACGACTGTATTGCCAGCAGAAATTGCTGCAATTAATGGATTTATGGCCAATTGAAACGGATAATTCCATGGCGAAATAATTAATATGACGCCTTTGTTTTCATAACGGATTTTGCTTTTATGACCGAACAGGCTGATGGGTGTGGATACAATTTGATCAATCACCCATGATTTTAAATTTGTTTTAAAATATTTTAATTCGTTTAAAACAATCATAATTTCCGACATGGCTGTTTCAAAATGTGGTTTGTTGAAATCGGAATGAACTGATTCTAAAATCAGTAATTCATTTTTTTTGATCCAATTCTGCATTTTCTGAAGTTTCTGAATGCGATTTTGAACTGATTCAAAACGGTTCTGAAATGATTTTAATTTAAGCTGATTAAATATTTTTAAAGTCATAAATTTTTTCATCCAACAAATGACTTGGTTTAACATTCATTAATGCATTTAAAAAACTGCCGCCTAAATGAGGGATGTCTTTTTCTAAATCGATAATCAATTTTTTCATTTTTTTTCTTTTCATGCCTTCTTGTGAACCGCACAGATTGCATGGAATAACAGGCATCCCCCAGATTTGACCAAGCTCGATCAAATCGCGTTCTGCGACATAAGCCAAGGGTCTGATAATTGTATTTCTGTCATCATCAGATCGTAATTTAGCAGGCATCGTTGATAACTGACCTGTGTAAAATAAATTGAGCAGTGTTGTTTCAATCAAGTCGTCACGATGATGACCCAGTGCCATTTTTGTGTATTTTTGATCAAATGCAAAATCGTATAAAATAGCACGACGTAATTTTGAACACAAACTGCAATAAACACCGTCTTTGATTTTATCTGTGACAATTGAATAGGTGTCTTTTTCAATCATTTTGAATTCAATATTTTCAGTCGTTAACCATTTTTTAAATTGATCGGCATTAAATCCAGGTTGTTTTTGGTCCAACATAACTGCAGTCAATGTGAAATCAATTTCTGCGCGTTTTCTGATTTCATCCATCAATATTGTTAAAATCGAAGAATCTTTGCCGCCAGAAACGCAAATCATCAGTTGATCATTATTTTTTAACATATTAAAATCAACCAAGGCTTGGGTGATTTGTTTTCTGATTTTAATAGCCAATGGGTGATTTCTGTCGACGAGCTTGGTTTGTGATTGGATTTCGGGAATCATGTGTTCGTGTCTTTCTTGATTTCAATAATTTGATGGGCCAATTGAATATTATTTTCACGCAATGCTTTTAGACATTGATCTAATACCAGATCGCCAGCTGAAAATTGTTTTCCATATTGATCCAAATAATAAATTATTTTAATTGCTACCCAACTTTCATTTAATTCCTGGATGAAAACAAATGGTTCAGGTGTTTTTCTGATTTCGGGAATTTTTTGAACGGTTTTAAATAGCAATTCCTTAATTTGTTCAAAATCTGAAGTTTGTGATATTCTGAAAATCTGACTGCGAATGATGGGCTGTTGATCCGGTGAAAAATTTGAAACCTGCGAAGAAGCAATCAATTTATTTGGTAAAGTGATCATTTCATCTGAAAATCCCACAAGGACTGTTGATCGCCATGATAATTCTTTGACTTGGCCTGTGACCCTGATGGTTCCATTTTGAACTTCTAACCAATCATCCAGTTCAAAAGTTTTATCAATCTGTAACGAAATGCCAGCAAATAAATTACCCAAAGTGTCTTGAAGCGCTAAACCCAGAACAATTGAAAATGCGGCCGACGTTGCCAGCAAAGGTGTTAACTGGACTCCAAAAATCCGCGATACTGACCAGAATAAAATAACAACTGATAAGAGTAATGAAAAAATATTAACTAACAATAACGGAACACCAGCACGCATCGATCCCAAAAACAAATACTGCAGTACGATCAAACGCGATGCTTTGACAAATATTAAACAGCCCCATAAGAAAGTCAGACTTGAAATGTACGGCAATATTTTTTTAAGAATCGGGTATGAATCAGCCCCGGTGTACATTAAATTGAATATAAAATACAAGAGACTTAAAATAATCAAATGCAAAAATAAATTTTTGAAATGATTTTTTAAATTGTGATGTCGTTCGGCAGAGACGTCTTTGAGTAAAAATTTATAAAACAGATAGCTTAAAAATGAAAAAACGATTAAAAAAATGTAAATTTCAAAATCAATCAGATTATATAATGAATAGGGGAAGCTGGTTGTGTTCATGTCATTTATATACTCTTTGGCAGTCAAGCTGTCGAACTTTTTTACGTCAATCAAATTGACAACCTAGAAATGAATTCAAGGCAGGCATTTTATATGATAATTTTACAATCAAATATGATAAAAACGACCTATGAACAAAGCCGTCAAATTTTATGTAAATATAATCTGTATTTTGGGGCTTCAGTCAGCTACAGTTTTTGCCCAAAAATCTATTGATTTTTCAGTAACCAAATATTGTCAAAACAAAGAAATGAAACAAATCCAAACCAATCCATTGGCTTTAACGGCTGATCGCATTGTTGTTCAGAAAAAATATAAAAAACTGTACCTGATGTCTGGGGAATCGATCATAAAAAGTTATCAGATCGCAATGGGTCCTGGATCGAATTTGGGTCCCAAAGAATTCGAAGGTGATCTGAAAACCCCTGAAGGCTTGTATAAAATTGAATTTAAAAATCCCAAATCAAATTATTATATGGCCCTTAAAATTTCATATCCCAACAAAAAGGATATCGCCTATGCGGCCAATCAAGACAAAACCGCTGGCAGTTTTATTATGATTCACGGTTTTCCGACAAAGGAAATTGATGGATTAATCCCACAAATGGTTAAAAACAAACTGCATCCTTTGGTCAATTGGACCCAGGGCTGTATCGCTGTGACTGATCATGAAATTGAAGACATCTACTCGTATGTCCGCGTTGAAACTGATATTGAAATTTGTCCGAACTAACCTATAAATAGCCACGCCGAAGGTCCAGGTCACTATAGGCAATTTGCTAAATACTTCGTACTATATATTTACGAGGTATCAACATGACAAATTCATCGCCTGAGCAATCGCCGCAGCTTAAAAAACCTATTGCCATTTATTTTTTGGCTATTTTATTTCTGCTTGCACCACTGGGAAATATTTTAATCAGTTTTGCAGGATCTGGAGTCAGTAATTGGTATGACCCATCTGTATTCATACCCTTTGCACAAACGATTCCGTTGTTGGACTGGGCATGGCTTGGATTGTTGTTTATCACAGGTCTTTTATTATTTAAGGCTCATAAATTATCATGGACCATTGCCATCATTTCCTTGTTATTGATTTTAGCTATAAATACCTATCGCATTTTTTTCGTTGATACAAATTCAATTGATCCACAGTTTTTAAAAATATTTTCTGTCATCGCTGTGCTTTGTACACTGGGCGTTTTAGTGATCGCATTTTATTTCAGATTTCCTTACTTAGATCGACGTACGGAATGGACATCAGTTAAACAAAAATCGGATCGACGCGGCACTGGACGTGACGACAATAATGGTCGACGAAAGCCCTGATCTGAAAACCATCATTGTCTCAAAATAGAACGTAACATAATGATTAAAGTTTTTATTTTGAGACGCCGATAATGAACATGAATTATTAGATTTTTTATAGAATAAATAAAGAGGTCATAATGAAGCGAGCCAATTTGATAAACGTATTTTCATGGGCATTAACACATATTTCATGGATTACGATGGTATTTTCGCCAGTTGCTTACGGTGAACAAGCTCAAAAATTGACAGCCGAAAATTTAAAAATATATGCCAGTGAATTTGGTTTAAATAAAAAAATTACATTGGCTGAATTCTGGGAAAAATCAAAATATTATTATCCAGGATACATGTACGATGCTGTTCAAGCATTTGTACAAAAAAATCCCAACGTGTTAATGCCACAAGTTGAGATTAAATCGTCAAAATCACCTGATGGCCAAGACATTCCAGTGATTTCATTTACACAAAATGGTAAAACTCAAACAGTACAAATTTACGGGGAATCTGAAAAATTCGTAAAAATGAATGGCGTTGTTTTGTCCGAATCAGAAACAAAATACCCACAAAAAATGTTTTCAAAAATGCTGGCCTCTGACCCCAAATTAGCCAAAGATTACGAATTGAATGCGAAGCTTGAAGCTAAAAAAACAGCTCTTGATTTAAAACGTCCATTCAAAGATTTTTCAGGATTACCACGTTTTAATAAAAAAATATGGGCAGCCATGGATGTTCGTGAACGTGTTACCTACATTGTTGAAATGCGTTTATTAAATGAAAAAGCCGAAAATGTTTTAAGACTGAAGGCTGCTGAATTAAAGAAAAACAAAAAAACATCTGCCTTTGAATATTTAAAAAAATACGAAGCGGCCTGGTCATTTTTAATTGGACAACCTGCTGAAGCTGCTAATTATTCGGGTCAACATTGTATCAATCAGGGTTTCGTTGCCGAAAGTTCCGATGCTTATAATAAAAAATCATTCAATTACCGTACAGGAAAAAACAATAAGCCATTGCAAGTTGAAGCTTGTAATTTAAAAGATATTTTAAGTTCAGAAAAATATAGCAGTAACGAAATGGTTAAAAGTGCGATTAGCAGTTGCCCAGGCTCAATGCCATGTAATCCGCTGGTTTACAGTTATAATTCCGAAGGCAAAGCATTCTGTTCTGATTCTCAGAACAGTGCTGCGTATCAACAGGGAACACATTATAAAGGTTCATGTGATAATCAATCACGCCTAAGCAGTGGTTTTGTCGATGCAACAAATGAAGGTCTTCGTTCTGAAGCTGACCAAAATACGGTCGGCAATAATGGTAAACCATTAACAGCCGGGGATCGCAAAGCGATTCAGAAAAAAATTGAAGACAGTCAGGCTGCAGACAGTTTTTTGGCCACAGAAAATTTTCTTAAAGGAATGCTTAAGGGCAAAGGCGGCAAAGACAGTCTGATAGACCAATTAAATAAAAAAGAATGGTCGAAAGACTTAGAGGACCAATTATTATCAATCCAAGCTGAATACGAAAAAAATGCTAATGAATCTATGGATCTGTGTTCTGCGGATTTAAATAAACCCAAAGAAACACATGAGCCAAATTATCGTAATGCTTGTGAACAATTACATCGTCGTTGGTTATTTTCGCAAAAAATTATCGATAAATTGAAATGTAAAGACGACCAAATCAGAGGCGAAAAAGTCTGTATGACAAAACCAGCTGTCATCGTTGTACAGCCGTCTGTGGATTGTCCAAAGCCTCCACCGGTTGTAGCAGAACCTGTTAAACCCGTCGTAGAGCCCATTTTTCCACCGAAACCAGATGTTTGCGTTGCACCAGACCCAATCGTTCCAACGGAATTAACTTGTGCGCAACGATTTCCAGGCGCAACAGGCATGGATGACAAATGTTTATGTGAAAAATCGAAAAAAGAACCAGAGTTAAAAAAACCAGGTTTTTTCAGCAACATGTGGAGTAAAATCACACACAAAGAAGAAACAAAAAAAGCCGATGAATACGAATGTGCCGGCGGCTTTAATTGGTTGATACTTGGTGGAATTGCTCTTGCTGGACTTGCTTTATGGGCATTGTTTGGTCGAAACAAAGGTCCAAAAGCTCCTGAAGAAAAAACGTGTGCATCGATTGGTAAAACTGGAACATTCCCATATTGTTCTGTGCCAACAGTAAATCCTCCACAACCGCCACCGCCACCACCTCAGCCGCCACCGCCAGGAAAGTGTGCTGCTGGACAAACTGGAACACCGCCGAATTGTGTTAATCCACCACCGCCACCGCCTGTAATTCTATGTCCTACGGGAACAACAGGGACATACCCAGCTTGTACTCCGATTCCACCGACATGTTCAGGGGGCCAAACATTAATTGGTGGCAGCTGCGGTTGTTCAAATGCGAGTTCTTGTATCGGAAGCTTAAACCAAACATCGTGCGTATGCTCTGAAGGCAACAACGGCGGCGGTACTGGTGGTGGTGGTTCTGGTGGTGGTGGTTCTGGTGGTGGCGGAGTTCCGCCAAGGAAAACCAACAAATAATTATATTTTTAGTAAAACTGAGCGAGGTCATCATGAAATTTAAAAAAACAATTCAACACATTTCGAAGTGGTTATTAACAACCACTTCTGTATTTACGATGGTGATGATGCCCGTGACTCAAGGGCGCGCAGCCCAGGCTGAACAAACAGGATTAATTTCAAAAACATTAATCCAAGACGCTGTCACCAGCATGGGATTAAATAAATCAACGACCTTGGGTGAATTTTATCAAAAAAATAAAATTTTATATCCCCCGCGAATTCAAGCCATTCTAGGAAAATTTGTTTCAGCCAATAAAAATTATGTGATGCCGCAATTCGAAATCACAACAGTCAAAGATTCAGATGGTGCTGAAATTCCAACAATTCGTGTATCCAAAGACGGTGAATTAATCAATTTACAAATGTATGGAAACGACGATCGGTATGTGAAATTTAATAACACAAATTTGACAGCCACAGATATTGTTAATTTCAAAGACATGTACTTAAAGCTTTATAACGGAAATGCATACCTCAGAAAACAAGTCGAAACAGCGAATGCGCCGGCATCGAAATTCACAGGATTTCCATCTGTGACCAAAGAAATTTGGTCAAAAATGTCAGTCCAGGACAAAGCTGAATACATTTTAAATATGCGAAGCCTGTGGGCTGATGCTCAGAAAGTTCTGATCTTAAAAGACCCCAAATCAAAACGTAAAACTTCACAGTTTGAATATTTAATGAATTTAATTTCACCGGACGCGTTTGCGCAAGCTGCTGATTCAAAAAAACGGATTCGCCAAGAAGTTAAAAAAGGATCTGGAACAACGATTGAATCCAGTTCAGAAAACTGCCTGGTTGCTGGATATGTTTCAAAATACACGAATGGGTCGTGCGGAATCAATGCCGTTCAGGACAGTTATAAATCCAAAGATAAATCAGGCAATGAAATCGTTGATCCCGTCATCAGCAAAGCACAAAGCCAATGTTCTTCCGGATCAATCGCCTGTAATCCATTTATTTATGGAATGCCGAATGGAACCGCAAAATGTGTTCCTGTCAAAGACCCCAGTTTTCAAATTGCGACACATGCAAACGGTCCCTGTGATTCAGCCAGTCCCCTGGGTACCGAAGTTAATTTTTTAAATAAAGATTTAAAAAATAACAAACGTTACAGTGCCGAAAATTTAAAATTAAATCCTGAACAATTATCGGAAGAATATAAAAAACAACAAAAAAATAATTCTGCATACGTGGAAAAATATTTACAAGGCTTTTTAGGCGCAGGGATTGATTTTAATTCAGCATTGGACAATACGGTCCTGGATCAAATATTAAATATTAAAAAAGCATTCGATAATGACATCATCAAAGCCAAAGAAAGCTGTTTAGCAGCGGCTTCATCGAATAAATACAACGAGAAAAATTTTTGGGGCGCCTGTGATCAATTGCAACGTCGGTTTTTATTCGTTGCTGAATTTTTAAAAGAAAAACCAGGTTGCAAAGACGGATCCATCATGAACGATGCGACTTTGAAATGTACTTGCCCAGATACAAATAAAACCGAGGTGAATCCAGGTGCAAAATGTGCTGTTACTGCAGTGGTCGCGCCAGTGGTCACGCCGGAATTGCCTCCGGTTGTTGAAGCAAACGTTAAACCAACACCCCCGGTGAAATCTGGTGAAATTTGTGACGGCGAAATTATTTCAAATTTAAATGGCACCGAAGTCTGTATTCCAAATAAAACAGGTACAGAAAAAAATGAAAAACCGGCCAAAGAAAAAGACAGCTGGTTCACTGGATTATTCACTAAAATTTTACCTTGGGTATTAGTTCCCGCTGTATTAATTGGTATGTATATGTGGTTGGCTCCGAAACTAAAAGCACAACCGATTAACCAACCCTTAGATTCTTGTCCAAATGGGCAGCCACGAACAAATGCACCGTGTGCTCAAGAATGCAAGGCACCTTTATCTCAGGTGAATGGTTCATGCCAATGTGCTTCGTGCAATCCCTACGAAGTCATGACAGACTATTCGACTTGTTATTGTTCACCTAAACCTACGACAACAACACCGACAAAAATTACATGCGCTGACGGCGTGACTAAAGTAGACAAAGATTCTGACTGTCCAACGACGAAAGTAACATGTTGGAACGGGTCAACAGTCACAAATCCTTTGTACTGCCCAACGAAACCTGCGAATCAACCGCCAACCAAAGTTGGCAGGTAATTAAAAAAGCCGAAGTCAAACTTCGGCTTTTTTAATTTTTAAAACTACACTCAGAAATTATTTCTTAGATTTTTTTTCTTTTCCACCAGATTTAATTTCAATTTCAGTTGCTGTCATTGAATACTGAACAGTGACTTTATCACCTTTTTTAACATCTCCACCCATCATAGCAGGTCTTGAAATTTCAAATTTTTCGCCTTTTTTATCAACAGTGATTGTTGAATCAGATAAATCAACAACTGGGCCAGTCACTTGGTATGATTTTGCGAATGCGAAAGTTGATAATGCCAAAACTGCTGCAAATACGATTGATTTCATAAAAACTCCTTCAAGTTATGTTTTTGTCTCTGATTGATATTCAAACCGAATTCAAAACCAAGGTCCAGTGATTTTTTTAGACAGCTGTGTTAATATAAATCATGCTGATGAATCAAAATAATAGCCCAGAAATAACTCCAAATATTCAACCGCTTGAAAAAAAAACGCCCGGCCTAAAAAAATCAATAAAATCAGAAACAACAAAAAATTACTTCAGCCGACTTGATTTTTCTGAACAAAATGATTTTTCAGGTGGTTCACAGAAACGCAAAGGTTTAAAACTGGCATTGTGGACTTGGGCGTCGGCGGCTGTTGATCATTTAATGATATTTGGCACGTCATGTTTGTTTTTATTAATAGGAACATTTGTGTTGCAAAAATCAGCTCAGATTGCCGTGACATATCAAATGTTGGGTTCATCTGCAGCCGTAATTTATTTTGTTATTTCAATCAGTTATTTTGTTTTATTCAGAATATTTCTTGGTGCGACAATGGGTGAATACAGTTGTGGTTTACGTTTAGGTCAACCCACCGAACGAATGAATAAAACATATTCGGCCAGAATCATCATCCGCACTTTATATATAACAGCGACGGGGATTGTGATATTACCGCTGCTATCTGTGTTATTTAAAAAAGATATCGCTGGCCAATTTTCTGGCGTATCAATTTATTCTTTGAAGTAAAATCATTGATTCATAATGTGATGTTTGTGGAAACTGATCGATAACAGCAGCCTTAATTAACCTGTATTCAGTCATTAACGTTACTAAATCAACAGCCATACTTTCTGGATAACAAGAAATATAAGTTATATTCTTTGGTCGATGTAACATAATACTTTTAACAAAATTTGTTAAACCTGAACGAGGCGGATTAACTATTGCCAAGTCTATTAAATCGTTACCAAGGGGTTTGTTAATCTGTAAATTTTTATTGTGGTTTTTTGTGTTCATTTTTAAACAGTCAATGGCCAACTCGTCGTTTTCAAAGACACTGATTTTATAATTTTTTGCCAACAGAGGCTGGCTAAATTGCCCAATACCACTTCCATATTCAATAATTTGATTTTGAATATCTAATTCAGATGACCATTCCAATATATTTTCAGTGATCAAATCAGCGGTCTGCCAGCTGGGTTGCGTAAAACTGCTGACATAGCTGTATAAAATTTGATCCATCGACTGAAACCACTTTTTTGGAATGGGATCAGTTAATTTTAATTGCGGCTGATCAAATGACTGAATATCCAAAGCTTTGCGTTTTTGTCCAATTTCAATAAAATATGTTTTTGATAATTCAATTAAAAATGTTTTTTCAATCAGCATATTTTTAATATCAATGTTGGCTAAGTCGAACCAGATTCCCAATTCTTTTTGGGGTGAAATTCGAATCCTGACTGAACCCTTTTGAAAAGGCCAAATCAATTTTCTGAGACTCTGAAATGCTTTGTTTAAATCCGGGTCTAATTGCAGGCATGTCGATAAATCAATCAATTTTTTATCTTTACCATAAAGACCCATGGTTTGATGTCCAATTTGATTTTCAACAGTAAAGTCAAATCGGGTCCTCAAATACCCAGAACCTGCTGTTTTGACTTGAATGGTAATATCGTTGTTATTTAGTTTCTTTTTCAGGTCATTTTTCTTATGCTCAAGCTGCGAAATATAATCAATATCCCATGATTGGCAACCGTGGCATTCAGAACGATGAGGACATTTTATGACATCTGTATCAAAATTTTTATTTAAGGCTTTATTCATGTTCACAAGCTTAATCTGCGTTTTTGGTTTCGTCTATGCAGTAGAAGAAAAAGAAAATGATAAAATGAATGATGCAGCTAAAAATTATATAGATTCAGAAAATCAGATGATCACAAATTCAAAACAGATGACATTTGTTGGCCCAAGGTCTGGCGAAGGTTATTTCAGCGCTGATGGAAAAAAAATGATTTTCCAATCTGAACGAATACTTAATAATCCATTTTATCAAATGTTTATCACAGATATTGAATCTGGAAAAACAGATATGGTTTCAACCGGAACAGGACAAACTACCTGCGGCTGGATTCATCCAAACATGAAAACGGTCATGTGGTCATCGACACATTTGGATCCAAAAAATGCTGACAAGGTCCAGGCTGAACTGGCAAAACGTAAAAATCCGATCAAAGGCAAATATTCATGGGCTTTTGATGAAAATTTTTCGATTTTTAATTCTGATCTGAATGGTAAAAACATAAAACAACTGACCTTTGAAAAAGGCTACAACGCCGAAGGTTCCTATTCTCCGGACGGCAAATATATTGCATTTGCATCAAATCGCACAGCCTACAGCAAACCTTTATCTGATGAAGAAAAAAAATTGTTAGACCGTGATGCTTCTTATTTTATGGATATTTATATCATGGATGCTGACGGTAAAAATGTCCGACAATTAACGACGACGCCTGGATATGACGGTGGACCGTTTTTTTCTGCTGATGGTCAAAAAATTACTTGGCGCAGGTTCAACGCAGATGGCTCCAAAGCTGAAATTTATACGATGAATATCGACGGTTCAAATCAAAAACAAATCACACAATTAAATTCAATGTCATGGGCTCCTTTTTTTCATCCCAGCGGCGATTACATTATTTTTGCAACTGCAGTTTTAGGATTTGCTAATTTTGAATTGTTCATCGTTGATACCGAAGGCACACAAAAACCCGTACGAGTTACTTTTTCTGAAGGATTCGATGGCTTGGCCAGTTTTTCACCGAACGGGGACACTGTGACCTGGAGCCACAGAAATGAAAAGGGTGAAAGCCAAATTTATTTAGGAAAATGGAATGACGAATTAGCCAGAAAATTATTAAAAATCAAAAAATCAAAAAAATTACCTGATTTGCTGACATTGTCTCCCCCATACAAAGAATCTGATATTCGAGATATTGTTGATTATTTAGCCTCAGAAGAATTTAAAGGTCGCGCGACGGGCAGTCCCGAAGAAATCAAATACACCCAAAAAATTGCAGATTTATTTAAATCTTGGGGATTAAAACCATTGATAAATAACAATTTCATTCAAAGTTTTGATTTTATTTCAGGCGTAAAAAATGGGACTGAAAATACGGCCAACTTCAAAGGTCGATTTGAAAAAGACTTAAAATTAGGAACTGATTACCAAGTTTTATCCTATTCAGGGATCGGAAAATTTCAGCCGGCCCCTATTGTTTTTGCTGGATTTGGAATTAAAGCGCCTGCCAGTAACGATGTTGCGGCCTATGATTCGTACAAAGACCTAGACGTCAAAGGTAAATGGGTCATTGTCTTTGATGAAACACCAAAACCTTCATCACGTGAATTCAAAAAACACACTCATTTGCTGTCGTTTTCAAGACTGCAACACAAAATCACAGTCGCCAAAAATCAAGGTGCAACAGGTTTTGTTGTCATCCACGAAGGTCAATTACCGCAATTAAAATTCGAAGGCAGTCTTTCTGAATCAAAATTGCCAGTTCTAAAAATAACAACCGAAGTTTTTGAAAAACTGATATCAAAAAACCAGGACCTACCCAATGAATTAAAAAACATTAAATTCCTGAAAGAAAAATTTGAAACCTATGAAAATATTCCTGGATTCCAAATACCATCTCAGTACTTATCGGCCAATGTGAATCTGGAATTTTCAAAATCGACAGGGCGAAATGTGATCGCGGTCTTGGACCCCAAAAATAAAACCAATAAAAACAAAATGCTTCTGATCGGTGCCCACGGTGATCATTTAGGTTACGGTATGACTGGTTCTTCGTTGGCCAAAGGCGACCAACGCGGAATGGCCCATTTGGGTGCCGATGATAATGCATCTGGTGTCGCTGGTGTCCTAGAGCTAGCACACCACTATGCAAACGAAAAAAAAACCACAAATAAAATCAAAAAACCAATCGTTTTTGCTGTCTGGTCGGGCGAAGAAATTGGTGTATTAGGTTCAAATCATTTTGTGAAAAGCTTTAAAAATAATTTTTCTAAAAAATTTGAAGCCGGCATTAATATGGATATGATTGGTCGTTATCAAAATCATTTGTTTGTTCAGGGCGTTGGCTCTGCAACTGAATGGCCCGCTTTAACTGAAAAAATATCGATCAATTCACCAGTCAGTTTAGCCTTAACAAATGATCCTTATTTACCGACGGATTCAATGTCGATTTACCTAGGAGAAATCCCGTCGATTACATTTTTTACTGGAGCACACACTGAATATCATACTCCGAACGATCGACCAGATACTTTAAATTATCCTGGAATTTTAAATTCAATCAAAGTTATTCAAAGTTTTTCTGACCAAATTGTCCTTGAAGAAAAAAATGTACTGACTTATCAAAAAGTCGAAGGCAATTCAGGTCAAAAATTAGAAGGCCGCAGTTTCAGGATATTTCTAGGAACAATTCCTGATTATTCTCAAGAAGGCGTTCGAGGAGTCCGTATTTCTGGTGCTGCCAAAGATTCTCCAGCTGAAAAAGCAGGTCTTAAATCGGGTGATGTGATTTTTGAATTTGATCAAACAAAAATCGAAAATATTTATGACTATGTTTATACGTTACAATCAGTCAAACCAAATATAAAAACAAAAATTAAAATTTTACGTGAATCCAAGAACTTAGAACTGGATATTACACCGCTTTTGAAGGAATAATTCCAAATCACCTGCGGTGTGGATCAGTGGATGGCTGTTATTGCCAGGTTCGTATTTAAAAATTTCAAAGTTTTTAATTGAACAAACACCTGATTTTGAACCTGTAATTTTTGTTAAATTTGATGAAACATCCGTGCTAACGCCACCTAATTTAAAACCTGCATCAAACCAGAAACCAGTTGCAGGTTTAATTTCAATACCACCCTTGTTGTTTGGGCTTAAGGGTTTTTCAACAAACTGACCTGAGCCAAATGATTTAATCTGCAGTTTTTTTGCATCAAATAAAAACTGATGTCCAGAAACAGTTTGAATCAATACATCACCGTTCGGTTCAATCGAATAATCGGGATAATCTTGAACAATAGGAAATAAATAAAACGATCTGCTGCCTGTCATTTTTGAATCGGGGCCTTCGCCGTAGGAATTAAAAACCATGAATAATCCTGCATTATCAAAATAATAATCTCGATATTTTAAATCTGTAACATCCATCGGATGTATTGAAATATAACAATTACGACTTAATTCATCCCAATCACGTTGAATTAAAATGTCACCTGAATGGGATAATACTTTTGAACATTTATTTTTTGTGAATTCGGCTTTCAGCTCAATTGTAAATAATAACAAAACTGAACAGATCCATATTTTTTTCATAGTTTAATAGTAACAAAATATTTGTGTTTTCAGTACGAGCAAAGGTCCAGTTGTTTCATGATTATTTTGATCTAGACTGTTTAAAAAAGAGCAATGGATTAACTTGATGGTCTTATGGAAGCCCTTGAAATACAAAAATTAAATCAAAAAAAATATGCACTGATCTCGTTGTTACAAATACTTTTTGTCATCAGTTTGCCGACCTATTTACGGTTAACCCAAGAGTTACAATTAAAGACGGGTATTAAATATTCCGTTTTATGTTTCATCGCGATCAGTCTATGGATTACTGTGCGCATTAAATCACGAATCAAGCTCAGCATATCAGCGAACAACCGCAGATAAAATATATCCGATAAGTTATATTATGTTACATATCGTATGTACTAAATTGGCTTTATATAATCTCCTACGGATTCTTTGGGTCTGATTTCTAAATACCTTCCTGTTGTTGATATCGATTCATGCCCCAATGATCTTTGAACCACGTGAATGGGCGCGCCATTTTCGATGGCATGTGTGGCACTGGTGTGACGTAACCAATGCGGTGATGGCTGAATATCCAGACCTGCATTTTTAGCGGCTGTTTTAACGATCCGAAAAATTTGAGAATTGCTTAATGGTGTTCTTGAAAAATCATTGATACCAAAATCAACGCGCCTGTCATTTGTAAATAAACAATCGATTGAATCAAGTCCTGTGATATAGTCTGAAATTTCATTTGCTAAATGATCGGGTAATCGAATGGATCTGACTTTACGACCTTTACCGATAACAATCATGATCCAAGCTGATTCTGTTTTCTGAAATGAATTGGCTTTCAAATGACTGAGTTCATCAACCCGAATCCCCGTGAAATACAAAATTTTCAAGATCAGCTGATTTCTGATGTTTTTTTCAATCAAAATCAGACGTTCAATTTGTGATCTGGATAATACTTTAGAAAACAATTTATCCGGAGTTTTTAAATTTTCTAATGCCAAAGCCGGATTTTTTTCCAGATAACCCGTCTTTGTTACAAAAGAAAATAGCGAACACAGTGCATTTTTATAGGTGTTTCGGGTCGAATCAGAAAAAGTTTTATACGTTTTTAAAAATAAAACCAAATGTGTGATCTGCGTGGTTTTAAGAGACAATTCCGGGTAAAAACCAAAAAAATTGCGAACAATTCGTTTGTAATATATCTGTGTTTTTTCGCCCTTTTGATAGACCCATGAAGCGATCATATTCATATCATCGATGTTCATGAACGCAGGTTTTTCTAATGATATTTTTTGTGTTTTATCGATAAAAACTACGTTTTTTTCATTAAAATCTTTGTCAAATAAATTCATATTTTTATTATGTGTATCGAACGCAAGAATAGTCATCTAATATTGCGTTTATTGCAGGACAAAAATAATTGAAATTTTGTGGAAGTTTTGGAAGAATTTTATATGGAAAAAATGACCTCCGAAGTTTTTAAGTATCCAGTTGTTATTCGAAGTGTGGGTTCTGATTTTTTTATATCAGTTCCAGATTTAGGTTTTTGGAAAGAAATAAAAATACCAGATTTAAATGTGAAGAATTCTTCCATATCTGCCATTTTTAATTCTGAAATAAAAATGCTATTTATGGATTCTTTGGTCGATGTTTGGTCAGATATTGATGCACATTTACGAACTAAAAAATGGATACCCGATCCTTCGCAAATAAAACAATCCCTGCAAACAGCCGAAAAAGATTACACCCTGCCCGATTTTACAAAAAATTTAAATCAATATATGACAATTTCTGAAAACACCGTACGGCGTGAAATCGGTCGCGGAGCGATACAATGTTATTTAACCGAAGGCGGACACAGACGAATTCCATATTCTGAATTACAGAAATATGTGTCGAAGCAAAAAAATATTTCCAAAGAATTACAAAATCTGAGTTAACGAATCCATTTCTTAAAACCTAAAGCCAGGGCTCGCTCTAAATCAGTCAAATTAATTTCATAAACATTATTGTTACCCGTGGGCTTACCACACAATTGGATACGCATTAAACCGTCATGCTTATTATCACTTGAAAATATTTGGATTCCAGAAAGTTCTTTGGCCATGACATCCAAACTGATTTTTTGGCCTTGATTACATTGTAATGTACCATCGGGTTTGAAAATTTTAACTTTATTCATTTGATCGGCCCCAGAAAAAGTTTTTTGCGCATTTGATTCAACATTTGATTTAGCTTGCGCAGGCTGGTCTTTGCAATGTGTTGTCGAACAGCTCAATGTAAACAGTATTGCTAATAATAGACCCATCGTTTTTTTCATTTAAAAAATCCTTTATTGTACTAAGTAAGGTATCAGTGTTTCATTTTTAGACTGAACTTTTAGGCCGTATAAATTTGCTTCGTTCGACATAAAATAGACATTTTGATTTTCATCGATACTTGGTTTTGACATGACTCCACGGCCTGGATCAAAGCTATTTTTTAAACGCCCCGACATCAAATCATAAAATTTTAAACTGCCTTGCGATTCTCCGACAATAACCATACCTTTGTGTAAAATCGGCTCTGTGGCTATCCCTGCAATATTTTGAATTTTCCAGATAATTTTTCCATCATTTTTTGACACACTTAAAATTTGATTTTTTGATGTGCTGTAAACAATATAGTCACCAGAAATCAAAGGCGCCGTTGAACCGCCCGATTCAGATTTCCAAATGATCGAACCATTGCTTTTTGATAAACAATATAATTTGTCATCGTAACTATTGATGTACAACTTATCACCGTCAATAGACGGGCTTGAATCGATGTCTTTAAATCTGGTATTTTTATTTAACAAAACTTCCCACTGTGGATTTCCAGTTGCAATGTTGATCGCAGCCAAAGAGCCATCACTGAAGCCTATATATAATAAATTTCCGTCGACAACTGGACGACTTCCACCACGGACTGTCATCTGCGTCGATGTTTCTTGACGGTTATAAACCCAGAACTGCTTGCCTGTATCTGCGTCTAAACTGAACAATGCATTAGCTCCGTTTAAAAAATAAATAATTCCTTTATTTAAAATCGGTTCTGATACAATTTCTGTTTTTGTATCAAACTTCCAATTTAATTTTCCGGTGTCTAAATCAATTGAATAAAATAAACCATCCAGACCACCAATGAATAATTGGCCACCCGCCATCAATCCCGACGATTCAACGCCGTGATTGATTTTAAATCTCCAATTCATTTGCATATTTGATTTATTATAACTGACCAAGCCATCGTATCCATTAGCTGCAATGATCTGATCCTTGTAAAACACAGGACTAAATCGATTAATTTTTCGAAATCCAGCATTTGATTTTACAAGAGTGTCTGAAACCCAAAATTGCTTTAATTGAATTTCAGAATTGATCGGTTTTTCAGATTTGTTTTTAAGTAATTCAACAGAACTGCAATTAACTAATAATGATAAGCTTATGAAACTAATTATTAAACCGCGAATCCTGTTGAATATCATAATTATGTCCCTGAAGCTTTGTTAAATTTAATGAGTCTTAAAACTTTTTCAGCTTCAAGACTTGATTGCTCTTGGCCTTCAGTTTTGTTATTTTTAACTTTGTTTAAAATTTCTTCGGCTTTGAGTGTGTTATTTAATTTTTGATAACACAAAGCCTGTTTGATTTGAATATCCGCAAAAGTAAATTCAGCTTTTTTATTTGCTAATATTTTATCCCAGACCTCAATTGCTTCTTGGCATTTATCAGTGTCTGCTAAAATCTGCCCCATCGTTTTAAATACCAAAGTATTCGACAAAACCGAACTGTTTGATTGTACTTTTTTAAGTACGTTGAGTGCTTCAGTTGTATTTTTGTCTGAAATTAAAATGTCTGACAACAAAATTCCTGCCATTTGTGCAGCAACTGTATTTGGATTTTTTGCGATAAAATCAGAAAGATCATTTTTTAACTTTACAGTATCAACAACTGTTTTTGTGTCTTTCGAACCTTGCTGTTCTTTCATTTTATTGAATTGATTTTGAAAGCTTGCAAAATTTTCTTGAGCCGTTTTTTCTTTGCGTTCAGATTGTACTGTCATTAAAACAAAAACAAAGCCAGTTATAATGATTGCGGCGAAACCAATGCTTAATAATTTCCAGTTTTTTTCTACAAAATTCATTTCGATCTTCCTTAATGTTAATTTAATTTATTTTTGTCCGAATTAGCGATTATATACTTCACGTAAAGTCGTAAATGTTCGGCTTGATTTCCCTGGGTGACGTTGTCGTAATTTACCAATTGTCTCAATTCGTTCTTCTGCAACGCGATCTGCAGCTGTGTGTGTACCGATATTGTCACGTTTTGAAATTTCAAATACTTTTTTAACGTTGTCGTAAACTTTACGAGTTTTTTCAAAGGCACGTTCCGGTGAATAACCTTCAAGCTCAACAAAAACATTCATCAGTCCACCAGCGTTAACAACGTAATCTGGTGCATATAATATTCCTAGCTCACGAAGCTGATCGCCGTGTCGCGCTTCCGCCAATTGATTATTTGCACCACCCGCAATGGCTTTACATTTAAATTTTGTAATCGTCTGATCGTTAATAATTGCACCCATAGCACATGGTGCCTGGATATCACATTCAACACCTAAAATTTCATCGACAGAAACGGCTTTTGCGCCGAACTGATCACTAATTTTTTTAACACGTGCTTGATCAATATCAGCCACAATAATTTGCGCGCCTTCTTCGACCAAATATTTAACTAAATTTGATCCAACATTTCCCAAACCTTGCACAGCAATTCGCATTCCTTTCAATGAATCAGTTCCTAATTTTTCAGAAGCTGCTGCCTTGATGCCCATCAAAACGCCGTGCGCTGTGTACGGAGACGGATCGCCAGATCCACCGAAATCTTTGGGGATTCCTGTGACCCAAGGTGTTTCCATAAATATGTGTTCCATATCTTGGACACTAGTTCCAACGTCTTCGGCTGTGATATATTTTCCGTTTAAAGAATTCACGAAATGTCCGAATGCACGAAATAACGCTTCATTTTTTTGAGTCTTAGGGTCACCGATGATAACGGCTTTACCGCCACCTAAATTTAAACCTGCCGCAGCAGCCTTATAAGTCATGCCCTTTGATAAACGCAAAACATCGATCAGCGCTTCTTCTTCAGTTTTATAATTCCACATTCGAGTACCACCCAAAGCTGGGCCTAATGCTGTATTATGGATTGCAATAATGGCTTTTAATCCCAAGTTTTTATCGTGACAAAATAAAACTTCTTCGTGTTCGCCATACTTTGTGATCATTTCAAATGGACCCATGATATATCTCCTGATATTCTTAAATACTGTTGTTTTTAAATTTATATGTACGGTTAAAAGTGTTGTTTGAATTCACCAAATTAGCTAGCTGTTACACCTTGCAGTATTTTGCACAGGACTTACGACAGGCCCGTTGCTTTTTGCTGTTTTTTAGTACTTAAGTTCTTTGATTTTAAACTGCACGTTTTTGTGCTGAATCGAAAAATAAATTCCAGTGGATTGGGTTTTTAGATCGCTCAGCCTGATGTATTCAGGACTCAGTACGATATTTTGTTTTAAGGACGAACAGTTCACAAAAAACTGCGCTTTTAAATGCCTTGAATTTAAATACTGAACCTCTTGAAATCGGGCTGATATTTGACAGTTCGAATCAGATTTAAAATCTTTGGTTTCATTCTGAATACCACTTATTTTTTCTTGAATGTTTCCATCAAATTGAAATTCAGCTTTATAATCTCCAAAAAACAAAATTAAAACCGATATCGGTTTTAATTTTGTTTGATTTTTTAATTTTGGCAAAGCCGCAGACGAAAATAAAATGATCAATGAGAAATAAAAAATACGTATCATTCAACTATTATTCTAGATCTTTGAACTCTTCGGCAAGTCTTTTTACAGCCTGCTTTCCTGATGGTTTGAATTGTTTTTTCTCTTTTTCAAAAGTCAAAAAATTCTTTGAAGTTTTAATATATAAAGTTTCTTTTTCGCCAGCGATATATTTCTGGCCTGAATTTTTTGATAATTCAGCTGCAATTTTTGAATCTTTAACTGTTTCTTTGATTTTAAAATGCAGATCTGTTTGAGCTTTTGAATTTTCAACAATGATCGACCTGAAATCAACAGCAAGTGCGGACCCTGTCGACAAGATAACAACCAAAACAGACGCTAAAATATTTTTCATAAGCACTCCTTTTAAAAAATAAATACCTTGCTTAGTATATAAGCAAGCGCTGGGCCAATTTTTATCTTAAATTAGACCTATTAGATATGCTATATTGTTTTTAAATTTATAGCCTGTTCAGTTTTTTGACAGATACAAAATAATATTTCACTTGTCTTATTTTGAGACAGTGCTAATCACAACTTAATGAAATCCAATTTATTATTTGCAACACAAGTTTATCAAGAAAAACTAACACCTTCGACACGCAAACTGAAATTAATTTTAAAAGAATTAACGACGGAATCATTTCAAATTGAAAAAATGGATACCCTAGGACGACAATGGTCAAAATTAAATTATAAAAATGGCTTCACCAGCTATTCCAGCCAGGATCAACTCCATCAATTATCATCCACATTCATGGATCTTGAAAAACTGATTCAGAATCATCTGCAAAAATTTTTGATCAATTTGGATTACGAAATCACAAATAAAAATTTAAAAATGACGGATTGCTGGGTCAACATCATGTCTAAAGACACTGTCCACGCACCCCACATCCATCCTCACTCTGTCATCAGCGGCACGTTTTATGTGGCCCTACCAAAAAACAGCAGCGGTCTGCGATTTTACGACCCCCGAAATGCTCAATTCATGAATGCACCGAATCTGAGACCTTCGGTAAAACGTCATAATCAACGATTTGTTACATTAAATCCCAGACCCGGAGATCTTGTTTTATTCGAAAGCTGGCTGATGCACGAAGTTCCCTTGAATATTTCAAAAGAACCTCGTATAAGTATTTCTTTTAATTACGACTGGAAATAATCGAAATGAAACTGAAATTAAACGAAATTCCCGAAGACGGCCGTGAATATATTTACACCAAAGAAACTGGTGAATTAAACGAAAACATCCGCGATCTGATCGAAAACAACAGCTACAAAGTTCAATTTTTTATCAAACCGCTGAACGCTGATGATTTTGTAATGACAGGGACTGTGACGACAAAAACCAAAGAAATTTGTTCGCTTTGCGGCGACACCTTTCATTTTCCGACAACAGCAAAAATTAATGAAATTTTGATACCTAAAGCTCTAGACAAAGATCACGAAAAACAATCCAAAGCGAATCATATTTCTGAACAAGATCAACACGCACCGGCTGTGAGCGAATACAAGGGCGAAGTTTTTGAAATTGGTGAATTTATTCACGAAGCGATTGCTTTAAGTATTCCATTTAACCCAAAACCTGAACAATCCGCCGAAGGTAATTGCCTGTTTTGCTTAAAACCAGTACCAACAACAGCTTTTATTTATGATGAAGATATAAGCATTTCGCAGAAAATTAACCCTTTTTCTGCTTTGAAAGATTTAAAACTAAAACCAACAAAGCTGAATTAAGTTTTATATTTATTTTTACTGTACCTAAAGACTTGATTTACAACAGTTTTTCAGACATAAATTAAAGTCTTTAAAAAAACGACCTATTGAATTTTATAATCAGGAGATTGAAATGCCTACACCGAAGAAGAAAACATCGAAATCAGTTCGCGACATGAGACGTTCACATGATGCTATTACTGCTCCAGCTTTTGCTATCGACAAAAAATCTGGCGAATTAGTTCGTCCACATGTTGCATTCAAAGCCGCTGACGGCGCTCTTTATTACAAGGGCAAACAAATCAGCGCAGCTAAATCTAAATAACAGATTTAAAAGCCAATTAATTAATGTATAAAACTAAAATATCTGGTGTTGGTTCGTTTTTACCTGAAAAAGTAATGACAAATTATGACCTAGAGAAAATGGTCGAAACTTCACACGATTGGATCGTTCAACGCACAGGCATTGAACGTCGACATGTCATCGCCGACGGCGAAGGCACATCGGATATGATCGTACGAGCATCAAATAATGCCCTTGCAGATGCCAAAATGTCAGTGGAACAACTGGATCTGATTCTGGTTGCAACATTATCTGGTGATTTTAAAATGCCTGCGACAGCTTGTGTTGTTCAGGCTAAATTGGGTGCAAAAAACATTATGTCTTTTGATTTAAATGCAGCCTGTTCAGGTTTTGTGTATGGATTAATTGTTGCCGACCAATTTATTAAAACTGGTTTTTATAAAAATATTCTTGTCGTAGGCGCTGAAAATTTGACACGCATTATTGATTACAAGGACCGTGACACTTGTATATTGTTCGGCGATGGCGCTGGTGCATTTATTGTGTCACGCGCAGAAGACCATGAAACAAATGTCATCATGACTGGACACGCTCATGCCGAAGGATCACATGCTGAACTTCTGTGGGCGCCTGCTGGCGGCACCAAAGTTCCATTTTCACAGGCCGTATTAGACGAAGGCCAACATTTTATGAAAATGAACGGTAAAGAAATCTTTAAAAATGCAACCAGAGCCATGGCACTGTGTTGCAAAGAAGCTCTTGATGCCACACAGTTGACTGCCGATCAAATTGATTGGCTCGTTCCACATCAAGCCAATATGCGAATCACAGAAGCTGTTTCAAATCATTTCAAATTTCCAATGGAAAAAGTCATTTCAACAGTGCATGAAACAGGTAACACATCTGCTGCATCGATCCCTATTGCCTTTGATACAGCTTACCGCGACGGTCGAATCAAACGTGGTCAAACGATTATGTTAACCGCCTTTGGTGCTGGATTAACTTCAGGATCTATTATTTTGAAATTTTAGTTTGCTCTAATAATTCAAGGATTCATTATGAAATTTTCTATCTTATTTCCAGGTCAAGGCAGTCAATCACCAGGCATGGGACAATTTTTATTTAATGAATTTCAAATCGCCAGGGATATTTTTGAAACTGCTTCGGACAGTTTAAAAATTGATATGAAAAAATTATGTTTCGCAGGTTCCGAATCAGAACTCGCTTCAACAGAAAATACACAGCCCGCATTATTGACTGTATCAGTTGCTACAGCGGCTGTGCTGACCAAAACATTTGGTCTTCAAATCGGAATAACAGCAGGTCATTCAATTGGTGAATATTCTTCGATGGTTATAACGAATGCGATTGAATTTTCAGATGCCATTCGTGCAGTCAGATTTCGTGGTCAGGCCATGCAGTCGGCCGTTCCCCAAGGCCAGGGTGGTATGACAGCAACTCTTGGATTGAATGATGAACAAGCTGAATTTTTATGTCGTTATGCAGTTGAACACAGTGGATTCGGGCCATTGTCACCTGCAAATTATAATTGTGAAGGGCAAATTGTCATCAGCGGAAATTTAAAAACGCTCGATTGGTTGAAAGAAAATTTTCGTCCTGAAATATTCACTGAAAATAATTTACCCGAAGCCAAACGTACAAAATTAATTCCATTAACAGTTTCAGCACCTTTTCATTGCGATATGATGAAGCCTGCTGAAACTCAAATGTCTGAATTTTTAAATCAAATTCAATTCAAAAATGCCAATATGCCAATTATTCAAAATGTCCATGCAAAACCTGAAATTGATGCAATTATATTAAAAAATAATTTAATCAAACAAGTTTCCGCCCCGGTTCGTTGGGCCCAAAGCATGCAAAATTTAAAATCTTTAAACTATTCAAACGTGATCGAGTCTGGAAATGGCACTGTATTAAAGGGTTTACTTAAAAAAATTGATCCTGAATTTTTCACAGTTTTTTCAACAAACTCGGTGGATGATTTAAAGCTGATTGAAACAGCGCAAAAAAATGCATTACTAGCTTGAGTAAATACTCTAATTCACACATTATAACCGAATGAATAATACATTCGGTCATTTAACTGGAAAAAAAATATTTATCACTGGCGGCAGTCGCGGTATTGGGGCTGCTATTGTTAAAAAATGTGCTGATCTGGGTGCAACAGTGGCGTTTACGTATTCAAGTCAACAAACGGCAGCCGAAGACGTTTTGAAATCATTGCCTGGCCGGGGACACACGATACATCAATTAAATATTTCAAATTCAGAAAACGTCGATGCCGTTTGTGCTGAAGTCATTGATATCCACAAAGAAATTTTTGGCGTTGTGAACAACGCAGGAATCACCAAAGATCAATTGCTGCTCAGGATGAAAAACGAAGACTTTCAATCGGTCATTAACGCCAATTTAAATGGTACATTTTATGTGACTAAATTTTTTGCTAAACATATGCTCAAAAACAAATGCGGTAGTTTTGTGAATATTTCATCAGTGATTGGCTCCAGCGGAAATGCTGGACAATCAAATTATGCAGCCAGCAAAGCCGGTATCGAAGGCTTCACCAGATCCATAGCCCTTGAATTGTCATCAAGAAATATCAGAGCCAACGTCATAGCCCCTGGTTATATCAAAAGCGACATGACAAATGCATTAACCCCTGAACAGCTTAAACAATTTTCAGACAAAATACCATTGGGGAAACCTGGCGAAACCGAAGACATAGCCAACGGCGTAGCATTTCTGCTGAGTGATGCAGCTTCCTATATTACAGGACAAACGCTTCACATTAACGGTGGTTTATACTTATCATAAGAACCAAACAGATTTATTGTGAATTATAAATAGTAACTTAGAAATTCAATTAACAAAATAATTCAAAGGAGAATTTATGGCTGTTCAAGAAAAAGTAAAAGGCATCATCGTCGAACAATTAGGTGTAGATCCTGAAAAAGTAAAGTTAGAGGCAAAGTTTATCGAAGATCTGGGAGCTGACAGTCTTGATATCGTTGAATTAGTTATGGCGATGGAAGAAGAATTTGATATTGAAATCCCTGACGAAGACGCTGAAAAATTAAAAACTGTTAATGATGTTCAGTCGTATTTAGTTTCTAAAGGCAAAGCTTAATCAGCTTTTATTATTCAAAATGATTTACAATAAACCCAACGGCCAAAAAAGAGTTGTTATTACCGGTCACGGTGCAATTACGCCTTTGGGTTTATCAATCCAAGACAGCTGGAAAAATGCCGTCAATGGCATATCTGGCGTCGACTATATTACAAAATTTGATACATCAAAATACGATGTCAAATTCGCTGGTGAAGTTAAAAATTTTTCTGCAGATCATTGTGTTGAAAAAAAAGATCAGAAAAAAATGGATCTTTTTATCCAATATGCAATTTCCTGTGCGAAAATGGCATTTGAACAATCTGGCCTAAAAATCACAGCAGAAAATTGTGAAAAAACCGGAACATTTATTGGCTCAGGCATGGGTGGATTACCCGGCATCGAAGAACAATTTCAAAAACTTCTTGAAAAAGGTCCAGCACGCGTATCCCCGTTTTTTATTCCATCAATTATTACAAATTTGGCAGCTGGCTGGATCAGTATCATTCACGGAATTCGCGGACCTAATTATACAATTTCATCAGCTTGTGCATCGGGTGTTCATTCAATTGGCGAAGCTTATAATTATATCCGATTCGGTCTGATGGAAAATATGATTGCCGGCGGCACAGAATCAACAATTTGTCATTCGGCTCTTGCAGGATTTTCAAACATGCGTGCGCTATCAACCCGAAATGATGACCCTAAGTCTGCATCACGCCCTTGGGATTCGGATCGCGATGGTTTTGTTATCGGCGAAGGCTGTGCGGTTTTTATTTTAGAATCTTTAGAATCAGCACACAAACGTGGTGCAAATATTTTATGTGAAATCACAGGCTACGGTGCCAGTTCTGACGCTTATCATATTACATCACCAGATCCAGATGGACGTGGTTTTGTCAGTGCGATGAAAATGGCGATCAATGATTCCGGATTAAATCCCGAACAAATTGATTATGTGAATGCTCATGGTACCAGTACTCCGATGGGTGACCCGTTGGAATCAAACGCGTTGAAAACAGTTCTGAAAGATCACGCAAAAAATGTTTGGGTCTCGTCAACAAAATCGATGACAGGGCATTTATTAGGCGCAGCCGGCGCGATTGAATCTGCGTTTTGTATCCAAAGTTTGATAACAAACACAGTTCCGCCGACAATTAATTTGCACAACCCAAGTCCTGAATGCGATTTGGATTATGTTCCACACACGGCCCGACAAAAAGAAATCAATCATGTTATGAATAATTCATTTGGTTTCGGTGGTACAAATAGTTGTCTCATTTTTTCAAAGCTGAAAAAATAATGACGGTCATTATCGCGTCCGACCATGCAGGTTTTGAATATAAAACCCAAATTATCGAATTTTTAAAAACACAGAAAATAAATGTTATTGATATGGGTCCGCCCAATTTGGATTCCGTCGATTATCCTGATTTTGCAGATCTTGTTTGTAAAAAAATTGAAATAACCCCGAACAGTTTTGGAATTTTAATTTGCGGATCAGGCCAGGGCATGGCACTTCGTGCAAATAAATACCCACATATCAGAGCTGCTTTAGTTTACAATTCAGAAATCGCAAAATTGGCCCGCGAACATAATAATGCGAATATTATTTGTTTAGGTTCCCGATTTTGCTCGTTATCAGATGCTCAAAACTGGATCAGTTTATTTTTAAATACTGAATTTTCACAAGGCCGCCATGCAGTTCGTGTTGCTAAAATTTCCGGAGCCGTGAATAATTAATGAATGACAAATACACTGAACCAAACACTTCAATCAGATTCTGAAATTTATAATTTAATACAATCTGAAAATACTCGCCAACATGATGGCCTGGAAATGATCGCCTCTGAAAATTATGCATCATTGGCCGTCATGCAAGCTCAAGGGTCCATACTGACAAATAAATATGCCGAAGGTTACCCAAACAAACGTTATTACGGCGGCTGTCATTACGTCGATGGCATTGAAACGTTAGCCATTGAACGAGCGAAAAAATTATTTAATGTGGGTTTTGCAAATGTTCAACCGCACGCGGGTTCACAAGCCAATATGGCTGTTTATCTGGCTGCAATGAAACCTGGGGATACAGTTTTAGGAATGGATTTATCACACGGTGGCCATTTAACCCACGGCAGTCCTGTGAATTTTTCGGGAATATTATTTAAAGTTGCCAGTTACAAATTAGATCCAGAAACAGGTTTAATTAATTATGATACAATTCGAAAAACAGCTCACGAAACTAAACCCAAATTAATTATTGCAGGCTACAGTGCCTATTCCCGAAAATTAGATTTTGCAAAATTCAAAGAAATTGCAAATGAAGTCGGCGCAGAATTATTGGTCGACATGGCGCACTTTGCAGGCCTTGTGGCGACTGGACATCATGAATCGCCAGCGCCCTATGCGGATTATATGACGTCAACAACACATAAAACTTTGCGTGGCCCACGTGGTGGAATTATTTTAACGAATTCCGAAGAAAAATCAAAACTGGTGAATTCCAGAATTTTTCCGGGTATCCAAGGCGGTCCGCTGGAACATGTGATCGGCGCCAAAGCCGTTGCGTTCCGCGAAGCACTTCATCCTGATTTCAAAGATTATATCGAAAATGTTTTAATCAATGCAAAAACATTGGCCGAAGTTTTAAAATCCGAAGGATTTAATTTAGTCACTGGCGGAACTGATAATCATTTGATGTTGGTTGATTTAAATCAAAGCCAATTACCAAATTCTGTATCCAAAGAACTGACTGGAAAAATTGCCGAAAACATTTTGGATTCTGCGGGAATCACAGTCAATAAAAACACTGTACCGAACGAAACCAGATCACCGTTTGTGACCAGCGGAATTCGGATTGGAACACCCGCCTTGACCACACGTGGAATGAAATCGCCAGAAATGAAAATCATCGGCCAATTTATTTCTCAAGTTTTAAAAAATCCAGAAAACACTGATTTACACAAAAAAATTCAACAACAAGTGAAAGAATTATGTCAAAATTTTCCAATCTATACAAAATAGCTGCAACGGCTACGGCTGCCGCTGTTATTTTACAATCGTGTGGGACAACTCCAGAAATGGTTACTCCTACCCGGCCCACTGAAAAACCAGCTGTCGCCCTGAATTCAGAACCTCAGGTAATTAAAAAAGAACTTCAGACAGTCTCTGCTGTTGGGAATTCGTCTGGGAAAACAAAAAAACGTCCCACATTTGATTGGCCTGTTTGGGAAGCTCGTATGTCACGCGGATTTTTACCCAACGGTACAAAAAAACGCAGACGACCTCATAAAGGCATCGATCTGGCGGCACCCCGTGGATCAGCCGTTATGGCTTCACAGGATGGCCTTGTGATATATACTGGTAAAGCATTCAAAGGTTACGGCAAAATGATTATGATCGAAGCCGCAAATTCTGAAGCCGGTTCTGGATATGCGACCCTTTATGGTCACTTGGATAAAATTCTTGTGTTCGAAGGCCAAAAAGTTCGCCAAGGCGAAGTCATCGGAGCCCTGGGAAACACAGGCCGATCATCAGGACCACATCTGCATTTTGAAATCAGAAAATTAGACGGTCCCATCGATCCCCTGCCGTTGTTACCTGCCGGCGAAGCCTTAACAAATGAAATTGATGATCCCAGCGCTCCTGAAGAATAGTTAAAACTTAATAAAATCGGTAACTTAAGTTTTTATGGAACATATTCCTTAATTCTGGACTCGTTACATTAATATATATTGCCGTATATATTAATGTAATATATACTTATGTGTATACAGGAGGTTCCAAAATGAAAGAAACAACTATATTTATGAATGGAAACAGTCAGGCGATGCGTATTCCAAAAGAAATGCGTTTTGATACTGACACTGTTCTCATTGAAAAGGTTGGCTCAGTCACTGTCATCGTCGATTCAAAAACTCCATGGGCAGCTTTACATCTTGCTCAAAATTTATTTTCAACAGATTTTATGTCCGAGGGGCGCTCAGTAAATCCAGCCGTTGAACGCGACGGCATATTAGAGAGCTATAAAAAATGAAGTATTTATTAGATACAAACGTGATGATTCATCTTTTTAAAGCTCATGAGCCGTTGAATTCAAATATACAAAAACATGACCCTAATCAGCTTGCGGTATCTGGATTCACAGAGGCTGAAATTTTATATGGTGTTGAGAATTCTGCCCCTGAAAGTAGAGAACAAAATAGAATGGCAAGATCGATTGCAATGTCGGCATTTGCAAGAATTTATCATGATGAATCCATATCTGAAGCTTATGGAAAAATTAAAACATATTTGGTAAAAAATAAAATATATACACCAAGTAACGAGATCGATATTTTTATTTCTGCCACCGCCATAGCGAAAGATCTGACTTTAGTGACAAACAACGTAAAAGATTTTAATAAAATTCCAGGCCTAAAAATACAAGATTGGTCGTAGGTGGCTGCCTTAAGGGAGCTAACTTGATGGCGAGTTAAAAATAAAAAAAAACCGGTTTTTCAACCGGTTTTTTTTTGAATTCGAATTTAAAAGTTTGAATTAAATCAAAACTGATAATTACAAATTGATTGTTGTGCTTAATGCAACATTCGTTAAATCTGAACGAACGTTAAATGGCATGAACTGAACATTTGGGTAAACATAAATGTCACGAGTGATCGCCATACCTAAACCCATTGATTGTTGTGGGTTTTCAGCAGTTGCAGAACCTTGACCGCCGTTAGCAGCGATATCCCAAGAGAAATAATTCATTACAGTACGGAAGCTGTAATTGTCATTGAATGCATATTCAGCAAACGGAGACATATACATAGAAACTAAACTTTCTGCGCCTTTTTGAGCAACAGTTAAATCAGATTTGTAAAAAGTTTTGCTGATTCCAACATAAGCGCCTGCTGTCCAACCAGAAAAATCACCAGCAATTGTTTGTGATAAATCTATACTTCCGATAGCACCTAAATCATCAACTAAAAATGAGCTTGTATAAAATGATGACTCTACAGATGAAATCGATTGTAAATCACCGATTTTACGAGCGTGTGTGTATGATAATGATGGATCTGCAACAGCAAAACGATCAACTTCTTTTTTAGCTGATGTTTTAACTGGATTTTCCATTTTGTTATTTGCGTAGCTGCCGTGGAATGGAGTTATGATCTTAACGCCAGTGTTTAAGCTTAAGCTGTTGTTCGCGTTAATTTTATATTTTCCTGAAACCGTACCAGAAATTGCTGCTGGAGCCGGAGTTGAAGTTAAGCCATTACGAATAGCTGGACGAACTTCAGAAAATGGACGTTCAACTGTTCCACCGCTGTAACCAAGTGCACCTTGGAAAGAATATTTTTTGTTAGCGCCTAATTCAGCACGCATTTTTGCGTTTGTAATTTCTTGGTCGATTGATTTCAAATCACCGTTTTTGATATCAGCAGGAACAGTTGCAGCTGTTTCGTTTGCTGTAGGAGCCGTTGGCATTGCTACCGCAGGTGTTGTTGCAGGGATTGCAACAGTTGGTGCTGTAACAGCAGGTGCTGTTGTCGTAGTTTTTGCTACGATTGCTTTTTTAGCTTTTTTTGCAGTTGTTTGGGCAACAACAAGGCAAGATGCCAATGTGATAACAAGTACTAATGATTTCATGAACCCTCCAAGGTTTCTTTGTTTTTGTATTAAGACTTTAGTCTATTCAATGCAGGGATAGTGCCATTATTTGGGGTCAAATCAACACTAGAATCGTTAATTTGACAAAAAATATTGATGAAATGAACAATTTATACTCTTTTTTTAGCCAGATTACGTAAAATGCTTATGATCATTGGTGCCAAAGAAAACCCAACAATGCCCATCACTAAAACTGTAAAATTTTTCTGAACAAACGGAATCCTGCCGAAAAAATGGCCTGCCAATACAAAAACACAAACCCAAACAATTGATCCTGAAACTGAATATTTTAAAAAACGTCGATAATTCATTTGAGTTAAACCGGCTACGAACGGAGCAAATGTTCTGGCTATGGGTAAAAATCTGGAAATAAATACGGCGATGGGGCCCTTTTTATGAAAAAATTCTTCTGTTTCAAGCAGATACTTTTGGTTAAATATTTTTGAAAATCTGTGTTTGGATTCAAAAAGCCTACGGCCAAAATTCTTCCCGATAAAATAATTGACTGAATCACCCAGTATGGATGCTGATATTAATAACGGGATCAAAATTTGAATCGGAAAATATTCAGACGATGCAGACAATGCCCCCACCGCGAACAACAACGAATCGCCCGGTAAAAACGGCATGACCACAAGTCCCGTTTCAGCAAATATGATTAAGAACAAAATAACAAAAAGCCAAACACCGAAGTGACTGGCCATTTGTTGAATGAATACATCGATATGCAGTAAATTTTGAATCAATTCCATCATGGAATAAACAATAATGATTATTGTTCGATCGGGCAATCGTTTTGCGGAACTGCTGTATTTCTGGCGGCTAAATCATCAAGGCTTGAATAAATTCGCAATCCTGCCACATTTGGATTTAAATTTTCCAAATTAAATTTGCAATCGTTATTGTACGACACCACGGCCAATTGGTGAACTGCGTAACCACTTTTGTTAACGATCGTTGCCAGCATCAGATATTTTTCACAATTTGAACTGTAGTTATTGTCATTATCAACGCATCTGGCGCGAATATCAATTCGTGTTTGATTTTTGGCCATGTCATCAACAACCCCGACTGAATCAATATTGTTTTTGTGCAATGTTTTTACAGGAATATATCTGTAATCAGGAGTTTTAATTTCAGATTCGATTTTTAATTCTGATCCATCGATGACTGGTATTGAAATCGAAGTTATCGAATAAATTAAATTTGCAGCATCACTGACCTGAATCGAAGCCGCTGAGGTTACTGGATTCATTGGTTTTGATTCGGATTGTACTTTGGGTACTCGGGATGGACTACCCTTTTTAGCACACGAAGAAAATAAAATAAATGAACCTGCAAATATACCGATGATGATTAATGTTTGGCGATTCAATAAGTTTGTTTTTTTCATATGACACCTCTTTATAACAAAAGAGTTCAATATGGATGCCATGTCTGAATTTGAGCCAAAAATAAAAAGACCGTATCTGATTGATACGGTCTTTGATAATAATTGATACAGTTTTATAAATAACGTCTTAAAATGAATTATTTTGTCATAACATCGATATCAATTTTGATGTTATCTTCGATCAACTTGTCGCCCAATTTTGACAGTGCTGAAAACTGTTTTGAATTATAAACGATGTCATATTTCGTACGATCTTTGATTTCAACTGAACCTGCAGCTTTTAATTTTGCGCCGTCTTTAGTAATTACCGCATTAAAAGTGATTGGATTTGTTTTATCTTTGATTGTTAAATCACCTGTCATTTCAAATGCATTTGCACCTGATTTCAAAGCTGATACTTTAGTGATTTTTAATGTTGCTGTATTAAATTTTTCAACGTTAAAAAAATCAGCTGATTTCAAATGACCCGTTAATTTTTCACTGTAATCAAATTTCGTACTGTTTAATGAAGCCATATCAAACACGAATGTTCCGCCAGTGACCATATCATTTTTCATTTCAATTGAACCTGATTTTAATTGAACAGTACCGTCATGGCTTTTACCAACGCCGTAACCTGTCCATTTGATTTGGCCTGTGACGTCTTGATTTTTAATGACTTCTTTAGTTGTTGTTTTTTCTTTCGCAAAACTGACAACTGATGCCATCATTATTGCTGCTATTAAAATATTTTTTTTCATGTGTTTTCCTTTGTTTTTTTGTTGGTTATTATTTCCAAATTTATTTTGTAACAATGACTATTACATAAAATAATAATATTTCAACCCTGGACCACGACTTTGACACGGCACAGTTTTAGGCTAAAATTGTGATATGCAAAAGACTGCTCTTATATTATCTGGTGGCGGCGCCAGAGGCGCCTACCAAGTCGGAGTCCTGAAAGGGCTCTCTGAAATTTTAAAAACGATGGGGATCAATAATCCTTTTCAAATATTATCCGGTACCAGCGCAGGAGCAATCAATACCGCTCAGCTGGCAGCAGCCCCAGATAATTTTGAAACGACCATCGAAAAATTAATTTATTTATGGTCAAGCCTGACACCTGAACAAATATTCAAAGCCGATCTACTGTCGATGAATAAAATTTCTTTATCTGGACTTTTGGGCGTCGGAAAGCCCGCATCTGGATTTTCGATGAATTCATTACTTGATACCTCACCGCTTAAAAAACTGATTGAAAAAAACTGTAATTTTGAACAAATACAAAAAAATTTAGATTCCAGAAAATATGAATCGGTCATTATTACAGCGAACAATTACGTCGAAGGCAGTGCCGTCAGTTTCGTTCAAACTCCGAAAGTTTTTGATTCTCAAAAATTAAACTGGGGCGATACGCGCCGAAAACCAATCCAAACGACATTAAATTCAAATCACATTTTAGCATCGTCTGCGATCCCTATTTTGTTTCCACCTGTTTTAGTCGAAGATCAATATTACGGTGACGGATGTGTCAGAAATAATACACCTTGCAGCCCTGCTTTAAGACTTGGTGCTCAAAAATTATTTGTGATCGGTGTTCGTACAGCCAATTTAAATTCGGCGCCTGAAAATATTAAAAATGTTTCGATGATTCGAATATTAAATACACTGTTAAATGCCGTTATGCTGGATTCCGTCGAACAAGACGTTCAGCGCATTCAACGAATTAACCAACTGGTTGACGGTTCGAATAAAAATGCAAAATTAAAAAAAATACCTGCATTATGTATTTCACCCAGCAGACACATTGGAGAATTAGCCAGAGAACGTTCCCACAAGTTACCGCGAATTTTACGAATGACGATATCTGCATTTGGTAACTTGGATGAAGCCAGCGAAATTATCAGTTATTTAATGTTTGAATCTGATTTTTGTAAGCAATTAATAGACATGGGTTTTGAAGACGCCATGAACAACAAAAATGAAATTATTCAATTTTTTTCTGAACCTGCGGAACAAGGAGTTTCATTATGACCAAATGGTTTTATCAATTAAATCAAATCGTCAAGGGCCCAGTTTCAACAACTGAATTACAAAATTTAATCCCGTCGATGCCAGATGTCAAAAAAACGTATGTCTGGTCACGTGGATACAGCGAATGGGTGACGGCTGATTTATGGAAACCTGGTTCAGAAATTCAGTTCACAGAACAACCAAAAAATATTAAACCAGATTTCAAGCCTGAATTAAAACATGTCGAACAACACAAACCGATTCCAGACGCTGCTGATGAAATAACAAAAACAACAGCATCGCCTGCAACTGTTAAAACAGAGCTTCAAATTAATACCGAAAAAACCAATCCCATCATTCAGAATATTTCAGAAGAAAAATTTCGCGTGCAACTAAATTTTATTGATCAGGGGCGGATGACAAAAAATGAATTGTTTGCCTATGCCGCCAAGTGCGACAACCCTGCACAAATTGCAGTTTTTGATAACCAACTGAAAGAATGGAAAGAAATTTATGCATTCAAAGACGTTGTCGAAAAATTAGGCCTGACCCGACGCAAACACCCGCGAGTTCCTATTTTAGCGCAGTTTACAGGTTCCACATCCCGACACGATAAATTCAATGCCCGATTGGTGACAATCAGTATCGGAGGCTTGGGCTTAACAGAAGTTTTCGATTTAAAAATCGGAGATAAAATTTACGGCCAAATCACAAGCCCCCATTTTTATTCAGCCGTAGCCATCGAAGCTGAAGCGACATATTGCGGTAACGATGGCTATGTCGGATTGAAATTTTCACAAATTAATGATGAATCACAGAGTTTAGTGACCGATTATGTAAAAAGATTTTCGACTTAATTTTCAATCTGAGGTTTTTTTGACCTCTTTCAATTCATGTTCGTAGAAATATGACCCGCTCTGAAATCCATATCTTAAATACAATCAACTGAGACAATTTAAAACTGGATTGCAGATTGCAAGCCTGTTGACTATTGCTGCTCATAGCTTAACTCAAGCCGCATTACTGAAGGAGATACAAATGGGATTAGGAACAATTCTGCTGATCATTTTGATTTTAATATTGGTCGGTGCTTTCCCAAGCTGGCCGTACAGTAAAAGCTGGGGCTACAAACCCAGTGGCGCAATCGGTACTATTGTCGTCATACTTCTGATACTTGTATTGATGGGACGAATATAAAAATATCCGAGGTATTCAATGATAATTTTTTTATTTGTTAGTTTTATTTATTGTATAACAATCAATTCTGCAATTGCGTTACCTTTGGATAAACAAATTTATCAGCCCTATTCAAAGCCTTTAGAAAATGACAATTACGAAGTATTTTTAGACGGCTTGACTGCGTCGGCCAATAACATTTATCAGTTTGAATTGTTGGGTTTAACACAAGGCCGTACTGATTTTGAACCCTGGGCGGCTTCATATTGGCCCATTTACTTAGGAATTCTTGGAAATCGATATGCAGATTCTGATATGCATAAATCAAAAAGATTTAGCGATAATTATTCGACATTTCTATCTTATCCCGCAGAATTTTATTTAGCAAACCAGCAAATCTATAAGCTTTCTCCCGCAGAAAAATATGATCTCCTTGTCGGAGATCATAATTGGACTTTGACAAAAGCGATGTGGCAACGAGGACTCGATGATATGGATTCTGGTGGCGTTGCAAACTGGACTGGAATTTGCCATGGCTGGTCTGCCGCAGCTCATATGGGGGTCAAAGAAGCTCAAAAATCAGTAAAAGTTTTAGATGTCACAGGAACATATCAAATCGAATTTTATGCCGATGATATCCAAGGTTTAGAATCTTATTTATGGGCGAAATCAAGTCCGATAACAATTCAAGCTGGAAGTCGTTGCAAACAAGATTCCGTGGTTCGCGATCCATATTTAAGACCCGTTGATCCTGCGTGTTTAAATTTAAACCCAATGACTTGGCATATGGTTATTTTAAATCGCGTAGGAATATCACAAAAAAGTTTTGTCATGGATTCAAGTTCTGGACCTGAAGTTTGGAATTATCCGATTTCTTCGTATGATTATAGTTATTTTAATCCGCGCACTTTTGAAACAACACATCTGTTGAAGGCTGCCATTGAACCGATACAAAATTTAAATACAGATAAATATCGAACATACAGAAATCCGATGTCAAAATTTGTCGTAGGAATTGTTATGGATATTTTTCATCCTGAACTCATCAGCGCGCAAGTCGGTAATTCAAATGGTCCGAATGCAATACAAACAGAGACTTATATTTACGATCTTGAACTTGATGAGAATTATAATATCATTGGTGGCGAATGGTATTCGAAAAGCCGTCCAGATTTTTTATGGACATTTCCCGCAGGCAGCCAAGCCATAGCGCGCGAGGATCTTGCAATTCAAAATTTATGGGACACCAAGTTACCATTACCCAAAGATTATTCCGACCAAGCACGCAGTGCATCTCAGCATGGTAGAGTATTAAGTAAAATCGTAAATACATTGTTAAATGAAAGTTTAATTATGACGGATGATGTTGTAAATCCAATTCAGTAATTCAAACAGTCCAGTTTCGAACTGGCAATTATTCATAGAATAATATTGTTCTAATCCTTATCTGTGGCCAATACTAGAGGTTCCACGGAGGTAAGGATGATAAAGAATTTTTTACTGTTATTTATTTCTTTAGGTATTTTTTCATGTGCCAAGAATCAAACCGAAATTTTAACCCCAGAAACTGCAGCACTAGTCTGTGAAAATAAATCGACGCAATATCCAAACACAATTCAGGCAGATAATCAAAAATTGTCTGTCGAATCTTTGAATATAAATCAGTACGTTGCACATCAAAATTTTATTGTCAAATTTAAGCCTTCCTTTACAAAAGGCTTAGCACCAACTGGAAACCCAATTTCTGAATATCGAGTCAAAGGCTTGACGATGAAACCACTGAATCGAAATGCATTTATTTTTTCAGTCAAGAATTCCGCAGAAGAAAAGAAAATAATTATTCAAAAATTAATTTCTGATAACGACGTGGATTATATTGAACCTGATTACAAAATAACAATGGACCAGGATGTTCATCCAACCGAACCATATTCATTGGCCGACGCCAATATTTCACAAAGTCTGGAGCAATGGTCTTTAAATAAAGTACGTGCATCCGAAGCATGGACTGTCACCGAAGGATCAAAAGACATTGTTGTCGCAGTTCTTGATTCAGGGATTGATTACACACATAATGATCTCAAAAATAATATTTGGATCAATCCGTCAGAATCAATCAATGGAATCGATGATGATCATAATGGTTATATTGATGATATGTATGGTTGGAATTTCCCTGCTCAAAATTCAAATCCGATTTCAACAATCAATTCTAATCATGGCACACACGTTGCCGGAATTATTGGTGGCACAGGTAACAGTATTTTTGGATTAGCCCCGAATGTCAAATTGATGGCATTAAAATTTATTGGCGAAAATGGTACAGGATCAACATCAGACGCTATTCGAGGAATAGATTATGCCATTGATAAAAAAGTATTTGCGATTAATAACAGTTGGGGGTCAACTGGAAATTCTGTGGCTTTGTCTGAAGCCATAGCACGTGCTGAAAAAGCAGGTATACTGTTTGTTGTTGCTGCAGGAAATGGTAATAATGGTATTGGTTTTAATATTGATGAAAAAAAATGGTATCCCGCTTCTTACAATAACTCGAATATAATTTCGGTGACAGCCACAAACACAACAGACCTGCTTGCACCATTTTCAAATTTTGGAAAATATCTTGTTGATGTTGCAGCGCCTGGACTTTCAATTCTGTCAACAGTCAGCAATCAAGGTTATGAACGAATGAGTGGAACTTCAATGGCAACACCTGTTGTCACCGGAATCGCCGTCCTCATTAAGGCCGCAAATCCAGCACTGACATACACAGAAATCATCCGTTTACTTGAAAACTCAGTTGATCGTTTTGAAAGTATGATTGATAAAATAGCTTCTGGCGGAAGAGTCAATGCGTTTAGCGCTGTTCGACAAGCCCGCGAAATGCGGATTTCATCAGGAAAATTACAAAATGATTGCAATTCATTCAACAATAACTGAACCATCAATTTTTAATAATTCGCGGTATTTCAAAAACGTTGTTTACCAATTATGAATGATTTTTTTATATTTAAAATTTTTAGAGGCAAATGTTTTTCGTTTGCATGAAGTTCGGCACCATCATTTAATAAAGCAATGATTTCAATTGCAGTGGCTTTAGGATACGCACTCCAAATCAAAGCCGCTGCACCTGATACAATTCCCGCAGAGAAACTTGTTCCCGAAGCAGACTTACTTAAATCCCAACCTGAGTTACCAAAAATAATTGGTATCCCTTCACCTGGAGCAAAAAGACTGACTGTGTTTCCATAACCACTAAATATCGAGAGTTGACCGAATTGATCGGACGAACCCACGTTAATCATATTTGGATTATTAAACGATGCGGGTATCACTTGGTTCAAAACAACATCGATGGGTTCATTTCCAGACGCATTCACAAAGATGACATTTTCTTTGTTCCATTGATTAAACGATTCTTTTAACAAAACAGAACAGTGAATCGTCCAACTGTTATTTATGATTTGAACTTCCCTGGAAAGTGCATAGGAAATTGCCTGCTCAGCATGGAATTCTGTGGCATCAGATTCAGCCATAAAATCAATAGCCAAGATTTGGGCTTTGGGTGCCAATGCTAAACTTGGACTTTCAGGGTCCCCGACGATTAAACCTGCGATTGCTGTTCCGTGCCCAATTTCGTCTTCTGATTTTTGTTGATTCGAAATAAAATTCCAACCATAAATATCATCAATAAAACCGTTATCGTCATCATCGAAATTATGAATACCAGCAAGTTCTTTTTGATTAACAACCAAATGTGAACGAAGTTGAGGATGACTTATATCGACACCGGAATCGACGACGGCAATTTGAATTCCCTGCCCGAGATATCCATTTTTCCAGGCCGTGTCGGTTTCTATCAATGCTCTGAAAAAATAATTATTACTGAGTGATGTATTATTCGTCGCAATAGACATTTTTTGCTTTTTAGATCTGTAATTCGGTTCGATAAAAATCAATTGATCTGAATTTTTTTTAATGTATTTCTGGGCATCCAAAGTATGAACCAAAGTTGGTTTCAAATTTTTCCAGTGAACAATATATTCATTAACGACTTTATTATTTTGACAAGTCTTAGCTTCCGATTCAACAAACTGCCGACTGTGTTTCGCACAGCTCAAACAGCAAATAAATAACATCAAAAACAAATGAAATTGACAAATGAATTTCATTTTATATCCCAAATATAAATTAAAGGCATAATTTTAAGTCTTCTCGAATCGGCGCTTGCATCAGTGATTTGATATCTGCGATCGAAAGCACATTATGAGTTATTCCGATTTCGTTGACTAAGGAACTTTTGATTTTATTCAAAAAAGAGACTTCAATTTCATAAGATTCTGGCAATTCACTGAGCTGGCTTCCCCAAGCAATCATTTTTGTCACTTCGAAATTTAAATTTTTTTTTGTTAAACAAAGAGGATCAAATGTTGTGTATTTTTCGACAAATTTTAATTTTTTTTCTGTGACGTAAGTCACCTCATATTCGTAGGGCTGAATTCGTTTAAATAAGGCTCGCTTTTTAGGCTTCATAACGCTTTGGTCAAATTGATCTATCAGTCTAAATTGAAGATGACGATCAGAATGTTCCATAATTTTAAAATTCAAAATTTCATGCGACGAAGTATACAACTGTATCGTGTTACAATCTGTTTGTGATGCTACTGACATGAGGTTGAGTTCGTTTGGAATTCCCGATTTGTAGTAAAAATTTGTGTAAGACATAAACTGATCTTTAGATACTGAAATATCACCTAAAGAATGAAACTGTGTTGTCATGATGGCCGCTGGAAATTGAAAACGTGAATTTTGCAAATGCGCGATTATTTTTTCGACATTAAGGCAATTATTTATTGAGACATCTGAAAGTTTAATTTCGGGTTTCAAGACAGATTCAGATTTTCGAGATTCGCTTGACGTATTATTTTTTTGACATGAAAAAATAATACCTATTAAAAAAATAATTAAAATAATTTTCATAACCATCCTTATAAAAAAAGGCCACCTTTCGGCGACCTTTTAAAAATGAACTTGTTTTGTAGATTATGGTTTAGTTTCGCCTTTGCCTTTACCTTTACCTTGTTCTTGGTCTTGCTCGCCGACTGGCTTTTGAATCACTTTTTGTAATGTTAAAGTAGATTCAACCGAGTGACATACATCAGCAACTGGTTTTGGTTCTTTTTCTTTGCCCTTATCTTGGCTTTGATCTTGACCCTGTTCTGGATCAGGAGTTCCTGCTTTACAAGCAGACATTTGGAAAAATAATGTTCCTACTGCTTCGGATTGATCTTGCTGTTGACCAACCATTGTGTATGAAATCGCATCGGCTGCGAAACCACTATTGGATTGCGCAACAACAAGCGAGTTGACATCTGCTCCACGAGCTAAACTTAAAATGAGCACACCACCAGCATAAAGGTCCAAAGTGCGAGCATCAGTTTCTACAACTCTATCGATAGTTGATAAGAACGCATTACGATCAGCAAGTGTTGGGTAAGCAACAAATATTTCTTCGACCGTTAGTGCCGGTGAACCAGATGCAGATTGACCAGGAATAACTGCGCGACTTGCAACAGTGGATTCACCCATCGCAACACCTGATACAGGCAATGCAGTAACTGCTGTAGCTTCTAATGCTGATTCCGTCGCGGGCTCAACAGTTGCGGCTGGCGATGGTGCTTTCGATGAGCTATTGTCAGAGCATGCTGTTAAGCCAACGCAGACAGAAGAAAGAGCGAGTAACAGAATTTGATTTAATTTCATAAAATCCCTCCCAGGATAAGTTTGTACAAATGTACATAGCAACCGGCATGCCATTGGATAAGATAATGTTCGACATTATATATCAGATCAGAACTTAAGAAATAAAAATTGGGGCAATAATGTTTGATTAAATAAATAATGGGTCAAATTTATTTTTTAAAACATCGATACAAAAAATAAATTCCGCCTGAACATACAAATGCCAACAGTCCGGTTAAATAAACTAACTTTTCAAACTGAAAAAGAAACAGAAAGCAAACAACAATACCTATTGCCGGCAAAATCGGAATAGTTCCAATTGCAAATGGACTACGAAATGGACGATTTTTACTAGACTCAGTCATGCGCAAACGAATCACTGCTGCGTTGACTGCAATAAACACAATCATTGTGACAAACGATGCGATGCTTGCCAGTGTTTGAACTTTTTCAAACAACAGCAACAGAATGGCAATTAACAATGTGACAAGAGCCGCTATCCAAGGTGTCTTATTTTTTTTTATAGTTTTCGAAAGAACTTTAGGTAGTGAATCATCTTTGGAAACGCCATACATAATTCGACTGGCCGTAACTAAAGCAATCAATACCGTATTTGCTGTCGAAAAAAGTGCAATTCCACCCAAAATTCCCGCCAGATTTCGTGAAACGTTTAATGAAGCATCAACAATTGCGGAATCGGTTTTGGCTAATTGTTCCGGTGGCATCATAGCCACCGCCGCAAGACTGACTAAAATATACAACAGTGTTGATACCAAAAGACTTATTAAAATTGCGCGAGGAATATTTTTTTCTGGATTTTTTGTTTCTTCAGCCAAACTGACAATATTTTCAAAACCTAAAAATGCAAAAATAACAAGTGCAGCACTTGAAACAGTCGCGTATGTTGGAATAGTGAACAGAGCATTCCCGAATTCGGGTTGGCTCCAACCAAGAAAGATAAATAAAATTAAACCCGATATTTCAATTAAAGTAAAAATCGCATTAGTCCAGCTTGATTGTCGAATACCAATGATATTAATTCCTGTGAAAAAAATTAAAACAATACTGGCAACTATAAAATGTGGTAATGAAATAAAATGTGGTAATGAAATAAAATGTTGTAGATAACTTGCAAATGCCAGTGCGACTGTCGATGCAGATACACAGCCTGCAAAAATGACTGCTATTCCAAATGTGCCAGCAAACCAACGTTGGTTTATAAATGCATGTCGCAAATAAATATATTCTGCGCCTGCTGTCGGATACATCGTTGCCAGTTCAGCATAGGACAAAGCTGTTAATAAAGCTGCAATACCGGCCAGTAAAAATCCTTGCCAAAGACTTTCACCGGCTATTCCAGCCGCTTGACCGATGACCGAATAAATTCCAGCTCCCAGAATCATTCCAGTTCCATAAAAGGTCAACATTGGTAATCCCAAGGTGCGATTAAGTAACATCAATGTCAGTAAAAATTTTAATCGATTTTATTTTCAATTTTTTGAACTTCAGTCTTAGCTTTGTCTGTATTATTTTTAATTTTGTTTTTTATTTTTTTTGTCACACAATTTATTTGACCATTCACTGTTTCGCAAAGTTTGTCGTCCATTTTACGATATGTTTTTTTGACGCTGTCGACGACCTTATTTTTTGATGTTTCAGTTTTCTCGACCATAGTTTCTTCTGCAAATGTTCCTATTGCAAAACTCAAAGTTAACGCGATCATCGTCATTCCGATTTTCATATTCTTTTTCATAATTAATCCTTTTGGTTTTTATTATTCTACTTATTATTCGACTTTGATCAAAACAACTGAATGGGATGCTTTGCTTGGATATTGAAGCTCATCACCAGTTGTTGGCAAACCCGCTGCTGTCAATGAATTTTTAAGTTTAGTGTCTGTTGTGTTAAACCATTTTGCAAGGGTACTAGGTCTTTCTGCCATATTATATGTATCAATATTCACATTTGTTGTTTGATTAAAATATTTTCGAACTGCTTTGTTTCTGTTTTCAGCCAATGTTCTTTGTGATTTAGAAAGTTTATTCAATTTTTTTGATGGATACTCATTATCCGACCATGACAAAACAATAATTTTATTTACAACGCCCTGCTGTCTTGCTTGCAAAACAGCCGATTCTAACGAAGATATCGCACTTTTTGATAGTTCAGAACTTGATTGTGGAAAATTAATTTCTACAAAATTATGAGCGCTGATTTCTTTGGCGGCTGCTGTTGTGATCGAACGACCTTCTTGTTCTTCGGCGTATGAAATTCTTGGTACTTCTGAATCAGTTATTTTTTGTGGTGCATTTGTACATCGAGTTAAAGATATAATCGCGAATGATGTAATGAATACTTTGTATTTATGTGTCCGCATGTTTAATTCCTTTAGGTTTAAAAATTGTTTTTGTTTTATGTATTAAATATACATAAATAACCTACTTGCAACTTTATGGCCATATGTTTGTTATTATTGAATATCTCTGAGCTCATAAGACAAATTGAAACAAAAAAATATTTGGGGAAATTTTCCTCGGGCTATGAAAAATAGCAACACAAAATAAAATTCTAGGACAAACTAACAATTAAAACATGCTTCATTTCGATTTGATCAAAAAAAAGTAGGTCCGAGTATTGCAAATTCCAATATTGCTCGGACATAAGTTTAAATAAAAATGGAGATATCATGAATACATTTCATAGCCAACAATTGTTTGGCGAAACTTATTTTGAAAAAAATAATAATGACGAACGCTATTCAATGGATGGGAATCCTACTCTGAGCTCGGCCGAACGAACGACATCATTTTTGTCTCAAGATAAACTTGGGAAAATTCGAAATACTGTCAGTACTGATGCGGGTATCACAGATACTGATCGAAAAAAAGTTATTCAAGGATTATCTAATATTTTAGCGGATAGCTATGTGCTTTATTTAAAAACACAGAATTACCATTGGAATGTCACGGGTCCACATTTTTTGAGTTTACACACGATGTTTATGAATCAATACATCGAATTGGCTTTGGCTGTCGATTTAATCGCAGAAAGAATCCGAATGTTGGGTCAATCTGCACCCGCAACTTTTTTAGAATTTTCTGAATTAACGATAATCAAAGAACAGCGCGGTGTTCAAAGTGCCGAAAAAATGATCGCAACATTATACGATGATCAACAAAGTATTATTCTAACAATTCATAATGCAAATTCGTGTGCAGAAAAATGTCGTGATTTTACAACAGTTGATTTATTAACACAACGTTTGCAAGTTCATGAGAAAAATTCATGGATGTTACGCAGTTTTGCCAGTCGTTGATAATAAGATTTCTATTTAAATAATGTACTGAATTATGAACATAAACAACTGAACACAAAACAACAACACTCTTCAAAGGAGAAAAAAATGGTTCGCGCAGCAATTTCGTTTTTTATTTTGGCAATCGTTGCCTATGTCTTCGGTGCCTATGGCATAGCAGGTGTTTCGATCGATATCGGAAAAGCACTGCTCATCGTATTCATGTCACTTGCAGTGATTTCGTATGTCGTATTTCTTGCGAATGGTAAAAAAAATATGCCGTTACCATAATAAGTACTTCAATATTAAAAATCAAATGAGTAGCAGTTAATAAAATAATAACAATAATAACAAAGGAAATAACATGGCAAATTTAATCGGAGATTCATTAAGTAAAGCAAACGGAGCTGCTACTGAATTTAAAAATAAAATTCAGGAAACTGGACATATGTTGGCATCATCAGCACAAGACCTTCGCCAGCCAGCAGCTGCAATCTCATCGGGTTTTGCAAGCGCTGCTTCGGATTCTATGAAATACAGTCGTGATTATGTCAAAGAAAATCCTGCCAAAGGTGTTGCTATCGCTGCAGCAACTGGATTGGTTGCAGGAAGTTTATTGACAATGATGATGAGTGGTCGAAAAAATTAATTTAAACCCTGAAATGCGAAACCTTCGACGGAATCGCATTTCTGTTGGGAAAGTAAATATGGCAATAAATAAATTTTTTTTATCCGTTCTGTTTAAGATGTTTAGTGCAATTATGTTGGCCATTGTCATGGTGATATCATTAATTCATTTAGCGCAAGATTTACATCGATTTTTAGGACTGTTTGAATATGGTGAATTATTTCAGTTGATCACATTTGTTTCAATATTTTTAATTTGTGGTCTGAGTCTATTTTTAATGTTCAGAAAATCAAAAAAAAATCAAGTACCCGTTCATTTAAATACTTCTATGGAATCAATATTTCCTTTTGATTTACAAACATTAAAAATTAATTTTATCGAAGGTTTTTTACAAGGATTAACCAAAGATAATAAAATTCGTAGTCAAGATGATAACGTAAATAGCCATTAAAAACTGGTATAAGTAAAATAATAAAAAAGAAAGAAAAAATATGTTCAATGCAATCCGTATGATTCTTAGATTCAGTTTTATCATATTAATATTTTTCATCATGTCGTGCACAACAGAACCCAAAGTCACTGAATTTAGCAATACGGCGGATGTTCAAACAGAACTCGATCGAATAAATTCTAATATTCAACAGGCAGAAATTCGTCAGATCGATATTCTTTCGCCAAATAATTTCAAGGCCGCTGTAAAATCAAAAAAGTTAGCCATCGAAGAACGTTCAAAAAATAAAAATCAAACCAGTGTTTTACACCGAATCGCCGTTGCACAGGCTTACTTAGATCGCGCAAATAACGTAGCAAAAATTTCAAATGAAATTTTAAATGCATCAATCGACGCAAGACAAGATGCCTTGTCTGCACAATCGATGAAATATTTCCCTGAAGAAACATTTCAAATTGATAATGACCTGATAAAATTAACGACATCTATAGAAAAAAACAATACCTTAGTTACTGAAAACGAACAAAATACAATCGTCAAAAAATACCAGGACGTCGAATTAAAGTCGATTAAAAAAGATAAATTAAGCGGATCACTGAATACAATTCAAACCGCAAAAAACGAAGGGGCTCAAAAATTAACTCCTGAAACCTTAATCTGGGCAGAAAAAAAATATTCTGAAAGTGAGTTGGCGATTGAATCGAATCGCCACAGTTCTTATATTATTCATGCCGCTGGCGCAACAGCTGTTACATCAGCAAATCGACTGTTAAAAATGGTACGCATTGCCAAAGGATCAACGGCTATGAAGCCCGAAGATTTTGCCAAAGAAACTGAACGTAAAAGTTTAGCTTTGAATCAATCTAAAGACTCACTTAATCAAACATTAACTGAACTGACAAATTCCGAAGACCAAGTTGCTGATGTATCGGCAAAAAATGAAATATTAGAATCCAGATTACAGCTTGATGAAAAATATGAATCTGCGCGAAAGCAATTTGATGCGAACGAAGCTGAGGTTTTCAGACAAGGGAACAAAATTTTATTACGTTTGAAAGGATTATCTTTTTTAAAAAATCGCTCACTGATTGCACCGGAAAATTTCCCAATCATGGAAAAAGTACAGAAAGTCATTGGCGATATTTCACCAAGTCAAATTACCATTGAAGGACACACCGATTCGATAGGTGAAAAAAAATCAAATGAAATTTTGTCTATTCAAAGAGCACAGGCCGTACAAAACTACCTAATTACAAATAATAATATTTCGCCAAACAATATTTCGGTATATGGTCTGGGCGATACGAAACCAATTTCGACAAATAAAACAGCATCCGGTCGCGCACAAAATCGCAGAGTCGATGTCATTATTACATATGAATAAACCGTTCAGAGAGAAACCGATACATGAATCAAGAACCAGGATCAAATCGGTATAAATATGAAAATAAAAAAATAATTATCGAAGTTGTCGTTAAAAATTCGCGTCAACTTTATAATGAACGCGATCCTGCTCCGTTTCGTGATCGTGATTTAGATCCAAAATTCGTCATTTATTTAGTCAGCGCCGTCGAAGAATTCCCGTATCGAACAAATATGAAAATTCGTATTTTAACATCTGACAATGATGATCTAAAATCCGAAAACAGTTTAACCATCGAAGAATCAATTCGTGCTTATTTCAGATATGAATCCAAATTATCAAAATCAAAATTACGAAAACGACTTAGAACAGCCAGATATTTTGCTCTTGTAGGATTAATTACGTTGATTGTCTGTTTAAGCTTAGCCCAGTTTATTGCATCAATTCAATTTTCACCTGTTATTACAGAAATTGGCAGCGTCAGTTTTGTGATCATTGGCTGGGTTGCAATGTGGCATCCCATGGAGGCCTTATTGTATGATTGGTGGCCCATCCGCGAACAACGACAATATTATGATAAAATTGCAAAAATGGATGTCGAAGTCGTCCCTGTTATTGATCATGTCTAAAAATAAATATGGATTAATTACTTTGCTGATTTTGGCACTGCTTGCATGGTATTTACCATCAATAAAGGTTGATCCATGGAATCTGCTGAATTTAAAAAAAATTGCCACAGTCCTATTTGTATTAATATTCATTCAAGTTTTTAGTTCTATGATCAGCCGTATTTTAAGCGTACGTGCTGGTGCATTATTAACAGGGTTTTTAGGCGGACTTGTTTCCAGTACTGCAACTACAGCTGCATTAGCAAAAAAAAGCAAATCTGTAAATACAGACGAACAACAGGGTGAAATACTTGTATTTTTGTCAGCGACGGCAGCAATGCTGATTGAAGGCGGGATCTTTGTACTGTGTAGTGACGATAGTCTGCGCAACATTTCAATATTATTTTTCGGACCGTTTGTTGCGACTGGCATCATGATTTATTTTTATTCTAGAAATTTAAATTATGAACTCACTGAAGCCACAGAAATTCCATTTCAGATCATGCCTATTTTAAAACTGACGTTATTTATTATTGTGATCATTTTTACGTCAAAATTATTGCAGATTTTATTTGGACAAAATGGAGTTATGATTTTGACTTTTTTGGTATCGTTATTTGAAATACACGGATCAATCATTGCAAATGTTCAGCTGAATGAAAATGGAGTTTTCGGTACAGAATACTTGAGTATTTTGTTGATTATTTCAATTATCGCATCGTATGTTTCAAAATTATTTCTGGTATCAACCCTTGGCAGTACAGATTTGCGAAAAAAATCAATCCAAAGCACATTTTATATATTTTTATCGTTATTAATCAGTTGGCTGATATTAAAAAAAATATCATAAAACTTTTATTCAATTAATTTGGTCCGCTATTTGCACTCTGCAGGATACGACCTAAATAACAATCAACAGGAGAAATAAAATGTTCAATTTTTTTGACAAATCAGATGCACAAATTCAAAAAGACGTCCTGAGTGAAATGAAATGGGATCAGAGCTTGGCACCATCAAATATGACCGTTACAGCCAAAGACGGCGTTGTCACATTACGTGGTAATGTTCCACATTATTTCGAAAAAACTATTGCAGAAAAAGCAGCACAACGCGTTGGTGGTGTTCGAGCTATTGCCAACGAAATCGAAGTTCAGATTTTAGGACCTAATGAAAAAAAAGACGAAGATATCGCTGCTGCTGCTGCAAACGCATTACAATGGAATTATCAAGTTCCTGATACACTTAAAATATCTGTTGATAAGGGCCGTGTGACCTTACGTGGTGAAGTTCAATGGGATTATCAACGAACTGCTGCGATCAACTCAATCAATCGATTGGCTGGAGTGCACAGCGTGAATGATTTAACGACAATTAAATCAAAGGCTCAAACAGTTGATATCAAAAATCGTATTGAAGAAGCCTTAAAACGATCAGCCGAAAGCGAAGGACGAAAAATTAATGTCAGCGTTAACGGCGATAAAGTCACTTTGACTGGCAATGTTCATTCATTTTCTGAACGTGATGTTGCTCGTTTAGCAGCATGGAATGCTCCTGGCATAATGCATGTCGATAATCAGTTAAAATTAATGCAGTAGTTCTTGATCACAGAAAAAAATACCGATTTATGAAGAAAAAAATCCCCATTTTATTTCAATTAAATATGTACTTGATCTAATAACAACTGAATCGATTAAAAATGGCCCAATGATTGCTATCATAAATGTATATATCAAAATGATATATCAAAACAAAAGGAGTCTATATGACTGTACAACCAGTGACGAACGAAAAATGGCCTGAAATTAAAACTGAAATTAAAAAAATGTGGAGCAAAATTTCAGATCAAGACCTTGACGGAACAAAAGGCGATCAAAAACAATTAAGCACTCTTTTGAACAATAAATACAGTGCTGATAAAGAAAAAAATACAAAGCAACTTGATAAAATTTTTTCAACCCATTCAAGTATAAAACAAGCTGCATCTGATAAAACGAAAACAACACTTAAACAATAATTACCAAGGAGACAACAATGGAACCGCTTAAAACTGATTCTAAAACATCTTATGCAAATGATATAAAAAATAAATTTCAATCCGGAGAAAATGCGATCGTAAAAGCTACGCACGATGTCGGAGAGAAAATGGGCTCAATGGCTTCTGAATTAGCCAATACAGCGTCTGATTATTACAAAACAAGTCAAACGTATGTGAAACAAAATCCTGCGAAAAGTATCGCAATCGCAGTTGCCGCTGGCGCTGTGGCCGGAAGTCTAATGACGTTTGTTTCTAGACGAAAAAATTAATTTATACAGTGGGGTTAAACATAGCCCCACTTACTTTTATTTTTTAAGTATAAACAGACAGAAAGCAGATGTCTAAAATGAAACAAAAATTAATTTTCTTAATATTATTTTTATTTGGAACAATATCAGCAGTTGCAATTCTTGATTATTCAGATAAATCAAAATCACAAAGTGAATCTGATAACTCTGCGGCCACGACACTTAAATACAACAAAAAGACGATCAGTCTGCTAAATTCTAATTCAAATAACAAGGGTCATTTTTCTGGTAATTTTAGTTTGCAAAAACAAATTATAAATATGCTTCAACGAGATCCTGGGCTTTCTAAAAAAGCACAGAAAATTAAAATAACGATTATTAACGATGAAATTTTAATACGCGGCATTGTGAAATCAATTGATGAAATGAATTATATTTTTCGACAAATTTCAGAAATGGCACCTGAATATTTAATTCACAATGAAGTTCAAATCTTAAATAAAGAATAAAAAATATACTTAAAGGAAACAATATGGACATTTTAATTTTTATATTGATCGGATTGTTTGCTGGCTGGGTAGCCAGCATAATTGTTCAAAACAAAGGCTTCAGTTTTATCGGCGACTTATTTATTGGATTGATTGGTGCTGTCGCTGGTGGATTAATGTTTGATATGACCAGCATTTCATTCAGTAATTTGTGGGGCGCAATAACGATGTCAGTTTTAAGCGCTGTGTTTTTAATATTTATTGTACGATTGTTTTCGATGAAAGGCCCCGTTCGTCGTTATTAAAAAATCAGCTTTGAAATTTAAGTATGGTGTTCATAATTTTTATGTCTATTTACATATCCGCGCTGAAAAGTAAAAATAATTGATAACCTTGAAATCACAGACAAAATCACATAACAAGAAAATCGAAGCATCCTGATTTTCGGTGTGTTTTTTAGATTAAAATATTTATATGTTATTTTTTGACATCCAATATCAATTATGTCATTAATCAACAGATCAATGTTTTTGGTAAACGCTGCAGATTTTATATTAATATTTAATTCTAAATTTTGATAAAAACCTGTATGACTTAAATTAAATGAACCTAATGTCGAATATAAACCATCCACTGTTGCTAATTTTCCGTGAAGAATTGATTTATTCCATTCATAAATTTCAAAACCGTGATCTAAAAAATATTC
>JANPOT010000030.1:0-144082 GCA_031428135.1 Pseudobdellovibrionaceae bacterium | reverse complement strand
TGATTCTAATTTTGCTAATGATGTAACGTACTGCTCTTCGGACAGTGATTTATATTTAAACATATCGCCTAAGATTTTTGATATTCTGTGGCGTGCAAATCGAGTTAAATCTTTGCGGTAATAGGATTGTGAATATTTTTCCGGGTTTGGCAATACCATCGCTAAAAATGCAGATTCAACCGGATCAAGTTGTGACGGCTGTTTTTTGAAATAAAACTGAGCAGCCTGCTTGACACCGAAAATATTTTTACCAAATTGCACAATATTTAAATATTTTTCTAATATTTCTTTTTTAGATAATTTTTTTTCAATTTTTATTGTTATCAGGGCTTCGATACCTTTACGAACAAAATTTTTATTTTTGGTCAAAAACATATTCTTTGATAATTGCTGGCTGATTGTTGAGCCACCACAAACAATACGTTTTTTTTCTTTCATCTGTTCAATGCAATGTTCAATTCCTTCAGAATCGAATCCATTGTGTGTATAAAATGATGAATCTTCGGTTAAGATCAATGTACGTTGTAAATACGGCGATATATTTTTTAATGGCGTATAGTTTTTATTTTGCGGGCATAAATCTACATTAAACATTGTCGTTTTTATGCAGCCAGTAATTTGCTGGTCAGACGGAATTTGTAATCCAATATAAGCAGCTATCGTGGCCATGAAAACAGAGAAAATAAAAATAAATTTTTTAAACACATTCATTTTTTAATAACAATCATAAATCTAAATAACCATGATCTTTCATCCAACGGACGCTGGATTCAATCGCGGCGGTTGAATCCGACGGTTTAAATTGAATTTCATTTTTGGCTTTTGCTGAATCAAACCAGTGGTACATGCTGGCCGTGTACGCGTTTTCTTGGCTAATGCCGATACCCGTTAAATCGCCGATAAAACCCAATGCGTGCAATAGGGGTGTTGGTATTTTAATTTTTGGTTTTGATACTCCAGCGCAATCAGCGATGATTTCAAATAATTTTTGAATGGTTAAATTTTCTGAACCTAAAATATATCGATGTCCATTTTTTCCATATTGAACTGCATTGATAATTCCGTCGATCACATCAACAACTGACACAACATTGACACCACCGCCTGTATAAAACGGCAACTTGCCTTGGGCGACTTTGATTTGCATTTTACGGCTGCTTTTTTTTGCATCTGCCGGACCATATATTGTTGCGGGATTTACGCAAATTGCATTTATTTTATTTGCGGCAGCAGCGTCCATGACAATTTTTTCTGCAATGTGTTTGGTTTCAAAATATCCTAAATTTAAATTTGAAATAGTATATTCAGAATCTTCATTTAAAATTTCTGGCTTGAAACTGGCTCCGACAGCAACAACCGATGATAAATGTAAAAGCTGTTCTGTTTTTTGCTCTTCGCAAATTTGAACAACATTTCTGGTGCCTTCGATATTGACCTGATTCATTTTTTCACGATCGCTGGCTTTATATGCAACGACGCCGGCCAAATGATATATATGATTTTTATTTTTAAAAGCTTCGCGCAATGAATTTAAATCTGTGACATCACCATAAGCATAATCAATTTTCAAATTTTCAATTTCTGATATATCACTGTTTTTACGAATCAAAGCTGTAACCTGGTGTCCATCATTTAATAATCGTTTGCAAAGCCATGAACCTAAAAATCCATTGGCGCCGGTGACTAATGCTTTCATATCGACTTTTTCCTGAAATTAAATATTATTTTTTGTAAAATTGTATAAAAAATCCATCCCCAAAACAACCCAGCCAATGCACCACAAAAAATATCAATCGGGTAATGAACTCCGTTATAAACTCGTGAAAAGCTTATCAACCCAGCGATAGCAAATAAAGTTATTCGAGCTGAAGGAAATGCAAAGCTCATCAACGTCGCAAATGTAAAATTATTTGAAGCGTGGTTTGAATAAAAACTGTTATTTTTACCTGCAGGACTTCGCTGGATGGCTTGGGCTTCGATGTTTTGAAATGGTCTGGGGCGCTGAACAATGCGTTTAACTTTAGCACCTGTAAAATCGCTGGTTGATACAGCTAAAATTAAAAACAAAAAATATGTGATTCCCATTCGCTGATATTTGCGAATAAAGACTGCAAGCAAAATAATTAATACGGGAACAGAAAACCACTTGTTCAAATGTAAATCTGTTATGGCAGGCATCAGTTGATCAAACACAGAATTTTCTGCAGTTTGATTAATAAATTTAAATAAAAATAAATCGATTTGATAAAAAAATTCCATTAAGCCCAAAGTCTAGAGGATCTGAATATAAAAGTGAATGATAATTTATTATATGCCAGACTATAGTTTATGGATAGAGCAACAATTTTAGGTTTGTTAATTGGTTTGGGCGGCATACTTCTGGGCAATTTCATTGAAGGTGGTCATATTTCATCGCTGTTGCAAGGAACTGCATTTTTGATTGTCGTTGCGGGGACATTCGGCGCTGTTTTAGTTTCAAACAGAACCAAAGACCTTAAAACAGGATTTCAATTATTCAAAGAATCCTTCAAAGATTTTGAAGTCGATTTTGACACTCCAATTGCCGAAATTATTGAATGTGCCAAAATTACAAAAAAAATATCTGTCTTAGCTCTCGAGCCCAAAGTAAATACTTTGAAAACAGAATTTTTAAAACCAATGATCAGAAATATTGTTGACAGTGTTGATGCCAGTTTAATTCGTGAAATTTCAGAAACGCAAATCGACAAAGAAGAAGAGCGTCTGATGAATGCCAGTAAAATTTGGTCTGATGCTGGTGGCTATTCTCCGACAATTGGTATCATCGGCGCAGTTTTAGGATTAATTCATGTTATGGGAAATTTATCAGATACTTCAAAATTGGGTTCTGGTATTGCCGTTGCGTTCGTGGCAACAGTTTATGGTGTTGGTTTTGCCAATTTAATTTTTTTACCTGTGGCTTCGAAAATTAAAAAAAATATTTCAGTACGTATCAGGCAACAGCAAATGATTCTTGAAGGCGCACTGATGATCAGCGCGGGCGTTCATCCCAATTTAATTGAACAAAAATTATTGGCGTTTCGTAAAACGAAATAGTCATTAAAAAATTAAGTAAAGGTTGTTGTATTCATGTCAAATAAAAGAAACAAACATGAAGAGCATGAAAATCACGACAGGTGGTTGGTCTCCTATGCGGATTTTATTACTTTGTTATTTGCATTTTTTGTTGTGATGTATGCCACATCAACCAATAACCAAGACAAGCAAAAATCATTTGAAAAATCAGTTCGTATGAATCTGAAATTATCTGGTGGCGGCGAAGGCGCTGATGCAGAGGCCGGCCAAGGTCTTTTAGGTGCAGGCTCAGAAAACAAAGACGTCATTATACCGCTGGAAGGTTTTCCCAAAGGCAAAGGCCCCGGTGAAACCCAGGATTACATCAATCGTTTCGTTGAAAAAAAAATGGATGCAACAACCAAACAATCTATTCAAAACGTCAGGCATGATGCCGTTGGTGTTCGTATTTCATTGGCTTCAGCACAATTTTTTAATGCTGGCGGTACAAAACTCAAAGTCACTTCACTGAAGGCGTTGGATGCGATTGCGGCTTTGTTAAAAGAATCTGACAGAAAAATAATTATCGAAGGTCATACAGATAATACATCGGTCGGAAAAAATTCTCCGTTTGAAACCAATTGGGAACTGGGTGCTCTTCGTGCGACCAGCATCGTCAAATATTTATTAAAATATCACCAATTTGACCCCAAACGACTGGCTGCAATTTCTTATGCTGATACCAGGCCATTAAAATCCAACGACACTGACGAAAATCGTTCTCAGAATCGTCGAGTTGAGATTTATATTGTGATGGACGACAAAGAATCGGAGTATTAAATGAAAAAAATATTACTTGTTTTAATAGCGGCTTTATTTTTGAATGCTTGCGCAACATCTCAAATCGGCGAAGACGAAATTAACGCACAAGCCGCGCAAGCTTATTCTCAAATTAAATCGGATCCCAAAACTAAAATTTCAACCAATAAAGAATGGACTGCGATAGTGCAACGTGTTTCCCAACGAATCGCTGCAGCTTCAGGGAAAAATTATCAATGGGAATATATTTTAATCGACAGTCCTGAAGTCAATGCTTGGTGCATGCCTGGCGGTAAAATGGCTGTATACACAGGTATTATGAAAGTCGCAAAAACTGAAGCGGCACTTGCGGCGGTCATGGGGCACGAAGTCGCCCATGCGACATTACAGCACGGCAAAGAAAATTATACTCGTGCACAAAATGAAAATTTAGCTGGACTGGCAGTTGGTGCAGCCGCAGTACTTGGCGGGCAATTGTTGTGTAAAACAGATCAGTGTCGTCAAATGAGTCAGTTGGGTGGTGTCGTCGGGGGATTGGGAATTGCATTTTTCAGTCGTAAATTTTCTCGCACTGATGAATCGTCAGCGGATCAAGAAGGTCAACTCTATATGGCTCGCGCTGGTTACGACCCATCTGAATCTGTTAAATTGTGGCAACGAATGGCTGCGGCCAGTGGTGGAAAATCGGGCCCTGAATTTATGTCGACACACCCATCCGAAGAAAATCGCCAAAATAATTTAACGTCATGGATGGCGGCGGCGCAATCTGAATACGAAAAAGCCCCGCACAAATTTGGTTTGGGTGAGGCCATTCGTTAATTGAATTTTTTTAAAATTAAATTAGCACTTTAATAATTCTTTGATCCAGTCTTCAACAGACATCGATTTGTCTTTTCGTTTTTCAGCACCGATTTTTAATGCTTCTGTTAAGCTTTTTCCGTTTGCAATAGCTGATTTGATTGCAGTGACGAAATCGGTTGCAGTCGTGATTTTTTCAAGTCCCTTTTCGGCGATCAAAGCCAACGTGTTTGCTTCAGTTTCACTTTTAACTCCTTCGCTGAGCTCAACGACTAAAGCTAATGCTGCAACGTCTTTTTTATCTGCTAAGCGAGTCACAGAAACTAATAAATCTGCACTGCCTTGTGATAAAGCGCGATCAACATTTGCTTTCGATCCGCCCATTCCGGCAGTTTCAGCAATTGATTTTGAAACACCAGAAAGATATTCTTTATTTTCTTTTGATGATCGATTGGCCATAACTTCGGTTGCTTTTTCGCGTTTAATTTCTACTGATTTTCCTGGTGCGGCCATCAAAGTTGCCGAAATCAAGAAAGCTGTTGCGAAAATAATTTTTTTGTTCATAAAGGTCTCCTTGTTTTAATTTTTTAGTTATAAATTCGTTATGTAATTTGAGTTTCAATTTTTGTGCCCGCTGATTTTATTTAAAACTGTGGTGTTCATTTTTAAACCTAATATATTGTCATTAACTTTGAAATGATCGACAGCTGTCAAATTTATTTACGCTGTAACACCCCACGCGAAGTGGCCTGATTAACCGCCTCATTCTGAGATTTTTTATTGTCTTCTGTTGAAAATTTCAATCCGTATCTGACCAATAATTTCATACGTACATAGCGAGAAATATTGGATTCGATGCTGCGTAAGCCCTGTGCGGCGGCAATAATCACAGATTGTTCAAAATTCGGAGTCGCAACTTTGGCATCAGTGAAAACCAATTTGTTTTCGTCCAGCGCCGAAGCTTGTGCAGTTTTAAGTCCCGCAGCTGTTTCAATTTTTGAAATACCTTGTTCAAAATTTTCTTTGAATTGTAAATATTTTTTATAATTCATTTGTTTTTCAAATTCGGCCATTTTATTTTGGTCCGTCAAAATCATTGTTAATTGCTGATCGTTTAATGTTTGGTATTCAATGTCCAATTGAGTCACTGGTTTTTCAAGTTCGTTCAACATTTGTTTTAATGACGTTGTTATTTGTGTCGCAGTCTCTGAGTTTAATTTTTTTAACACATTTCCGTACTGGTTTTTTGAAAGCTTTTTTGATTCAACAACAACCGAATTGTCACCCTTTGCTGGCAAATACAGTTGTTGTTTGGTTGTCACCAAATGGATTGTTTGCAAATAAAATTCAGTTTCAAATTTAAATGACTCTGAATTTTTACTGGGTAAAAAACTTTCTAAATTAAAATTATTTAAAGTCAAATCATCGACAACGGATTGAACTGATGTTTTTCCGTGAGGAAATAAATTTTGATCCATTTTAACAATTAAATTCGAATAAATTTTATCCCATTTATTTAAATTTGGTAAAATCGGAAATAAAACGTTATCTGCCCACCAAGTCGTAAAATCAGTTTTCTTTGTTTTATCAGTGTAATCACCCAATATTTTAACATTAATATTTTTAAATATAAAATCAGCAGGATTTGAAAATACGACACCCTGGGCATTCGTTAATTTTGTTTTATAGAAATCTTCATCATAGATGCGATTTTCAACATTACAGAATTCTTTGGCCTGTGATGTGACAATCGCAGGAGCAATAAAATCGGGTTGCCACAATGTGATGTCAGTTTTTCCAATTTCATAATTTTTAATTTTACCAAATGAATCGCCGCAGATCATTTGATGCATTAAAATCGAACTGGCGTTAAAAATTGATGTATTCGTTGTGATTAATGATGCGCCATCAAAATCGGCGGTTTCGATTTGGGCTTTGTTGGCTAATGCAAAGGCTCCTGCGAATCCTTCGCCGCGATTCATTTTTGCTTCGGGTTCGCCAATTTCTTTAAGCAGAGCTAATCTTAAATGAATGAAATTCAAATTACTTTTTGCTTGTGCGCCAATTTGATATTGGATAATTCGGAATTCAACTAAATTTTTCAAAGCACTACTTTGTTCATTCACGTCGGCTGACATCAATTTTTGTAAAGTCATATTCATAAATTCTTTGTGTATCGCTGTAAGTTCAATTTTTTTATAGTATTCAGATTTTAAAAATTCCGCAGCAAAAGCGCGCAAATAATTGGATTGTGCCAATTCTGTTTCTTTCGGGAATAACAAATAGGCCTTATCAGGTTCAACATTTGTTGTTTTGCCATCAGAATTCACCCATGGAATAAATTTAACGCCGTACAGTGGTAATGTGCGATACGGAAAGCCTGTCGTATTATTAAATGCTTCTGGTGATAATTCCGCCAATTTGACTCTGTGGTCTGTATTTGCATAGGTAAACATTTCGCTTAAAAAACTGTCGTAAAAATTTTCGCTGGTTTGGATTTGATTATACATCCGTGTTGTTAAATTCATCCACTCGGTTAAATCCAGTTCAACATTTGCATTTAAATGATCGCGCCATTCTTGCATGCGTTCCGTGAAATTAGTAATTTCAGCGGGGAATTTCGTCGAAAAATCACTAAAATTTAAATACGCTTCAGATGTGTTTTTATCAGCCCTGTTTTCTGGGAATGCCATGGGCGTTAACGTACTGATTTTTTCGACATTCCATTGATATTTTGTACCAACTTCAAACAGCGTATTTAATGTGTACAGATCAAACGTTTTAAAAATTGCAGGTTTTAAAATGTTATTAAGCCCACGTGTTAATGTATTGTTTAGTAAATGGTCGATGCCCACGAAAAATGTGAATTGTGTGACTTTCCCAACGACTTTGAATAATTGAATTCCGAATTTACCCGGAGTTGCATATAAAACCAAATCGATCGCTGATATTTTCAGTCCTGTTTTTGCTCCGAGGCCTTTTAAAACATTTAAAATACCAGTTGCTCCGTAAGCAATTCCTTTGTGTGTGAATTCCGTAGCTGCTTGCACGACTAATAAAGAAAAAATTTGGGGTACATATTTTTGTGTTAAATTTCTGGTCGTCCAAGTTTTCAAAGCAGCTTCGCAGGCTGAATCGTCAGCAGCAGTGGCTTCAGCAGTTCTATTTTTTAATAAATTATTTGAACATCCAGTGATGGCAGCGCCAATATCCGCCGTCACAGATGAAGCCAATGATCCTGCGGCCATGCCGGCATATGAAATTTTTCGAATTTCCATTTCGCGGGCCTGCGGCGACATTTTTTTCAATTTACCAGTTTGCCAATTTGAATAAAATCCGTTTGCAGCAATAAATGAATAAAACGATAAATGAGCAATGGGGTCTTTCATGCCGATAACTTGCTGTTGAAACAATAATGGATTTCCGCTGGATGCATTCCACATCGTCATGAAATTCACAGCTCCAGTAGCAACAAAAAATCCCAATGTATCAGGTGTTAGTTTGATTAATGAATTCAACATAACACCATGCTTTTTGGCTGCAGCAGCTTCAGCTTGTGCGGCTTTACTTAATTCGATTCGGATTTTTTGAAAATAATTTAATGGCAGAGGAGCTGATTCAAAATTCAATCGTTCTAATAATTTGCTTGCTTCTGGCGCCTTTGTAAAGCGTTGGCCTTGTTTCAATGCCTTTGCAGTGACGGCAAATCCCGTCGCTGCAAAACAGATCAATAGACTCGCCACCAAAATTTGTTTGAACTGTGTTTTATTCATATAAGATTCAATTGCAAAAAATATGTCACGCCTGCCAATATGTAATCGAACGTAATTCGCGTGGTTGTTTCAAAATAAGACCCTGAACAATATCGTTCGACAGCTGTCAGAAATTGAACAGTTGTCTCATAGTGAGACCTGGTTTTTTCCAGTGTCTGGGGTCCAGGCCATTTAATAAAATTGAACTGATTTTTTGATTGTCCATAAATACAAATCGTTCATCGCGCAAACCGTATCCATGACGAATCATCGTGGCAATTTGTTTTTTAACCACGGGCCCGTTTGAATGCATCGATAAATTGACCCATTTGTTGGGTATTGAAAACAGATATTTTGTATTTTTGATCGATTTTAACACGGTAAATTCAACTTCGTGCGCATAACGTTCTTGTAAATATGAATATAAATCCGTATCCATTTCAATCACATTATCTTTGTCCTTTGAAATTAAATCAGCAGGAAATTTGCCGACCAAATCCGAAACATGACGATCAAAATAAATATGAAATCTGATATGCGCCATTTCGTGCATAAAAATCAATAATGGATTATCGACTTGATAAAGTGATCCGTCTTCGACGGCAACGAAAAATCGGTCATGAAACCAGCCATCAGAGCGACTTTTGTCGGAATGTAATCTTTCTGCAGGATCTGAAATTGCGTCGTTAAAATTTTTTGTAGCGCGCGCCTTGATTTTAAATTTCCATTTCAAATTACCTGCAAACGCAGACAGATGCGGATCAAACGAATACTTTTTTTTAATTTCTTTTGTAAAATTTCTGATTTCTACATCATTTGCTACGAATGCTTTCTGTAGCATGTATTTTAATTGAATAGGCATTTTGGGGTCGGCCAGATATTTTTTTAACAATTCATTTAAATTCGGCGTTTCTGATAATTCATGGTCCCAATCAATTTTGGTATTTCGAACTGCTGTGACGGTGTCAGTTTTAAATAAATCACCACACCGCTGGGCTTGGGCATTTTGTAAAATAAAAATAAACAAAAAAGTGATATATTTTTTCATACATATATTAGTGTGCAAAAACCGGTGCAACAAAGATTCAATATATGCGAACTGAGCGTTTCAATATGAAACGCTGTGCAGCTGCGGCCACTGTTTGGTTTTCAGTGTATCGGATAGTCTATAAAATAAAATTATTCGCGAACAATTTTGACATGTTTCAAAACCACAGCTTCAGCGGGTTTATCGTTCATGCCAGTTTTTACTTTTGAAATTGCTTCGACGTGTTCATAGCCTTCGACAACTTCGCCAAAAATTGTGTGTTTGCCATCAAGCCAAGGTGTTGCAGAAACAGTGATAAAAAACTGTGAACCATTTGTTCCTGGGCCTGCGTTGGCCATTGATAATTTGCCAGGTTTATCATGTGATAATGATTTATCAAATTCATCGGCAAAACGGTATCCTGGGTCACCAGTGCCTGTACCCAGTGGGCATCCACCCTGAATCATAAAATTTGGAATTACACGGTGGAATACAAGGCCATCATAAAATGCACGAGTTGTTTCTTTGTCAGTTTTTGGATCAGTGAATTTTTTAGTGCCTTCAGCAAGTCCTACGAAATTTTCGACAGTTTTTGGCGCCTTGTCTGCGAATAATTTAATTTTGATGTTGCCTTTGTTTGTTTCAAAAATTGCAAACATGGGTGTTCCCTTCTGTGGTGTGTTTTTTGTGTTTATTTTTTTAATTTTATTTTTAGTTTTCAATTCAGGCTTAATATCTGCTGAGTGTGATTTAAATGACCAAGTCATCAAAACGAAAGCAATTAAATAAATCCAAACAACTGTGCTGTATTTTGACTGCAAATTTTGTTTTAACATTTTTGTATTCATAAAGAATATAGTTAGGGGACTGGGACGGGGCCGTCAATGCCCCGTTGTATGCATCAGTTTTGCTGTTTTTTTATTCTAAATTATTCGACCATTTGGGCTTAAAATAGTTATAAGAATCATTCGTGACACGACGCTCTTGGGTACCATCAACTGAGCTGATAAAAATTTGATTTTTGCCAGTACGGTTACTGGTGTAAACCACAAATCGGCCATCTGGTGAAAAACACGGGTCTTCTTGGCTGGCGCGTTTGCCATTTGATTTTGTCGCAGATGTGATGCGATTTATATTTGAGCCGTCAGAATCCATGACAAAAATATCGAAATAATTGTCAACCTGGCCGGCAAAGGCAATTTTTTTTCCGTCTGGTGACCATGTCGGCGTTGAATTATATTTTCCTTGAAATGTCAGGCGCTTCACATTTGTGCCATCATTGTTCATGACATAAACCATTGGATTTCCACCGCGATCTGACGAAAAGGCAATTTTGGATCCATCGGGTGAAACGGCAGCTTCAACATTCATTCCGCCGGCAGGCCCTTTTGTCAGTTGATTTAATTGATCGCCATTCAAATTAATTTTATAAATATCAGGTGAACCGCCTTTGGAAATGGTCAAATAAATATTCTGACCATCCGGCGAAAAGCTTCCGCCCGAATTTAATCCATTTCTGTTCGACAAAATATTGCGTTTACTCGTATTTAAATCTTGTATAAATAGCGTTAAATTTTGTTGAGCTGCGCCGACGCGTTTTGTGTATATTGAATAAACTATTTTTTTACCATCAGGTGACCAATTAGGTGAAATTGCAACACTGCGGTCGCGGGTGATTTGAGCAATGTCATTGCCTTCAAGAGACATTGTAACAACCTCTTTGTATCCTGATTTATCGGTCGTGGCAGTCAGCCTGGACATGAATGATCCACGTTTCCCTGTAATCGCTTCTAAAATGTCGTTGGCAATTGTATTTCCGATTTGTTCAGTTTGGTTGATATTTGCTTTGTATCGTTTGCCGACAATCAATTTTGATTGATCTGTTTGATATAAAAAAGTTTCAACAGTCAGATCTTTATCAGTTAAAGAATACGATGCGCGGATTAAAAATTCTGCGCCGATCGTTTTCCACGAATCAAATTTAAACCCGTTGGCATCACCGGATTTTGGTTTAACGGATAAATTTTTAGTATCTTCTAAAAATGAAGCTAATGGCATTAATTCAAAATATGTCGACAGTTCCAGATTTTTTTTGGTTGAATTATAAATTTCAGAAGCAGCCTTCATCGCAGCACCGCTTTGATTTGTACCTATGTTATTAAAAAAGGGAAAAGCTAAATTGCTTTTACGGCTTTTGGCATCACCGACTTTAATTACGGATTGCTGAGAAAATAAATACGTCGAAAAAAACAAAACAAAAATGAAACCAAATATTTTCATACGAACCTCTTGTAAAATAGTTTATTCCGGAAACGCAAAACTGACACCATCTGTTTTATAAACTTCGCTGAATTTTTCCGGCACTGCCGGAAACGGCGATGCTTTTTCGACCGCAGCCAAACAATATTCGTCATATGTTGGATTCCCGCTCGAACTGGATATTTTTTTTGAAATAACTGATCCATTCGCATTTAATTTGACCCAAACTGTCGTTTTGAATGGTTTTCCAATCATCCACTGAGGCAAATTCCAATGCGATTTAATCTGGACATCCAGTTTTGATAAATATTCATCGGACTGCAATTTATCTAAACCCGCGATTTTAGAACCAGCAGATAAAACACGGCCTTTGATCGGAGCTGATTTTTTATTTTCTTTTTGATCAGCATCATTTTTTAAATCTTGTTTAATCTTTTCGATGGCGGACATTTTTTTTAATTTATCTAAAGCATTTTTTTGTTTCGTTTTTGATTTTGATAAATCAACTGCACTTAAATCAGGTGTAATTATTTTTTTAGGCGGCAGTTCTTTGATTTTTGGCACGGGCTCAGATTTTTCCTCAGGCTCAATATTTTCACGTTCGGGCTCAAGAACAGGTTTTGATTTTTCTTTTAAAATATCTTGAATTTTTTCAGGTAACTGTTTGTCGTTAACCTGGTCTGGAAGTTCAACCATATCAACACGAACGGCTTGCGAAACATCGATAATTTGTGGCGACGGCTGTATAAAGGCTCGAAGAGTCATTATTAAAACAATAATGACATGCGCGCTGAATGAAATGACCAGGCCTTTTTTTAAATTCAAAAAAATCCTTATTGTCCGTCTTTGGGTAAAGTGATTAAGCTGATATTTAAAATTCCTGCTTGTCGAATTTCAGCCATTGCTTCGGCGACATAGCCATAATCAACTTTGCGATCAGCCTGAATATAGACCTGTTTATTTTTTTTATTTTGAAAAATAGCATTCAATTTTTCACGTAAATCAGTCATTGAAACATCAATATCAGAAATTTTAATTTGACCGCCCTTTTGAATAACGATGACGAACGGATTTTCATTCAGACTGACGCCGCTGGATGCGGTTTTAGGCAGATTAACATCGATTCCCTGTTGCATCATGGGCGCTGTCACCATAAAAATAATTAATAACACCAACATGACGTCAACAAATGGAGTCACATTAATTTCACTCATGACCATTTTAGTGCTTTTCGAATTCGTATTCATTCCCACTGACATTAGCCTTTGAAAAAATTTCTTTTTACAATGTTTAAAAAATCAGAACTAAAATTATTCAACGAAATTTCTTCTTTGCGAATAACGCTGATAAAATGGTTATAAATAATAACAGCGGGAATTGCTGCGGCCAAACCAATGGCCGTTGTAATTAACGCTTCTGAAATTCCTGGCGCAACGGCCGCTAAATTTGCTGAACCAGTCTGTGCGATCTGTGAAAATGAATTCATAATTCCCCAAACAGTTCCAAACAACCCAATGAATGGTCCTGTAGATCCTGTTGATGCTAAAATTGTTAATCGCGATTCCAATTCAGAAATTTCATTTTCAGTAGCTTTCCGAAGTGAACGTTCCAGGTTATCAATTCCTGATAATTGGGGAGCTTCGTTTTCAGATCCCTGCGTTTTGTTCATTAACGGGGAATCTGCTATTTTTTTCATTTCTGAGTAGGCAGCTTTGAACACGCGCGCATGAGAACTGTTTTTAAAGGCTTCAAGTTTGCCGTACATTTCGTCTAATGATGTTGTTTTCCAAAATAAATTATCGAACAAAGAATTTTGTTCTTTTAAATTTTTAAGCTCTTTGTATTTTGACCAACCGATGGCCCAACACAAGATTGATAAACTGACTAATATCAAAATCACGATTTTCACAGCCAAGCTGGCTTGTAAAATTGCACCGATACCGGTCATGTGGACGCCCGACTGCGCCACGACGTTTGTCGAGGTATTTGTCACCGCCGACTGCCCAAAGGCCAAGGTCGAAAAAATTGAAATACCAACAGACGCAAAAAATAATGTTATTCTATTCATGCAGATATTCTAATTGCAAACAGAGGACTGATCAACATGAATCGGATACGTGGTGCTTCAAAAATTTTACTGATATTTTCAGTTTCGTTTTTGATTCACTGTGTTCAAAAAACGCCAATGACGGAATCTGTGCGGGCTCCTGCCTCGCTTGAATTGCCAAGAGAGAAAATAAATGGAGAAAAAATAAATTACGAAATTTGTCAAAACGACAGAAAAAATTACCTTGAAAAACAAATTATTGAAAAAGTCCCTCAAACTTACTTAGAAAATCACGAAAATGATTGGGAACAAAAAATTCCCGTCAAATGTATTCAATTCGCTCAAAAAAATTTCAGAGGTTCATACGCAATCTGCGATTCCCCAATAGGTAAACCTGTGGTCACTTCTGTTCGGCCATGCTTATCGCAAAATTATACAAATTTAATTTACAATGCTTACCATGATGTCAAAAATTGTTTTAATTTAGATCCGCGCAGTTCGTATTTGCAAATTATGATTGAAAGCGGATTTCATTTAAACGCAATTAATAACACGGGTTTTGACGCAGGCATCAGTCAATTTACAAAAAATGGAATTTTAAGAGTATTAGATACAAATTTGTTACAAAAAACTCGCGAACAATTGATGATTACGTCCAGTCCAAGTTGCCAACGAATATCAAATGTTTTCGACGATTTACAAAAAGAATCAGCTGATATCAATCAAAGATGTTCTATGATGTCGGTTCCACAAAATCCTTATCGCGCTTTGGTTTTACATTATTTGCACACTTTGAAAGACCAAATTTATTTTAAATCTAAGTTTTTATTGAATCGTCCTGAAATATCCGCCGTTATTGATCAAAATATTTTAGAACAATTCGTATATATGGCGTACAACCGGGGAATCACAGGCACCTTGCGATTGATTGACGGTTATGTTCAATCGCGAAAAAAAGTAAACCACCAAATTACAAAATCTGATTTAGATTTAATACAAAATTTATCGCAAGCACGGAAAATTTTAAAAGCAGATCCGAAAAAAAAACAATTCTTGCGAAAAGCTAAAAAAATTAAAAATTTAAGTTTAGCAGAATACGCAATGATTCACGATCAAACGTACTTATTAACAATGGCAGAGGCCCGTGATTTCGTGAAAGCCAAAATGGGTAATGAATGTTTTTAGTTCTGGATGATGATTCCCAAAGGATTTAATTTTTGTGCGTCGGCCATTTGATCTGGCTGAAGTGGGCCTACGATAAATCTTTTGAATCGACGCTTTAAATCGCTCATCAAAGTTTCTGTAAAAAAATCCTGTTTATAAAAGTTCAGTGGATGAATCACGATATCAGATCTGAATACGGCGGCTTCCATCAAAAATACACTTTCCATTGATTTAATTCTTAAAATTTCGGGATTTGTTGTGCCAAATAAATATGCGGGTGCTTTGTCTTTCAGATCTTTCATTTGCGCATCAAACGGACTTGTGAAAACAAAATTATTTTCTTTATCGAAACCCATTTTTTTAAGTTCGGCTAAAATAATGTCAGGACCAGCGATCGGATTTTCAATTAAATTTAATATGATTCGTCGATTTTTAAATTGATCTGCATAATCGGACATCAGCGCGGCCGGTTGTGACATTTCAGAAAAGTTTTCTGATCTGTATTTTGTATTTAATGAATCCAGCGGCAATACGATTTGCTGATCCAGGGTCAAAGCAATATCCAAATACAAATTTTGATCTGATTGGATATTAGCCATTAATGTTTTCGAATTACTTTTTTGAAAAATGATCGGTGTTTGTATTTTTGAATAAAATGGGTGGTTGTAATCAATATAGCGTTGTGAAAGTCCCCAAAATTTAATTGTGAAAAAAAACACAGCACTGACAAATAAGGAAACGAAAACAGAAAAAAATAATCTCATGACTAAAAAATTACTCTGGGCTGTCGGTTGTGGCAACTTTATTTGATGGAATATTGATTAATGTACCTTTGGGTATCATTTTCCCTGATTTTAAATGCTTACTTAAAATATGTACGTTCATTTTCTTAAAACTTGTTGCATCGATGTTGTATTTTTTAATGATTTGATCAAAATCAGCTTTGGCTTCCAATTGGAATTGATCCAACTTCAATGGTTTTGCAATCATCATAGGTTCGCCAAAATAAATATTTGCATGTGATTCGACATACAGGGCTGCTAAAAATGTAGCATAAAAATTACGAGAAGCGAAGCCGATATGCTTTTTTAAATTGGCTGAATTAAATATTTGTTGGTCGTCGTTAGTTTTTAATTTTTTCTGAACTTTCAGCATACTTCCGACGCCAAAATTATACGAGGTCACAGCCAGTGGCCAAGATTTTAATATTTGATAATTTTGTTTCAAAATTTTAGCTGCCAAAATAGTTGCCGAGCGCGGGTGATTTCGCATATCCTGTCTGTTATCAATATATTTAAATTTTTTTCCTAATATCGGCATAATCTGCCATAACCCGCTGGCGCCGACGCGCGACTGAGCATGGATATTAAAGGAGCTTTCAACAAAAACTAATCGAGTCAGTTCGATAGGTAAATTTTGTTTCTTAAAAATTTCTTCCATCATAGGCAAATACCGACCAGATTCAAAAATAGCCGTTTTCATTCTGTCTTTCAGGCCCATTTGTAGCCTGATTGTTTTTATATTTTTTATTTTGTATTGATTCGCGATCTGTTGTCGTTTTCTGCGAATTAAAACTTCGGCTTCTTTTTCACGGCGAATGGGGCCGTACTTTTGATTCAAATAAACATCGGTCAAATCAATTTCGCCGATGATTTTTTCAACATCACCGCTGATATGAAATACCCCTTGGTGTGTTGTGTATTTTGTGTATATATCGATCCAAAATTCAACTTCAGTTTGCAGAGTAGTTGGAGTCTGAAATACATTTTTTTCATAGCCTAGAGCATTTTGAAATTCATATTTTGGATAAGCCCAGGCTGTTTGTTGGCTGTAGATATTTTGCGGTATTCGATTGATTTTGGCCGAGCTAATTTGGACTATTGTTAATGAACTGAAAAACAGGCAAACTGCAGTGTGACAAAATTTTTGCTTCATATAAGCTTATCGTCATTGGTCTGGGTATTCTTGAGCGATTTTTTTGATGTATTTTTGACGTATTTTCAGTGTCAATGTCCGCAGTTTGCAATTATCATTTGCCTTTCATTTAAAAATCCAATACACCTTCAATCAATATACGACAAATTTTGACGTATATTGATTGAAAGGTCTATTGCTGGCCTTAATTTGCAAACAGGTTAATTTTTTAATTAAGTTAAATATCTGAAATTAAAGGAATTTACGTGAACAAACTGAGTAAAAAAACAGAATACGCATTAATGGCTTTAAAGCTGTTTAATGACATCGATCTTGAATCAAAAGGACTCAAGCCCAGGTCGCGAAATATCCTGCGTCTGACGGTCAGTGCCCAGGATATTGCAGAACAAACGCATGCGCCTTACGACGTCATTTCCAGAGTTTTACAAGTTCTTAGTTCTCGGGGCATTTTAAAAGCCGAATATGGGTTATTTGGCGGTTACCAACTGTCTAAAAACTTAAATGATGTCACTGTCCACGAGCTTATTGACGCGCTAGAAAGTTCGACGGATTTGGCAAAGTGTTTGTCCTCTGAAAATGATTGTGAATTATCATCTAAATGCACAATAGTGACGCCAATCACTCAACTTAATTTAAAAGTACAAAATTTTTATAAATCAATTACGTTGCGCGAGGTTTTACATGTCTGAAACTTCAAAGCAAAATTATGAATACAAATACGGTTTCGAAACTGAAATTGAAAACGATTCGATTCCCAAGGGCCTGAATGAAAATATCATCCATATTATTTCAGCAAAAAAAAATGAACCGCAATGGGTTTTGGATTACAGACTTAAAGCTTATCGCCACTGGATAACTCTGACAGAGCCTTCCGAGGTTCCACAAAAATGGGCGCAAATTAGTTATCCAAAAATTGATTTCCAGGATCTGACATATTATTCTGCGCCAAAACAAAAAACTGACGCAAAAAAATCGATGGATGACCTGGATCCTGAATTAATTAAAACTTTTGAACGTTTGGGTATTCCTTTGCAAGAGCAAAAACGAATATCTGGCGTTGCCGTCGACGTCGTTTTTGATTCTGTCAGTATAGCGACGACTCATCATGAATCTTTAGAAAAAGCTGGGGTTATTTTTTGTTCAATTTCAGAAGCTATTCATAAATACCCAGAATTGGTTGAAAAATATCTTGGCAGTGTTGTTCCGTTTACAGACAATTATTATGCTGCTTTAAATGCGGCTGTTTTTTCAGACGGATCATTTGTGTACATTCCAAAAAATACAAAGTGTCCCATGGATTTATCGACTTATTTTCGAATCAATGCCAAAGAAACGGGTCAGTTCGAACGAACTCTGATTGTCGCTGACGAAGGAAGTTTCGTAAACTATCTCGAGGGCTGCACAGCTCCTCAGCGCGACGAAAACCAGTTACATTCGGCAATTGTTGAATTGATTGCATTAGAAAAAGCTGAAATTAAATATTCAACAGTTCAAAATTGGTATGCCGGAGATAAAAATGGACTTGGTGGAATTTATAATTTCGTAACCAAGCGTGGAATTTGCAAAGGCGCATATTCAAAAATTTCTTGGACGCAGGTTGAATCTGGATCTGCAATCACATGGAAATATCCGTCTGTTATTTTGCAAGGCGATTACTCTGAGGGTGCTTTTTACAGCGTGGCAATGACACATGACCTGATGCAAGCTGATACCGGCACAAAAATGATCCATATCGGTAAAAATACCAAAAGCACAATAATTTCGAAGGGCATTTCTGCAGGAAAATCTTCGAATGCTTACCGGGGGCTTGTTAAGATTATGCCGTCAGCTGAAAACGCCAGAAATTATTCGCAATGTGATTCAATGTTGGTCGGAGACAAATGCAGTGCGCATACATTTCCGTATATCGAAGTTAAAAATAAATCGGCGATACTTGAACACGAAGCCAGTACGTCCAGAATTTCTGAAGATCAAATTTTTTATTTACAATCGCGTGGCTTAGACACTGAAAAATCAATTTCTATGTTAGTGAATGGTTTTTGCAAAGAAGTGTTCAAAGAGCTACCGCTTGAATTTGCCGTCGAGGCCGTGAAATTGATCGAAATGAAACTAGAAAACAGTGTGGGCTAAATGCCTCAGGCAGAAAGAGAAACCAGACGATGTTAGAAATTAAAAATTTACATGCGAAAATCGAAGACAAAGAAATATTAAAAGGCCTGAATTTATCCGTCAAAGCTGGTGAAGTTCACGCAATCATGGGGCCTAATGGATCAGGTAAAAGCACATTATCAAAAATTTTAGCTGGTCACCCAGCTTACGAAGTCACAGCTGGTGAAGTTAAATATGAAATAAATTTCACGATGCAAAATTTATTAGAATTTTCACCCGACATGCGCGCTAAAGAAGGAATTTTTTTAGCTTTTCAATATCCTATTGAAGTCCCAGGGGTTTCAAATTTTAATTTCTTACACACTTCATTTAATTCTGTACTGCAGCACCAGGGTTCAGAGCCCTTATCAGAAGGTGAATTCCGCGAATTTTTATATCAAAAAATGAAAATTGTTGAAATGAAGCCAGAATATTTAGACCGAGCCGTCAACGTCGGATTTTCTGGCGGTGAAAAAAAACGAAACGAAATTTTACAAATGGCAGTTTTGTCGCCGCGATTGGCGCTGTTGGATGAAACTGATTCGGGTTTGGATATTGATGCCCTTCGAATTGTGGCCGAAGGTGTTAATAAATTGCGAACCAAAGAAAATGCCGTCGTATTAGTGACGCATTACCAACGTCTGTTGGATTACATTAAGCCTGATTTTGTTCATGTTTTATCAGGCGGAAAAATTATTCAAACAGGTGATGCCAGTTTGGCTTTGGAGCTTGAGAAAAAAGGCTACGATTGGTTAATGTGATATGAATATTCAAAATTATAACCAATTTAAACAAAAATTTCCATTGGGCAGCATTAAAGCAGCCAGTTTGCGCGAAGACGCATTTGGGCGCTTGCAAAAAAACGGTATGCCAACCAAAAAAAACGAAGCCTGGAAATTTACATCGATCAAAAAATTTTCTGAAATTCAGTGGAATCTACCCGTCGAGCAGGAACATTTGTCACACGAAGATATGAAATCGTTATCGACAAAATTATCCACAGATTTTTATAACTTTGTATTTGTGAACGGCCAACTGAATCAGACTTTGTCTGATGAATTCGAAAACTGGATGACATTGACTGAAACTACGGAGTCAGATTATCTAAATCCTGATATTGAAAGCGAAATTCAATTGGTGGATTTATCAAAAGCTGCGTCTGCCCAAAAATTAAATATCAATATTTCAGCAGGTCAGTTGGTTAACAAGCCCATTCAGATTTTATTTGTTCAAAAATCAGCGGAACATATTTTATCAAATTCGTTGATTGAATTGAATTTAAATGAAAATGCTCAGGCAAAACTGATCTTAAATTTTGTATCATTACCCAGCTCAGTAAATTCTGAAAATTCAATTAATATATCAACGAAAATAAATTTAGGTCAAAAATCAAATTTACAATTCGTTCAAATACAAAACGAAAATCAATCCGATTTTCATTTTTCAAGAACCCAATTTAAATTGGAATCTGAAGCACAATTATTGTCTTTGGATTTGGCCCTGGGGGCAAAAATATCCAGACATTATTTAGAAACATCATTTGTCGGTGAAAATGCATTTGCTGGCGTGTATGGCTTAACTGCATTAGCAGGCGATCAGCACGGCGATCATTATACTTATATCCATCATCAAACTGGTGCAAATCAATCAGTTCAACATTACAAATCAATTTTAACGGATGAATCACACAGCGTATTTCGAGGCCGTGTACGTATTGAACCTGACGCACAAAAAGCAAATTCTGAACAATTAAATAATAATTTATTACTGACTCGTTCGGCGCATGCAGACAGTGTTCCACAGCTTGAAATTTATGCTGACGACGTTAAAGCTGGTCATGGATCAACGATGGGGCAACTAAATACTGACGAAATTTTTTATTTTTTGAGTCGCGGAATCGGTCAAACGCAAGCAGTTCGTATGTTGGCTTTTGGTTATGCATTAGAGCTGGTTTATAAATTCGAAAATAAAATGATTCAAAATTGGATTCTAAAAACACTGAACGAAAAACTTGAAAGCATGATTCCAAATGTATGACATTTCTGTCCTTAGAAATCAGTTTAAAGCTTTAGATCAAAAAATAAACGGCCACCAACTCGTTTATCTTGATAGTGCGGCGACGACTTTAAAGCCCGATGTTGTCGTTCAGCGTATCAGCCAATTTTACGCCAACGAATCATCAAATGTTCATCGTGGAGCACATCATTTAAGTGATCAAGCCACCAGAGCTTTTGAGGCCAGTCGGATTCAAATACAAAAATTAATTAATGCGGCCAGTGATGAAGAAATTATTTTCACCAAAGGCACAACCGAAGGCATTAATTTAGTTGCAACATGTTTTGGCGAGCATTTTTTAAAATCGGGTGATGAAATTGTGATTACTGAACTTGAGCATCACGCCAATTTAGTGCCTTGGCAAAATTTATGTTTGAAAAAAAATTTAAAATTGAAATACATAACTGTATTGCCTGATGGATCGATTGACGAAGATTCAATTGACCAAATCATCACTGAAAAAACAAAGCTAGTTGCATTTTCAGGTTGTTCAAATATTTTGGGGACATTTTTGCCGATCGAAAAAATAATCGCTAAAGCAAAAACAGTGGGTGCAAAAACTTTGTTAGATGCAGCTCAGTTAATTTCACAAAAAAAAATTGACGTCCAATTATTGGGAATCGATTTTTTAGTATTTTCAGCGCATAAATTATTTGGGCCATTCGGGTTTGGCATTTTGTACGGAAAAAAAGATTTATTAAATCAAATGCCAGCTTATCAATACGGAGGCAGCATGATTTCTGAAGTGGGCTTTGAAAAAACAACGTATAATGTTTTGCCATTCAAATTCGAAGCCGGGACCCCACATGTTGAAGGTGCCATTGGTACTGACACGGCTATTCAATTTTTTAATTCTTTAGGAATTTTGAATATTTATTCTCATGAACAACAACTTTTAAATATTGCAAACGAAAAATTACAAGAAATTCCTGAAATTCAAATTTTCGGTACTGTAAAAAATAAATCTGCCATCATCAGTTTTAATTTAAAAGGTGCGCATCACTCAGACGTCGGTCAAATTTTAGATCAAATGGGGATCGCTGTTCGTGTCGGTCATCATTGCACTCAACCTTTATTAAAAAAATATGGTTTGACGGGGACTGTGCGTGCTTCATTTTCAATTTACAATTCAATCGACGATATTGATCAACTGATTCAGGGTCTGCGGAAGGCCAAAAGGATGTTACTGTGATGACTGAAAATAATAATAACGCCCAAGACGTTTTAATTCGAATTCAAGCGACACCAAATCCGAATGCTTGGAAATTTGTATTAGATCGACCAGTCTTGGTTGAAGGTAAAGCTTCGTATTCCAATATCGAAGAAGCTGCGCATAATAATTTAGCAAAATCATTGTTCGATGTTCCCGGCGTTCGACAAGTTCATTATTTTCAAAATGTGATTACAGTGACGCACCAATTCGATATGGACGCCGAAGAAATGAAAACCAATGTTTGTGCTGTTATACAGACGCGGATGGCCGTTCATAATCCAAACCAAACTGTGTTGGATGAAAAAAAAATAGCGCGCCAAAATTTATCTCCTGAATTACAAAAAATCGAAGAAATTTTAGATCGAACGATCAGACCCGGACTTCAAGGTGATGGTGGTGATATCGATGTGATTAAGCTGGAAGATAATAAGGTCTATGTCGCATATCAAGGTGCTTGTGGAACTTGCCCGAGTTCAACAACAGGAACATTAATGGCCATCGAAGGTATTCTGAAAGATGAATATGACCCCGCCATCGAAGTCATTCCATTATAAAAATTATTTGATCACTTTATTTAAGTCAAATTTCTTTCGAACAGATTTTCCGTTACTTAATTTTTGAATTTTCCCAGTTTCTTTTTCGAGCCTTGCGGCTTTTTCAACGATATATTCAAATGAATCTTCGGGCCGCGATGATGTAATCACAGAGCGATGTAAATTGTGGTTACCCAATTGGCCATAAACCAAGAAATTAATATGTGAATTAATTTCTTTTGAAAAACCAACAACACGCAAATTATATTCTGTTTTTGATCCAGCAAGCATCGCTGGCAAAGGTCCTTCCAGAGCATCACTTGCCGTCATGTCTTTGTGTAATTGCCATTTATATTGCAAACCTGCGGGTAAATCTTTTTTTGCGGTTATGATAACTTTGATGACAGATGTTTCAGAAATTTTTTCTGCGACGATATCATTTTTTATTTGAATATCATAATAATCACGTGAAATATGATCAGCGCCCATTTTTAATATCGGCGACGATGCAATCGATCGATCAAAATTTCCAGATTCGCCAGATTGGATTATTTTCATTCCCCAGTAACCTGTTAATAATCCAGTACAAGTGATAGCAATTGTTTTTATAACGACGCTGCTGGACATAAATTTCCTCCGGATTGATCGGTTAACGTGTACGTTGATTCTGTTCCAGAATTAAGTCGTACATTTAATAAATATTTTTGAGCAGAACTTAATCCAGTCAGCGGCACAGTGCTCAGTGACAGCGGACCTTCATTAAACTGATAGCCTTCCTGAAGAAGTTGAATTTTAGCATTACCTGGGCTTACGCCAGAAATTTGAATCGAAGTGACTCCGGGTAAATTTGTTAAATCAATTGTATAAAAATGATTTGCATAACGCTGGTCACTCAGGCCATTCGCAGGACCAGGACTGGCAGCAGGCTGAATTTTTAAATTACACGCTGAACCTGATGGTATTAAATGAATTCCGATCGGTGCCCAAATTTTAAATCCACCAGATGTGTATTGCGCATTGCCATCGGGCTGAAGAGCTTCATCAGTCGAAAATAACGTATTTAAATTTGCATTCAAAGTCCCACTTTGAGCGGCCTTTAGACGACTGATAAATCGTATCGAACTTCGGAATGGGTAAATCGCTTTTCCCATTCCGATTCCTGTATTCAGATTTTCAAATGCTTTCCAGTAATCTGTAAAAAAAGTACTATTCACACAGTTGGCCATCGGTGATGTGCATGTATTCGTGCCTTTGAATAATCCCCGAGCAATAGATACTTCGCGCGTATGGCTTTCGCCAGGAAAAGTCGTCGGGTCGACCTGATCATAGGCGACTGATCCTGTACCTGAATCAGTATGAATTATTTCCGAAGTCGTATTTCCGCGTCGAGCTAAATTAATCCGAATAAATTCATAGCCGGTTAAATTGACTCCATCATTATAACCTTGTGAATCAAAATAAAAAAGCCATTCATTATTCGGCAATGTTTGACCTGGAGCGAGCGGAGAAATATCTGATAATTTATTTCTGATAATATGTGCTCCCATAAAATTACCCCAGCCTTCTGACCATGCCAGGCGCGGATCAATTCTGTAACGACCACTGTGGCTGCCTCCCGGAGAATCCATGGTTCCACATGCACTTTCAACATGATGTCCGATTTCATGAATAATCACAGCATCGTCGAACTGATCCGTATCTTGGGAAGTGACATTTCCAACAACGCCGCCGTTAATATATAATTCATTTTCGCCGCGCAAATAAAACGACAAAGTTCCCAATGTGGATTCGTCTTGTGTGGGGTACAGATATTTAGCTGGGTTAAAACCAGCCTTCCAATAAATATCTAATTTCGGATTTAAACACGTAAAATTTAAATTAGTATCTGGCAGGCCAGAAAAATAATCGTATGTTGTTATTAAATCATTATAAATATTAAATGCTCCGCCTTCAATTTTTGCGGATACATTTTCAGACGCTGTTGCTGTCAACGTTGTTGCAACTGATCCGGTGCCTGTCGATGTAATCGTTGAACTGATTTTATAAACTGCATTTGAATAAATATCTTCTTTAACAGAAACGTAGGATTTAAATACAGGTTTACCATTTGAAACTGACATATTTTGATTTGACCTGGCTAAAACTTCGATCGTGTATGTTCCCGCAGTATTTGAAATTTGTAAATTAGCAATGCCGTCCAATGCCTTTAGCGCACCTGTTGAATTTGTTTTTCCGCATTGAATCACTGCGCCCGCTGAATTTAAAACTCTGATTTCTGCGAATCGGATCGGCAATGGAGTTGTGATCGGTGAACTTAAAATTAATTTTGTAACCTGTGGACTGCCATCGGCTGTGACAGCGACGCCACGTTTATAAAATTGAGCAGTTCCTGTAATGGTCACTGCTGATGCATACGTTGTTGCTGTTTGGCATTCAGCCAACTCAGGTGAACTGGTTGGTGCTGAATTATCATCAGGGTTCGATGTTAATTTTTGACAGGAAGAATAAATTAAAAATAAAGGAATTAAAAAAATTATTTTTCTCATTTGGCGTTCTCTTTTTTGTAATTTTCAATTTGTCTGACGATGTCTTCGAATGAATTTTCTTTGTTATTTACAATAATTCCATCTGCAAAAATTCTTTTTTCAGTTTTTTCAGAACTGATTTCAAATCGAATGTGTTTAGTTGAATCTGTGTGAAATCCTTGGACAACGATTTTTAAAAACAAAACTTTATTTTTTTCATATTTTTCAATTCGCCCAGACAGATCTGTATTTGCAGCGCCAAGGCCTTCGCCGAGCGTCCATTTGTAAAGCAGTGCCCCTGTATATTCATTCGGTAATTCAATAGCTGCTGTTATTTCAGAATCGACGGATTGAACAACTTTGAATTTTAAACCGATAGCACGTTGAACTATTCCTCGGTAACTCATTTGACTGGTTGGTACGTTGGAGAATAATTTTGAATGATTTGATATGTGTTGATCCTGGTCAAAACAAGCTGAAATGAATAAAAATAATACTGATATTGAAATTAAGGTGATGGGCATAATATATTGCCTCCAGGATTGGCTGTGATCACATAATTATAGGCTGTATTTGAACCAATGCTTTTGTTCGCCGTATAAGCCCGTATGTTTAATAAATATTTTTCTGTTAAACTTAATTCATTCAGTCCAGAAATTGTTTTTACATATGTCCCGTTTAACGGAAAACCAACCCGCCGATCTGATTTCACAGTATCTGTGGTAATAAGTCGTTGTGCTGCCCAGGTTCCTGTGCAAACGCCACCGGCATTCATTTGTGTACAATAATAATCATCGTTAAATTGAAAACCTGATTTGAATAATAATAAATCATGATCCACATCGCTGCCCGCAGATTTTGTGAAGGCTACTGAAATACTGGTTGTTCCATTGGGTATTGCATTCATATCAATTGTATAATTGTGATTTGAATAACGCTGGTCAGAATTGCTGCCGGTTAATGTAATGTCGTCGAAACGTGGTTCAATTGTTAAACTGCATGCGCCGACTGTTAATTTTTTTCCATAGCCCGGCCAAACAAGCCGTCCTAACAATGTAAAATCGCTGACAGTTGAAATGTGCAAAGCTTCAGATGCCAATGTTGTATCATGACTTGTCACCCACGTGGGGTGAATCGTTTGTAATTTCGATAAAAAATTGTGTGAACTAATGAACGGAGTATTGACCGCAGGTGCAGCAATTCCAGTGATCTGATCAAACGATTTCCAAACTGCTGAAAAAGGAATTTTTTCAGCAGTTGATATGCAATTGATGCCACAATCATTTGTCAGTTTAAATAATCCACGTGAAATTGCACCTTCGCGCGTATGGCCTTCGCCTTTATAGAGTGTTGGAGCAACACGATCAAATGCAGATCCAACATAGGGTCCTGTCTGATATTCGCCAGGATTTGTTCCAGGTAATTTGAAATCGATTAAAAATCCAAATCCATTCCCGATACCTTGTACTGAATCAGAAAATCCTGCCGAGTTGAAAAAAAATGTCCAGCCCTTGGCTTCATTTACTGTCGTTAATTTCGCAGCCATTGTTGGGTCAATGTTCGACATTTTTGAATTCAAAACTTGTGCTGCAAAATAATTGGCCCAACCCTCTGACCAAGCTAATCTTGGATCAATACGTACAACTAATACGTGCGAACCGCCCGGCGAAGTAAATTGGCCACAATTTTTTTCTATGAAATGACCTAATTCATGAACAGTCGCGAAATCGTCAAAATGATCTGTATTGGACAAACTGACGTCGCCAACTTGTCCTCCTGAAATAAATAATTGATTTGTTGAATTTAAAAAATAAGACGTGTTTGACAATGTTTCGGGATCATCATTTGGAAATAAATACTGCATTGGATTGAAACCAGCTCGCCAGAAAACATTTAACTTAGTGCTCAGGCAATTTGTAGTTCCGGGTACTGTATTTGTTTTGATGTAATCATACGACTGTTGAATATTATTTAATATATTAAAAGCACCACCACTGATTTCCATATTTGAATTTTCTTGTCTGGCTAAGGCAGTTAATTCAACATTTGCTCCTGTGCTTCCATCGGAGTAAACATATTTTTCAATAAAATGAACTTCATTTCGATAGGTTTCTTTTTTGATTGAAACGTCCAAATAATCGGCCGATCCGCTGTACTGTAAATTCGAACGTGCCAGCACGCGAACTAAATAATTCTGTGCGATATTGGGTAAAAGTAAATCAGCGCCCGTTGTTAAATCTTTAAGAGCGCCGCTTGTATCTGTCGAACCACATTGTATTAATTTAAAATTTTGATCGTAAACAGCAATTTCAGCATTTTGAATAGGCAGAGCATCAGCCAGCGGATCACCCAGAATCATATTTTTTAAACGAGTTTGATTTGAAATAATTTCTGTGACCATTTGCGTGCCGCGTTTAAAAAATTTGGCTGTACCTGATAAAACAACACCTGTCGGGTATATAAATTGCTGATTACAAACGGGTGTTTCTGCAGAAAAGTCGGTGTACAAGCTGGCTTGAGAGCTGAGCCCGCCGCTACAACTCATTAACTGAGTAGTTGCTAAATAAATGAATAATAAATATAAAAAACGGGTTTTTAACACATCTATATATCGGTATTTTTAAGAAAAAAAATGAGCAAAAAAGTGTCTCGGATCGAGAAAGTCCAGTCTAGAAAAAATAAAAAAAGGCCCATAGACCACTCTGAAAGATAAACCTCTTGTTTGCAAGGTGGGTGACTATATAACAACTTTAGGCTTCTCACTACGAGGTGAGCTTGCACACCATTGTCAGGGACGGTCCCCAAATGTATGCTTGTAAGGTTTATTTTCGATGAGTTTTACGTCTAAGAACCCCCAGAATCAGTTTATTCCATAAAAATAAAAATGTCTACAGAACCAGACTCTAGGGTTTAAAAAAAATACCGAAATAGTATGCATGATAACAAAATTAGATTTTTATTTTCCATTTTTAGTATTTTTTTATGGTCTAGTTATGATGATTGTGCTTGAGGTACCGTATTTGTTGGCTTTGGCTAAAAAAGAAATGCCCGCACAGCATGCTCGATTTATGCAACACAGAAATATAGCTCTAGTGTCATTCTATCTGGGTGGCCTTTGGTCATTGCAAAATATCTGGATGTAATTTAAATTTCCTCTATGTCAGAGGTTAATTCCACGCCACATGTTTATTCCGTCGAACAATTAAACACTCAAATTCGATCTGTGATCGAAGGCCAGATCGGCGTTGTTTGGTTGCAGGCCGAAATTTCAAATTTTAAACCTCACACATCAGGACATTTTTATTTTTCTTTGAAAGACTCAAAATCACAAATATCAGCAGTCATGTTTCGTGGATTTAATTCAAAATTAAAATTTAAACCACATGACGGTCTTGAAGTTTTAATTCGTGGTCGAATCACAGTTTACGAGCCGCGCGGCAGTTATCAAATGGCTTGCGAATCCATGGAACCCGTTGGCGCCGGTGCGCTTCAAAAACAGTTTGAACAGCTCAAAGAAAAATTAAAATCTGAAGGTCTGTTTGATTCGGTCAGAAAAAAACAAATTCCCAGTTTGCCACAATCGATTGCTGTCGTCACATCGCCAACAGGCGCGGCCATCCAAGACATTTTAAATATTATGCGTCGTCGTGCGAAATCCGTTGAAGTCACAGTGGTCCCAACTATTGTTCAAGGCGCAGCAGCGGCTCCAAAAATTTGTGAAGCATTCATTGCCGCCCAAAAATTAAATCCTGATGTGATTATCATTGGCCGTGGCGGTGGTTCGATCGAAGATATGTGGTGTTTCAATGACGAAAAATTAGCCAGACTGATTGCTGCCAGTGACATACCGGTTATTTCTGCCGTCGGACACGAAATTGATTTCACGATCTGTGATTTCGTCGCTGACCTGCGTGCACCAACGCCATCGGCAGCTGCCGAGCTTGTATCTAAAAACACAAATGATTTGATACAAAAAATTTCTTTATTTGAACGATCATTGAAACATTCAATTATTAAAAATGTAAATTCACAAAAACAAAAATTAATATTTTATGCTCGCAGACTCGTCGATCCCAAAAAACGATTACAAGATTTAGTGCAAAGAAATGACGAATTATTTATGCGCCTTGAAATGGCTACTTATTCAAGAATAACCGCAATCAAGAAAGACATAGAAATTTTAAAAAATAAACTGGTGACTCCATCGCAAGTCATACAAAATCGTAAATCTGAAATAAAAACATTAAATATCAAACTACAAAACAAAATAAATCAAAAAATATCAGATCAGTTTTATCGATTAAATAATTTAAAATCATTGGCACATTCATTAAGTCCGTTACAAGTTGTTGACCGAGGCTATAGCATTTCAAAAATTAAAAACAAAGTCGTTAAATCAATAAAACAAATTAAAACCAATGACATTATCGATATCAGGTTGGCCGATGGCGACGTGCGGGCACAGATTTTAGAAATTAATCAACTCAAAGAAATATAAAAGGATGTCATTATGGATTTTGAAAAAAAGTTAAATCGACTTGAAGAAATCGTTCAAAAAATGGAAAAAGGCGAACTGTCCTTGGATGATTCAATGAAATTATTTGAAGAAGGCGTAAAGCTGACGCGTGATTGCCAGACGCAATTGACCAAGGCTGAAGCCCAAGTCAAAAAATTAGTCGGTTTTGATGAAAACGGCAAAGCTATCAAAGAAGATTTTAACACCGAGGATTAATTTGTGTTTTTAGGTCTAGAGTCAGAGTACAGCGATTTTAAAATTGAATTTTCTGCTTATGCAGAAAATTATTTTCACATACGTGAAAAAATGATGCCCTCGATATTAAACGAAAGCATTCGGTATTCATTTGATTCTGGCGGAAAACGTTTTCGCCCGTTTTTATCGTATTTAATATCTAAGGCTTTTAATGTTGATACGAAAAAAATTATGTCGCTGGCATTGGCCACGGAATTTATTCACACATATTCACTGATTCACGATGATTTACCGTGCATGGATAATGATGATTTACGTCGGGGACAACCCACAAATCACAAAAAATTTGGCGCCGATATCGCTTTGTTAGCCGGCGATGCGTTACAGGCTGAGGCATTCTGGTGCTTAACGAATGACGTTGAAAATTCAGCTGAACAAAAAATAAAAGTGATTCAATTATTTTCAAATTACATTGGCGCAGCTGGCATGGTCGGCGGCCAAATTTTGGACATGCGGGCTTCGTCAGAAATAACTCTGGAACATTTAGAAAACATACATCGCCGCAAAACGGGTGATTTAATTTCAACAGCGGTTCTGGGTGCTGCAATTTTCTGTGATATAAGAAATATTTCAGATTTATCCATATTTTCAGAAAATTTAGGATTGGCGTTTCAAATTAAAGACGATTTGTTAGACGGTCTGGATGGGGCCCAAGACCATAAAAGCTATTTAAAAATATTGGGGACGCAGAAAACTGTCGACAAATTAAAGCTGTATTCTGATTTAGCATCTGCAGCAGTCACGTCAGACTTGCTCAAAAGAATCGTCAATTTTAATTTTTTGCGTGAAAAATAAATGCGTCTGGACCAATTTTTAGTTCAAAATAAAAATATTGAATCTCGAACCAAAGCCCAAGATTTGATTCAAAATAAAAATGTTTCTGTGAATGGGACTGTGGTTATCAAGCCCAGTTTTGTCGTTCGTGATAACGATCGGGTTGAAATACAAAACCAAGAAATTTTAAAATATGTCTCTCGCGCGGGTTTAAAGCTTGAAGGCGCACTTAGAAAATTAAATCTTGATTTGAATCAAAAATGTATTTTGGATATTGGGCAATCAACAGGCGGATTCACTGACTGCTGTTTACAATTCGGAGCAAATCAAATTGTTGGTTTTGATGTCGGCGAACAGCAGTTGCATCATAAAATGAAATCAGACTCCAGAGTCATTTTTTTCGAAAAATTGAATGTCAAAAATTTATCAACGCATTCGCTATTTTTAGACGCAGTTCCCAGTGGCGGGTTTGATGTCTTGGTTTGCGATGTTTCATTTATATCATTGAAACATGTCATACCAAATGTTTTTAAATTCCTTAAGCTTGGTGGCGATTATCTGTTTTTAGTTAAGCCGCAATTTGAATGCGGACCAGAAAATTTAGATCATAACGGCGTTGTTAAAAATAAAAAAATATATTCAGAAATTGAAACTAAAACGAAAGAATTATTTGAATTCGAGGCAGGGACCTTCATTCAGTATTTCGAAAGTGATGTCCTTGGCAAAGAAGGAAATTTAGAATTTTTTATTTATGGACGCAAACTCAAATAAATTGTAACATATCGAAATGGAGATTTTTATGAAATTAATATTTTCGATCGGTTTGTTTTTTGTATTTTCATGTCAACAGTCAGTCGTCAAGAAAAATGAAATTAATACTAAAAAATTTGAATCTAAATCTCAAGAAATTAAAATGGAAACAAAGCCAGTCGATATCAAATATGAATCGCCAGTGCCGTTGACCCCACCACCGCTTCAAACGCCAAAAGCAGTGCCAAATTTTGGAATTATATTTTCTGGCGGCGGCGCAAAAGCTTGGGCTCATGTTGGAATTCTAAAAGAAATGCAAAAATATAAATTCCCAGTCGTTAGTGTCGCGGGTATTGAATGGGGTTCAGTTATTGCTGCAATTTATGCTCAGAGCTTGTCGGCTAACGAAGTTGAATGGGAAATGTCAAAATTTAAATCAATTGATAAATCGACTGAATTTATACAAACAATTTTCGCTAAAAAAACAGTAACGGATATGAAGGCCGTTTTCGCCTGTCCTTCGTTGAATATAAAATCTCAAACAGTTTATTTATTAAATCGTGGTAATGTTGATCAATTTTTGCCCTTTTGTGTTTCTTCACCTGGTCTGGTTAAGCCCTATGGCCAAAGCGTTGCATTGATGTCTGACATATCCATTTTAGCACAGCATTTAAAATCGACAGGTGTTCAAAAAATCATTTTAATCAACGTCATGGCGTCTAAAGCAGCCAAGCCCTACATTAAAAACATGGAATCGGTTGAAAACCAAATATGGGTCGCAGCTGCGGCACAATTAGCAAAAAAGAGTGCCGGATTTGACGAACTGATTGAAATCGACATTTCTGATTTTGGTATAGATAGCTTCGATCAGCGCCGAGAAATCATGGCTAAAGGCTCTGAATTAAGCTATAATCAAATCAAGAAAATTGCTGATAAATACGGATTATAAAAGGAAAAACATGGCTCAGATTCATCGAAAACCAACAGAAAATATTGAAATATTTAAACGTCGCCGCGACAGGGTTATTAAATCTATGGCTGCGAATTCAACATTAATTGTTGCCTCGAATCCAGAATTTATTCGTAACGATGATGTTCATTATCCTTATCGCCAAGATTCCAATTTTTATTATTTAACAGGTTTTGAAGAACCCGAAAGCATTTTAATACTCAGACCTGGGCAAAAACCCGAATCAATTATGTTTGTGCGTGAAAAAAACATGGAACGTGAAACCTGGGATGGTTTCAGATTCGGTCCCGAAGGCACCAAAAAAGAATTTGGTATTGACGAAGTTTTTTCAATTTCAGATTTTCCGACAAAAGCTGTTGAATTATTAAAAGGTTTTGACGAAGTTTATTATAGGTTATTTAAAAACAAACAGGCGGATGAACTTTTACAAAATTTATTATTAAGTTTAAAACGAGTTTACGGCCGCAGCGGTTACGGTTTATTAACAATTAAAGACGCTGATACTTTTTTGGGTGAATTCCGTTTGAAAAAAAATGAAGACGATTTAAAAAATCAGCGCAAGGCCTGCGAAATTTCAGCTGATGCGCATCTGCTGGCTATGAAATCCACCAAGCCCGGTATGTCTGAACGTGAAATTCAGGGTCTTATGACGAATGAATTTTACAAACAGGGATCTGCCCGCGAAGGATACGGATTTATTGTCGCCAGCGGAAACAATGCAACGACATTACATTATAATTTCAATGATCAAATTTGTGAAAATGGCGAATTATTACTGATTGATGCCGGAGCAGAATGCAATTTTTATTCTGGCGACATTACGCGCACATATCCCGTCAACGGAAAATTTTCAGCAGCACAAAAAAAGGTTTATGAAGGCGTTTTGAAAGTTCAAAAAGAAATTATTAATTATATTAAGCCCGGAATTTATTTCAAAGACTTGCATGCAATGGGTGTTGATTTATTGGTGCAGCTGATGCTGGATTTGGGTTTGGTTTCGGGCCGCAAAGAAGACGTGATTTCATCACTGGAATATAAAAAATATTATCCGCACGGCATTGGTCACTGGTTGGGTATGGATGTCCATGATGCTGGTTTATATATGATTCGCGGCGAAGCTCGACCGATCGAAGCCGGTATGGTCTTTACAGTTGAACCCGGTTTGTATATTCCAGCAGGTGATCAATCGGCGCCTTCTGAATATCGTGGCATGGGTGTTCGTATCGAAGACAATATTTTAGTCACCGAAAAGGGCTGCGATGTGATGACGTCTGGTGTACCCAAAGAAATTTCTGAAATCGAAGCTATCGTCGGTCGCGGGTAATTTTTTAAAATAAATTGATGCTTTGTTCCTGGATCAGATTTTTAGTTTGAACATCTAAAAATCTGCACTGAGCAACCAGGGGCGCTTGCGGGTCATTTTCATCGGTAAACATTTGCAATTCAATATAATAATTTGAATTTTCATCTAAAAATATCTTCATATTTTTAATGTTTTGAATGTCTTTGGCATATTTATTTTTTGGATCCATCACAAAATTTTGAAATTCAATTCGCTGCGGTTTTTTGTATTTCAGAATAAATTTTTTCAAAATGATGTCATTTGTTTGAACAACTGATTTTTGAACTGAGCGCTGTTTATATTTTTTATATGAAATTAATCCCACAGCAATGCCAATCAACACAACGCACATCGTTCTGAAAAAATCAGAAATTTTCATTAAATAAACCTGTGATTCAGCCACCGATTTTGGATGGCTATGTCAGATAATTCTTTTTCCGATTTAAACAATTTATCATCCCGACTGGCAGCGCTAACGGCCAGGCGAATATGCGTTGCACATTCCAGCAATTCAATATCGCCCGCTGAGTTTCCTGATGCAAAAAATGGTTGAATACCCTTTGTTTTTTGTAAAAGAGCATCAACTTTGCCCTGTCGATAAGTAATTGGCAAAATAGGTTTATCAGTGACCAGATTGTTTTCAATAAAGGTTTCAACGCCAATCACATTTTCATTTTTCAAGCCTAATGCACGTGCGCCAGGTTCTACGGCCCATTTTATCGACGCCGTTACAATATAAATTTCAATATTATTTTTCATAAACAATTCGATCAATTTTTTTTGTTCTGAAAAAATGGGTTTGGGTTCAATACTGTTAAAGGCTGAGTCAGCCCAGTCACGAATTTGATCGATATTTTTGCCGGCATTAATTTGAGCCAGCCACACATATGCAGATCTGGGATCATTATTAATTATTTTTTTATTTAAATATTCTTGGTAAGGCTCTGCTGGCAATGGGACTTGTTTATTTTCAATTTGGTATTGAAAAAAATTTTCGCCCAAATCGATATCCCACAGTGTTCCATCAGCATCAAAGGCAGCAAATAGCTTGAGGTCATTTTTTTGTCGCAAATCAAAAATAGTTTCTTCGATTTCAGTCCAAAATTCGATAGGATAGTTTTTATAATTCATATTGTAATTCCTGCTTGTACAATAATATTGGCTGAAATATCCTATTGTCTATGAATATTGGCATCAACTACAGAATCGCCCAGGCTGAAGATCTAGAACATATATATAAATATGCCGAGACGGAGCTTAAAAAATTAATTCCAGATGATATGGAACGAATGATGGCCATTTGGGAATCCAGATTTCGCAAAGAAGCCTTGGAGCATTATTTAAAATTAGGTTGGAGTTTCATTGCGGAAAATCAAAAAAATGATATTTGTGGATTTTTCTTGGGACAGCCGCTTTTATTTTTTCAAGGCCAAACGCAGACACTGTGGGTGGAATGTTTATTTGCGGATAATGAAAAAATTAAATCTGAGTTGGTTGAAATTGCGTATAAACTATCTCGAGATAAACATTTTCAACAGGTTTTGTTCCCTGAAAATGTTCAAAATTTAAATTTTGAAAAACCCATTTTGTTCCACAAAATCAAAGACCCCATCGTTTGGGCAAAAACAACAAAATGAAAAAATTTTCCAAATACACGCGAACTGAAAATATTCAGAAACTAAAAACAGAAAAATATGATTTACTGATTATCGGCGGTGGAATTACAGGCGCCGGCGTCGCCAGGGACGCTGCAGCCAGGGGATTTAAAGTCGCCCTGATTGAGGCCAGCGATTTCGCATCAGGAACTTCATCAAAATCAAGTAAACTGGTTCATGGCGGCATCAGATATTTAGAAAACAAAGAATTTCATTTGGTTTTTGAAGCGTTAAGTGAGCGCACAAAATTATTTGAAATGGCGCCGCATTTAGTTCACCCTTTGCGTTTTATGATTCCCCTTTATAAATCAAGTCGAGTTGGAATGTTTCTGATGGGCTTGGGCATGATGTTATATGATGCGCTGGCTTTATTTCAGGCTCCCGAGCTGCACGAAAAACTGAATTCAGCAGAATCAAAAATCAGAATGCCGATATTAAATCCCAATGAATTATTAGGATCATATGTTTATTCTGATGCTTACATGGATGATGATCGTTTAGTTCATGAAACATTGCGTTCAGCGAATGAATTTGGCGCTGCTTGTGCGAATTACGTCAATGCTGTTAAATCAAATTTTAAAAACGGTAAAATAAATTCAATCACAGTCACCGATCAAATCACCAATGATATTTTTGAAATCAGCGCACAACATGTGATTTCAACTGTCGGGCCATGGACTGATTTAGTCGGCGCCAGTTTAGTCAGTGATTGGAAAAAAATATTACGACCAACCAAAGGTATCCATCTGACATTTTCCAAGGACCGAATTCCTTTATCTTGTGCCGTTGTTATGGGTGCTGAAAAAAGTAATCGCATTGTGTTTGCAATACCCAGACACGAAATGGTCATTATTGGAACAACAGATACCGACTTTACAGGGGATCCCGCAAACGCAACAGTCACACCAGAAGATGTCAGTTATTTATTGGGCGTATCTAATCATTATTTCCCAGGTGCTGATTTAAAGCCACGTGATATTATTTCAAGTTACGTTGGTGTTAGACCCTTGGTCAAAGACGATTCAGATAACGAAGGCAAAACCAGTCGTGAACACACGATTAAGCACGACGACCGCGGATTTACCTTTGTCGCTGGTGGAAAATACACAACTTACAGGCTGATGTCTGAACAAATCGTTGATCAATGTTTAAAATTTTTTCCGTTTGAAAAAACAGCAACTTTGAATAAATGCCAAACGTCCCAGTCGTTGAATGAATACACAACTACCGATGAATTTGAAAACGCAATTCAATATGCAGATTCAGATCTTGAAAAAAATTTAGCAATTCGTTACGGTGCCGAAGCTAAAATTATTTTAAATGAATTTGGATACACAACAGATATTTGGCAAATCGAAGCCTGTCAGGCCATACATGCAACAATGTGTCTGACCTTAACCGATTTTTATACCCGCCGAGTTCCATTTGTTTTATCAGAACCCGATCACGGTTTATCTAAATTGGATGATATTGCAAAAATTTTTCAATCTGAATTACAATTAACAAATGCTGAAATACAAAAGCAAAAAACAGATTTAATAAATTACCTCGAAATTGAATTGGGCTGGCGCAAATCTTTTAATTGCGAATATTTAAGTACTTGATTGTTTTGATTCAACCAATTTAAAATTTTCATCGGATTTTGAATCACCCCAATGCGATCAAACAAATTCAGTCGTAAAACTGATTTTCCAATCAAGCCCTTCAAAGAGCTGTAAGCATAATCTTCGCATTTTAAAACGATTCCGGCCTCCACAGGATTTCGATATATGTACCTGTATGTATTCAAATACTGTGATTGGTGACGAATAGGTTCGACAAAATTTTCAACAGCTGCGGAAATATTTAATTTATTCAAAATAGCGCTGCTAAAAAAATTTTCTTTAGAATCCGAAATCCGGAACAAAATATGAACATGTGTGTCCATCATCACCAACGTCTGAATTTCAGCACAGAATTCCAACGCGACTGAATTTATATTCAAACACAAAAAATCCCAGTCTAATGATTTAAAATAGCCTGTGGGTTCAAATTCAAAGTTCAAATGAAAATATTGATGTGGAAATTGAAATTCGGAATATCGGATCATAAATAATCTCCTCGTCTTTATCGTGACCTAGCATAATCTGGGCCATCGTCCAGACAGATGGAGTTGCCGATTGTGTCTGCGCACTATTGAAAATATTATTAATTTTAATACAAACAAAAAGGATTCAAATGAAAAAAATAGTGTTATTTTCAATTCTGGTATTTCCATTTTTATCAGTGGCCCAAATTAAAATGTCGAATACAAAATCAGCCCCGACGCAGTCGAAAATTCAAAATAAAAACAAATCTATCAGTAAGAATATTTTCATGTTTGCTCCTGCAGAAGAAGAGCACGAACTTTTGCTTCGATTAATATTTCCAACAGGTACAATATCTGGACCAGGGATAGATGCAAAACTTTCTGGTTATTTTTCAAATTTTCAATACGCTTACGGCATTAGCGACCAAATTTCATTAGGAGCGTCGCAAAGCTTATTGAATGAATATAAAATTTCTTCAAACACAGGCGATATCAAATATAGCGGAATCGGCGACACATCAATTTTTGCCAAATATTTTATACCAATTAATAATATTGATTTTTACATTTCCAGCCAGTACCAAATGGCTTTATTAGAGAAATCAAAAAATAATTATGACACTAATGAATTTACTCGCGTTGCAGAGAGAAATAATTTAAGTTTAGATTTTGGTGCAAATTTTAAATTTGATATATTCAGCTTTGGTGGTTTATTATTGTACAAATATTTTCAGTCAGGTGAGACAGAAGTTGTAAGTTCAGGCTTATCATACACTGAATCAACTGACTCAGGATCAGCACACGAATTATCATTATATTCACAATTGAATTTAGAAAATTTGAAATTAGGTCTAAGTCTGACTGAAAGCGTAGAAAATGAATATTCTGGAAAGCGATCACCAGGTACTACGACCATAAAATATTCGGCGTCAACTATTCGGACGATTATGTTGTATTCAATTATCCCATTAACTGACAACCTTGAGGGGCATTTTGCTGCAGCAAAATTTGAACCTAAAGAAAAAAACAATTTTACTTATAATTACTATACTTTAATGGCAGCGCTTCGTCTTGCATTTTAATTTTTAAAAAAACCACAAGTTAATAAAAAAAGGCAGATCATGTGATCTGCCTTTTTCATTCGCGAAATATGTCTTAAAAACTAAATCATTGTTTTTGTTAAATCGCGGACTTTTTTTGATGCGAAATTTTCTGAAACGAATGTCCAGTTAATTTGCGACCAGAATGTTTCTAAATATTTTTGGCGAGCATTGCGGTAATCAACGTAATAGGCATGTTCCCAAACGTCTGCAACCATTAAAGGTGTAGGACCGTTGGCCGTGAATGGCACGGCTGCATTTGAAGTTGATACCAATGATAATTTACCAGCGGCATCAGTGCATAACCAGATCCAACCAGAACCAAATGTTTTCATACCGCCATCGACGAATTTTAATTTTAATTCATCCATGCTGCCAAAATCTTTGGTGATTGCAGCAGATAATTCAGCAGAAGGTTGTCCTGTTTGACCAACAGGTGAAATATTGAACCAATAAAATGTATGATTCCAAATTTGTGCCGCATTATTAAAAATACCGCCAGTTGATGACAGAACGATTTCTTCTAATGACTTACCAGCGAGTGTTGAATCTGTTTCGATAAATTTATTTAAATTAACGATGTATGCATTGTGATGTTTGTCGTAATGAAAATTCATTTGCTCTTCGTTTAAAAACGGGGCCAGTGCGGTTTTTGCGTATGGTAATTGTGGTAATTTGAACATAATTAAAATCTCCTTATTGTTATTTTGATGATATCATTTCTTTGACAAATGTTGGCAAGCAAAACGCTGCAGCATGCAGGTCTTCGTTGTAATAACGCAAAGTTTTTCCCTTCAGGCTTTCTGCGATTTGATTTGTTTTGATGTCTTTAGTGGGGTGGTATTGGCCTTTGACGGCTAATTGCAGGCTCCACATTCCTGATGGGTATGTTGTCGCATGAAACAACATCGTATGAACGCTGTTCTGACCAAATACAGATTTTAAGCAATGATTTAATTCAACAAACGTTTTTGCGTGAAACATCGGTGATTCGCCCTGAGTTATTAAAACGCCATTTGGTTTTAACGATTTCATGCAATTTTCATAAAATGATTTTGTAAATAAACCCTGCGCAGGCCCCTCTGGATCTGATCCGTCAACAATGATAATATCATATTGTTCAGGTTTTGAATCAGCTGCGTACGCAATGCCATCACCAATAATTAAATTTAATTTTGGATTTGAAAATTCTCTGGCAATCGTCGGTAAATGTAATTTGCAGGCGCGAACAACGGCTTCGTCGATTTCAACCATTGTTATTTTTTCAACAGTATTATATTTAAATAATTCACGAATCGTTCCGCCGTCGCCACCGCCAATAACCAGTGCGTTTTTTAATGGACCACTCACAGCTTGATAAGCTTGCACAGCGGGGTGTGTGATCATTTCGTGATAATGTGATTCGTCTTTTTCTGTACACATAACCATATCATCAATTGTTAACATTTTACCGTAGGCATAAGATTCTAAAATTCGAACACGCTGAAATTCAGATTTTTCATCAAATAAAACATCACCCGTATATCGAAGTGACAGGGCTTGGTTTTCATCTTTATCTGTGAACCAAACATTACGATTAATTTTGTAACCCTGTGCAGGATCGTAATTTTCTGTGTTGTTTGGTTTAACTTGTAAAGTTGTGCCCTTTTTCATGACGTGCGTTGATCCGCGATTCATTTCAAGCGCTGAATACGAAGCATCAAACGCTTTTTTTAAAAATTCAAAAGACACCCATGGGTCAACAGTGTTACCGCAAGTAAATAAATCAACTGCGGCGTAACGATATTCGGGCCACGTGTGAATTGCTAAATGGCTTTCTTGGATAACAACAACACCTGAAACACCGTACGGCGAAAAATGGTGAAACGTTGAATTAATAACTGTGGCCCCCGCAATTTGTGCGGCTTCAACCATTGCTTTTTCAATTTGAACGACGTCATTTAAAACGTCAGCTTTGCAGTTTAAAAATTCGACTAATATGTGTCTGCCAAGTGCTTTCATTATTTCACACCCTTTTCATTGTTCGGATTGTTTGAAGTCGTGAAAATAGGGCCGGGGGGGTCAGTAATCAAGTGTTTTTTTGACGAAAACGAATTTCATAAGATTGGTGAATTTTTTGGTCGTGGCAGTCTTGTGGAATTGTTTTTTCAGAGGTGTTTTTGACTAAATATTCGTTTTCTATCTGTGGATCTAACTTGAATTTTCTTTTATTCGTTGAAAAATACAGCGTTCCGTTGGGATTTAAAAACTTTAAAGTGTTTAAAATCAATTTGAGCTGATCTCGTTCGATTTCAAAACTTTCATTCATGCTTTTTGAGTTTGAAAATGTTGGCGGATCTAAGAAAATCATATCAAATGAATGCTTATAATCTGGCCAATTTGAAGCATGTTCAATAAATTGTAAAACGTCCTGTTCGATGAATCTGTGTTTTTGGGTGTCAATTTTGTTCAATTTAAAATTTTCTTGGGCCCAATCCAGATATTTATCCGAAAGATCGACGCTGACAGTTTCGGCTCCGCCGATGGCCGCCATCAATGATACGACGCCTGTATAGCAAAATAAATTTAAAAACTTTTTTTGTTTTGAATTTTTCATGAAAAAATATCGTAGTGGTCTGTGGTCAATAAAAAGGCCTGTATCTAGATAATCGACAAGGTTAACCAACACGGGAATTCCATTTTCAAGAACGACCATTTTTTCATTTTTATGTTCAAGTTTTTGATATTGATTCAGACCTTTTTGGCGTTCTCGTTTTTTAAAAATAATTTTTGTAAGTGCTACGGCATCAGAAAATTGGAATAATTTTTGGACCGCAGAAATGACTTCGACGTCTTTATTTTTTCCATAATCAATATCTTCGGTTTTATCAAAAATAACTATGTGATCTTTGTAAATATCGACTAAAAAGGGAAACTCGGGGATGTCTTTGTCGTACAAACGATAGGCTTCAATTTTTGCACGGTCGGCCCAGGGTTTTAATTTTTTCAGATTTTTTTCTAATTTATTCAGAATCATGAATATGTATGTAATTGAATTTTGACTAAAAATAAATGTATTCGTTCTGTCGCAGCCAAAATTGTTCCAGGCAGTAAGTTTTACCTGTCAAAAAAAAGAACAGCTCTGTTTTAAGGTCGGCTGTGTTAAGCATTACACGTTCTCAAACAGTCATTCGGGGGAAATATGCAAAAAATTAACAATCCGGCCTTAACAATCATAGCTATCTTTGCCTCAGCTTTTTTTCTGGCAGCAATGGGATGTGGAGCTTCAAGTACCTCGAAATTACCCGCTCCAGTAGCCAGCGAAACTGCGAAAGATTCGTCGACGGCCCAGAGCCCACAAACGCCAGCCGATACCACAGAAATCCGACAATCCATCAAAGAATTAACTCCAGCACAAATTACTCGCGATTGCTCGGACGAAGAGTTTGCCAAATTAAAGGCCTGGAGGTCATTATCAAACCAAGCAAATATTGCAGTTGATAATGTAAAGGGTCAAAAAGATTCTGCGGCCATCGAATCTGCTGTGTTGGCAGTTAATGCCTGTGATGACATTATCGAACATCACACGTCAAAACCGTGCCGCAAAGAATTCGTCACCGAAACTAAATATTATGATCAATCAAGACTATTAAAAGACTGCAAAAAACCAACAGATTATTTAATTAAACACGACGCACGCCCTGTTAAAAACACAACACCTGTCGTCATCGTACCGAAAAATCCACAGAATCCTCCTGCAGTTCAGCCACCCGTTGTCGATACAGTCGGTTCATTCAAGCAATGTTCTTCGGACGAATTCGCACGTTTGACAGATTTCAGTTCAGCGCTGTCAAAGGCTGATAATGCGATTAAAAATCTGGGTCCTTTTGCAAATTGGGCTTACGATTCAACTGCGATTTCAAATGCTGCATTAGCTGCAAAATCTTGTGAAAATTTAATTAAATACCATTCACAAAATCCGTGTCAAAAAACCGTTTTACAAACTGACGGGACAAAACAAATCAAAGAATACACGGCAGTTTCGTTGAAGGCACGCTGTCAAACAGCCAGAACTTATTTTTATGAATATGTTCAAAACACAAATACACTTATTTTTCCGAACGCAGATTTATATTTAGATTTTTCACCGCTCAGCCCACGCATTTTTGATCCAGGTTTTAAAGACCAAGTTTCTGGAAACTGTTTGGTTGAAAACAATACGGCGAATACGATTGATTATTCAAATCGCCAGGCATTGATTATAGATACGCGGGGTTTCGAAGCTGCGCAAATCGTTATGGAAACTGCTGAGGGATTAACAATTTCATGCTATGGATTAAATATCGATGGTCCATTCAGTAAACGCCAAATCGTCAAAGTATTGAAAGAAGAGCAATCAGATATTCGGTTGTCGTATCAATTAAAGTAGTTAAACAATAACCTTTGTGATTGCTTTGAAATAATTCGGCATATGCGGTCTGTGATACCAGGCCAATGCTATTTTAAAATCATAAAATTGCGAAGGTTGAATATCAAAAATTTCGCCTTTCTTGAAAAAGGCTGCGGCATATTCTTCGGAGAGCACAGAATAGCCTACACCCGAAATAATCATCGACGTTAAAGCGTCGGTGTTATTGGCAAAATGACGTTCTGTGCGTGCTTTTGATTTTAATTTATATTTTTCCAAATAATTCAAAGTCATCATGTCTTTGGGGTTGAAATCAATAATTGATTCATTGGTGATGATGTCCGAAAAAGTGCGCCTCTTCCATGAGGTCGCTACATAAATTTTGTAGCGTTCGGGTTTGATAATTTTAGAATCCATTTCTTTTGTAACATCATGGTGTTCTAAAACGGCAAGATCACAAAAACCAGTTTTTAATTTATCAGAATTGCTTTCTGTGTCTGACAAATCAAAACGAAAACGTAAATTATTATAAGTCTTCACCGTATCAGATAATTTGGGAATGACCCGCGACCGCAATATACTGGATGGTCCCGAGATGCTTATTTCGATGATGCTATCAATGTCTGTGCCTTGGATCTTTGATAGGGTCATCCCCTCGTAATCTAAACTGTTTTTCACATACTGCAAAAGACTTTCGCCTTCTGCAGTCAGCTTCATGCCTTTTCTTGATCGGATGAAAAGTGTTGTGTTCAACATTTTTTCAATCGACCGAATACGTTGCGTAACGCCTGTTTGAGTTAATCCGATTGTTCGAGCGGCTTCCTGGACTGTTCCTTTTTGAACAACAGCCCAGAAAGCTTCAAGGGGGGGGCTCAGTAAACTCATTTAAAATCATAATAAAATCATAATTATGAATTATACAAACAATTTAATTTTTTATAACTTGCACAGCATCAGAGTTTTCAACATGCGCCGTGTGGATAACTTTGAATAAAAATATTATGCGAAAAATCGCTCAGGAGAAAAAAAATGAAACATGAAATATTAATACTAGCTGTAGCGGCATTGTTGTTGGCAGGATTTGCGGAGGCTCATGTGGGTAACTCTGTGGGGAAATCAGTAAGCATCAAAAAGTAAAACATGTCCAAGGTCTGTATCTTATAGATCTTGGCATCATTCGCCGAATACTAATTATGGATTACCAACAAAGCTTAAAAAATTTCAATGAACTGAAAAATTTAATGAGGCCTTGGGCAGAATGCCAAATTTTTTTCTTTTTTGAATCAGAAATAGAATACGGATACGAAATATATGAGTCAGACCTTAATTCCGAACAGCTAATAATAATTGATTCGTATCGGTTTGGAAAACTTCCCTACGGATACATAGATCACGAGAAAAATGGGCATGAGGTCTTCTATTATAACGACGAAAATGTGACTATAAAGTACGACTTATTTGCTGATGATTGCATATATTGGTACTTTCATTTTAAAGCGGATAAAAAATTGGTTCAACAACAATTAAAAATGTTAACTGACTTGTTGAAAAATAAATAATTTGATCATTTTTGTTAATTCTATATCAGGTAATTTTTCCAAGGATCGAATTTTAAAAAACTGCACTAATTCATTTTCTAGGTTGTTTAAACCAGAACAATTGCAAGTTGCCCAGATGCTTTTCTTTTCGGATATAATTAGTTGGATTTTATAGCGACGATTTGTAGTTGCATATAAAGTCAGCTTTTGATTGTCTGCTTCAATAAAAAATAATATTTCAGTTTTTTGATTGGCTTTAAGATTTGATTTATTCAGGAGCCTGCAAAGTTCAAAGAATTCAATTTTAGGTTGTGTTTTTTGGTCCATCCAGGACCGTGTTGCAATATTTAGATAGGCATCTTCTTCAGCCAGTCTAAAGCGGCTAGGTTAGCAATCCGAAAATCGAATTTTCAAAAACTATTAAACCTTCTGCGCCAAAATAGTTTGATGCCATGATGTTTTTTCGTCAAATTCTGTTCCATGAAGCGCGCCCCATGTTTTAATAATTTTAAAGCCAGCTTTTTTCAAATTATTTTTCAATTCAGAATGTGAATATACATTTTGGATAAAATAGCCTCTGAAAATTTGAGTTTTTGATTTTCTGGCATCGATAATTTTCCAATCAGAATAGGTGCGCATCTGCTGTTTATCGAAATAAGCGTTGTCTAATACGAAAACGTTTTTTTCGACTTCGTTGCCGATGCCTGTCGGTTTTTGGTCTCCGAGATGTAATTCAACGCCCGATGCATTCAAAGTATTTAGCACAAAATAGCCGCCGGGTTTTAAAACTTTGTAAACTTCGGTTAGAACTTTAAAATCATCTGAACGTTTGTCGAAATAACCATAACTGTTGTACATGGATGTGACCAAATCAAAATTATTCTTGGGAAAATATTTCGAAGTCAATTTCATGTCGCCGTGAACAAATTTTAAATTATTTTTAATTTTATCTGGTGTTTTGGATTTTGCGACTTTTAAAAATTCTTTGGAATAATCCAGGCCTGCGGTTGTATGTTTTTTTGCAAACAAATGCGAATGGCGGCCTTCGCCGCAGCACAGGTCTAATATATTTAATTTTTTGGTGCTATCAATTTCAGATAATACTTTTTCGACTTCGCGCTGGGTCTGTTTGCCCAGGCGGGGTTTGAACATAATTTCGGCGGTCAGGGGTTTAAAAAATGTTTTCCACCAGTTTTTATTCATATTTGACACGTTAAAATAATTTTTCAAATAAATATGTGTATTTCAAAGCCATCAATTTTGCATACTCGGACATATTTGCAGCTGCCGCGTGGCCACCGTCTTTGTTTTCAAAATAAATGACAGGGTGATTTTGTTCACGCATGCGTGCCACCATTTGGCGGGCGTGGGCGGGGTGAACGCGGTCGTCTTTGGTGCTGGTGACGTAAAATACTTCGGGATATTTTTTATTTGGTTGCAGATTATGAAGCGGTGAATATTTTAAAATATATTCACGTTCAGCAGGAATATCTGGGTTTCCGTATTCAGCCATCCAGCTGTTGCCGGACAACCATTTGTGATAGTCCATCATATTTGCCAAGGGAACTTCGGAAACGACGGCGTTAAATAATTCAGGACGTTGAGTAAATGCAACTGATGTTAACAAGCCGCCGTTTGATCCACCTTGAATGCCTAAATGTTTTGGTGATGTTATTTTTTTTGAAATTAAATCTTCAGCGATGGCATAAAAATCATTAAAAACCAATTGACGATTTTCTTTGAGGCCTGCTTTGTGCCAATCCGGTCCGTATTCGCCGCCACCACGGATATTCGACAATACATACACACCGCCTTTTTCAAGCCAAGCTTTGCCCAGGGCTCCTAAATAATGCGGGGTCAGCGTGATTTCAAAACCACCATATCCATAAAGCAACGTTGGATTTTTACCATCCAATTTCATATTTTTTTTATGTACAATGAAATAAGGAATCAGTGTGCCATCGGAGCTTTTTGTTTTGTACTGATGTGCGACAATGTCGTTTGCATCAAACCGCGCAGGTGACGTCATTATTTTTTTAATACTGTTGGGTTTATTTAAATCTGTGAAATGATATTCGGTGGGATTTAAAAAACTGGTAAAATTTAAATAAATTTGGTCATTATTTTTTGTTGTCGTCATCATACTGGTATTGCCAACGTCAGAAATTTGAATTTTTTCAGAAGTCCAAAAGCCATTTGCAAATTTATATTTGAGAACAGATTTTTTAACATCGTCTAAAACTGTTGCCATTAGAAAATTTTTCGTAGAAACGGCTGATTCAAAAAATTTGGTTTTTGTTGGTTCGAAAACGACGTGAAATTCAGGCTCGATTAATTGATTCAACGAAAATGAAATCACAGAGCCCGGTTTGTATGTTATATCTTTGATTTTAAAATCACTGCGATTAGAAAATAAAAATTGATCATTAAATACTTGCACGAAATCAGCATCGCTTGGCATGGGCAATTCGGTCAGGCTTTTAAAATCTAAGCTTGAAATTAAAAAATTCTTTCCAGAATAAAAAGTTTTTGGCTGATAAATAATAAAATAATTTTTATCTGCGCGTTGATAACTACTGATCCATGCTGCCACATCTGTTTTTTTACCAGTAAAAATAATTTCGCCATCTTTTAGCGACTGTCCGCGCTTCATTTTTCTGATGACGGTGGGATAACCAGACTGAGTCAAAGTTTCTGGGTTTGTTCCGTCGCAGACAAGTAATGTGTTTTCATCAATCCATGCTGTATCAGATTTTGATTCGGGGATAAAAAAACCATTTTCAACAAACGATTTGGTTTTTAAATTAAATTCACGAATTGTTCTAGCGTCTTTGCCACCATCAGATAAATACATCAGACAAATTTCATTTTTGGGCTCTAAACATATAAATCTTTTCCAGACCCAGTTTTTATTTTCCGTTTTTGATAATTGATCAATATCTAAAACTGTTTGCCAATCTGGTTGCCCGGAATTTATTTTTTCAACCGTTGATTTTCGTAAAATTCCTCGAACATGGGTTTGGTCTTGCCAAAAATCGTAAATGTCAGTTCCGATGAAATAAAAATTCGGCAATTTATCAGTGGCCGTTAAAATTTTTAATAAATCAGTGTGCAGATGATCATACCTGGTTTTATTTTTGGGATCTTTGGTGAATCGATCCATTGTTTTTTTATTTTCAGCGTCTGTGAATTGATTCACGGGATCTGATGTAATATCGACTAAATAATTTAAATGATCCAAATTCATTTTATCCTCGACTTTATTTTTATTCATTGAAGTGCAAGAATTTATTCCCACCAATAATAAGACAATCCACACAAAGCGCATCCAACACCCCAATCTAACCAAACTGAATTTACAAAATAACTGTAACTGAACATGGCTATTGAAATAATAATTAATCTGATATTTTGACGACGTTTGCTTTCTTTAAAAAGCCAAATCGCAATAGTGCCAAAAAATAAACTGGATAATAAAGACGACAGGCTAAAGCCCATCATCTGTTAGAAGTTTCCGTAAAAATAATATTAGCGAAATTCAACGACGTCCTTCATTTCAAAACGAACTTTTTTACTGTGTTGATATTTGTCATCAGCCGCGCGGTATCCGCAAGCGACGGCGGCAATTGTTTTCCAACCAGTGCCAGTTAAATTTAAAACTTTGTCGTAACCAACTGGGTCAAGGCCTTCCATCGGAAGCGTATCGATTTCCATGAGTGAGGCTGTGGTTAACAGTGTACCCATAGCGATGTACGTTTGTCGTTGAGCCCACCAGTTCACAATTTCAGATCGGGGGCCTTTGACAAGATCACCAATCATCATATTTTTAAAACCATCTAATTTGGATGCGTCGATGCCTTGAGTTTTTGCTGTAGTTTGAATATGTTTTTCAATATGGGCTTCGTCCATTTTTTCTTTGTACGTGAAAACAATAAAATGTGAAGCATCTGTTACGGGAGTTTGTCCCCAAGATAATGGCAGCAATTGTTGGCGAAGTTCAGGATTTTGTATAACTAAAAATTTCCAAGGTTGCAGGCCGTACGATGAGGCTGCAGTTCGTAATGATTCAGCTAAAATATTCCAATCGCTTTCGCGTATTTGTTTTGTAGGATCAAATTTTTTACAAGCGTAGCGCCAGTTCATTTGATTATATAAAATTTCGTTATCTATTTTTGACATATTTAATCCTTTATTTTGTTTCGAATGCTGATGATATAAATAATGATTTTGTGAACATGGAATCATTGTCACTGTTTACGGCAGCAACACGCCAAAAATATTTTTGTCCAGATTCAAGATTTGAAACATCAAACGAATTGCCTTTGACCCATTTTTCGTCAGCCAAATACATCGATCTGTTGTTAAAACCAGCGTCTTTTGAAACTTGGATATGGTAAAATTTTGCTCCGGCAGAATCTGACCATTCAAGTTTTGCGGTCGTACCAGAGACTGGCGATAAAAATTTTGGTGATATTAATTTAACAGTTGTCGGTCGCACGATTTGCGCCGGATTTTTTTGTGGTTCTGGCAAAATTGCAGCGACCTGTTCCAGGCGCTTATGCGTCCAGTCTTTGGACTTTGCTCCGCAACCGTTTTTCGTTGTGTGGCTGTCGTCAGAAACACATTTTGTTGCCAGTTCGCTGCTGGCGACAGTTTTTATGCTGATCGCTAATCCTAAAATAAATACACTTAAAGCTAAAAAATATTTCATAAACGACTCCTATTGTTTTGTAGAGCTGCCAAAATACCTTTACCTGTCGATATTCGCAACAATTACGGCGTAAAGTTATTGTCATTACTACCTAAGTAATGCTAATTATCCTGGCATGGTTTAGCAGACAATCGCCGCGGATGAAACGCAAGTTTCAAAAGGGGAGGAAAGTCCGAGCTTCATAGAGCAGCGCCTGGGGTAATGCCCCTCTACCGTAAGGTACGGAACAGTGGAACAGAGAGAATGTCCGAAGTAATGATCTGATTTTCGGGAACGGGAGAAAGTCAGGGGAGCTGTCGGAGTGAAAACAGCCAAACTCGCGCGCGAAGCAAGATCAAATAGGGAATCCATTTTCGAGCAATCGGAAATGTTTTTTGCAAAAGTTCTCACGAATTTTTGTACAAAAATAAAAGCTGCTCGCTTGAAGATTCCGGGTCAGATCGCTTGAGCCCCTCAGCAATGTTGGGCCTAGAGGAATGATTGTCGAATCGTGGACGGGAATGTGAGAACCAACACGAGGAACAGAACTCGGCTTATCGCCAAACCATCTCATCTTTTTTTCTTAAAAAAGATTTCGAGAACCATAACGCCAAAAAAAAGCCCAGACTTAGATCTGGTTCGGCGGCCCAAATATTTAAAATTCAATACTTTGACCCTGTGTCATTGATCAGGCCTTGTCTGTAGTTCTTTTTTTTTACAAAATAACATTTTATTTATTAAACACAAATTTCATCAAGGAGATGGCATGAAGAAAATTTTATTTATAGCAGCTGCGGTTGCAATTGGTTTTACGGTAGCTCGATGTGGTGGTTCAAGTTCTGGTGGCGGTGGAGCTGCGACAACTGTTCCGGCCTTGGTTGGAACAATTACTCAAAGCTATCAAGCGGCAGGATCTTTTTGGTCTGCGAATTTTACAGCGACGAATTTTCGTATCGATAAATATACAAATTACGGCGATACGACTGCGATATTATCTGTTTATGGTACATACTCGACGGATCCAACAACATTGATCATGTCATTGGTCGTTACAAGTGCTTCGGGCACTGATGCGCCAGCTCCAGGAGCAACTGCATATGGATTAGAAATCCCTGGAACAGTGTTTTTCTTAAAACCGTCAAATCCAGGTTCTGAAATTATACCAATGGTAAAATCTGGAACATGCCCAATTACTACAAAAAATTACAATTGGATTATTGCCAAATTTAATTCGTCACCGATAACTCCATCTACAGCAGAAGGTTACGGACAAGCTTCGTTTTTAAATAACGGTAGTGGTACTGTCACTGCATCAAATATCACTGATAAAAAAAATATGGATGGATCAGCGGGCGGTTCGAATAATACCGGACCTACTGGGGCATGTGTAAATGGCTACCTATCTGGCAGCGGTGTCGATATGTATTTAACACAATCAGGTGGTGCTATTGTTAAAACTAATAACGGTGGTTCAGAATTTATCTTTGCTTCGCCAAAACACAGCGTTGATGTTATTGCATCTGATTTAAATGGCACTTATACAGTGCTTGTCTTTAATGATGACAGTAGTGGCGACAAAAATTTCCCGGCAAAATTAATTATGTCAGGTGGCACGGGTACTGGTGATAAAATTACTAATATATCGACGGACGCAACAGAAGGTTCTCCAGTTACGTTTTCTGCTTTTTCAGCTCTAGCATCAAGTAATGGAATATTCAGCTTAACTTTTGATACGACAGGTAGATTGAATTGTAATTACTATGTCGATTCTGGTAAAAAAGTTATTGCATGTAATGGTTATGCGTCTGGTAATAAGCCATTTTTCTTATTAGGTCGTCAGCGTTAATAATTTTATTTATTAAATTAAAAATTTATTGGGAAGCTTGTTATTTCCGTTTTTTAGCCAATACAAACAATTCTTTGCCCTGTCGACGGGGCAAAGATTGACGCCAGCGTCCCCAAAATAAAAATTGAAAATACGGAGACAACATTCTTCGAAGTTCATATTCCGATGCGCCATAAGGTGGGCCCGAACGTTTGAGCATCGTAAAAAATACGCCCATCAATTGTCCTTCTTCGTGTAAAAGTCTGCGCCAAAGAGTGACTAAATTTTTACGCTGTAGTGTTGGGATAGCGCAATAAAATGTGTGTTCTATGATGACATCGAATGAAAAATTCCAATCCTGAGGCAAATTAAAAATATTTTCTTGAACAAATGTCAGGTTTTTTAAATGTTGATATTTTTCAATTCCGCGTTTGATACCTTCAGCTGAAAAATCAACTGCGGTCACCAGGTGACCTGCTTCTGCGAACAGAGCTGCATCATGGCCTTCGCCGCAACCCAAAACTAAAACTCTGCATTTTGGAAATTTAATTCTTTGGATCATGTCTTTAAAGGCTTCGGCTGAATCTTGCAAATCCCAACCAGGTTTGCCTTCGGTGTGATAAACATTTTGCCAGTAATCGGCTGATTGAATTTCTTTGTTTTCAAAATAAAACGGTGGAGTCTTAATTTTTAAACCGCTTAATGTAAAACTGTCATCATCGTATTCGTCGCAATTGGCAAATAATTTTTCTTGGGATTTTTCGGTCAATCTGAATGGAGCACCAGACAATGTCATTCCGCAAAAACGATCTTGGTCGTCAACACTAAATCGAGTCACATCTGCTTCGAACAAAATTTGATATTGAGCTTGAATCAAAACTTTGTTGGCATGGACTTCAATTTTTTCAATCATCAATGGATGGTCAAAGGCTTCGACAATGTATATTTCATCTTCGAAACTTGTTTCAAGAGTGAATGAGTCAGTTAATTTTATATTTTTTAAGTAGGCCTGGATTATTTCAGGCGAAGTGATTTTTGTGTCTGCGTTGGGTGAAAATAAATCACCATATTCATCGATAATTAGAAAATGTTCGGCTGACATTTTTTAATTATTTTCGGTTGCAGGCACAGGTTCTTCGGTCGATTTTCCATCTGATGTAATTGTTAAGCCGTCCTTGAAATCAACAGTTTCTGTTCCCGTATTGACTGACTGTAGAACCCATTTTTGAATTGAAGGGTCTTCGGATAAGCCCTTCGATAGTATCGCTGTACCAGAAATTTTTTGAATCGTTTTTTCGCTGTTTGTGTTGTCGTCAGCTGATAATTCGTCTTGGAATTCATATGAAAAATGAGCCATCATTTTTTGTTCATCAATTTTTTCAGTATACATTTTAATAAGTTTAAAATTTTCAGACTTTGGACGTTTTGTTTTAATGGTGTCTTCGATCAAAATTGCCAGCTTACTCTGGACTCCGGCGTGGACATCGATGCCCATATTGGCCGAGCCATTGAATGCACACCAAGATAGAATAAACGCTGCAATAAAGATAATTAGACTGATAATTTTAACCATAGACACGTCCCCTCTTGTTTACTTTCACATGCTAGGCTACGCTAATCAACTATGAACTTAGAACTTGATTTAAAATTAAACAGGTATTTGAATGTCGGCCGCATTCGCCACTTCAAAAAATTATTGAATACGACTTTGGACCGGCTGTACCCAAATGCCTTCAGCTTCGGCTTTTCAATCGATAGCCACAGCGATACTGAAATCAAAGCAAAAATCCCGTTTTCACCATTGAATGTTGATTTACAAAATGAAATTCGCCCTGGAATCGTTATTGATGCGGGGTGTGAAATGATCCGTGTATTTCTCGACCGAAACTTGGTTGGTCATGCTTTTCGAATTGCCGATAATCATTTTAATTTAAATAAAAAATTAAATTGGAGTTCTGATTTAATTTTGACGACAGACATTGACCAGGAACTCTTTGAATTAAAAATTATTGAATTTCAAAAAAGTAAAAAATTTAATTTTGAATTCAGTGTCGATATTAGGACCACAGTTTTTAAAAAAACTGATACTCTCGCTTTCAAACTGGAAGTTCAAAAAATTAACTTATTGTCACAGGAAAAATCATGACTCTAGATACTTTAATTCAAAATACATCTGAAGAATTTAAAAAAAACAAAAATTATTCACTGAATTTATTGCAAGATTTAAAATCGCAAATTCAAAAAGTGAAATTAGGTGGCGGAGAAGAAGCTACAAAAAAACATAAATCACGCGGCAAAATGACGGCACGTGAACGAATCGAAGGTTTGTTGGATCCGGGAACTTCTTTTTTAGAATTTTCAACACTGGCTGCAAATGGAATGTATGATGATCAAGCTCCGGGCGCAGGTATTATTACGGGTATTGGTGTTATTCAACAAACAGAATGCATCATCGTTGCAAATGATGCCACCGTTAAAGGTGGAACATATTTTCCAATGACAGGGAAAAAACATTTGCGAGCACAAGAAATAGCTCTGGAAAATGCTTTGCCGTGTATTTATTTAGTCGACAGTGGCGGAGCTTTTTTACCAATGCAATCTGAAATATTTCCAGACCGAGATCATTTCGGCCGAATTTTTTATAATCAAGCTCGAATGAGCGCACAGAATATTCCGCAAATTTCAGTTGTCATGGGTTCGTGCACAGCGGGCGGTGCTTATGTGCCATCAATGAGTGACGAAAATATTATTGTGAAAAACAACGGAACCATTTTTTTAGGCGGACCACCATTAGTCAGGGCCGCAACAGGCGAAATTGTTGATGCACAGGACTTGGGTGGCGCAACGACACATTGTGAAATTTCTGGCCTGACAGATCATTTCGCCGAGGATGATTTGCATGCTATTGAAATAACCAGATCAATTGTGAAACATTTAAATCGAACTAAAAAAAATCATCTAAAAATGCAACCCATCGAAGAGCCACTGTATCCCATTGATGACATTTACGGAATTTTACCTGCTGACGCTAAAATTCCATTTGATATCCGTGAAATTATCGCGCGGATTGTTGATGGATCAAAATTACATGAATTTAAACCATTATTCGGAAAAACATTGGTCACAGGTTTTGCTCATATTTGGGGAATGCCTGTCGGAATTATTGCGAATAACGGAGTTTTATTTTCTGAAAGCGCGCAAAAAGCTGCGCATTTTATTCAACTGTGTGAACAGCGTGAAGTGCCACTTATCTTTTTACAAAACATCACAGGATTTATGGTCGGAAAAAAATATGAACACGAAGGCATCGCCAAACACGGTGCAAAAATGGTCATGGCTGTTTCAAATGCGCGGGTTCCTAAATTTACTGTTGTTGTTGGTGGATCCTATGGCGCCGGAAATTATGGAATGTGCGGCAGAGCCTATCAACCGCGGCAAATGTGGATGTGGCCAAATGCAAAAATCAGCGTTATGGGCGGGGAACAAGCTGCTAATGTCTTATTGACTGTCAAACTGGATCAATTGGCTACAAAAAATCAAACGATGTCTGCCGATGAACAAGCTGCGTTTAAAAAACCGACCCTTGAAAAATTTGAAGCTGAAAGCTCAGCTTATTATTCAACAGCCAGGTTGTGGGATGATGGCATTATAGACCCTATCGACACGCGCAGGATTTTAGCATTGGGAATTTCAGCAAGTCTTAATAAAGACTGGGGTCCAAAATCCCAGGGCGTTTTTCGAATGTAATCCAAAAGGAAAATATGAAATATTTAAAAATTGAAGAAAAAAATAATTTTAAAATCATCAGCCTTAATCGACCTGAAGTCAAAAATGCATTTCACCCTGAAATGATCGCTGAAATTACTACGGTATTTCAAAATTTAAATTCTGAAAAAAATATCAAAGTCGTTTTATTAAAGGGCGAAGGAAATATTTTTTGTGCTGGCGCGGATTTGAACTGGATGAAAGAAATGGTCAATTACACATACGAACAAAATATTTCTGATTCAGAAAAATTATGGGAAATGTTTGAAGCAATTAAAAATTGTGAAATTCCAGTGGTCGTTAAAGCCATGGGTTCAGTTTTTGGTGGTGCACTTGGTATTTTGGCTTGTGCAGATTATGTTTATGCGACTGAAAATACAAAATTTTGCTTCAGTGAAGTTCGTTTAGGCTTGGCCCCAGCAGTGATTTCAAGTTTTATTTTGCAGAAATGTAGCGACAGTCATATCCGCCCCTTGATGTTATCGGCTGAAATATTTGATACGGCTGCTGCCGAAGGCGTCGGTTTAATTCATCGCCGTTTCCACAGCGATATGGCTGATCTTGCGATCTTAGAAAATTTTGAAGATAACGGGCTTGAAGCCATGCGCGAAACTAAAAAATTATTAAATCAGATTGCAAATGCCACATGGTCCGAACAAAAAAAGTTAACAACAACTGTGATCAGTCAACGTCGCGCCAGTGCCGAAGCGCAAGATCGTTTGAAAAAATTTTTAGATAAGAAATAATTTTAACTGAAATAATCAATTGGTCCTAAAAATGTAATAGCTAATTCTGCTTTCCACAGAATTAGCTATTGTGGATCTGCCGTCCAAGAAAGGACGGTTTCCGGAATGCGTAGAAGTAAGTATTTACGTTTTCGTAAGTTTTTAATGATAACTTTAATGGTTTTGAAGGTTTTTTACCTTCTGATCAAAATAGTTATCTTATTTAAAAGTCTTTAAACGGGTTCGGGGTCCCAGCATGTACAAAACTAGACCACGGAGAGTGACTGCTCATTGGCCTATTTGCCTGGATGGCAGAAATACATGGATCAGTTGGTTTCTGTGGAAGGCACTCATATTTTAACTGTCGTGAACAGGTTCGTAAACGCAAACTAATAACTCGGTATCTTCGTTCAATGAGAATTCAGGAAATTTTTTTTCAAACAGCCCGGCGTATTCAGATTTGAATTTTTCAATGTTGTCTGTAAACCCCATATGAGCCAACATAATTGGATCGGGATCGCCAAATGTTGTGATAAATGCATCGGCTAATTTTGCTTTGCCTTGAATTTCTTTTTCTAAATCACAGACTAAAAAAACATTGCCCTTTTCATTCAGGCGTTCGTCGACCAACCCTGGCTGAATGGCATCAATACGCTCAACGGGTTCGCAGCTGACAAAAAGTCCGTTGTTTAATATGTGCATTGAAACTTTATCTAAATATAAACCGATCTTCATACCGTGTTATTGTATCAAAAATGTGACAAAACTAAAAAAGAATAATATGTATAAGGTATGAAACTAAAAAGAATTGCTATTGCAAATCGCGGCGAAGTCGCTGTACGAATCATAAAAGCCTGCGAAGAGTTGGGGATTCAGACTGTTTTGCTGCATTCCGATGCAGATCGTGGATCGCGAGCATTTCGAATGTCTGATTTTCAGATTTGTATTGGTCCTGCACAGACTTCAGAGAGTTATTTAAATATCGAGGCAAATATTCAAGGCGCTATTGCTGGCGGAGCCGATGCAATTCATCCAGGTTTTGGTTTTTTATCTGAAAATGCTGATTTTGCATTAGCTTGTGAAGAATCAGGATTAAAATTTATTGGTCCGTCTGCAGAATCGATTCGAAAATTAGGTGATAAAATTTCTTTTAAGCGTTTAGCAGCGTCATCTGGGCTGCCGTTAATACCTGGCTACGAAGGTGACGATCAATCGATTTCAAAATTAATGGCCGAAGTTGAAAAAATCGGGCTACCGGTCATCGTCAAGGCAGCTGCTGGCGGCGGTGGCCGAGGAATGAAATTGATTCGTGAAATATCCGAAGCTAAAGATCAAATTGAATCAGCTCAACGCGAAGCTCAATCGGCATTTGGTTCGGAAAAAGTTTTTTTAGAAAAATATTTGGAACGTGCAAAGCATATTGAATTTCAAATTTTTGGCGATAGCACCGGAAAAATCCATCATTTGTTTGATCGTGAATGTTCGGTGCAACGCCGGCATCAGAAAATTATCGAAGAAGCCACATCGCCTTCATTAACAGATGATTTGCGCAGAAAAATGGGCCAAGTCGCCGTAACAATAGCAACTGCTGCAAATTATAAATCGGCAGGGACTGTTGAATTTTTATTACAAGATAATCAATTTTATTTGCTGGAAGTAAATACAAGGCTACAAGTTGAACATCCTGTGACAGAAGAAGTGATGGGTGTCGATTTAGTTAAAATGCAAATTTTAACTGCTGCGGATGCATTTGTATTTGATGCTGAGGATATCCGAATCCCCAAAGGACATTCGATTGAATGTCGAATTTACGCAGAAAATCCATTTATGAATGGGATGCCATCCACAGGAAAATTAGGAACTGTCCACTGGCCTGAAGGTCCGCGCAGACGCTTTGAATATGGTTTTGAATCAGGCGATGTAATTACAGCCCATTATGATCCTATGATTGCAAAAGTCATTGTGTGGGACGAAACAAGGCCGCGTGCAATCGAAAAAATGATTCGAGTCTTGAAGGATTCAATTATTTTTGGTGTTCACACAAATATTCCATATTTAATTGCAATTTTATCACATGATCAATTTATCACAGCAACAATGACAACCCGATTTATTGAAAATAATTTCTCGGAAGGATTAAAATCTGATCACGACGAAATTCAGCGTAAAAAAATATCTCAGGACATTTATAAAAATACGATACAAAAAAAATATTCAGAAAATGTAACCGATCAATCGCCTTGGTCAAGTTATTGGAGAGGCGTTTAATGTCTTTGAATAAAAACATGAAAGCTGAAATTATCGATCAAAAAATCTGGATCAAATCGGGTGATGAAACTTGGTCATACGATATCATTGATTTATCATCCGAAGGACAGCGACGAAAAAAATCAAATTCAGCGAATCCCAATTTAATAACAGCGCCAATGCCCGGCAAAATTACAAAAATTTTCGTCAAAGCTGGTGATCAAGTGATCAAGGGCCAAGCATTACTTGTGATGGAAGCGATGAAAATGGAATACACACTGAAATCTGATTTGGTGACGACTGTCGAAAAAATTAATGTCGAATTAAATCAGCAGATCACTTTAGGTTTTTTAATGGTTGAATTAAAAAAGGCAGATGCGAATGCCTAAATCAATACGCGTTGTAGAAGTGGGGCTTCGTGATGGCCTGCAAAACGAATCTACAAATTTAACTGTTGATCAACGTTTTGAATTATTAAATAAATTGATCGATGCTGGTGTTAAAAATTTTGAAATTGGCGCATTTGTTTCGTCGGAGTGGGTGCCGCAAATGGCAGTGACTGGCGAATTGATCAAAAAATTTAAAAATAAATATAAAAAAACAAAACTTCAACCCAGCGTATTGATTCCTAATTTGCAAGGAATGAAATTATCGATGGATGCTGGTATCAACGAAGTTGCAATTTTTGCATCAGCCACCGAATCTTTTTCGAAAAAAAATATTAACTGCAGTATTTCGGAAAGTTTTAAAAGGTTCCAGCCCATCATGGCACAGGCTCAAAAAAACAAAATCAAAGTTCGAGGTTATTTGTCGGTTTGTTTTGGTTGTCCATTTGAAGGCAAAGTGTCCGAAGCTAAAGTCATATCTTTGGCTAAAAAATTAATTCAAATGGGTTGTTACGAAGTTTCAATCGGGGATACAATTGGCGTAGCAAATCCAGGCCAAATCGAATCATTATTTAAAAAATTAAAAAAAGTTATTCCTGTAAAAAAATTAGCCGGACATTTTCATGATACACGAGGACAGGCACTGGCGAATATTCTTCAAGCCTATAAAATGGGTATTACAACGTTTGATTCCAGTATCGGTGGCCTTGGCGGCTGCCCTTATGCAAAAGGAGCCACGGGCAACGTTGCCACCGAAGATGTTGTATACATGTTTGATGGAATGAAAATAAAATCGGGTTTGAATTTAAAAAAATTAATTGAAATCAATCGCTGGTTAAATCCAATGATGAATCATCCGTTGCCATCCAAAGTCGGACGTGTAGGCTTATTGAAGGTTTAAAATCTAATCCCTGATTTTATTTGGTTCCAAGTTTGCATTTCAAATCATTTGTGAAAAATAAATATGTGATGATTTTTTCAAGTATCTGTACTTACTTATGTTTTTTGGGGTTGATTATGACCTTGAAGCAGCCGGTTTGTATTGATTCCAGTGTTGTCGAAAGATTAGACACTGTGTCGGTAAGTACGGACACAGCCTATGGCTGCTCAGCAAATGTGATTGTTCCGTATTCGCAAAAATTAATTGATACCAAACATCTAGTGAATCAAAAATTAGAAAATCTGGTTTTTGTTTTAAATTCGATACATCATTTTAGAAAAAAAATCCATCTGATCGTCCGCTATGATCAGCCTTTATTTTTCGCAATCAAGAATTCTCAATTGCAAATTGGCAGTCAATTATTAGCTGCAGATGGCCACTTGCAACGCGGGTTCATTAAAATATGGCTTCGTGAAAACATGTCTGAATTACAAATCCAAACGACTTTATTCGAAGACGTGATGGCAGATTTATTATATTTTGTGGTTAATGGCGACTTGTCGATCGAAGATCCATTGACTGGAATTCAAACGAAATTGGGATCTGCTCAGTGGCCCAGAGTATTGAAAAGTTCAGAAGCCTATTGCGATTCAGCTTGGAAATCCTCAGAGCATTTTTTAGTCTGCGGGCAATTACAAAATCAACTGAGCGAATCGGCAGTGCGCCAAATGATGGATCTGAGTTTGCGACCGCTTTTAACGTCGTCATTAATCAACTCATATAAAAATTTAACATTTAAAAACCAACAGAAATTAATTACTCAGCTGGATCAGTTTTTACATAAACAAAAATTGACGTCGGACCAGCTGGTCGATTTAATTTTAGAACAGCCAAATCCTTTAAAACAGGGTATTCAAAGCGTTAAAAATTTTTCTGATCTTTTTTCATCTTCATATCTGATTTCTAATCAGGAATTTAAACAATTGTATTCTGGGCTGACGAATGAATTGCAAATGGCTGGATTTTCTGATTCGTTTGCTGAAGCTTATTTTGATTATATTATTGAAGTACCAGATAAAATGTCAGTACAGAGTTCATTTTTTAAAAGTCTTGAATCAGCCGCGAAAAAAAAATTAAATTTACAAATTGCCATCAAAGACCAACGCCAATTGTGGATTCTGCCATCAAAAACTGCGCTGCCGTTGACTTCATTTGATAAAATTAAATCCAGACAAAGCATTTATTTTGCTTGCACAAACCTTAAAGAAATTAAAATTGAACAATTTTTTAATCAAACTGAAAAATTAATGATGATCAAGGGCTGTGACCAGTCGCTGAATTACCATTTCGAAAAACTATTTGATTTGGGAATCAAAGAATTTTTACAGCAAAATCAAAAATTAAAATTTGTGCAATTTCATATTCCGTCTTTAGAGATGAAGCAAAAAGAATTAGCTCATGTGAATAATTTTTTTGAATTGGTCGAAAATCGTGACGTGAATAGGCAAGAATTCAGAACGCTTGGCTGGAGTCAAATTCAGTGGTCAGATGAATATCATGCGTACAAGCCCAAAGCAGCCATTGAAGCTATCGAATTATTTAGGAATTAATTTTTTACTTATTTTTATTTCGTTTCAACTGAAAGCCCAGACGGTGCCTATCGGATTTTATGAGGGGCTTATGGGGAATTCAGGTGTTGCGATTTCCGACTCAACAGCAAGTTCATACTACAACCCAAGTCTTTTGACGTTCAAGCAGAAGAACTCGTACAGCTTGGGTGGAAATTCATTTTCTAATTTTAATTCAGATTATAATGACACCAAAGTTAACTCGTCAAAAATATCACCAAGTTATTTGTCATCCGTGCAAGTCTTCGATTCTTTTGTTCATGAGTTCTATTTAACGAATACACTTTCTTTGGATGCTCAAATCGTTGCGCCAAACGATGCGGGTGGTGAATTTCAGTACAATATTCGACAGGATCAATACCAATTGGGATATACATTTGCGTTTTCCGAATTACCAATGGGATTTCAAACATCACTTCGATTCAAAGATGCGCAAACAAACGGTTTTTATGAATTTCAGGATTCCGCAACTGCCGTGACATCAAATATTCAAGGTTCAAATCGCCAGATCGATTTTTTGATCTCTATCGGCGCAGCACATCAGTTTAGCGCCTACAAATTCGGTTATAAATATTTATCGCGCGGATGGTCGATTTATAAAAAAAATGAAGGTCTAGTTAAAAACTTTTTGTATATCCCATTGACGAATCAGTATTCAAAAAGCGAATCGACTTATAGTTTTGAGCAGCCGTCTGCAGGAGAAACGATTTCGATCGGTCATGGATTTAAAATCAATGATCATGAATTTTTGACAGATTCTCAATTTGTTGAAACTCCAGATTTAACACATACTTATGATTGGTCACAGACGTTTGGGTATAAATTGAGTTCAGTTTCGGGGTATCAATACATGTGTGGTTTATCGCATGTGATCACGAAAGAAATAAAGTACTTCGGCCAAAACATCTACGTTTCAACTGGATTTTCTTGGTTGAATAAAGCATCACGCTCTGCGTTTGGAATTTATTATTACACGAATAAATTAAGCTCTGAAACGAGATCATTTGGTCTTACCTTTAGTAGCGAACTCACATATTAGATGCAAAACGACTCAGACATTGTTAGCCTAAATTATGTCAAAAAATATAAAAAAAATTTGCTGGTCCGTCACATTATTTCTTATCTTAAATCCTCTTATTTCAATCGTCGCTTTGGTTCTGTACCTGGTTTTTTCAAACCAATACACAGGGTCTCAAGTGATGTGGATCACATTATTTGGTTTAGTTTTCGCCGTGCTTACGAACCTCAGTATTACAATGGGATACCATAGATTATTTTCGCATAAATCGTATGAAGCACATCCGCTTTTACAAAAAATATTATTGTTTATTGGCGCAGGGGCTTTCCAAGGGTCGGCATTAAAATGGTCCAGTGATCACCGCATACATCATAAATTCGAAGATACTGATAAAGATCCCTATTCAATCAACAAGGGTTTTTGGTATGCGCATATGGGATGGATGATGCAACATGAATCAGTCAGCTTGCCGATATCAGCTCCTGATTTAGAAAAAAATAAATGGGTTCAGCATCAACACGATTATTATGGGTATTGGTCAATCGGTGTTGGATATGTTTTACCAGCACTGGTTGGTTATATGTTAGGAAATTTATTTTTAGGATTAGTGATTGCGGGTGGTTTAAGAATTTTTCTAACTCAACAATCAACATTCTTAGTCAATTCATTAAGCCACACCATGGGAAAAACTCCGTACTCAACTGAAAAAACAGCCAAAGACAGTTTGATCGTTACGATTTTAACCCACGGCGAAGGTTATCATAATTTTCATCATAAATTTCAGTTCGATTACCGCAACGGAATTCGTTGGTACCATTGGGACCCAACCAAATGGTCGATTCAATTGGCAGCTCTCATCGGCTTGGCGAAAAAATTAAAAACTGTTCAGTTTTCTGAAATTTTAAAAGCCAGATTACAAACAGAAACAGAAAAATTTTACCAATCCAAATTTTACGAAGAAAAATTGAATCCATTGCATGAACAAATCATACAGTCGCAAATTAAATTCGAAAAATTAAAAACTGAATACAAAAATTCAAGTCGTGACAAAATGGACCAAATTAAATCCGATATGCAAATTGCGCAAATCGAATTCAAAGCAAACATGAAAATGTGGAAAATTTTAATCAGGTCGGCTCATCGAATAGCACAATAGTAATCATAAAATATGAAATTAATTTTTAGAGCTCACTTTTGTGAGCTCTTTTTTCTTTGCGGATTTCTTTAAATCGATTTTTATCATCAACAAATACAACGGTCGGCTGATGAAGACTTACATCTTTTAAATCCACAGATCCATAGGCAATAATAATCACTTTGTCGCCTTTGTGAACTAATCTGGCTGCGGCGCCATTCAGACACACTTCGCCTTTTTTGCCTGCGATGATGTATGTCGAAAACCGCGCGCCGTTATTGCAATTCACAATATCCACTTTTTGATTTAAAAACATGTTAGCTTTTTTTAATAGACCCGTATCAATTGAAACAGAGCCCTCGTAATTTAAATCAGCATCAGTCACAGTCGCTCTGTGAATTTTTGAATATAAGACATCAATTTTCATTTTTTATTCTCCTGCTGCATCGATAGAGCGATTAAGTTACCCTTTAAAACCAGATCTGGAATAATTGAATCAAATATTTTTTCTTTTTCAAATAATGAAGAAAATCCACCCGTTCCGATGACATGCGGTTTTTGACCTTGAAAGCACTCGTCTGAAATCCGTGAAATAATTTCTCGCATTGCACCCAAATGACCATAAAATAAACCTGATTGTAAACTTTCGACTGTCGATTGTCCCAAAACTTGCTCGCGGCTGACGATTTCCACCGAAGGCAATTTTGCCGTTTTTGCCTCTAATGATTCCATGCTCAATTTAAGGCCAGCAATAATTGATCCGCCTAAATAATCTTTGTCAGCCGTGACTGCGCAAAAAGTTGTCGCCGTACCAAGATCAACCAAAACTAAATTTTTATTTGGAAACAAATGTGTAGCTGCGATTGAATTTGCAATACGATCGGCGCCGACTTCCAACGGATTTCTGTATTTAATTTTCAATCCCGTGCGCACACCTGCCTGTAAAATAAATGGGCTTATATTAAAATATTTTTGGCAAGCACCACGCAATGAATAAATAACTTCGGGGACCACAGAGCAAAATACAATTTGTTTTATTTTCTGTGGATCGATATTATTTTCTTTTAATACCATTCGTAAAAAAATTCCGACTTCATCAGAAGATGATCCTTGTTTAGAGCTTCTTCGAAAAGAAAGTAGCATTTTTTGATTATTGACTGGTCCATCAAAAACCCCACCATAAATTTGTGTGTTGCCAACATCTAATGATAAAATCATACGCGCTCCTGATTTAAAATAATTTGTGACATTTCGATCGTTAAATCATCTATATTTAAATTTTCAGACTTTGTAGTTGGTGAATAAATATTAAATATGCTGTGCCCTGTTTTGACCGAAGACCAGTCGTTGTGAACAACATAATCACAATTTGAAATTGTTAATAAATTCTGAACTTTGTTTTGAATCACAGATGTGTCATTTGTCGAAGTTAATTTAAAACCAATCAGCAAAGAATCAGGCGATATTTTTTTGATCTGATTAATTAATTTAGGATTCTTTTTTAAAGTAATCGTCAAATTTTCTTGTAAGCTATCGATTTTGCCAATTCCAGATTTAACGACCGAATAATCACTGACAGCAGCAGCATGCATAACAACATCAAATTGATCTGATGATAATACAGAGGACAATTTTTGGTCCAGATCTGCAAAGGTATTAAAACTTATTCTCCGGCAATCAAGTATTGGCAATTTGGCATTTTCTGCGTGCAGATATATGATCTGGAATCCGGATTCAATCAGCTGATCAGCAATGCGCGCGGCGGTTCGCCCAGTGCTTTTGTTTGTGATGTATCGTACGTCATCAATGGGCTCCTGTGTGCCACCAGCGGTGATCAGTATTTTTTTGGGTTGTGTCGGTGTTATATCTTTTTGAATCAAAGCTCTGTTGGTATCGCTGACGCTGGATTCAATTTCACTCATAATCAGATCGGGTTCGATTAATCGACCGTAGCCAAATTCGCCACAAGCCAAAACACCGGATGCTGTTTCTAAAATGTTTACGCCCATTTTTTTTAATTCGGATAATGATTTTTGGGTGGTGGGGTGTTGATACATTTTTGTATTCATCGCCGGAGTTAACAAAAAAGGTTTTTGAAAATCATGTGCCAAAAATATTGTACTTATTAAATCATCACCAAGGCCCGCTGCCATTTTATTAATTGTATTGGCTGTTGCTGGTGCCAATAATATTAAATCCGCCCAGCGCGCTAAATGAATGTGGTCCATCACAGATCCAGATTCATACATATCTGTGATTGGTGCAGATCCCAATAAACCTTCAATAGTTGCAGTTCCAATAAATTTTTGAGCAGCTGCTGACATGACGACTTTGATATTATAATTTTTTTGTTTCAATCGACTGATAACGGTACAAACTTTGTAACAGGCAATTGACCCACTCATTAAAATTAAAATATTTTTAGTGGATGTATTAGATTTCAACATTGTCAATTAACCTGACCCCTTCGATAAGTGCTGCGACATACCTGCGATTTGAAATGTCTTCGACATAATCCACATCGAACCCATTCAGAATTAACTTATTTTTAACATCGAGTGCTGTTTTTTCTGATTTTAAAAATTGATAAATCAGTGCAGCTTTTTTAAGTGCAGCTTCGGACAAGCGCATATTTCTGGAGCTCATTGCCAGACCAGATTCTTCGCGAACTGTTTCAGCTCCGATAATTTTTGTATCAACAAAAAAACTATCGACCATATTTTCAATTAACTTAAATTGTTGGTAATCTTTTTTGCCAAAATAAGCACGATCTGATTTGACGATATTTAAAAGTTTCAGAACTATCGTCAGTACACCGTCAAAGTGCCCTGGCCTGTGGGCTCCGCATAAAATTTTTGAAAAATCAGATTCACTTAATTTGTATCGGTACTGATCTGCATAAATTTCTGAATAATCTGGCAGCAGCACAGCATGAATTCCACATTCAGCAGCTAATTTTAAATCAGCCTCGAATGTTTTCGGATATTTCTCAAGATCAGTTGGATTATTAAACTGTGTTGGGTTGATATATATACTCAGTACTGAAAAATCATTTTCAGTACTGCACAGTTTAAGCAAACTGGCGTGTCCTGCATGCAGCGCACCCATTGTTGGCACAAACCCAACTGTGCCGTTGATCTTGCCTCTGAATCGCTTGAATTTTTCAATCGAGTTGAAAACTTGAATATTATTCATAGCTGTTTTCTTTGCTAGGAAATATTTTTTGTTGAACCTCTGAAACATAATTATTCAGCGCTGATTTTATTTCAGAATCCAGACCTGAATATTTTTTTAAAAACTTAGGATTAAATTCAGAATTCATTCCCAGCATGTCTTGCAGAACCAAAACCTGGCCGTCACAATCGGCACCTGCGCCAATGCCGATCGTCGGTATTTTTAATTTTTCAGATATTTTTTTAGCTAAAATTGCGGGCACGCATTCTAAAACGATTGAAAAGCAACCGGCTTGTTCTAACAATAATGATTCTGATAAAATTTCTTGGGCTTGTAATTCGCTGCGGCCTTGAATTTTGGGTCCGCCCAATTGATGAATCGATTGAGGCGTTAAGCCCAAATGCCCCATCACAGGAATTCCAGATTCAACAATGTGACGAATTAATTCGGCATGACCTTTAAGTCCTTCGATTTTAATCGCATTTGCTCCAGCTGACATCAGGGAATGAACGGCATCCATTGTGTTTTTTAATCCTTTTCGAGTCGATAAAAAGGGCATATCTGAAATAATAAATTTCGAAGTTGCCCGACGCACAGCCTTGGTATGTAAAGCCATCATAGGCAGTGTCGCAGCCAATGTGTTCGCATGACCGTGAATGACCTGTGCAACAGAATCACCGACCAAAATAGTATCGATATTTGTTTGATCAATCATTTTGGCGAATGAATAATCATAGCATGTGATCATTGTTATTTTTTGATTGGTATTTTTTTTAATTTGAAATTCAAGAACATTTTTCATTTTAAAAACTCCGTTTCAAATGATTGGTAAATATTTTTAAGTGGCGCAGTTAGCGCCGATTTGTTGTTTTGTACAGTCAATAAGTCACCGCGCACAAATGGCCCTGTTATCGCCTGAGGACCTTGTGAAATAAAATTTTCTGTGATCTGTCGCAAATAAACTTCAAAGGCATTCAGTGGAATATTTTTTTCACTACAAATTTTAGCGACCTCTGACCACAGTATCTGCGGAAAATTTCCTGCAACGACACACAAAGCGTGGTACAAAGGCTTATCTGTGGGTGATACCTGAAAATAAGAATTTTTAAAAGTAGGCATTGCCTCTGTTAATTTTTCAAAACCTGTAATTGCAAATTGGATTTTTGAATAGACATCATCTGAGTAAATTTTATCAGAAAATGTCATCAATGGATGAGCGCTCAAAAGACGAACATCATAAAGTGCGCCAGAAAAATGGACGACTTTTAAATCGAAACCTAGAAAATACTTTTCATAAAATGAAACAATCGCTGAATCAGTTATCGCAAGCCAAACGATATCTGACTGCTGAATGTATGTACGAATTAAATATGGGTCTTGGCTTCGATCCCAATTCAATATTTTAAGCAAAATTTGTGAGTTGTTGTTTTGAATGCTGACCCAGTGATTCAGGTGCATCGCAAGTCGACCAGAGCCAACAATCAGAATTGTTTTAACAGCTTTCATATATTTATCCTCGGTACCTGTCGATTATCGTGCCTTCGATCAAGTCCATTTGTTTAGAGTTTGTACTCTATTTGTGCCAAATTACCACTTTTTAAAATAAATGCAATAGGGTAGTCTATTCTCTCAAAGGAATCGATCATATGAAGTTAAAACCCATTATTTATGCCGCAGTCGTATTTATATTAGCCCTGGGCGTTTTGATCTATTCCCAGCTGGGCAGCGCCCAGAAAACTGTGCCAAAAATTAAGCTCAGTTATTTTGAAAATACGGATCAATTTGCCGAAGCTATAACGGGTCGACTTCGACAAGAAATTTCAAATGAAAAATCATTTTGGTTTGGCATTGAGCCAGAAAAGACAATTCATACGCAGCTGGCGATTTCGTTAAAAAATAAAATTGAAAAACAAAACGGTAAATTTGATTTCATTTTTATAGATCGCGAATTAAATTTAAAGCCGGATGAAGTTTCCGAAATCACAAATGCTGAACAGATCTCGGTTCGTGACGAATGGCCAGCCATCGCAGAAAAATTGGCAGCACTGAAAGACAAAAGATATTTTCTGATCACTGCCGCCATTTATTCAACATCGTTCATTCATCAAAATCCAATACATAAAATTAAAAACAAAAATCTAAGCAACATTATGACATTTTCATCGGGCTATTTTTCAAGTGATGCCAATGACGAAAAAAATGGTTTGTTTCGCTGCAGTACCGAAGACAAAGAAGGTGTTTCGGCATGGGCCTGCGCGCTGGTGAATAAATCGCGCGCGCAACGCAAAAAATTAAATACAGAAAAAAAATTATTGGTCGGCGTGATGGATTTGACCGGCGAAAAAGATTATATGATTTTGTTACGCTAGAATTCAGGCTAAATAAAATGATGAATAGTACATTTAAAAAAATGTGAATTAGAAAAAAATTAAATGATCAAACTACTATTTTCACTGTTCGTAAGTTTTCCTGCACTTTCCTTCGATCAAAATGTTGTCGTGTCATCCAAATCCATTTCTGAAATAACTTTGAAAGAAATTCAGGAATGGAAAAAAACTCTTTTCAGCTTCTCTGATTCGGAAAATTCAGCAAGTGAAGGCAAGAGCACCTCGTTTACTATTCATTCGAAATTCATTTTAGAAGAGCTTAAAGCCAGTCTCTCTGAAGTTCATCAAGAGTTTGTGTCTGGAGTTCACTCGGATTCTAGTTTTAGCTGTCGTTTTCCAGCACGGTCGAAATTTATTCAGAAAGTTTTTTTTAATCCTCGCAAATTAGATTTTTCGAATTGTGAAAATTACATGTTTTTTTTAAATGAAACCCCAATTGATTCACTGAAGGTCGTATTTGCAGATTACAATCCAAGTTTACCTACGTCAGCTTTTGGCCATGTCTTTTTAAGAATTGATTCTGCGACAAAAGAAAAAAACAAAGACAAGTTACTAAGTTCCATCGTTGATTTTGGTGCGGATACTACAGGGCATTCGATGCCAGGATATTTTGCAGGATCTATTTTTGGGTTTACGAAAGGCCGCTTCGGTTGGGATAGGTATCATAAAAAAATTTTAATGTATAGCGAACACGAAAATCGTGATCTTTGGGAGCATCAAGTAGATTTATCGCCTGATGAACTGTCTCGTTTGATCGACATACTCTTTGAGCAACGCGATAACTATTTTGATTATTATTTTTTTTCAAAGAACTGTGCCTACTATATCGCAGCCCTTATTCAGGCGGCTGCACCAAGATTGGAAATTATTGGCCGTACGAATATATGGGTACATCCAATTGACATTGTTGTTTTATTGCAAAGCCAAAAGGCTATTTCGCATATCTTGTATAGACCGTCGCGATATACAAAATTGATTAAAGAATATGAACAAATGAGCGTACCTCTACAAAAATATTTTAACCGTCACAAAAAAAACCATCATTTATTGATAATGCCGTATTCAGCGAAGACGAAAACATAAAAGTTTTGGATATGATATTAGGTTATCAAGCCTATCAAAATACCATTTTCCTTCCGAGTGATAGCGATAAAAAAAATCTTGAGCTCTTAGCCATTCAACGCGCCAGTTACAAGGTAACTGATCATAATGAAGTGAATTTCGATTATGAAAAGAATACTCCGGCCACATTCTACTCGGCAACTCGATTGCAATTTGAATCTTCGAATCGGCAAGTGAAAAATTATTCTAAAAATTATTTTTCACTTGGCTGGCGACCAACTTTGCACGCGTTTGGCGATCCAGATACTGGGTTGAATTCTAGTGTGAATCTAGAGCTATTCGGCTTCAAATTTTCTGCAGATAGTGATACTAAAAATCGTGTTTATCTGGAGCGCTTAGACATTCTAAACTTAGCGCGCCTTACACCAGTTAATATTTTTGATGAGAATTCTTGGACTACGAATCTAAAGTACGTCAATTCAGATAGAATTAACTTTGAATACTTCAATGGTCTGAACATAGATTTTAGCTACGGACGAAGTTACGAATTTAATTCAACAACACTCACTTATTTATGGGCTATGGGCTATTCGAGCGGACAAATTGAAATCGATTCTGAAGCAAAATCTGAACTCTGGGAAACCGGACCTAAATTTTATGTTAGAAGTGATCTGTCAAAAAATTCAAAAATTCTTGCTACTTTGAATTTTCATTGGCTCACGGCACAGAAAAAAACTGCAAGCTCTGTTGAATTTCAATATAGATATCATATGAATCAAAAAATCGATATAGGTCTTTCGACATTGGTAAACGATTTTGATCGCCAATTCGGTTTTTCAATTTATCACTTTGTGAATTAGTTTTAGTTGAAATTATAAATTGTCAAATAATGTTTACACAGGGCTGGTCCAAAGCTCATGAGCTTAATCCCACATTCCTTCAAATCTTTATCAATAGCTTTGCTTTTATTTTTTAATTCATCGCAAATTACAGGATTTTCTCCAAGAGAATGATTGTTTAAAATTATTATTCGCGTAGCCAGATCGTTCGTTTCAGTTTCAATATCCTTCAAATTGAGAAGCCTATCATGGACGCTTGAAAGCCTGGGGTCTCGCGAAATAAATATTTCGCCAGTTTTCTTATTTCTAAATTTCTCATTGAAATCAAAAAGACGGTCGTATTCCATGGCTAAGTTTTCGAGTCGTTGCTGTTCTAGCAGGGTTTTGTCATTTTTCGAGTACCATTGATCGTAGACTTTGTTGAGCTCGGACAAATACTCCCAATACTTTTGTGGTGTTTTAAGTTTTCCATTTTCAATGACAACTTGGCTCGTCTTTGAAAAAGACAACAGATCTATTTTGACTCGCAATCGTTGCTTAAAGAGCTCTGCATCGCAATCAAGTAACCTGATGACTTGATCCAAAAGTTCACCATTACTTTGCGAAATTTCTTTTAATAAAATTGCTTCCCGACCTCGAATAATTTGATCAAGGTTGTATTTTATTTCGCTTCGTTGTCTAAGCACAGGAGCGATATATTTTTCATGGTTGCGGCGTTCAGAGTTCATTTTTTCGCCAGCTGTTGTATCTTTAAATGCTTTAAGTGTCGTTGTAGTAGGTGAACTTGTTGTCATAAATAATAGTTCACCTTCTGAAGGAAAACCTTTCATGCCATCGGACCAAGCTGTGGCACTTAGAAAGCTCGTGCAAGTTATTAGAGCCAGGAAATAATTTGTCTGCATGATGTTAATTATCTACTAGAATTTTTATGAATCAAGGTGCAGCACAGGGCCTTTCCAAAAAATTGAGACTTGTTTTATTTTAGCTATTCTACGGAATCACCATCAGCGCCATAATTCATGAAAATCCACGACTTAAAGTCAGTTTTTAGCTAAAATCAGTGACTCAAGCACGGATTTTAGCTAAAATATGGTATGTTTGAACGATTTTTGGATATTTCTGAGGTTTTAAATAGGAAAAGCGTATTTTTGTTGGGACCACGACAAACGGGGAAATCGACTTATTTACGCCAAAAATTCCCAGAAGCATTATATATTAATTTGCTAAAAAATTCTGAATATCAGGATTTTATTAAAAACCCCGCGCAGTTGCAAAACGTCGTTAAATATTTTGTTCAAAATTCCAAATCACGAATAATTATTATCGATGAAATTCAAAAATATCCAGATTTATTGGACGATGTTCATGATCTGATTGAAAGTGATAAATCTTTGCGATTTATTTTAACTGGCAGTAGTGCCAGAAAATTAAAGCGAACTGGCGTCAATTTATTGGGTGGCAGAGCTTCGTGGTTTAATTTTTATCCACTTTGTTATTCAGAGCTTGGTGAAAACAAAAATCAACTTTGGTTGAATGGCATTGTAAAAGGTAAATTGCCTTCTGTGATTGAATCAGCAGACTATTTTTCTGATCTAAAAGACTACGTTGGAATTTATTTAAAAGATGAAATTCAAGCCGAGGGTGTCACCAGATCCATTCAGAATTTCTCTAGATTTTTAGATATCGCGGCATTATTTAATGGTGAACAAGTTAATTATACAGCTATTGCCAGTGATGCGCAAATTGTGCCAACGGCTGTTCGTGATTACTTTGAAATTTTATCAGACACTTTGATTGGTCATATTTTGCCAGCATTTGAATCGACAACAAAACGAAAAGCTATGACCAGCAGCAAATTTTATTTATTTGATTGCGGAGTCGCCGCAGCTCTGGCGGGTCGAAAAGAAATTTCTGTCGGCACCCCTGAATACGGAAAACAATTTGAACAAGCTGTATTTTTGGAAATAAAAACATACTTGGCATACACGAAATCTGACAAAAAGTTAGAATACTGGCGTTCAACAACAAAATATGAAATTGATTTTTTAATTTATGATAATTTGGAAAATATCATCGCTATCGAAGCAAAATCAGGTTCAAATCCGACCCAAAAAGATTTCAAAGGATTTGCACCGTTTGAGGAAGAATTCAAGCTTCAGAAAAAAATTGTTGTCTGTTCTGCAAACCAACCACAGATAACTGCGGATGGGATTGACATTTTACCAATTCACATTTTTCTTGAAAAACTCTGGGCAGGAAAAATTATTTAAACTTCGTGACTCAATGGTCTTCTTGCAGCTCTAAAATAAGTCCTTGGCGACAATGAAAAAATATTTTCAACTTTGCTCATATAAATACAGGCGTAACGTTCCATTTGATAGGCGAAATAACTTTCTTCGTTTCCGGCGCGCATTAACTGACCCCAATTAGGGTTGTATAATGCCTGTTGTTTTTTTATCAACTGACTGATGAGCGTGTCGATGGCAGTAATTTCGTCTTGCAGTTGATCAATACGTTTGTCTTCGATTTTTATTTTATCAATACGTTTGGTCATTAAATCTGTCAGTTCGTCTTCGAGGGGTTCTTTTTTGGTCATCAATGATTCAATTTCATTCGACATTGGTTCAGCCTTTTTATTTTGCTGAATTTCTTGTTCAAGTTCTTCAATGATCATGCCTGTGCGCCAGTTACAGTCTTTTTTCAGGCGTAAAATATCCCCATAAATATGGTCGCCGATATATAAAATATCATCGCCATCAAGACCCAAATCTGCGGTGAATTTACGAGCGTTTCCGCCTTGGTATACTCCACGAGTTAATTTTTCATCCATGTTTGTCATTGTCCCAGTGATTGGATCGACTTTTAAAAAACGCAAATCATCGTAAAAGAATTTCGGTTTTTGTGCAAACGCGATGACAATTTCAAATAATTCCACCCATGATTTATGTTCTTTTAAAAATGGATTGATCGCAAAATCCATTAATAATTTTGTGTAATGAAATTCCGAATTCGTCAGAACAAATATTTTTTTTCCATGTTTTTTAAATTTCTCTAATGCATGTACAACAGCTTCGTCTTTGATAATATAATCGCTTAAATTTTCACGAACTGCATTTTTCAGGGATCCGTCGCGATGAGCTTCGTCCAGCGCATCTAAAACGTCATCTGACATTTGCGCATAATCTGGTAATTTCAAACTGACATCGGAATCTTTAAGTTCAACTAATTGCGAATACGCGTGGGCTAATGAATACGAAAAACTGGTATCGACAGCTAAATAATCAGATTTACTTAAATCGATATATGTTGATCTGTAGACCTTTTGATGAATTTTATAATCAAGTGGCTTTAAACCGTGAAAACTGTTTCTGATGGCTGTGTAGCGATTTAATTTTAACAGGTTTCCTTTTTGGCGATCGACGACCAAGCCGCGAAGTGCGAAATCGAAATCAAACTGCAATTTTTTAATTTGTTCGGGGTAATTTTTACCAGCCACAAGTTTTTCCATAATTTTACTGTGCGACAGGCGTTCAAAATTTTCTGTATTGTAACGAACCAAAGTATGATCCATATCCAGGCCAATATATTTAATTTTTTTCAGGTTTAATGTGCGGTTAACGAAGACTTGACTTTGAGGCATAATTTTATATTTCTACTTTCGGGTGGGTAATTGTTGATGATTCCAGGCCAGCATGCCTCCGCGCATATTATAAACGTCGGTGAATCCTTTTGATTGAGCAAATGCAGTCGCTTGGGCGGATCTGCCGCCGGATCTGCAAATAAAAATAATTGTTTGATCTTTGGGAAGTGAATTAATTTTTTCAGGAATCGTATTTAAAATAATTAATTCAGATGTATCGACGTGTCCCAGTTCTCCGATAAATTCATCGGCTTCACGAACATCGATCAGTTTTAATGCAGTCGCATTTTCTAAGACTTCTGTCGGTTCGACATCCATGACTTCTGGAAAATGTGGGTTGCCGGTAGTTTGTTTAAATTTGTAGCTCATAGGTGTTATAATGTATCGTAAATTAAAGACTGACAGCAACAAGTTTATCTTTTTTTGTACATAACGTCCTAACACGGCTATCCTAAGCATTGTGGAATTCACTCTATCAAACGAACAACAAACAGCGTTAGAACTTTTGCAGTCTGGCGATAATATATTTTTAACTGGCGGAGCAGGTTCTGGCAAAAGCTTCGTCGTTCGCGAATTTATGAAAAACATGGACCCCAAAATTTTGCCAATTTTAGCAAGCACGGGCGCAGCTGCGGTCTTGTTAGGTGGTCGAACTTTCCACAGTTTTTTCGGACTTGGTATTATGGAAGGCGGGACAGAAGCCACCTATACCAGAGCATCCAAAGACGCAAAACTTTTAAACAGAATTAAAAAAGTCGAAGGTATTATCATTGATGAAATTTCAATGATCCCAGGCGATGCGCTGATGGTAGCAGAAAAACTTTCTCAAATCGCCAGGTCAACGACTTTGCCTTGGGGTGGAATGCGTTTGATTGCTGTTGGTGATTTTGGGCAATTGCCACCAGTCGCAAAGTTTGGTCAAAAACGTGATTGGTGTTTTTTGAATTCTGTTTGGAATCAAACAAATTTTATTACCTGCATATTAAAACACAACCAGCGAGTCCAAGAGACGGAATTTTTAGATATTTTACAAGACGTACGTCATGGTAAAATTTCAGCAAAGGTCAAAGAATTTTTAGATGAACACACAAAGCCACACGATGAAGATCACCCTGGCACTCGGTTATTTCCGCGCCGTGACCAGTCTGAAATTTATAATCAAAAAAAATTAAATGAAATTAACGAAGATGAACATGTCATCGATTCAATTTATTTAGGCGATGAAAAATTTATTACAAATTTAAAAAAAACAGCACCTGTCGTTGAGCAACTTAAAATCAAAGTCGGTTGCAGAGTTTTATTTTTAAAAAATGATCCACAAAAAAGATGGGTGAACGGAACTCGCGGAACGGTCACAGATTTCGCGGCAGATTCAATTACAATTCGCAAAGATTATTTGGGTAAATCAAATTCAAAATTAGGCCGCGAAGTCAGTGTCGAAAAATTTCAATTTTCGATGTTGGATGCCGACGGCAACGTTAAAGCCAGCGTCATTCAGTTCCCATTGGCATTGGCCTACGCGACAACAATTCATAAATCACAGGGCGCCACATTGGATGAATTGTGGTGTGATTTGGGTGCGTTGTGGGAACCCGGCCAAGCCTACGTGGCGCTTTCAAGGCTGCGTGATTCCAAAGGTCTGCACATTGTGCGTTGGAATTCAAAATCATTCATCGTCGACCCGAATGTCGAAAAATTTTATAAATCGTTAGTCTAGTCATTAAGGTAGTTCTATTTATGAAAACAACATTAATTTTTTTGCACGGTGGCCCTGGGTTCAAAGATTACCTAAAGCCCTATTTTTGTGATCTGGAAGATAAATTCGATTGTATTTTTTACGACCAAGTCCGCGGACCTAATGTCCAGTTACAAGATATGCTTATTCAATTGGATTTAATTGTACAATCAGCACCAACAAAAAAAATTCTTGTCGGCCACTCGTGGGGAGCTGTTCTTGCTACCGAATATGCTTTAAAAAATCAAAATTATTTGGCGGGATTGGTGTTGATGTGCACAGGTTTAAACAGTCAACAATGGAAAAATGAATATCACGCCGAATTAAAAAATCTAAATCTTGAAGATGCTTCGCCTGCTCAAATTTTTTTAACTTCGAACGAAATTGAAAAAGGCACAGCGTTTCTTGATGACAGTTGGCAAACTTTCTCGGAAGAGACATTTGAAAGTATAAACAACAGTTATCTGTCGAATTATGACCTAACTGAAAAGATGGCAGATTTGAAAATCCCTATTCTTAATATTTTTGGTGAAAATGATGTTCGGTTCCCGACTAGAGTCACAGAAACTTTTAAAACGTTTAATAAGCAAATTGTCGATATTGAAATACCAGTTGGCGGGCACTTTCCATTTTTAAGTGATGCAGGCAGAAATCAAATATTCAAAGCATTGATTTATTTTGAAGAAAGAATTTCGTTGTCAAAAAAAGATAGTTCTGAAAAGAATTCAAATATCAGTATAGACGGATCTTTGCTAATGCCCTGGTCTAATATTTTAAGCAGTCAAGATCCTCATGAATATCCGTTTAAGGCTATTTATAATATTGTCGAAAAAAAATTAATATACATTGCGAGCATGCACTCAAAGAGCAGATCCGAATCTGCTACTTTTGAAATGATTGAAAACTCTATGAAGCAGGACAGGCCGGATCTAATAATTTTAGAAGGATTCGGTTCGCATAAAGGAATTTCTCCTGCAGATATGTCTAATTGGGCTAGTCAGCAGGGTGAAGACGGTGTTTTTGCAGGCTTTGAAACAGCTTTTTCTATAGTTACAGCAAACGAAAATAGTATTGTCTTTGTGGGTGGCGAACCATCCGAACAGCATATTCAATCTGAAATAATACGTGCAGGCTATAAAATTGAGGACTTAATTTACTATCAGTTTATCCAACAGCTCTTTCAAATGAGTGATCCTGAATCCTCGATAAGTTTAAACATTGAGTCTTATTTCGCGAAATTTATAAAAAGGATAAATGCATCGTATTCGTTTAAATTTGAAAGTGACTTCTCAAGCTTTATGAAATGGCATTTTTCTAAAATGGCAAAAGATTTTAATTCTTTAAATATCCAACCTGAAGATATTGCGCCATACTTTGATGGCAGTCTCTTCACACAGAAAATTTCAGCTGAGTCATGCAGAATTCGTGATCAGTTTATACTTAAACAAATCGAATCAGCCCTGAATAAACATGATTGCGTAATGGTTATTTATGGCGGCAGTCACTGGTCAATGCAAAAAAACGCGCTCAGTTCATCACTGGGCCCGCCTATTTTTGAAAAATAATAGCTAGTATCAGGCTGATCGTTAGTCTAGTCATTTCAGTGCGTTCATCATTTTGTCGAAACAGTCCACATGTATTATCGGCACGCGGACGAACTTCTTTTTGAAAAATTAAAATATTTATATAAACCGATTGAAGGTTTAGCTGTTGTTTTAGATCTTGAGCTTTATAAAAAAGGCATTCAGCAAGTTTATGTTTTTCATATAGAATCTGATATTTACTATGAATTTATTAATAGTGATATGGCATCAACAGAGCGCGAAACAATTATTTGGACTTCGTTGAAAAACAATTTTGTAACGATGTATGCAAAACAAATAAGATTATCATTCGATCTGGATAAAAATGAACTCGTTGACTACGAAAATTTGAATTTAAGATCGCATTTTATTAAATTAGATATACGGCAACAAGCTGAGTTGCTCATTTACGAGCTAAATCATCCAAAGCTTGAAAAGCCAGACTGTTAGTTCGCTGTTTATGTCTTTAAAATTATTAATTGTTTTAATTTTTATTAATAAGTAGATAAAAAGTTCGCTAAATTTAGGGTGATTTATTGGAATCCATGCTGAACTTAGCCTCGTATTTTTATTGGCAACTCTCAACCCATGATATGCCCCAGACGATTTAATAATAACAAATTGTTCATCTTCATTTGACCTGAGTTCGAATTCTAAATCTGTTTTATCGTTCCTTAAGCCGTTCGCCTGATTTAAAGCAATCCGGATTTCGAAATATTGATGGGCTAACTGCTGTCTGTTGTTAATTTGATCCATATGGCAATAACAATCAGCACAATAAAAGCCATTTTTTGACCTGCTGATCTGCTGTTGATATATTTAATGAATATTAAGAGGTGCCTATGAATAATTTATCGATCAACTGGTCCGAAGCTAAAATCACAGAACAAAATCCATGCGGCTTATATGGAGTCGATTTTATTGAATACGCTGGTTCAGATGCTGTACATTTTGAAAAATTATTTACAAAAATGGGATTTTCAGAATTAGCAAAAGTTTCTGGAAAAAATATTAAATTATTTCGCCAAGGCGATATTAATTTTATTTTAAATTGCGAGCCAAATACGTTTGCCATGAATTTTTCAAAATCACACGGGCCATCGGTGTCGGCAACTGGCTTTCGCGTAGCGGATGCTGAAAAAGCTTTTACTGCTGCTGTTTCACGCGGAGCGAAAGCTTTTGATGGCAACGAAACTACACGCGGGGCGACGCCATTTTTGGCAATTTATGGAATTGGCGATTCGCTGATTTATTTCATCGATGAAAAAAATCATAAGAATTTATATTCCGATATTTTTAAATTATCAGATTATTCAATAGCGCCTGTAGGTCTTGGTTTGCAAGTCGTCGATCATTTTACGAATAATGTTCCTGTCGGTGAAATGCAAAAGTGGTGCGATTTTTATTCTAAAGTTTTAAATTTTCGCGAAGCACGTTATTTTGATATTAAAGGCAAATCAACAGGACTTATTTCAAAAGTTATGCGATCGCCGTGTTCAAAATTTTCTGTACCTATTAATGAGCCCACGGATTCAAAATCGCAAATTCAAGAATACCTGGAAGAATACAAAGGTTCGGGAATTCAGCATATTGCATTAACAACATTGAATATTGTTCCGACACTTGAAAAATTAAAATCAAACGAAGTTCATTTCTTAAACCCACCACCGCCGTCATATTACAAAATGCTCAAAGACCGCATGCCGCAAATTTCTGAAGATTTAAATTTATTAGAAAAAAATGCAATTTTAGTCGATGGCGATCACGATGGTTATTTGCTGCAAATTTTTTCTAAAAATGTGATTGGCCCTGTCTTTTTTGAAGTTATTCAACGTAAAGGTCATGATGGTTTTGGTGAAGGAAATTTTCAAGCCCTTTTTGATGCGATTGAAGCTGATCAACGCGAGCGAGGATATTTATAATGCATCAATATTCACAAGGTAAAAACCACACGCAAGGTCATAAAGCCATACCCGAGGGCCAGTTCGAAGAAGAGCAAGGTCGTAAAGGTTTTTTTGGACCAGTTTCCCATTTGTTAAAATCAAAAGCTCCGACACGTTGGACGCAGATTGAAGGGCCGTTAAAGCCCCATTTATTTGATCTCGTAAAAATGAAATATCAACCGTGCTCATGGCATAGATTGTTGTACAATGAAGACGTTGTTATTTATTCAGCTTGGAATGAAATCACTGATTTATCTGTGACCGAAAATAAATTATCGGCACTTAGAAATGCCGAGGGTGAAACACTTTATTTTTGCCATGTGGGATCAGGAAAAATTTTAACCGAATATGGTTTGTTGAAATTTAAAACTGGCAGTTATATTAATATTCCAAAATCTTTACAACACACGTTCATTTATGAAGAAAAAACTCAGTTTTTAATTATTGAATCAAAAACCGGGCTCTACCGTGAACCAGATCGTGGCATGGTCGGACGAAATGCATTTTATGATTTAGCCGCATTGGGAAAGCCAAATCTGGAAGAAATGCATCAATTTAAAAAAGATAAAAATTTGAATTGCACAAAAATTTCTGTACGCAAATCAAATGCAGTCACAGTGTTTACTTATGCAGAATGTGTCTATGATACAGTTTCATGGAAAGGTGATTATTTCCCATTTACACTACACATTGATGACATGATGCCAATGATCAGTCACCGCGTGCATTTGCCACCTTCTGCACATACGACATTTGCGGCGAATGGCTTTGTTGTCTGTACATTTTTGCCAAGACTGATTGAAACTGACGAAGACGCTTTAAAAGTCCCGTTTTTTCACCAGAACATTGATTACGACGAGGTATTATTTTATCACGCTGGAAATTTCTTCAGCAGAGACAACCTGCATTCAAATATGATATCATTGCACCCGGCTGGGTTTCCGCACGGACCGCACCCGAAGGCTTTCGCTGCCCAGGGGACAAAAACATTTACTGATGAAGTGGCAGTGATGATTGATTCGGTAAAGCCCTTAAATATCGATGTTGAATTTCAAGACGTAGAGCTTTCGGAATATTGGAAATCTTGGCAGAAAAAATAATTCCCTGCAGATTATTTTTTTAAGCATTCAGATTTAATTTTTTTAACAGCTTCGATCGATGTCATAAAATGGCCTAAAACATAATCTGTGTTTACGGCAACAGGCTCAGAATTAAATTTTTCGCAATTTGCGATAATATCTGTTTGTAACTGCAAAGCCGTTGTCAAAGGCAGGCATGTTTTTGTATCGAAATTAAATGTCGTTAAAATTGTATTCAATTCGACTGTGGATTGATTTAATCCAGCAGTTATTCGACACATACGGTCCCATTGTATTGTTACATCCATTTTTTCATGTTGGTAAATTCGGATCTTTTCTAAATTTTCATTCATACCGTCAACGATCAACAATAAAGCTTGGCCAAATTTTGTGATATCAAAAAAACTTAACAGACCAGCATTTGCGTTCAAAGAAAGTGTTAATAAGATAGCTAATGTCATTTTTTTCATAAATTGCCCTTTCGATTGGCCGTTCATTTTGTGTGCTGAACGAATACCCAATACAAAGAATCAGAGCAAGTCAAAAATTATGAAATTTAGTTTAATGGTCCCAGATACTGTTCGATGTGTTTGACGGCTTCTTTATTGTCTCTGGCGGGAAAAATTTCAGGGCCTGATCGAATAACAGGCTCGTAGGAGTATCGTGAAATCCACGCTTTGCCGCTGGTTTCTTTTGAAAAATCTAAGTAGAGGACAGCTGAAGCTTTGCGGTCGATATCTCTTTGATAGGCAGCAAAATTTCCAAGCGAATAAGCGATAAAAGTTTCCCTGCCGTCTTTAGTTAAATATTTTTCAGCTGGCTGTAAAACATGTGGATGGGATCCAATAATTGCTGTGGCTCCGGCCTCTAAAAATAATTCAGCATATTTTTTTTGTTGGCTATTGATTTCATGTTTATATTCGGTACCCCAATGTGGAGCGATAATAATAGCATCAACATCGATTCTGTTTTTTAATTCTGAAATCAGTTCGATCATCTGTTTGGATTGATCGTAGCAAAGTAAAATTTGAGAAAATTTATCCACATATCCATTCAGTGCTTCAGAACATGAAATCCAGGCAATGTTAAAACTTTTAACCTGAGTTATTTTGTAAAAATGATCTGACGATTTTTTTTTCCGAGTTCCGACATAGGCCATTTTTTTTTCATTCAGTACGTCAATCGTGCGATCAATGCCAATAGCGCCCCGATCAAACGTGTGATTATTCGCAGTTGAAACAATGTCTATGCCTGATTTTAATAAGTCATCAATTAATTTCGGGTGATAATTAAATAAAAAATTTGTCCCTGAATATACAATCTTGTCATAAGTGAATCCGACGTCGCCGACATCTTTGACCAAATTGTTAATGCCCATGGCAACAGGGCCTTCTAAGTTGCCGTAAGAGAAATCCGCTTTTTCGAAATACGGAATAATTTTTTTCCAAATTTGGGAAAAATCCTTTGATTTACTCTCGATCACTTTTTGATAAAGCATATCGTGTATTAAAATATCACCTATGAATGATATGCGAATAGTTTCAGATGTTGGCTTGCGACTGACGCCAAATTTTAAATCAACTGCGGAAAAAACAGAAATATGAAAAAAAAATGAAATTAAAAATATCTTATTCATATCGACATCATATCAAGTAAACATTTTATTTACAGATCTAGTCTAGGTTTATGTTATTGATCAAAATTGCATAAATGATGTGATCAGCCGATGGGATGTGTTACTGTTGTGCTATGCTATGAAAAAAATCATATTAACTGCATTAATTTACAGTATTCCAATCAGTATTTGCGCGGCTGTGCAAAATTACCGAGCTGAAGTTTATGACGTTAGTTTTAAACCAGACCGTCCAGATTTCACCTTTCAGCTTTCAGAGGTGCAGAGCGGAAGTGATGTGAAGGTGACTGGTGTATTCAAAAAAGATAATCAAATTATGATGTTAGAAGAAGCTTTGGTTAATGAAGCCACGGCGGATGTCATCGAATACAAGATTGACCAAAAGCAAACCGGTGAATCTGGGTTCGTTCAAATCAAAGGTAATAAAATAAAAATTAAATTCGTAGGACACGATCAAGTTGAAAAAAATATCGAAATTAACAAACCCGATATTTTCGTTGCACCAGCAAATTTTGACCGTTGGCTGAAAAAAAACTTTACAATTATCAAGGAAAAAAAATCACTCGTTTTTGATTTTTTAGTTTGGGATAAGCTTGATACATATAAATTTAAAATCAAATATATCGGCCAAGTTGAATTACGGGGCAAAAAAATGCATCAATTCAAAATGAATATTGATAATGCATTTATTGCAACTTTTTTAGACCCGATTATTATTTGGTATAGTTTGGATATGTCCGAGATTCAGCAATACCAAGGTCTGGTCGCTGTTAAGCTGGGCCAACGTCCAAACTTAAAAAAAATGGAAGCGGTAGTTCAGTATTTTCACTAACTTGCGGCGCTGCAAAAAATGACGAGCACCGTCTATTCGTTATATTTAATTTATTTGTGCTATACTGAACCAGATATGAATGAAGACTCCAGTCGAGTGCCTCAAAAGCACGGACTTAAAAATGAATGGTCACTTTTAGTTCACAGTTTTATTGAAAGCTCTGATCATGAAAAAGAAACTTTCTACACAAAAGTAAAAAATTCAGGTTTGCAAATCGCAGACTTAAAACTCCATACGAAACAGCTCAGCCAAGATCGTAAAAAATTAAACCAGCAGATTGAAAAAATTAAACATGATCTGGATCGATTGACATCAGTTATTGAAAATTTGGAATTAGTCGGTTCTGATGTTGAATCAGTTCATTTTCAAATTGAAAAATTGAATTTATCCGGCGAAAAAATATCGGCAGATGTTTTTGAAATCGAAAAAAAAATTAAAAAGATCAGAGAAATTCAAGAAATTATTTCGGTGGAATTGAATTCCTTAAATCATTCAGTTCTTTGAGTTTTCTGCGACTTTGTTGAAGGACTATTTCTAATACACGAAATTCTTTAACTGATGGTGCATTTTGCAGCAGCATACGTCTTAAGACAGTAAATACATTCATTTTTTTTTGATCTAATTGGAAACCCATTTCGATGAGCCATAATTTTAACGATTCATCAGGGAATACATCGGCGGGTTTTTTCTGTAATGCTTTGAGTTTTTGCTGGCCATCTAATTTGGTTTTTTCGCCTCCAAATATAGATCTGTAAATATGCATAGCTAACAACGTTGCTTGGCCCAGGTTTAAACTACTGTTATCGCCATATGTAGGAATCGAACAGCAAAAATTTGCATATTGAATGTCTTCGGCGCTGAGTCCCCAGTCTTCTGGTCCGAACAAGATATGAATAACGAAGGGTTGGTCTGATTTTTTTTGTAACTCTGGTGACGTTTTTTTAAATTCAATTAACGTTGTTGCAAAATCCTGAACTTGGCGCCCGCGGCCATCGCGCGCGGTAGTGGCAATTTGTAAACCACGGGGTTCATGTTTATAAAAATCGGACCAATCTGAGTAAATTGTTTTGTTTTCTAAGGCGTATTGGCCTGTGGCTGCGGCCATGTTCGCTTCGATTGTGAATTCGCAAACAGGTCCGACCAGAATTAATTTTGCAAAGCCCATATTGGCCATGGCACGTGATGTGGCTCCGACATTGCGCTCGTATATTGAACGTACTAAGACAATTCTTAATTCAACATTGCGAATAATTTGGTTATTCATGGGCAATTAAAATTCCATCGTGAATCACAGATTCCAATGCAATATTCTGCTTGAGCTGTTCATGCAAATGAGATTTAACTTGTGATTTTATTTTTTCAGAAAATTTATTTTTATGACAAATTTCAAGAATTTCAATATATAAAAGCCATTCAGTCGGAAAGGAAATAACATTTCTTTCAAAAATAATTTTTAAATCAATTTCTGAAATATTTTTTTCTGATCTTAAATGTCGTAGGGTTTGAAATGATTCAAATAATTTTTTTTGCTGATTTGAATATTGAATTTCTGGCGTCCGCTGTGCAATAAAATCAACAGTTTCGCCGTATTTGATTCTGTCTGCGGGTCCACCAAATACGGATACAACGGTCTGGCCAGTGATGACATCAAAATCACCCCAATCAGGTTGAAAATAAATTTTATTTTCATAAGTTGCTGTGGCATTTGTGAATCGAAATATTTGTTGCTGATTTTGTAATTTAAAAACAGCTTTTAATTGTCCTGTAATTTTAAATCCCGATTCATATTTAAATGTCGTTTCCTGTCCAACGACATCATTGTCGGAAATATATTTACCAAGCGGTGTGCTGTAACCATGAGCGTGGTAATATTTATCGTGCCCTGTAATCTCGGTGTCATTCAGGCAAAGCTGCGTCGGTCCATTAAATTTAATAAAAATTATATTTTTATTATTGTCTAAAATATAATCTGCACAAATACCGCTGATTTGCACGCCTGAATCAAGTTCGACTGTGTTGACTGATTGCGCTTGGATGGCCTTATCAAGGCCCACTGTGCCACCAGTCTTGTAGGCCATCATTTCTGAAAATTGATTTAACACGTCAACTAACGTTTTAAAATCTGGTGTAACAAATAACTGTGGCTGCGGCTCTGTGATATCGTATCCTTGGTGTACACATTCAATCGTTAAAGGAATTTTTTTAACCTCAGCTGAAAGACAGCGTTTGGATTCTCCGACGGACGATAATAATCCAGCTCCAAATATTTTAGGATTTTGAAGATCTCCGATAAGGCCGTATTCTGCAGTCCACCAATTCATTCGTGACAATAGCGAAGCTTCAGAAACATGAGTCATTGTTTTTGAAACGTGATTTAATTTATTTTCTGAATTCAAAATTTCTGCGGCTGTGGAATTTGGATTTTCCTTGATGTCGGACAGCTCGCGTATCGCTTCATAAAGATTCAAATCTTCTTTGCTGATAATTGATTTTTTAGCAATTTGTGAATATTGTCGCAAGTAATCTGCATATTCAGGATCGACTAAAATCGGAGCGTGCCCCGCGGCTTCGTGAACAATGTCGGGCGCAGGTGTATAGAGTAAGTGGTCCATTGATCGCATATCGGATGCAATCGGCAATATGCTCAGTGATTGTAATTCCATAAATGCAGCGGGCGGGATAAATCCGCTGACGGGAAGCGCATGCCATCCGAATTTATTTATTTTCTCGCTGATTTCTGAAATATGAGGAATCGTTTCTGTATCGATTCCTGTTTTTTCAAGGCCTTCTAAATAGCTGCTGTGCCCGTTGACGGATAAAAATTTTTTCAGTTGGCGTAAGCAGTATCGCCAAACGGCTTGGTCAACAGGAGTATATCGCGAATAATTTTGTTCAACGATATATTTTTTTAAATGATTTGGTAAAATTTCGTGACCAGATTCAAACATATAATTCTATAACCACGGATCAGTTTCAGTTAAATAATTTTTAACATAATCATCGATGGCTTTTTCAAGTGGCCATTCGGGCTGACTTAAATTTTGTGAAAACCAATTTTGCATTTCAGCTTTTGTATAATATTGGTATTGATTTTTGATATCGTCAGGTATTTCAAGCCAATTAATTTTTAATTCTTTGTTCATCCCTGAAAACAATGATTTAGCCATATCCAGCCAACTGCGTGCTGTACCAAAACCCATATTGTAAATTCCATTTTTAGGTTTTTTGTTCATCAATTCAAACATCCAGCGAACGACATCTTTGACGTAAATAAAATCACGCAGTTGTTCGCCGTCTTTGTATTTTGAATTATATGATTTAAATAAACCCAATTCATTTTTTTCACGTATTTGGTGATAAGCTTTATAGGCGACGCTGGCCATAGCACCCTTTTCATATTCATTCGGCCCAAATACGTTAAAAAATTTTAAACCATACCAATGATTCGGCTGTGCAGATTGTTTAACTGCCCAGCGGTCCATAATAATTTTTGATTCGCCGTACAGATTTAAGGGTGTTAATTTTTCAGAATCTGATAAATCATCAAAACCATTTTCACCAGCGCCGTAAGTCGCAGCACTGGATGCATAAATTAAATTTTTCTGATACTGCGAACACCATTCAAATAACCTTTGAGAATATTGAAAATTATTAGCATACAAAAAATCCCAATTTTTTTCAGTCGTGCTCGAGCATGCACCCATGTGAATCACCCAGGTTATTTTTTTCTGGACTTCGGGTTGAGCTAAAAAACTCCACAGCTCCTGATGTAAAAAAAATTGAGAATATTGCCGTTTCAACAATAAATTACGCTGATCCAAGCCAACGCTGTCGACAGCAATAATATCCGTTATGCCGGCTTGGTTTAATTGCCAAACCATCGCACTGCCAATGAATCCGTTCGCACCTGTTATGATAATCATAGCCGATAATATAGGTCTAGTTTTGGACCTAGGCAAGGTTCGACCAGCTTCAAATCGATAAGGCCAAATCGACCAGGTTTCTGCCATGATAAAGAGCTTGTTGTCATAGTTTATAGTTTAGTGTAAACTATAAACTATGACAACAGATACAAAAATGCAAATATATGATTTTATTAAGAAAAATTCGCAATCCAGCCCTCGGCAAATAGTGGATTTTCTTAAAATATCATCGCAAGCCGTCCATCGTCAGCTTAAAAAGTTGATCGAAGAAAAGCAGATCGTGAAAATGGGCACGTCGCCACGTGTTTATTATAAAATTCAGGAATCAGTAAAATATACTACTCGTTTTGAAATTGATCAGCAGGCTCAAAATTTCTACTCTGAAAATTATTTGTATATAAATCCACAAGGTCAGATTATTCGCGGCGCCGACGGATTTAAAGCTTGGGTTGAAATTAACAAGCAGACACATCTCATTCAAAAGCTATCCGATGAATATATTCAAACGAGGGAAAAATATAATCAATATTTTGATTCAAAAATTAAAATGATCGAAGCTTCTGAGAAATTTAAAGTTACATTCGCAGATTGTCAGTTGGATTTTATTTATTATTCAGATTTTTACAGTTTACCTAAGTTCGGAAAAACGCTATTGGGAAATCTTGTTTTGTATTCCAAGCAAGCTCAGAATGTAAAACTGATTGGTGAGGTGGCGGAACATATTTCACAATCGCTTGTTAAATTGATTAAGCTTCAAAAAATTGATGCCATTGTTTGGACGCCGCATTCTTTACCCAGAAAAATTCCATTCTTAAATCAAATTAAAAAAAATTTAAACTTAGAGCTGCCGGAAATTATTTTTTTAAAAGCGTATTCAGGTGAAATTCCGATACCTCAAAAATCACTCAGTAAACTTGAAGAGCGTATTGATAACGCAGAAAACACAATATACCCCAAAGAAAATCATTTTAACTTTAAGCGCGTTTTGATTTTTGATGATGCCGTGGGGTCGGGTGCTACGTTACAAGCTATCGCTGGCAAGCTTAAAAAAATAAACCCCAAAGTCACAACAGTGGGCTATGCAATTGTTGGAAGTTTGAAAGGCTTTGAAGTTATTAAAGAAGTGTGATGTTTAATTTATACCACGACCGTGTTTATTTTTTTTCTGAATTGCTTGGGAATTTTCATTTTGAAATTGATCACAAAATGAAAATAAATTCGCTGCAGTCGTATTTTTAATGATTTCAGGGTTCCATTTTTGAACTGACTCAACACTTACCCCATTGATGGTCGTTCCGCTAACATAGGTCTTTTTAATGACTGATTCATTCAACTGTCGAAAACAATCATCATCGCAACTTTTAATTAAGTCTATACATTGTGAGTTTGAAATTTGACTAAATGATGACACTGCATTTTTAAAATAATAATTTGGTTGCTGTTCGCATTTTTTCATACGCAGACTACCTAAATACGCTGCAAGCTGTCCGGATTTGGTATCTGCCGAATAACAATCCTTACAGTTTACATTCGCTGCAGATTGAATAGTCGCAAGCTGAATAGAAAAATTTGGTTTTATTTGTGGGTCATTCGTTTTGTTGCTGTGAATGTAAGCCAGCCTGTTATTGTCTAAAAAAACTGGGTAATATGAATTCGTTTTATCGGCCAAAGCAACAGTTCGAGGCTGTTTTTTTTCTCGGTCAAAAACGACGGCTTCGATGTTATTTCTGTCATTGGCATTACGTATAATATTTTTATTCAAGTTATCATCCATACTGTGGTCAATATGATAAGTAAAAAATTTGCCATCAGGGCTAAAATCCATTTTACCGACGAGACCTGCAATTGTTTCTTTGAGTTGGCAATCAAACCCAGATTTTCCTATGTAGTATATCTGGGTGACGCCCGTATCTGCGTCGTAGGCGGCATATTCATCGCCTGTTTTATTTATCGAAGGAATAACGCCCTTTTTCCCACTGCACACAGGCTTTGCCGGCCCTGTTGACTTTAATTTTTTTGTGACAGTGTCAGATTCGTAATCGCGAATCATTAGACCAGATTCTGATTCATAAAGCATTCGATATGCAGTTAAATTTTTTTGATCTCTGAGTTGACTCATGGACTGATAATTATGCGTTACTGAATCGTCGTACAAGATGGGACCAGCTTGAATATTGTCACGGTTATAAAATGTCATAATTTGAATTTCATAGGGTTTACCAGATTTTTTAACTTGCTCTGCTGTCATAGTCTTTATTTGCGTACACTTTTCTGTTTTTTTATGGCAATTATAGACTAAATTATTTCTGACCAATAGGTACAAACCCTTTGAATCAAGAATTGCTGTTTTTGAGTAAGTTTTTGTCTTTGGATCAAAAAACATATCCTGCGGAATGCTAATAAATTTTCCATCAGGAGTCAGAACTGGGTCAATTTCACCAGGCAAAGATGTCATTAATCCAGTTTGTGTATTTAAAATAAAATTACCCTTGGACGTTGCAAATCCGACGTCTCCGGTTGCTGGTGCACCGCGAATAAAATAATTAACTCCATCTGGTACAGGTATGCTTTTTTCAACAATTCCTGATTGGCGAATTTCGCAGATATCCGTTGAAGCCACTGCAAAATATGAATTTAAAATAAACAATATAAATATTTTCAAATTCATTTTAAATATTTTCTCTGAAAGTCATCAAGCTGTTGTTCGTTTTTATATCCAGGCAATAAACGGCTGGCAAAACTTCCCTGTGATATCAAATTGTAACTAGGGTAATGAATTCTTGCACCGCGACTGATTAATTTTTTCGATTTATTGATTATTAAAAATTGCAACGGCCATTTATTTTTAGCTGCGACTTCGCTGGCGACACTCAAGTTTGCATCAGGGTCCAAAACAACAACAAGAATTTGATTTTTTTTCTGACAGTACTGTTGAATTTCATTCAGTCCGCGAACAGACAGTGACATGTGGGGCGACCATGAATAAATGACCACTGGCCGGCTGTTTTTTTGCGAACTTTGGCTCATCATTTTATCTAAATCGATATCGGTAAATTCATTGGCGGCAAGGGCTGATACGCCAAACATAATCAAAAATAATAAACAAAGAATAGACTGCACAGTTAACTGTAACCTCGGGATTCAACTTTGACGACTGGACAATGATCTAAAAATGAACCCGTAGCACTTCTTTCCATCTCTGAAAAAACTTCCCAGACTGCACCTCTATACCCAGTAAAATCGTTATAACGCCAAAAATCTGTGGCCCGTGCCTTGCTTTATTCTAAAGCTGGGAGCTGTTTGAATTTTAATTAGATTCAATACAGATGTGAAAAGATGAAGTCATGGGGAATTCTGGTTACGATCGCTATGGGGTTTTTATTTGGCTTAGTCTTCGCTGGGATTGGTGGGATCTCGGCGGGACTTCAGGCGTCAGTGACAAATCAGAAATTAAAAATTAATAAAATCGAAGAATACTGGGCAAAGACTGAAATACAAAAATCTGATCTCTTAAAACTGGTGAATGATAAAAATTGCCATTCGTCCGAAAAATATTTTTTAGCCTGTGTGAATGCAATTATGGGTGGTTTGCAAAAAACCAATCAACGTTTAAGTTATTCCGGCGAAATTTTAGCAACGACGTTGGGTAGCCAGGATTTAGATAATTATAACGAAAAAGAAAATTTAACGCCATTTATCCGAATTTTTAATGAAAAATTAAATCAAAATTTTCATTTTGAAAAAATAATTTCTGAAATGATTCAAATGAACAAACAGATTCCGGATAAATATTTTTATGCGTTGGGTATTAATGGATTTTTGTCTGTTTATCGTGATCCACATACTTATATTTTGCCGATGGACTATTTTAACGAAGTCACTTCAAACAGTGACCGGTCGCCTTATTTTGTTGGACTTTCATTTGATAAAAAAAATGCAAAAACGATTATACGCAAAGTATTTAAAAACTCTGATGCATATAATGCGGGTCTGCAGCCGTTGGATCAAATCATCACATTAAATGGTCAGTCTATTTCAAATTTAAATTTGTCTGAAATTTCACAAGTTTTAAAAGATCGAAATTTAAAATCATTCAGCTTCGTTATCCAGCGAGACGGTCAGCAGTACGTTAAAAATTTACAAAGATCATATCGTGTATTAAACCAAGTGTATTCTGAAGTTATCGATGGTGCAAAAAAAATAGGTCTGATTCAAATATCAAAATTTTCAAAAAATACATGTGACGAAGTCAGGTCTGACATTCTGAAAATGGCAGACCAAAATATTTCTGGGTTGGTATTGGATTTACGCGATAATCCAGGTGGTCAATTATCTGAAGCAGAATGTCTGGCTGGATTATTTTTAGGAATAAATAGAAAAATTTATTCGGTCAAATATTTTGATGTCACCAAACCCATCGAGGTCGCATTGACGACATCCGATCAAATTTATTCTGGCCCAGTTGTTATACTGACGTCGAATTCTTCAGCAAGTGCTGCTGAATTAATTTCAGGCGCATTTCAAGAATACCGCCGTGGCTTGATTATCGGTGAACGTACTTTTGGCAAAGGAACTTTCCAAGAGGTCGATTCTTGGTTAGACAAAGAAAATATCGGTTTATTTAAAACCAAAGGTTTTTATTTATTGCCCAGTGATGCATCGACACAATTTTTTGGTGTGACACCGGACATTGAAATGAACGATGGCAATCAAATTGCCAGTGAAAGTTTAAATTATATCAATCCAATTAAGCCCGAAGCTTATCAATTGAAAATTTCAGTGAAGTCAGCTGTCAATTTGCCGTATGCTGATTGCGTAAAGCCCAACTCAGTCCAGTCGACAAACGATGCATTTTTAGATCAAGCTTTGCATGTCTTGTCATGCCAGGCTGTGACTTCGGGTCTTGCGAATTTATTTAGTCCGAATGATTTTAATTGATTAGACAATTTTAACAATTGCAAACCCACCACCGAGGGTTTGCAAATTTGTTGTTTGACCCTGGTAAAGCCTGGCAATAATTAATTGCAATTTCCCATCATAGGCATAACAACGCAGATCATATTTTAATTTCTGCGGTGTATTTTCAATAATAACATCAATTTCAGTAGGCATCACGTATTCCTGGGCAATAAACTCTGGGCTGTAAAAACTGTCAAACATTTTTCGACTCATGTTGGCGCCTTTATAGGCTTGTTTGCTGCCGAATGAGTTTTTTGGCTTAAAGAATAATGTTTTACGTATCGACCAGATAAATTCTTTGTCTTCAAGACCCAGGTCATAAATTTTTAATAAACTTTGTGGTTTTTCAATTTCAGTTTGTAAGTTCCAATCGTGCATGCGCTGTTTATCGGCCAATAAAAAATATTCATAGGGGTTTGGTGATAATTGAATTTTATTTTCATTGAATAAGGTTTTAATTCTTTGTGATTTTTCGTCGTTGAGATAAAAATCAGTGTATCGATTGTATATAAAACCATTTAAATCGTTGGTATTGATATCAATGATTTGAGATTTAATTTGAAATTTTTTGAATATTTGCTGATAAATTAAAAATTCGATATATAAACGTTGTTCAGTTGGATTTTCATCCATGATTGAAATTTGGTTCTGCCCTGAGCCAGACAAATTGATTTCATTTTTAAACATGAGTACCAGTTCAGATTCAGAAAAATTTGTATCAGGTGTATATTTTGAATAATCATAGAATTCCATACCCAAAGCCAAAAATGCCGCATTCGTATTAATTTCAATCAGTTTTGGTTGTCCCAGGTCATTGATATGGAAATCATAACTTGTGCAAACGGCCGTATTTTTTGGTTTTCTGATATTTTTGGTTTCAAATACATTTTGTAAATTATTTTCAGACCAATTGCGTAGCTTTTGATAATGTTCGATTTCGGTTTTTAATTGTTCAAAAGTATTTTGTGTTAATGTGACATGAAATGGCGAAAGTAATTGATCAGATATCATTAAATTCAATTCGTTCAGCGATATTTCTGGATATTTTTGATTTAAAAATTGAACAAAACTTGATTTTGTATTCATCTGACATTAGTGTTGCCACATAAATGTCAGACAGTAAAACAATAAAACTTATAACTTGGAACGTGAATGGCATCAGGGCTTGTTATGATAAAGATTTACCTGAATTCATCAAAGAACAGCGACCTGATATCCTGTGTTTGCAGGAAACTAAGGCGCATATTGATCAAACCGAACCAGCTATTCAAAATCTGGGATACAAAAATTATTTTTGGTCATCTGCGATTAAAAAAGGTTATTCCGGAACGGCCACCTTTTCAAACATAAAACCATTCGATGTTTTCAAAGGTATCGATAAGCCGCAATATGATTCTGAAGGTCGAATTGTTTGGTCACAGTTTGAAAAATTTGATTTATATAATATTTATTTTCCCAACGGCGCGTCAGGGCAACCACGTCACGAATTTAAACAAAATTTTTTAAAAGATTTACGCAGACATTTGGAATTTGAAATTAAACGAGGCCGTGAAATTATTGTCGTCGGTGATTACAATATTGCACATTTAGAATTTGATGTTTATTCACCTAAAGGCTTATCAAAGGAATCAGGCTTTTTGCCAGAAGAGCGAACGTGGATGGATGAATTTCTGATTTTAGGCTTTGTGGATTGTTATCGACATTTACACCCTGATGACAAAAATATGTATTCTTGGTGGTCATATAAAGACCAAGCAAGACTAAAAAATAATGGCTGGAGAATCGATTATATTTGTGCAACTAAAAATTTAATTAAGAATTTGAAATCTTGTGAAATTTTAATGGATCAAATGGGATCGGATCATAGCCCTGTTGTTGCCGTCTTTGAATTTTAATTAAAAAATTCAATCAGGCGACGTAATTATATAAACATATAAACTGACAAAAGCTGCCGGCCATTACAAAAATATGCCATATTCCATGAAAATGTTTGTATTTTTCATCCAACAGAAAAAATATGACACCGAATGTATATGAAAAACCACCTGCGGAAAGCCACCACATTCCAGCGCTGCTGAGTGATGCAATTAAGGGGTTGATGGCAATCACAATCAGCCATCCCATAACGACATATAAAATTAATGAATAGCGTCTGGTTTTTTTTCCGATTAAAACTTCTTGAAAAATTCCGATGACTGCCAAGGCCCAAATGATTCCAAACAATGTCCAGCCCCACACGCCACGTAACGTAATTAAAGAAAATGGAGTATAGCTACCAGCAATCAACAGGTAAATTGATATATAGTCTAATTGTCTGAAAATATCTTTCATCCGACCGGCTTTGGCGCTGTGATAAATTGTAGAAATAGAATATAATAATATCAGTGTTGCGCCGTAAATGCTGAAGCCAACAATTTTCCAGATATCTGCTTTTTCAACAGCCATGACAATTAATAGACTCACTCCGATAATTGCTGCAACAACGCCAGCTAAATGGGTTATGCTGTTCAATTTTTCGCCCTTGTACATTTAGCCTCTATTTTTTCGATGAATCGTCATTTTAGAAATTTCTTTTTCTTCAAGGACTGATTTAAAGTGTTTACGGAACATCATTTCGCCCAACGCTGACGATTTGACTGTCCATTTTTGTATATTTACAGTGATCGCAGCAATTGCGACTTTGTTGTCGCCGTCTGTGGCATAGCCAATAAACCAGTCGGTGCGGCCCCTGGGATTTGTTCCAGAAAAATGCCCTGTTTTCCCGCCCATTTCAATTTCACGAAATTTTTTTTCTCGAAGCATTTTTCGAAAAGTTTTTCGCGAAGTTCCTGATAAAACTGTTTGTTCCATCATGCTTTGAATTTTAGCTGCAGATTCTACGGAAATAATTTGTTGATTTTCAAACTGCTGAGCTTTGTAAACGACAGTTTTATTTAAATCAGTGAGTTCATTCACAATGTATGGGTAATTGATTCGACCTTCATTAATGATAGATGCTGCAATCATTGCGCCATGGACCGGGCTTAATGTGTTAAAGCGATTATAGCCGGATGCAACTTGTGATAATTCAAATCCTTTGTGATTAGGAATTTGGGCTGTTGATTTTTCAACGGGGAAATCAGTTTGTAGATCTGTATTAAACATAAATTTTTCAGCATATGCTGTTAGTACCTTGGGCTCAATATTTTCAATAGCTAATCTGCCAAAAGCTGTATTGATTGATTTCGCGAAAGCATCTTTCAGCGAAATAAAACGTGTCCAGCGATTAATGGTTTCGGACAAAACATTTCTTTTGTGGTGCGTGTAATTTCCGCCGTTAAATGCAATTTTGTGATCGGGGTTAATTCCAGAATAATCAACTGCTGCAGATGCTGTGATGACTTTGAAAATACTGGCGGCGGGGAAAGTTGCACGCAGATTTAAATTGCTGGCATTGGAGTCCGACTTTTGAAAACTGGACATTGCTAAAATACGACCCGTTTTGGCTTCGATCATAAAAATAGCGCCATAATCGGGTTTATATTTTTTCAAAAGGTTATCAGATTCTTTCTGTAAGTTCTGGTCTAACGTATAATTGATATTCAATTTATAATTTTCATCATCAAAATTAAATTCAGCCTCTGTGGGAAGATGGTTATTTTTGATCGAAGAACCCAGGGCTTCGGAGATTTGTTTGCGGGCCAATTTATTCTGTTCAACGGTTGTGGTTGTGATTTCTGTTTTTTTATCATTAAAAAATAAAAATGCAGATATGAATAAAGCGATAGGTAAAAGTAATAATTTTAACATTATTTAATGGTAACACTAAAAAAAAGATATTCTCAAGCCCAGAAGCACGCTAAATTAATAATATGAAAACAAAAGACCGAATTTTAGCTGGCGCTTTGAATTTGTTTAATGTCGATGGTGCAACAGAAGTCACAACGAATGATATGGCTCGTGAATTAAAAATGAGCCCTGGAAATCTGTATTTTCATTTTAAAAATAAAGAGCAAATTGTTCGTGAAATTTTTAAAAAAATGGCCGCAGAGACAATCACAGTATGGAAACCACAGGCGCGGCTCGCTAAAAGAAATCGAGTTTCTAAGCAAAAAATTTTACTAATTGATTTTGTAGATCACAATTTAAATTTATATTGGAAATACAGATTTTTTCACCGTGAAATGTATATTTTAAGAAAAAAAGACCCCGAACTTTCGAAACTTTGGCATAAGCACCTGAAAAAAACCAGTTTGATGATGGTTATTCTGTATAAACATTGGGTTAAGGCAGGTCACATGGTGCCGATTCAATCGAAAGACGAAATGGAATTCGTTGGAGAGTTGTTATTTGTGGCCTCGAACAGTTTCATGCAGTTTTTTGAAACTTCAGATCGTGGTGCCAATCCTAATTTAAAAACAATTGAAAAAGCCAGGCGCCATCTGTTGCGAATGTTGATGCCCTATTTGAGTGACGAAACTAAAGACGGCTTTGAAAATTTTTTCAAAAATTAAAATTCAATTCAATTCAGATCGATTTCATTATTTTTATGAGCCCCCAGGTTGGCCACTGGCTTGCTTTAGATCTGTATTCGCGCACAACGGAATTTAGAGCAAAATTCACAGGGGAAATTTATGAAAAAATTTGATCAAATATTTTTATTGGGCGTTTGTCTGTTTTTCTTTGTCAGTATGATTTCATTCAGTTTACAGGCCAAGACAGTTGAATGTACTGAAATTGTTGGGCAGCTCAAGCAAATGACGTTGGCTCAGTCTTCTGTGCAGGAAACCTTAGTTTCAAACCATGAAATGATGGCTCAGAGCTTAGAAAGCTATTCTCAGGCCATCTCGGAATCGGCGGGTCGGGCACATAAATCTATATCTGAAAACATGACCAAGGCAGCTGGTTCATTGAGGCAGCGGGGCTCAAAGGCTCAAATTATTTCAAAAAAACTGGAAACCAACACGGAAGAGTTGATAAAATCTGTTGAGAAGTGTCTTAAGTAGGCATAAAACTTTGATTTTAGTCATTATTACGCAGCATCCCAGCACCTTCGTCTTAAATTTTATCCAATAAATTCAAATATTTATCTAATTTCATTTCTTTTAAGATTTTTTATTGCAAATATTACAAAATTACATTTATATGGGGCAGTTCCATTTTGGAACTTAAGTTTTCGGCAAGTATGCCGATAAGACGCGACTGAATCAAAGTCAGTCTAAACACGGAGGGATGCTCAATGGCTAAGGTAACGAATCTGAAAGAATCGAACTCGAAAGTTGTAAGTCTTAAGGCTGCTGGTCAAGCAGTTGCCGCTAAAATCACACAGCCTAAAATGGTGGCTCAATTTACTGAAAAATTAATTACTGATAAGTTAATCCAAGAATGTCGTGAAAAATTATTATCAACAAAAGCTGATCTTTTAAATCGAGTCAAAGAAGCTCGCGGAAAATTAGATCAAGCTGAACGCGGTGGCGACGAGGCCGACCAAACAATGCGAATTTTAGCTGAACAAGAAGTCATGAATTTAACTGATCGTTTACGTTCCCAACTGTTAGAAGTTGAAAGCGCCTTGGGCCGTATCGAGGGTGGAAACTTTGGGATTTGTGAAGAAACAGATGAAACAATTGAAACTGAAAGATTGCGCGCTATTCCTTGGACACGCCTAAGTATTGAAGGTGCTGAAATCCGCGAATCTATGACAAAACGATACGCCCGTTCTTAATTCATTATAAATTAATATTCCGTCTCTGAAAGCTTCTGTACTAGAACATTTTGGTCAGAAGCCGTTTTTGTGGCTTTTGCGATCATCATTTTTGTATTCTGTAAAGCTCGCTTCCGCCGCATGTAATCTTTGATTCGTTCAGTACTCCAAAATAAATGCGCAGTGTTCATTTGCTCTGCGCTGACGTCGTTAATCATCGTATTAAAATTTTGACTTAAAACCGTCTTTTCTGCCTGTGCGGCAGGTGCTTTCATAAGAAAAACTGCTGCAGATAATAAAATCCATTTAATCATTTGAGGCTCCTGTTTGAAAACATCGGTCAGTCGTTGGCCTTTGTTATAACTAAGACATTGATTTGGCCTATTTAGGTTAAATATTGCCGGCAAAACAGGGCAATATGTATCGATTTTATACACTTTAAACGAATATAGCGGTTTAAAGAGCGGAATGGATTGTGCTGAATCAGTACTGAAGTTCTCAATTTATAAAAACGAGGCAGGCAAGATGAAAAAATTGAATTTGTTAAAAATGATTTCTGCAACTCTGGTTGCTGGGCAAATTTCTTATGCTCAAGACAAGCCACCGATTGATTGTTCGACATTGACATCGAGAACGGAAATATTTAACGGAAAATCGTATTCAAAATTTAATGTTGTTGATTCAGCCTATATGAAATGTGAACAAATTCGTTCAACAACACCAGTGATGAATTGGAAAGTCCGAAAAACAAATTGGGATTACCAAGACAATTCAAATTTTGGCGTATTTTTAAAAAAATTGGGTAACAGCAAATGCAACACCGTTGATAAATGTTTAGCTGGTAACGACAATATTTTACGTACTGAAGAAGACATGCAGTTTACACATTATTCAGATTGTGCAGATTTTCCGTATTATTTAAGAGCCTATTTCGCATATAAAAATAGCTTACCATTTTCGATGGTCAGTTCATTTCAACAAGCTCCGTATTCTGAAAATCAGTTGATACAGATGGCGGCCGAGCGAGCAAAAATTTTAGCCGATAAGGGCGAAGAAGCTGCCGTTAAATATGATGAACGAGTCAAAGATTTCAGATATTCGCGTAACGGAAATATTCCGATGGCAAAATTAAATGTGCCTTCGGCATCGGGTGCAATTCGCGATTTTACAGTTCTGGGACCAAAAATCATGGACCAAGTTTCATCGGGCACATTAAGAATGCTGAATGGTTCGGGCGGCGCAGTTGAATCTGATTTTTATTCACCGGCCGTGGCCAGAGAATCCATCAAGGCTGGTACAATTTTATATAATGTCGCAGGACATGTCGCTGTTGTGTATGATGTCACGGCCAAAGGCGAAATTTTATATATTGATTCACACCCTGATAATTCAGTTACGAGAGGCGTTTTTAATCCGGATTTTAAATTATTAAAATCAACATATGGTGGTAATTTTAAAAATTTCAGGCCTGTGCAAGTTTTAAATCCAACATTTGATCAGAGCGGATTTATTACCAAGGGCCAGGTTGTTGTAGCCAGTGACGAACAAATTCCAGATTTTTCGTTGCAACAGTATGAAGGCTTGGGAAAATCAGCAACAAATGAGATTATTTTTAAATTATCTTCAACGGATGTCAGAAATGTTAATTTTTATGACTGGGTTAAATTTAAATTATCTGGTGGAACTTACAGATTAGATCCAATTGCAGAAATGAAAAATGAAATGGCACAGCTGTGCGCAGTGACCCAAGATCGAGTTTCGGCGGTACAGGTTGCTGTCGACAACCAAGTTCATTCAAAAACACACCCCGCTGTTTTGCCAAATAATATTTTTGGAGCCGAAGGTGAATGGGAAGCTTATTCGACACCTGGTCGTGATATGCGATTAAAATTAAAAATATTAAGTATTCCTGAATCAGCTCGCGGTTGGATGAGTCGCTATTTAGCCAAAGATCCGTTGATTTCATATCAAGGCCAAAATTTAAAAGCTGATTTAATTTCTGCTTACAAACAATCGGTTGCAGCGTGCAAGATCACATTTAAAAATTCAGTTGGCGCAGATACAACGATTGGTCTTGAAACATTAATCGACCGAGTAGCTAAAATTTCATATGACCCCTATGTATGCCCAGAAATTCGCTGGGGTGCTTACCGTGAAGCAGATCTTGCGACGTGTGTCGATTCGCAAGAAAAACGTGAATGGAATGATTTGCAGCAATTTTTACGCAATAATTTAGTCAAAGATACAGAGGCTTTCCATGGGTACACTTTGGATCAATTACGTCAGATGAATACAAGTAAATCTGTCGACAACAGTTCATCATCAGAAAGATTCAGAATTACTTCGAAATTAGAAGCGATGTAATTTGATATTGAAAGTATTCATCAATAATTAAAATAAATAAACCAGCTATTGCTGGTTTATTTATTTGTAACAACACTCCAGCTGCATAATTTGTACAGCATGCGTGCACCGACATTGCCATCCCATTCGGCCGTGTCAGCATCGCCGGTTGAGACTTCGTTGAGATCAAAGCCCACAATTTGGCGACCGCTTTGGGCCAATAGATTAAATAAAAAGAAAACTTCATCTGCGGATAATCCGCCAATGACCGGTGTTCCTGTTGAGGGGCAAAAGCGGGGATCGAGCCCATCAATATCAAATGAAATATAAACTTTTTGTGGTAATTCAGAAATAATATCCGCAGCTACGGAAGCCCAGCTTTCGCCTTTAAGCAAGCGTTGTTTTACGCCGATATCAAAAAAAGTTTTAATATCAGATCGTGATTGTATAAATTCATATTCTTCTTCACAAAAATCACGAATGCCAACTTGAACTAATTTTTGTGGACGAGAACCTTCCGGTGAATTCATCACATTATACATAATCGACGCGTGTGATTGTTCAAATCCTTGGTACGATTTTCGGGTATCTGAATGCGCGTCTAAATGTAAAATTCCAACATCAGATTTCCCGTTTGCAGAATGTTTTTCGCAGATTGCACGAATAGCACCCAGTGGCGTTGAATGGTCGCCGCCAATCAGGCCAAATAAATGGCCGGCTTCCAGTATTTTTTGAGTTTCTGTGTAAACCCATTCGGTGCATTTTTTCGATGCGACATTCACTTCGGAAATCAACGCATCGATGGTTTTTTTATCATCAGACATTTCAGTTCGCAAAGCGATGACTTTTTGTGCAAGAGTTTTAAATTTTTTGCTATTTTCAAAAATTTCATCAGAAATTGGTTTCATAAAATAACCAGCTTCGTAAGCCGTTTTAGTTTCAAAATCAAACAAATCGATTTGTGCTGAAGCTTCACGAATAATACGCGGGCCGTTCGAAGCTCCGCGTCCGTAGGATGTGGTGACTTCCCAAGGAACAGGCAACAGGACAACTTTGCATTCATTTTCAGGCAAGGGAATTCCAAATACGCCATAATCAGCAGAAATGGTTGTTGTTGCATCAAACAGCGGGGTTCTTTTGGTGTCAGTCATATTTTTCTTTCAGTGAAAAGTTGATTCCGTAAAGCATAAATGCTGAATTTAAATTTTGAAATTAAAATTGATAAATAAGTCTGCTTGCGCCATGAATCAGAACTTGAATTTGCGCTACAGCAAAGTAATCTTTGATGATGCAAAATTGGTGTCAAAATAGATGGCCCTGTTTTTGTATATTGCAGTTGTAAATATTAAAAGGAGAATTTGATGAAAAAAATAAATTTGATCGCGTTGTTTTTGGCAGCTGTATTTTCAGTCAGTGCATTTGCCGCGGGGCCTAACCGTGCAGCGCCACAGGGCGGAACATTAAACTACAACTTAGACGCAGAGCCTGAAAATCTGCACCCGATTATGGCTGGTGATGTTTATAGTACATATGTTCAATCTTATGTTTACGATACAATGTGCACGACAGATTTATCGACATGGGAAACCAAGCCTGCCTTGGCTGAGAAGTGGGAAATTTCAAAAAATGGTTTAGAATTTACATTTTTCTTAAGAAAAGACGGATTCTTTCATAACGGCGAACCCGTAACTGCAGACGACATTAAATTTTCTTTAGATGCTGTCCGTAATCCAAAACATGAAGCTCTGAATTTAATTTCTTATTATGAAAAAATCAGCAAAGTCGAAGTTATTGATAAGCATACAATTAAATTTTTTGCATCCGAGCCATATTTTAAAACATTCAATATTATTTGTGGTATGACTATTTTGCCGAAATCAGTTTATGGAGACATTAACAAATCAGTTAAAATGCAAAAAGAAATGGTTGGATCTGGTCCGTACAAATTAAAACTGTATGACAAGGGTCAAAGAATCGTTTTAGAAAAATTTGACAAATGGTACGGTGATAAAAATCCTGATTTAAAAGGTTTTTATAATTTTGCTGAAATCAATTTCAGAATTACAAAAGACGAAACAGTCACTGTTGAAAAATTAAAAAAAGGTGATCTTGATTATCAGTACTGGTCGAATCCAGACGGTTACCTGAAAGCCAAGGGCGCTCAGTTTGGTAAAACTGTTTTTGCAAATAAAGTCGAAAATAAACAGCCTAAATCTTTACGTTTCATTGGATTTAATTTAAAACGTGAAGTTCTTAAAGATAAAAATGTTCGTTTGGCATTCGCACATTTAGTTAATCGCGAAGAAATGAACAAAAAGTTTTTTGAAAATTTGCAGTTATTGGCAACAGGACCTGTTTACGTTAAATCGACACAGGCTCCAGATATTAAGCCCATTCCTTATGATGTTAAAAAAGCACGTGAATTATTAACTGCGGCTGGTTGGAAAGACGAAGATAAAAACGGAATTTTAGAAAAAACTATTAATGGCAAAAAAGAAGAACTTAAAGTTACGTTCATTTATGCTCGTAAAGAATCTGAAAAATGGTGGACGACAATTAAAGAAGATATGAAAAAAGCAGGTATCGAAGTCGAATTGCGCTTTTTAGAATGGAATTCATTCATTAAAAACATTGATGAATCTAATTTTGATTTAATGGCTATGGCTTGGGGCGGTGGCGATGTCGAACAGGATCCAAAGCAAATATGGCATTCGTCTTCAATCGGCAAAGGTGGATCAAACTATGTTGGTTATTCAAACCCTGAAGTTGATAAATTAATTGATCAAGCACGTGTTGAATTAGACGCAAAAAAACGTGGACCTATTTTCAAAAAAGCTTACACAATGATTTCAGCAGATGTTCCATATATTTTCCTGTTTAACCCTAAATACGAATTTTATGCAAATTCTGATAAAGTTAAAAAACCAGCAGAGACTTTGAACTATAGTATTGGTCATTTGTCTTGGTGGTCGGCTCAGAAATAATTTCTAGATGTTAATTTATATATTACGCAGGATTTTAATTTCTATACCAACATTCTTAGGAATTACCTTAGTCACTTTTTTAATTATCAATGCGGCCCCGGGTGGGCCGATTGAACAGAAATTGCAAAAAATTCGCGAAGGCGGAAAAAATGCAAACATATCACAAGAAGTTCTTGATGGTTTGGCAAAACAATATGGTTTCGATAAACCAGTTCACGAACGCTATTGGATTTGGTTAAAAAATATTTCTCGTATGGATTTTGGTGATTCATTTAGTTATCAAGAGCCTGCCATTGACGTTATTACTTCGAAATTTCCAGTTTCATTGTCGTTTGGTATTGCTTCGTTGATTCTGACTTATTTGGTTTGTATTCCGCTGGGTGTGCAAAAAGCAATTAAAGCCGGAGGTCTATTTGATCAGATCTCGGGTTTGGTATTGTATTTTCTGTATTCGATACCACCATTGGTCTTGGGAATATTTTTAATAGTTTGGTTTGCCGGTGGATCTTATTGGGATTGGTTTCCAATTGGCGGAATTAAATCTGATGATTATGAAAATTTGACTTCGATGGGAAAAATTTGGGATCGAGCCTACCATTTTGTTTTGCCATTGACGTGTTATATGATCGGAAATTTTACAGAGTTGTCGATGTTGGTTCGTAATTCGATGTTGGATGTTATTAAATCTGATTATATTCGAACAGCCCGCGCTAAAGGTTTATCGAACCGTATGGTTTATTATAAACATGCACTCCGAAATGCTTTGATTCCTGTGGCTACGGGACTGGGTGGATTTTTAAGGGTGTTTTTGGCAGGATCATTGATTGTTGAAACAATATTTAATTTGGATGGCATAGGGTTATTAAGTTATTCATCGGTATTGTCGCGTGATTATAATGTGATTATGGGTATTACTTTTATTTCAGCAATGTTGTTATTGGTTGGAAATATTTTAAGCGATATTATTTATGTGATGGTTGATCCACGGATTGATTTTAAATAGCAGTTAAAGTGCAACTATAAAAAGGTGATTGTGAAATTAATTGAAAATCGATTTATTACAAACGAATTAACATTGAAACGATACCGTCGTTTCAAGCGAAACAAATTGGCTGTGTTTTCAGCTTGGATGATTGTCGTTTTAATTTTTTTCAGCTTTACTGCAGAATTCTGGGCGAACAGCAAACCGAACATCATGAAATATAACGGACGCATTTATGCGCCAGTTTTGTTTGATTATCACCCCACTGAATTTGGACGCGATGATATTTACGTGATGGATTATCGTGGGCTTGAATTTAAAAATGGCGACTGGGTTTTTTGGCCTGTTGTTCGTTGGGATCCCTTCGAAAGCAATTCTACGGTTGAAACATATCCTTCGGCTCCGACCAAAGACAATTTAATGGGTACAGATGATCGCGGCCGTGATGTCTTAACACGTTTATTGTATGGATTACGGTATTCATTGGTATTTGCCATCGGCGCATGGTTTTTATCATATTTAATAGGCGTGGTGATTGGTTCGATCACAGGCTATTTTGGTGGTAAAGTCGATTTAGTCGGTATGCGTACGGTTGAAATTATTCAAACAATGCCAACAACATTAATTTTAATTACGATCATTTCAATATTTACTCCGAATTTATTTGTGCTGGTTTTGTTTTTGTCAGTGTTTGATTGGACGGGTATCGCCGTTTACATGCGTGGACAATTTTTACAATTGCGCAAGCGTGAATATGTCGAAGCTGCCCGCGCGATCGGATCGTCAGATGCCAGAATTATTTTTAAACATATTTTACCCAATGCGATTACGCCAATCGTGACATTTTCTCCGTTTAATATTGCGACAAATATTTCAACATTAGCATTTTTGGATTATTTGGGTCTGGGACTTCGCGCGCCAACTCCAAGTTGGGGCGAATTATTACAACAAGCCCAAAAATATTTCACAACATCTGAATGGTTAGTTTGGTATCCGTCAGCAGCATTAATTATCACGTTAACGTTGTTAATTAATATTGGTTTGGCAGTTCGTGACGCCTTCGATTCAAAATCATCTGTTGGATAAATAAAAATTGTTGGCTATTCCATTTCTTCTAAATAGGTATAGCCAGACAAGCCTTCTTCGTAATGTTTAATCAAAGATTTTGCTTCTTGTTTTGAAATGTTTCCTGCAGCGATACTTTCTTCGGTGTACTGGCGGACTTTGTCGACCATATCTGCGCGGCCATACTGAACGTATGTTAAAACTTCAGTGACGGTGTCGCCAGGAATATAGTGATCAACAGTGTAACCAGAATCATGAATTGAAATATGTACAGCGTCAGTGTCGCCGAATAAATTATGCAGATCGCCCAGAATTTCTTGGTACGCACCCGTCAAAAATATTCCCATGTAATACGGAGCATCGCCTTCTTTGAAGGGGTGAACGCGCAAAGTTTTTTTGACTTCGCCAGATTCAGTATCAATAAATTTTTCAATTTTACCGTCTGAATCACATGTTAAATCTGCGATCGTCGCTTCGTGGTGAGGTTCGTTTTGCAGATTATGAATTGGCATCACTGGAAATAATTGGCCAACAGCCCATGAATCTGGAACAGATTGGAAAACTGAAAAATTACAAAAATACGTATCGCACAATTCGGTTCGCAGTTGTTCAACAATATCTTCGTAATCAGGCGTGATTCGTCCAAGTTCCAACATTTTTGTTGCGATCGAAAAATGCATGCTTTCACACCACGCACGCTGTGATAAATTCAATACGCCATACGTGAATAAATTCAAAGTTTCAGATTTTGCCTGAAGTAAATCGTTGAAACATTCATTCATGTTTTCAACATTTAATTTTTCGTGAATGTACTGCATTTCCTGCATAATTGTCGGGTCTTTTTTTGTCGCAGGTAAAGGTGGTTTTTGGCGGTATAAATTATTGACGCCAATCACGTTGAAAATTAAAACCGAGTGATGGGCCACAAGTGACCGACCAGATTCAGTAATAATATTTGGATGTGGAATATTTTTTTCGTCACACAATGTTTGAATCGTTGAAACGACGTCATTAGCGTATTCTTGTTCAGAATAGTTTACTGATGAGTCTGAAGACCCTGTGCCGTCATAATCCACGCCCAGGCCACCACCCACATCAATATATTTCGGCGTTGCACCCAGAGTATGAAATTCAATATAAAATCTGGCAGCTTCTTTTAATGAAGATTTAATACTTTGAATTGATGGGACCTGTGAACCGATATGGTAATGAAGTAATTCCAGGCAATCCAGCATTTCATTTTTTTTCAAAAATTCGATACCTTCAACGATTTCAACTGCTGTTAGTCCGAATTTTGAACGGGCACCAGCTGAATCAACCCATTTACCTGCTCCCTGTGTATTTAGTTTTGCGCGGAAGCCAATTTTTGGCCGCATATTTAATTTTTTTGCACAGTCGGTAATAATTTTTAATTCGTCTTTGCGATCAACGACGATAATAATTTCGCGACCCAATTTTTGGGCTAATAATGCAGTTTCGATATATTCAGTGTCTTTGAATCCATTACAAATAATCACAGCATTTGGATTATTCATCAGTGAAAGGACAACTAAGAGTTCTGGTTTTGAACCAGCTTCAAGTCCCAGATTGCAAGTTTTTCCAAACTTAACAAGTTCTTCAACCAAATGACGTTGTTGGTTCACTTTGATTGGGTAAACTCCGCAGTAATTTCCTTTGTAAGCATGATCAATAAATGCTTTTTGAAAACATGAATATAATAATTGAACACGTTCATTAATAATATCTGGAAAGCGAATCATGATCGGCATGCGAAGGCCGCGATCTTGTAATTCTTGGGTCAGTTCGTAGAGATCAGCTGATGGGCCTTTGTCGCCTTTGGGGGTCACGACAACGTGGCCCTGCGGATTTACCTTGAAATAACCATTGCCCCAATTATTGATTCCGTAAACTTTTGCGCTTTTCTCAGCATCCCATGAGTTTGCTTTCAGGTGGGCATAAGTTTGCGTGGAATTTTCATTATTGGCATTCGTTGTTTCCATAAAAAAACCTCTATCACTTTTAATTTATAGCTTAAGTTAATGAATAGTGATTTTTTCACATAGAAAACTGTTGCAATCAACAATAATATTTTACAATAGTTTATGGGCAGATCAGATTTAAAATTTTACCGATTTTAAAAATAACCTTTGTTGGAGTTTTGCCGCCCAAGGCAGTTGTTACCGTTGCAATTTTTAATGCTTCTGCGACGGCTGTTGATTCGTTGGCATCGATCGCCAAGTCAATTGTGCCGCGCATTTTGCCGTTCACCTGAACTCCCATTTGTACGACGTTATCAACACATAGAGCAGCATTAAACTGCGGCCACGGAGCTGTAACAATCAAACCGCTGCCGTTCATTTTTTGCCACAGCTCTTCGCAAATGTGCGGCGCAAATGGTTGCAAAAGTTGCAATAATGGCATCAATGCTTTTTTTGATTTACAATTATGTTTGTACAAATCGTTAACAAAAATCATCAGCTGACTGATCGCTGTGTTAAAGCTCATATTTTGAATATCTTCGGTAACTTTTTTGATAGATTTATGAACAGTTTTTTCGATTTCAGGAATTAAAACATCATCTGTAAAAATCGATTGGCCTGTGACTTCATCACTGACGAGTCTTGTGATGCGATCAAGGAATCTTTTGATGCCGTCGATACCAGTTGGGGACCAAGGTTTGTCTTTATCCATGGGGCCCAAAAAAGAAACATAACATCTTAAAACATCGACGCCGTATTCTTTGGCGATGTCGTCAGCTGCGATTGTATTCCCACGTGATTTTGACATTTTTTCACCATCTGGGCCCAAAATCATTCCTTGATGAGCTAATTTTTTGAATGGTTCATCGACCGGAGAAATTCCAACATCAAATAAAACTTTGGTCCAAAACCTGGCATACAGCAAATGTCCGACGGTGTGTTCGGGTCCACCCACATATAAATCGACGGGCAGCCAGTAATTTGCGATGTCTTTGTTGAAAACTTCGATTTGATTTTGTGGGTCGGTATAGCGTAAAAAATACCATGATGAGCCTGCGGCTCCAGGCATTGTGTCTGTGATTCTGCGGCCCAAATTTTTATATTGGACCCAGTCTTTGTTATTTGACAGCGGGGCTTCGCCAGAATCCGAAGGTTCATAATTTGCGACCTGTGGTAATTCAAGCGGCAATTCATCATAGGGAATTGCTTTTAAATTGCCATCGTGATCTTGGTAAATTGGAAACGGTTCGCCCCAGTATCGTTGGCGGCTGAACAGCCAATCGCGCAGTCGGTACTGAATTTGTTTTTTTCCTAAATTATTTTTTTCCAGATGAGAATTCATTTTTTGAATTGCCGAATTTTTATCAAGACCATTTAAAAAATCTGAATTACAAATTTTTCCATCACCAGTGAACGGCAATTCTGTTTCTGATTCTAAAACACGATAAATTTCAAGACCAAATTTTTTTGCAAATTCAAAATCACGCTCGTCATGCCCCGGAACCGCCATGATGGCACCTGTGCCGTAATCCATCATGACATAATCTGCAATCCAGATTGGGATTTGTTTTTGATTCAATGGATTTACGGCGAACCCGCCAGTGAATACGCCGGTTTTTTCAGTGGCGGATTTTCGGTCCAGATCAGATTTTTTTTTGGTATTTTCGATGTAATTTAAAATTTCAGTTTTTTGTGCGGCAGTTGTTATTTTTTGGACCAATGGATGTTCTGGTGCCAGCACCATAAAACTGACACCAAAAATTGTGTCAGGTCGGGTTGTGAAAATTTCTAAGGTATCAATAGCATCGTGAATTTTAAATGTGACTGTGGCACCCTCGGATTTACCAATCCAATTTCTTTGGGCTTCTTTGGTGCGTTCAGGCCAATCTATTTTATCCAGATCAGTTAATAATCGTTCAGCATAGTCAGTAATTTTTAACATCCACTGTTTCATTGGAACGCGGATGACGGGGTGGCCGCCGCGTTCAGATAATCCATCAACAATTTCATCGTTGGCTAAAACAGTTTTTAAAGCCGCACACCAATTCACGGGGACTTCTTTTTGATAGGCCAGGCCTTTTTCAAAAAGTTTTAAAAATATAAACTGAGTCCATTTGTAATAACTGGCATCGCATGTTGAAATTTCACGCGACCAATCAAAACCGAAACCATATTTTTTCAGTGTTGCTCGGAAACTGTCGATGGATTTTTGTGTTGTGATTTCGGGGTGCACACCCGTTTGAATTGCAAATTGTTCTGCGGGCAATCCAAACGCATCGTATCCCATCGGGTGCAAGACATTAAATCCCTGTGCACGTTTCATTCGCGAAACAATATCACCCGGGGAATACGCGGCGATATGACCCATGTGCAATCCAGAACCTGACGGGTACGGAAACATATCCAAAGCATAATATTTTGGTTTTTTTGATTTGTTATCCGCAAAATAGGCGTTTTGTTCATCCCAAATTTTTTGCCATTTCGATTCGACGGCCTGGTGTTTATTCGATTGTGGTGTATCGTTCATAGCGAGTCCTTATGTTCAAAAATAAAATTTACAGAGCCCCCAGAAAACCATAAAACTTCTGTAAAATCAAAGCTTTGCTGGTTCGGGGATGATATTCCCGATTTTGGACCAAAAAAGGGAATATGGTCCAAGGTACAGTGTGCCTGGCATAGTAAATGACCGAAATGTCAGTATGAAATTTGTGTCTTTAATATTTTTGTTATCAGCATTATTTTTTTCATGCACATCCACGCAAAAAAATAATAATTTTTGCGGTGATGTCCGAACGCCGGCGAATTCTGAACAATGTGCAATTTTATTTCCGCAAAAACAAACCAGCCTAAATTCGAAAAACCAAATCGCAGATGCAACGGATTCGGAAATTTTAAAATACATGGACGCACTGGTCATCGAACATTTAAAAATCAGCACCAGCAATCAACACGGAATTGATCGTTCATTAAAACAAGCCTTAGAAACAGTTGAAAAAACATTAAAACAAATTTTTGAAAAAGATCCCAGATACCGTGAAATTTATAAATTGAAAATGACAGAAAAATCGAAAGAATACAATAATACAACAAAATCCAAAGACAAGGAAAAGCGAAAAATAATCGAAGATTCGCTGGATCCTGTTAACCTGGCAAAACAGAAAATAATTTTCCATCAAATCAAGCCAGGAAAATTCATGATGGGCGAAATTGGTAACCAGACCGAAAAAACAATCGATCAGCCATTTTCAATGATGAGCACGCAATTTACCCAAATGATGTGGGCACGTTTAAAAATCGCAATGGGTGAAACAGATTTAAATAAAATTAATCCATCAAAACACAAAACTGGCACTGACAGTATTAAAGTCGATATCGAAGGCGTTGACGTTGATATGAAGCCCGATCACCCGGTCGAACAAGTCAGCTGGAATGATATTTCAGAATTCATCACAAAATTAAATGATTTATCAAAACTTGATGACCCGAAAACACAAAATGTATTAAAAAAATTAATTCCAGATCATCAAAAAAATGATGATTATGATTTCCCCACGTCAGAACAATGGGAATTTGTCATGCGTAACCTGGGCAACGCTAATAATAAATTTTTTGATAAAGCCAATGATTCAGAGCTTTCAAAATACGCTTGGTATGATAAAAATTCTGATAATGAAACGCATGCGGTTGCGCAGTTATTGCCGCGAATTATTGACGGAAAACCATTTTATGATATGGAAGGCAACGTTTGGGAATGGAATAAAAGTTCACACTATTCTTCCGCTTCGGATCGCGTGTATCGTGGCGGCGGTTTCTACAACTTTGCTTATCAATTGCATTCTGGGTATCGTTCTGGGAATCCGCCGGACTATCGGAACGGCGTTTTGGGTTTCCGCCTCGTGCGAACAAACCGTTAATTCAAAAAACAAAAAAAGTGCCGACCGCAAATTCACATCCATGACGTCATTCCCTCCGCGTCATACAGGCCAAACTACCAGTCACTTTAGTCCATGGTCTGCTTGTACATGTTGGGCACCAAAAGAATTAAACCGTTACAATGCTTTTAATTTCGACCAAATAATAAAAATAAGAATAATAATCCTTAAAATCATTACAGTGATCGTTAAAATTTGTCGAATAGATACATGCTGTGTATTCATTCCGGATTTCATCCTTCCTCGGAGGCGAAATTCATCTTTAGCGAATATTGCAGTCAGCATTATTCGCTAAAGCCTTTTTCATGCCAAAAAATCCAAAAAAATGTATCAAAACAGGACTTCAATTCTGAGCTGCTTTAGCCGATAAGACACCTATGAAGCGTGACCCGAAAAACCGATGTATTTTAGTTCTCGATGAAGATCAAGACAGCCTTGATTTGTTGATCGAGCCTTTGCGTTGGGAAGGTTATGATGTGCGTGGTTTTACTTCGCCGCAAATTGCCAGCGAGGCATTAAATTATTTGCGGCCGCAGTTGGTCATTATTGATCCGGATTTTTCTGCAAATAACGGAGTTGCTTTTTTAGAGAGTTTAATCCCAACACTGCAAACGATTCCTGTGATGATTACGTCATCCAATGTAACAACAGAAAAAATAACACAATATTTGGATTTGGGTGCGACAGATTTTATTTCTTCGCCGTTTGTTCCGTTGGAATTTTTAGCCAGGGTTCGGACGCAATTGCGCGTGCGCGACATGCAGGAAGAATTGTTGGAATCAAATCAGAAATTACAAAGTTTAGTCGAAATTGATGATTTGACCGGCTTATTTAATATGCGCTCACTCTATCAAAAATTAGAATTTGAAATCGAAAGAGCCAAGCGTTTTTCAAGGCCAGTCACTGTTATTATGTTGGACATGGATCGATTTAAATCCGTGAATGATGGACACGATCATTTATTCGGAAGTTTTATTTTATCCGAAGTTGGAAAAATTATCAGATCATGCACCAGGACCGTTGATATACCAGCCCGATATGGTGGCGATGAATTTTTAATTGTTTTATCTGAGACCCCATTGTCGGGGGTTGAATTTTTCTGTGAGCGACTGCGAAAAAGGGTTGAAGAATCTGTATTTGCGCAAGGCAAGGACGCGATTAAATTAACGCTTTCGATTGGGTTTGCAACATTGGACCATAATGAAAATATTTTACCCAAAGAACTGGTTCGAAGAGCTGATATGGCATTGTACGAAGCCAAACGCCAAGGCCGAAATCGTGTTACCAGCTACAGTATTGAACACGACAGGCTGAACGTGGATCAGCGTCGATTTGAAAAATCGGCTGTGATTGAATTGTTCGATAAAAAAAGAAAGACAGCTTAGTCAAATTCAGGCATATATTTAATATATGTCGTCAAATATTTCACAAACACAAAGTGCAGCAAAAATTTCTTTGGTTATCAGTTTTTTTGTCCTGGCATTAAAATTTATTGCGTATTTCCAAACGTCATCAACGGCAATTTTATCCGATGCTATCGAAACCATTACAAATGTTGCGACTGCTATTGTTGCATTAGTTTTATTGAAATATGCATTAGCGCCCGCTGACGAAGAGCATCCCTATGGTCACGGAAAATTAGAATATTTTTCAGCTTCGTTCGAAGGTGGAATTATTTTATTTGCAGCATTAGCAATTGTTTTTGAATCCGTCAGGTCATTCATTGTGGGTAACCATGTTGATAATATTGAAGTGGGTTTGATTTATATTATTTTAGCTTCAATTATTAATTTTATAGCAGGTTTGTATTTAAAATCTGTCGGAAAAAAACAAAATTCAGAAGCGCTTAAAGCCAGCGGGTCGCATTTAATGGCGGATGTAAAAACCACAGGTGGTATTGTTATTGGGTTATTGTTATTTAAAATAACTGGCATACCGTGGATTGACCCTGTCATTGGTATTTTGGTTGGGTTGTGGTTAGTTTATGAATCTGTGCAAATTATTAAAAATAATATTGGTGGTTTGTTGGATGAAACAGATTTATCCAGCGTCAGCCAATTGTCTGAAAAAATACAAAAATATTTAGTCCCCGAGATTATTGATATACATAATCTGCGAATCATCCGATCCGGTTCATTTCATCATATTGATGCCCATTTAGTTGTCCCACAATTTTTAGAAATCCATGTTGTCCACGAATTGATTCATGATTTTGAAAAAAAAGTCGTCAGTGATTATAAATTTGACGGGGAATTCGCATTTCACACAGATCCTTGTTATCAAAAATATTGTTCAGTCTGTGAAGTCAAAATTTGTCCGCTTCGGAAATCGGAATTTAAAATTCGACGAACATTAAATCAGCGACATTTAATTTCAGGTCCGCAATTTACAGAAAAAGATATATGACTGAAAAAATAAGACCGAAAATAAATTTAACCCGAACGTTACCTAAACCAAATCCATACGCAATGGCCATAGATAATGAATACAAAGACGTCGCATTTAACGAAGAACGCGCGCCATTAAATAAAAATAAATGGCGCAGCGATGTTTTTAAGGTCTCTGAAAATACGCCAATGGATGTCGAAGTCGGTACTGGGGCAGGAATGCATTTCGCTTATCATGCAGCGAAACACAAAGATCGCTGTTTGGTTGGCTTGGAATTAAAATACAAGCCATTGATTCAATCCATTCGCAGAGCCAAATTTCAAGGCGGCGTATATAATGCAATTTGCAGGTATCATGCATTTAATCTGGATTTATTATTCGGTGAAAACGAAATTGATAATATGTATATTCATTTTTCAGACCCGTGGGTGAACCCCAGAAAACCCAAAAACCGCGTCGCAAATCGCACATTATTAAATGAAATTTACCAAATGCAACGGCCAGGTTCATTTTTAGAATTTAAAACAGATTCGCGCGAATATTTTTTATGGGCTTTGGACGAAATCAAAGAAACAAAATACAAAATCGAATACCAAACTTTGAATTTGTATGCCCAGGACAACGTTTATAAGCAAAATAATTTTCAAACTTCGTTCGAGAAAATTTTCGTCAACCAAGGAATCGAAATTAATTATATCAAATTGGTGAAATAGGATCTAATCAAGCAGACAGCAAAATAAGTGAAATGAGTAACAATGAAAAATTATATTTACACATATGGATTAACTTTTATTGTTCCTCTTTTTTTGATGATTGCAGCGGCTCTTTTGCTAAACAAAATAGGGCAGTCAATTCATAATAAATTTTTAAGCGCAGCCTTGCTTGGTTTTTTGGGATTGGCTCTGTCAATAATAATTTATTTTACTATTCGCTATTTTCAAATAAACAGAGGGCTACAGCCGCTTGTGGTTGGAAACTTTCCAAATTTACTGATTGGTTTGTCGATTGGAGTCGCAGTTTCTGTGATATCAGGTATTGGGTATGGTTTAGCCAACGGATACTCTTTTAAATTTGATAATTTGTTGATTGGTTTACATATTAATACTCTTATGAATATTTTTCCAGCGCTCTGTGAAGAGATTATCTTTCGTGGCGGCCTTGTGCATATAGTGATTCAGCATGCCGGAAATTTTTGGGGTTTGGCAGCAGGCAGCATCCCGTTTGGCGTCCTACATATTATTGGAGTTCTATTCGGCCAAACGGTAACTTTCGCACAAATAATTGGTATAACTGCAGCCGGATTAATGCTTAGTCTTGTGTACGTTAACTTTGGAATTATGGGATCATTTGCTTGTCATCTGGTTTGGAACTCATTAGTAGGCAGTTGGATTAAAGTATACGGAATTGAAAGCAAAGGTGCAGTCAGCGCTCTTGAGGGATCTTGGGTTACGATTATAGTTTTGTTGTCGACAAGTTTTTTATTATTTGTTTTATGGCGATCAAATCCAAAATTTTCCTAAACCAAGGAATCGAAATTAATTATATCAAATTGGTGAAATAAAATACGCCCTAATTCACCAATACGACGTTTCGACGGTCAGATCCTCAGTCACAAAAACCTGACAGCTGAGTCTTTTTGAAAGATCTAATTTATTTTTTTCTAAAGTTTTTATTTCTAAATTTGTATGTTCGCCTTTGGGGGATATGACCACAAAACATTTTGAACAAATTCCTTCGCCGTGGCATGACGAAGCCACAGGCGAACCATTTTCGATCAGTGCATCCATTAGGTTTTTGCCTGAATCGACTGTGATGATTTTATTTTTTTGCGGTATTTTAACCAAGTACATTTTTTAAAATGCTTTTTGAAAAATCTTTGAACAGATGCAGATGATTTTCACAAACAGTATGGACAACGACCCAGTCAATACCATCGTATTCATGAACGATAGCGTTTCGAAAACCTGTGGCTTTGATCATCAGTTCGGAAAGGTTTTTATCGATCAAGTTAAGTTCATTGAGAACAGTAAACGTGTCGCCCATATCTTTCGGTGTGCGGCCATTTTTTTCAGAAATAATATGCGCGGCCAAATCGGTGGCTGCTTGGATTGCTCTTTGTAAATTGATTGAAATCGTATCTTGGATGTCAAAATTTAATTTTAAATCGTCGACAGTGAAAGGTTTTTTGCTTTCGATACGATTTACGCAATTTGCAATATTTTCAAGCTTTTGAAGGACAACATTTTTCATTATGATGTAAACCTTTTTATTTTTTCTGTTTGAATTTTTTCACGCAGAGGCTGTAAATCTGCGACCTCATAAATCATTTTTTGAATCAGTTTTTCTTTGCTTAAATTTGAATCCAGTAATAGCCACTGGCCTTTTGTTAAAATTTCTTGAAGCAATGGGACATGAATATTTTGGATATCAACAACATCAATTGTTTTATGAAATTTTAATGATAAATCAGAAATAATTTTAATCTTTAATTCAGCAGTCATGCCAGATTTTGTAGAAATCCCTAAATCTATATCGCTTTGCGAATTTTGCTGACCCGAGGCATAGGACCCGTAAAGTATCACAGATGTCACATCTGAGAGGCCAGTGAAATATTTTTTAAGCGCATCAATAATTTGGTCATCCATAGTTCAAATATGTCCCATTATTTAATAGTAGTCATCTTGACTGATAGCTGCAACTTAAAGATCAACAAGAGATATAGCTGTTTTGGCTGCGGAAAAATTAATCGAATTCGTTGGGCAGGATCAATTGACGGGGTCTAAATACGTAAATAGATAAAAACAATCAGCGTTATACAAAAAATGGTCTTTTCGATATTCTGCGAACAGGTTACGTTAGAGCATATCAAATGAACGAGGGAAATTGTGGAAAATCAAAGTATTGAAAATATGATTATTATTGGTTCAGGCCCTGCGGGTTTAACGGCTGCGATTTATGCGGCACGTGCGAATTTAAAACCACTGATGATCGAAGGCGAAGAAGCTGGTGGTCAGTTAATGATTACGACTGAAGTTGAAAATTTCCCAGGATTCGATCATGGTATTACTGGCCCCGATTTAATTGCAGTCATGCGTAAGCAGGCCGAGCGTTTTGGGACCCTATTTATTACCAGGAACGTTACCAAGGTTGATTTCACTGCGCGCCCATTCAAAATTTATATTGGCGAGAAATTACATTTGGCAAAAACAGTGATTATTTCAACTGGTGCCAGTGCAAAATTATTGGGACTGCCGTCGGAAAAACAATACATGAGCCGTGGAGTTTCTGCCTGTGCAACATGTGATGGTGCATTTTTTAAAAATGTCGAAGTTGGCGTTGTCGGCGCCGGCGACACGGCGATGGAAGAAGCCAATTTTTTAACGAGGTTCGCCAGCAAGGTCTATATCATTCATCGGAGTGACAGTTTTAGGGCTTCAAAAATTATGTTGGACCGCGCGCGGAATAATCCAAAAATTGAATTTATAACAAACGCAACAGTCGATGAAGTATTAGGTGATGGAAAATCGATGACCGGTGTTAAATTGAAATCATCAAAAACGAACGAAATCACTGAAAAAAAATTAGACGGATTATTTATTGCGATTGGACATCAGCCGAACACAAAATTATTTAAAGATATTTTAGACATGAACGAGGTTGGTTATTTAATCGCCAAAGCTGGATCAACATATACAAATATTCCAGGTGTTTTTGCTTGCGGTGATGTTCAAGATGCTATTTACAGACAGGCGATCACAGCTGCAGGCACGGGTTGCATGGCGGCGTTGGACGCTGAACGATGGATGGATGCCCACGGAGAATCACACTGATGACAAAGAAATTCAGTACCGAGGATTTAATTAAAAAAATCGAACGTTTAACAAAGCAACGTATGGCTGAGCAGCCAGTGGTTGAATTAAATCAATTTCGTGATGTCAAAAACAAATTAAATCCCATTCATATTTTGGTGATCGAAGACGACGAAACCCAGCGTGCATCATTGAAACGAATTTTAGAAGCCGATGGTTATTCTGTAAAACTTGCTGCGGATGGTGCTGAACTGACGCAAATTCTGGATGATGATCACGAAATACATTTTATTATTATGGATGTCGGTCTGCCGTGGATTAATGGCTTTGAGTTGGCTCAATTGATCAAAGAACACAAAGACCTGAAAAAAATCCCCTTGATATTTTTATCTGCACAAGCCGAACAATCTGATTTTGATCGTGCGCGCGAAGTCGGAGCGGATGACTATATTAAAAAACCATTTGATATTGAAAAATTAAAGATCAGGATTCGTGAGCTTTTAAGCGGTTCGAAATAAAAAAAATCCGCCGGGGAGCCGACGGATTTTTTTATTTTAAGTTCAAATTATTTAACTAAATTATTTAACTAAATTATTCGATAGCTAAGCTCGAAATACATTTTGTATTTTGATTTCCCGTAAAGAATGGTTTGTTATCAGTGTGTATACGAGTTAACACAGTCGCAGGTGCGACGGCTGCAAGATTAACTGTGAATTTTTCAATATTGTATCCATAGTTACTTGAAGTTTGATTGATAACGCCTGGTGCGCCACCAACAGCAACATATAATGATGATGTAGCGCTATCATAAGCTAAAGCTGATGGTGCCCAAACAACATTTGAATTTCGGTAAATAATTGTCGGTGTTAAAAAAGTCACCAAAGTATCCGAAGTTTCAACCATATCCCACATGACAAGACCTGTATTAAAATTCGTATTATTATCGAATTGAGTAACAATTTGAGTTGAATAGGCAACGATCAATTTATAAGTTCCAGGTGTTGAAGTTGCAATTTTAACCATGGCTGTTGGATTTGCTCCTGGCGCAACGATACTTATTGGTCCTGCTAAGCCTGGTCCATTTATATGAGCAACGGTCGAAATACCTGTGCCAGTGACGCCGTTACAATCAGCAGGAGTCGCACTTGTTAAACCAGTTCTTGAAACTGCAAAAATTCGGTTTGTATTTGCAACTCCGGCCACTGGGCCTGCGCTTAGCATAACGGTTTTTCCATCAACACCAGTCGAAAACGGCGATAAAATATCCAAGCCCACGATTCCTGGAGCTGCAGGAATTGCCGGGAAACACGTTCCTGTAATTGCTACTGGATTGATCCATGGATTTGCTCCACCTTTAACGGCACGAACATTATTTGGAAGGATTTTTTCAACTAATATTGTTTTTGAAAATTGAATTGATCCGTCAGTTGAATCGTATGCAAAAGATTTGGCAATATGAGTTGCTAAGTTTGTGAAAGCGTCACCGTCATCTAAAAAAGCGCTATATGTTGTTGGCGAAGCTTTTGGAACTTTCAAAACTCTTCGATTAATTTGTTGTGAAGCATTTTCAGTTAAAACTAATAGGTCAGAGGATCTGTTGATCACATGAACTGGTGTCGTATTTACGTCAACTGGAGAAACTTGTGACATTGCCAATTCAACACCGTTATACGCACCGCTGACGGAATCGTATGAACTGATGGAATTGCCGGTTGCAGACTGTGCGTATGTTGTAATACCAGATCCAGAAAAACATGCTCCTGAAGCAACATATAATTTTTTTCCTGCAGTGGCTACTGAAGCATCTTCACTTTTGCTTGGGCAGCCTGCCAGCGCTAATGACATTCCTAGCACTGCGGTCAGACCTATATTTTTTGTTAATTGACGTCCCATATGTTTCTCCCTGTTTATTTATGTTAATCATAAAATATTATTTGTTACCATGACCTGATCGGATCAAAGTCTGCGAAACTTGAAAAAACTTTAGTCGTTGTAAAAAAATAATTAAAATTCTGGACTTTTGTACGATATTGATATGGCAATGCGATCTAAAAATCACTATCAGGTGTATCAAAATAAGATATAAAATAATAAACAGGATATGCAGCAGAAAAATTTAACATTATTTTCTTTATTTATTTTTATCGTATTTTTGACTGAAAATGCACAGGCACAATCACGTTTAAAAAAAATGAAAATTTCAAAATTAGGCGCCATTTATCAAATATTTTCTGGTGACAAAAATAAATCATTCGGGGAAAGCAACTCTCCGGGTTACGGCGGTGAATTGTCATTGGATGCGGGCGGTGAATATTTCAGGTATTTCGTCAAAGCAAAAATTATTAATTCAGAAGGTTCTCAAAATTTTTTAGACAACGTGACTGAAGTTCGTTCAAATTATAAATTGACTCAAATTGGTGGCGAGTTAGGATTTTCATTTTACCCGGTTGCACGCAAAGGCAGTGGATTAAATTTATATATGTGGGGCGCTGGTGCCGCTGGATACAATTTATTAGACCTGAAACCTGTGTCATCCATGACTGGAACGACAGTGACTTCGGTGACGACATATTCAAAATTAAAAACACGTGATCAAGGTTACAGTTATGGTGCTGGTGGTGGTATTGGTTTTGAGATTTTATTTGGAAGAAAATCGACAATATCAGCCGTTTACGGCGAAGCTGGTTTTCGCGAACAATTTGCTCAATTAGCCGGGCGCACGGATTTTCAATTAAATTCAGTCCAATTTGTTTTGGGCGTTGGATTTTAAATTATTCAAAAAAGTAAATTAAATCTTTAAACAGCTGGCAAAATGATTTTCGCCCACATTTTTTAATTCAGGTTTATTGGATTTGCATTCGTCCGTAGCTATTGGACAGCGCGGATGAAAATAACAACCCGATGGTGGGCTGATGGGCGATGGGACATCGCCTGTTAAAATAATTCGCTGTTCGCGGGGTTTTGGATCGGGTACTGGAATTGCCGATAATAATGCTTTTGTATATGGATGTTTTGGGTTTGTATAAAGTTCTTCCGCATTCGCATATTCAACAATTTCTCCTAAATACATGACGGCAACTTTTGTTGAAACGTGTTCGACGACTTTTAAATCATGCGCAATAAAAACATAAGTCAGGCCTAATTTTTGTTGCAGTTCCATTAATAAATTAATGACCTGTGCTTGGATTGAAACGTCCAACGCGGATACGGGTTCATCGCAAATAATTAATTCAGGATTCACAGCCAATGCGCGCGCGATACCGACACGTTGACGTTGACCGCCTGAAAATTCATGAGGGTAACGTGATAAATGTTCAGGGCGCAGGCCAACCAAATCAATCAGTTCACGAACTCTGGCGAGCCGTTCAGCCTCAGTTTTGTAAAGGTTGTGAATAATTAAAGGTTCTTCAAGGATTGAACCGATGGTCATGCGAGGATTTAATGAAGCATAGGGGTCTTGAAAAATAATTTGCATGTGTTTACGTAATTCACGTAATTTTTCACCCGAAGCGTTCGTAATGTCCTGGCCTTTGAAAAAAATTTTCCCAGAACTCGGTTCAATCAATTTAATTAAACAGCGACCCAGTGTTGATTTACCGCAACCGGATTCGCCGACAAGACCCAAAGTTTCACCCTTATTTAATTCAAACGAAATATTTTGGACTGCCTTTACTGCGGCAACTTGCCTGGACAACAGTCCGCCGTGGATGGGAAAATGTTTTACGATATTCTGTGCAGATAATAAAACTTCAGACATATTAATCTTTCGCCTTGATAGGATTGAAGCAAGCAACGCGATGAACGCCACGTAAATTTTCAAGATTCGGTTCGCTTTTTTTACAAATATCAGTTGAGTATGTGCAACGGTCAAAAAACCTGCAACCCGTTGGTAATCGATATAAATTAGGTACGAGTCCCGGAATTGTATTTAACTGTGTTAATTTGTGACCCGTTTCAAAATGTGGAATTGAATCTAAAAGTCCGCGTGTATAAGGGTGTTTCGGACGATAAAAAATGTCTTCGACGGTTCCATATTCAACAATTTTACCGGCATACATAACCAAAACGTCTTGGCACATTTCTGCGACGACGCCTAAATCATGAGTAATTAAGATCATGCCTGCTTGAAATTCTTTTTGAACTTTGCGCATCAGATCCAGAATCTGTGCCTGAATCGTCACATCAAGTGCTGTTGTCGGTTCATCTGCAATTAATAATTCTGGATTACAGCTCATTGCCATGGCGATCATGACTCGTTGTCGCATTCCGCCCGACAACTGATGTGGGTATTCATCATATCTTTTTTCTGGTGCAGGAATGCCCACAAGCCTTAACATGTCGATGGCTTTTTGTTTCATTTGTTGTTTTGTTAAATCAGATTGATGTAACTGGATACTTTCTTCGACTTGATTACCGATTGTGTAAACTGGATTGAGCGAGGTCATCGGTTCTTGGAAAATCATAGCCATTTGGTTACCCAAAATCGTGCGCATTTGTGATTCAGTTTTTTTTAGTAAACTTTCACCTTTGAATAAAACATCGCCTGAAACAATTTTTCCGGGGCTTTGAATTAATCCCATAATTGACAAAGCTGTTTGCGATTTGCCGCAGCCAGATTCACCGACGATACCCAAAGTTTGACCTTTTTTAACCAGGAATGAAATGTCATCAACGGGGTGAATCGTGCCATCATCAGTGATATATCGCGTTTTCAAATTTTGGACTTCAAGTAATATTTCAGACATAGCGGTTATCGTAATCAGAATTTATGAAATCATCAATTGGAAACACAAATTATTTGATATAGATTAAGCGCATGCGTAAAGAAATAAGCCCTATCTATTCATATATTGAATCTGTCCTCCAGCCAGAATCAGAACTGCAAATCAGGGCTCGTCAAAAATCATCAGAATTGGGTCTTTTGGCAATTTCGATATCGCAAACAGAGGCCCATCTGATTCAATTTATGGCTGGTTTGATCAAGCCGCAGAAAATTGTCGAAATTGGCACGCTGACGGGTCTGTCAGCATTATATTTTTTAGATCTGTTGCCGTCGAATGGAAAACTGTGGACATTTGAAAAATCAGATTTGCATATTGAAAAATCAAAACAAATTTTACAAAAATATATTTTATCAAATCAATGTGAAATCGTCGAAGGCGATGCGATTTTAAATTTACCAAAAATAACTGACCAGGGACCGTTTGATCTCATTTTTATTGATGCCAATAAGGCTGCATATTTTGAATACTGGATCTGGGCACAAAAAAATATTTCATTGGGTGGCATGATTATCATAGATAACGTTTTTTTGGCAGGTGCTGTTTGGGGCGATCAAACTTTGCAAAAATTTAATGAAAAACAAATTTCAGGTATGAAAAAAATGACCCGGGATATACTGGATTCTGTCGAATTCAAATCAGCGTTTGTGCCAACATCTGAGGGTTTGTTGGTTTGCGTGAAAAAATAAAGCGTATTTAGATTTTTCGATCAGTCATTTTAATGAATTTAATTTGGACTGTTCTTTGCTTTATTTGATCTGTATGAATAACAACGCTTACAATTTTTTAAAATGTTTTAATCTGAGACAGCTGTTCGCGTTTTTGAGTACAACGTTCATCATTTTGACAGTTGGGGCTTACGAAGAAGACACCCATTTGCGATTAACGTACGTTTTATCGCGTTCAGTTGGTATTAACGACGAAGTTTCAAAATTTTTAGCTTATGGAAATCAAAACATCGATCAAACGCTGATCACATCAGCGATGTTGGCGCCGCCACAGCGTGCGTTGTTTCATTTCACCGGAACATTCCATGATATGAAAAATTCAGCCCACGGTGGTGATGGAATTTTAAGTCATTTGGGTCAAATTTTTTGGACCAAAAAAGTCGCCATTGCAGAGCGAAATCATGCTGTTGGCAGCATGCTGATTTATCAAGGTCTGGTTGATGGCGATTTGCAGAAAATATCTGCGGGTTTACACGTAAAAATGGACACGTATGGTCACGCAGGATTTACCAATGCATGGGGACATATGTTTGATGGACATAATCCCGACCGGGTGTTTTTAGAAACAGAAAAATACCAGGATATGAACCGTGCAATGATTCAAACATTGGTCGCTGTGCGTGATGCTTTGCCAGAGTCAATGCAGGATAAACATGGAGCCCTGAAATTTTTAAATCAATTTTCACACGAATCTGGAATCAACAGACATTTAAACTTAGACGATTTGTCGGACGCAACAAAAATTTCATCGGTGGTCAATAGCTCGGTCGAACTTAAAAAATTATATGCTGAAAATACTTTTAATAATTTTGCGTTTAAACGTTTAGCACTAAAAATAATTTTTGATGATTTTAAAGCCAAAGGAATATTTAATAAAAATGTCAAATTCGATGAAGTTTTCACAAAGGAAATTTTAAATATTCGGCAATTAGATACGGCAGATACGATCGTAGCCATTGTTATGGAAGATTTGCGAAGCGAATTTTTAAAAACGAACAAAGGCAAAGATATTTTTGATGAAAGCAAGCTCTACAAATTTTATGCTGGTGGTAAGTCCGAAGAATTTCAAGCTAAATTAAACCTGGAAGAAAAACGATTTGCACAGCGGTTGCGTGATTTTGAACATCGAAGACTTCGTTTAAAAGTCAGAAAAAATTTCACAACAGAGCAAACATTCGACTTGGAACGCGATGAAGTTGAAAAAGAATATGCAGAATTGTCGCGCGGACTCAATTTGCAAAATGTAGACGCTGAAATTTCGAATGTGATGAAAAGTGCCAGTATTGACATTCAAAATCAAATCGTTAAGTTAGAACAAGAAATTACAAAAAAATATGAAAATTTAATCAGGCCGTATATCGATCAAATTGATAAACAAGCCGTTTTTAGCGGTGCCAGCAAATTAGCAGCTGAAAAATTTTCAGAATATGCCACGCAAATGCAGGATGAAATTGTTGAAATGAAGCGTGCGCGATTGATCGATACTTTCGTTAAAATCAGATCGCGCCAATTGGCACAATATAAATTCGCTACAGAATTGGCGAATAAATTGACGAAAGATTTTGTTCCACGAAAATACAATCAATATTTTAAACAGCTTTTTGAATCAGAAACTTATACGCGTGTTTTTGAAACTTACTACAAAGACGAAGTGTGGCGCAGGTTTATTTACAAAAATTTTGGTGTGAACTGGGTGAATGGTTCAGGTCAAGATTTGCTCACTGAATTTACAACAATGAGACAGAAATTCAAAAAAATGATCAGCCGCAGAAATGCAGTGTCATTGGTTCGTACCAACCGAATTTTATTATCCGAATCATATAAAGCCGCAGAAATTTTAATTGAAGGCGATATTCCATCACGTGACGAAGCGCAAAAAATTCAATTCAATCGTTTTGGCCAATTTACATACGGCTGGAAAATGTTTAAATATCTGGGGTTTGGTGCTGCATTTATTCCATATATTGGAGAAAAATTATTACAAAAAATTTACACTAAGGCCGAATTAGTTGCCAAAAATCACGAAGTTGAAAATATTCCTGAACAAATCAAAGCTGGAAAATATAAAACAATTGACGTGTCTGGCAACACAGGAAAACAGTTAGGGCAGATGGCTGCGCCCAACAAATGTGTTCAATTATTTTTGTAAATACATATTTAAAAATTTTTCAACAGCAGGTTTGTATTCACTTGGGAAGTCTCTGAGCCCGTTCAAATGCGCAGCTTGCGGTAGTCCGCATTTTTGCCATTTTAAATTTTTAGCAGAATCAAAAATTTCATCAATATGTTTGGGCGAAATCATGGGGTCTTTCCATCCTCGGATACTTAATAATGGAAATTCATCAGGAAATTTTTTTAAATCAATTTGAATGTCTTTGTGTAATGATGGAGTCCACCCCAAAGCCACAAATGGAGTGCCTAAAATTTTCAAAGGTAACGATTTGATACCCATTTGAAATTCCAATAACTGAAATGCTGAATAGACAAAATGTGATCCGGGGCCACTGTCGCAAACCATGGCTTTGATGTCTGTGTGGCCTGCGGCGAAGTGTCTGGCCATAAATTCAATACAGCACCCTGTGATATTTGAAAAACCAAAGACTATTTTTGATTTATATTTTGTCATCAAATTAAAGTGCAATTCAATTTGATCAGCCAAAGCATGTTTCATTCCGAATTTTTTTGAAACATGACTGTAAGGCAAATAGTAGTGATTTTTTGGTGAGTCATTCAAATTGAAGGCATAGGCGTCGAAACCCAGTTCGTTGACAAATTCGATATGGCGGCGCAATGCTTTTTTGTGCCCTTGGAAATGATGAGCAAAGAAAATCAAAGTTTCTGATTTTCTTTGCTGTGCAGGATATAATTGGCCTTCGTCAGGAAACATAATAATTAATGTTTATGGTTTTGGTTTTTTGTAGGCCATAAATCAGTCCAGTGCGGGCGTTGGTTTTGATCGGATGTGTAAGCACTGTCAGCAGTTTGTTCAAAAGTCGTTTTTGATACGATGACTTTTTCAAGTGCTGTTTCAGATAAAACTTTTCCGCAGGCGTCCATAACAGCGGCATCATCAATGTGGTGGTAATTATAAATTTCAGCAGGTCTGCCACATTTTGAATGTTTACGTACTGCACAGGATTCCTGGCGTACGCCGACGATTGAACCCAAATTATCCAACAGGCCAGCTTCGCCGTCATGAACACTGACGACTGGAATACGGCGACCAGAGGCCATAATCAAATCAGCAGATTCAACAGTGCCTTGACGATTTAAATAGAGATCTGAATTAATTTTTAATTCATTTCGTAAATAATCATAATTATTTTCATGGGCTTGAATACCGCATAATAAATCAGGCGATGTGACAACGATCACATTGGCATATATTCCACGTGATAACAAATTTTCAGAAGCTTTAATAGCTTCGGTACACATTGAGCCCATTGCAAAAATATTCACAACGTTATCGCCAGGTTCAAAACCTGCGTAGCCACGGTAATCAATTAAAAAATAAGCGCCTTTTAAGACATCATTTCGAACAGCTGTTAAAATATCAGATTCAGAAATTGAGGAAATTTCTTCTTCGTTTGTACTGCCAACAACAGAAAATTCAGATCGAGATAACAATGTTGCGGAATTCGTTTTGAATCGTGATTGTTTGGTTAAATATTTCATCATGTCTTTTTGGTCGGCACCGCGAGTAACAAGTCGAAGTAAAACACCTGAGCGGCCTGCATTATCGTTCATGATGTGGCGTTTAAATGCGTCAGATAAAATCCAATCGACTTCAACACAGAAAAACGGTTCCCATGTGATTTGATTTGGAATTTGAAAATCAGATTTCCAGCCATGCTGCGCGCCTTCGGGTGATAATGTCACGCCCGACGGAGTTCCCACGCAAATGAAACTGGATTTCCAATATTGATTATAAAAATACTGATCCATCGCGCGTTTGATGAAGAAATCATAAACAGTCATTAAAGGCATAATCGGAACGCCTGTGATATCGCGCATTTTTCCAAATGATCCTACGCAGGTCATCACGTTGCCTTCAGCAATTTCAAAACGTAAAAATCTGTCAGAAACGTCTTCGCCAGGAACTAAATCGGGCAATTTGGTGTCCTTCACGCCCAGATCAGTTTCAAGATCAGTGACGACGGGTGCGCCAAATATTTTACCATCCATTGCAGGATTTAAATTTGTTGAAGTCCCGACATCTGGTGCCATGGTCATAAATAATTCACCAGCTGTTTTCCATTTTTTCTCTGTATCAGTTAATTTTGCAGAATCAGCATTTGCAATACGAGTTAATTTGGCTGTTAGCTGACCCAACATCCACTGAGTATGCGGATAACTGGCCATTTTTGTGTTGATGTCTAATTTTTCTGGAATTTCACCAATTTTAGAAATTGCATCAGCGAAATATTTTTGATTTTTTTCTTTTAAATTATTTTGAGCTTTGATTTCAGAATATAATTTTTCACCACGGTCTTTTAAAAATTTACCTTCAGTCGATTTGAAGTCGAATCCAGAAAATAAAGATTGCCCTGTGATGCCTTGCTTTTTTTGCATTTCATCCATTTCATCGGTTGAATTGAGCGATGAATGATTTCCGGGTTGCGCCGCCATTTTTAAGCCCCAGCCTTTTAATGTATGGGCGATAATAATTGTGGGTTTGCGAGTTGATTCTTTGGATTTTAACATGGCTTCAGCAATGGCGATCATATCGTGTCCGCCGAAATCACGGAGTGCTTCATACAATTCAATATCGTCGACGGACTCAATAAATTTTTTCATCAACGGATGTTCTTTGACGATTCCTTTTTTCAGCGCCTTCATGTCTTGGACTAATAATAAAGCCTGTAATTCATAATCGAATAATTCTTTTTCTAAGAAATTTTTAAAAGTTTCGCCGCCGGGTTTTTTAAACAAAGCAATTCGTTTTGAACCGTGACGCAATTGAATGACTTCCCAGCCGTTTGCAGCCATTGATTTTTCAATTCGATCGGCATCAGAACCATTTAAAACTTTTTGATTCACGACGCGGTGGCCATCCAAAGATTGTCGGTTGTAATCAACGATCCAAGTTAAATTTCCAATTTCACGTTCTGCAAAATCAGGTACAGCTTCATACATAGAGCCTTCACGGAATTCAGAATCACCAGAAAGGGCCCAGAAATGTGCGTCAGGAACATCGTAATTATGTTCTTTGGCAAAACGGTAAGCCAATGCTAAATAACCGGCCTGAACTGGTGGGATGCCCACTGTTCCTGATGGGAAAAAATTGTGGTGATCTGAATCGTATGCAGAATGATAAGATTGAAAAACAGGTTCGCCATTTTTTGAGAATTTGCGAAGACCCATCATCGCTGTATTTTTCTGGTCTTCTGTTAATTTTGAAAAATCAGCATTTAAAAATAAATCTAATAAATAATTATATGAATGATCTGTCGGACTCGCATGAGGTTTATTTGCGATATGATCAAAACCGGTTTTTACGATCAAATGCAGTGCACCCATAATATGAAGAGCTGATGCAGATCCCGATTGATGGCCGCCGACTTTGGGTTCGCCTTTTTCTTTATCTGGCCTGTTATTCGCCTGATGTATCATTTGTGTTGCTAAATAATGTGCGCGCCTGGCGATGGAATCTAAAGTATTTTTATCAAGGTCTTTAAGATCCTTCAATGTGGTCGTTTTTGAAGACATATTTTTCTCCGTCAGTTCAAATTTTCATGTGCTTTTAGAATGCAGACTGTATACCCGAACAGGTTGTGATTTCAATCAACATTTGTCTATGAAAGCACAAAATCCCAGCGAACTTTTATAGTACCGTCATTATCGACCATGCCCTTCGGTGGATTTGGAAATGGTGCTGCTTTTCTGAATGCTTCTACGGCTGCGTCATCAAGTTCGCGAATACCAGAAGCACCTAAAACTTGAACACCGATCAGGCTGCCCTTGTCATTTAATACGATTAATAATTGTGTACGTTTATTTTCTTCAGAAGCAATGCTGCGACCTTGTGAAAGCATTTTTTTGAGCTGAACGTTTAATTTAGTCTGATACCATTGGTCAAGTTGTGTCCGAATACGCATATTGTATCCATAGTATTTGTATTCACGAGTATTTAATTGCGTCATTAAACTGGGTTCAGCAGTTTCAATATGGTCTTGGGTTGCAGAGGTTTGTTGTAATTCGGATCCATTTTGAAAAGCATGTTCTTTTTTTGCCATTTTTTGAACCGCAGTATTTTTATTCAAAGCAGAGTAGACATCAAATCCCGTATTAAATAATTTTGATTCAGATTTTTTTTCGGCAGACATTTTTGCAATTTGTTTTTCAATTTCAGATTGTGGTGTTTGATTTGTTTTTTCGTTTGTATTTTTAAATTTTCCGATATTTTTTGCAACGGTTTCTTTTTGAACAGTGTTATTTTTTGCACTCAAATAGACTGCATCTTTATTCAATTCATTATTGGATTGTTTTTCATCAGTTTCAACGACTTGATTTAATTTTTTTTCAGCAGGTTTTGTTTTTGCTTCGACATCTGAAACTTGATCTGGGGTTGGGGTTTCGATGAGAACAATTTCAACTTCAGATTTTTTTTGTTTTTTTAAATAAGGAACAACAACGACAGTCAGCGATAGCGAAACGTGGACTAAGACAGAAAATAATAAAAATTTTTGAAATTTGTTCAGGACAGTTTTTCGGGTCTGGATTTGATTTATTTTATGTTTCATGTAAATCCCTCATATCTAGACTATCGGTGGCCTGACAGGTGAAATTGAGTCGATCTACAGAGTGAAGGTGCTGAATTTTAAGAATTGGCCAATGGTCTAGTTTGACTTCGTTTCAAATGTATTGTGACAATGTTTACATATGAGATTTCAAGCATGGTGTTTAACTGATAAGGGTCTGAAGCGACAAGGAAACCAAGATTCGTTTTTAGTCGACGAAAAATTGGGTGTGTTTGTTGTTGCTGATGGTGTTGGCGGGCATATGGGCGGAGAAGTTGCATCTGCTATTGCTGTTGAAACAGTTCGCGAAGTCATCGGTCACCCCAAAGCACATCAATTTAGTCCGAAAGATGTCGTGTCTCAGGCGTACACCGAAGCCAGTCATCGTATTTTTGACCGAGCCACACAAGAGCCACGTTTGAATGGTATGGGGACAACGATGGTGATGGGGTATTTGCGCGATGGCAAATTATATATTGGTAATATTGGCGATAGCCGATGTTATTTATATCGAAAGCCGTATGTTTGGCAAATCACCGAAGATCATTCGTTAATCAATGAACAAATTCGCTTAGGTTTATTAACCGAAGATCAAGCCAAAAAAGCAATTGGGAAAAATGTAATTACACGAAGTGTTGGTTTTGAGCGCGATGTATTTCCTGATATTTGTGAGCGCGAAGTTTCAGTGGGAGATCATTTTTTATTTTGTTCAGACGGTTTAACAGGCATGATAACAGATGAAACAATGAGCCAAATTTTTAATGAATATCCAATAGACAAAACAACACCGTTATTCATCCAAGAAGCTTTGTCTAATGGCGGCGATGACAATGTCACGGTATTGGTATTAAGCTTTATCCTGTGAGTGAACAAAGAAAAACAATTACATTATATTTTTTAACGAGCGACGAAAAAAGTACGAAACGCATTGTTATACCCGTTGCGTATTTCAAGTTCAGCGCATTTTTTGCAGCAGTCATCGTATTGGCATTTTTAGCTGGCTTTATTGATTATTTTGGCTTGTTAGCTCAGTCGCTTGAAAACAAAAAATTGAAAATTGAAAATTTAAATTTAAAAAAACAATTTCAAGTTGTTGAAGGAAAATTAGACGGACTGCAGTCGGCCATTGACCGGGTGACAAATATTTCAAATAAATTAAAATTAATCACTGATACCCAATTGCAAGATCGGTCTGAAAAATTAAATTTCCCAGCGAATCAGATTGCTCAAAACCAAAATGACCAAACTAAAGATATTAAAAGTTCTCGTATGTCGGGCTCTGATTTCGAATCGTCAGATCCAGTGGTGTCATCTGAAACACCTTTGAATCCGATGAAAGGCGAACTTGCGGCCGAAAAATCCACATCAAATTATGCGACTCTGGTGATTCGTATTGATGATGCCGTCAAAGATTCGAACCTTAAAGAACAATCCGTCATCGAACTTTGGGAATTATTGTCTGATCGTCAAAGTTTATTGGCGGCGACTCCGAGTATACGTCCTGTACGCGCTGCAATTGGTTCCAGATTTGGATATCGAGTTGATCCATTTAATGGGAAACAAAGAATGCATGCAGGGCTGGATTTCGTGGCGTCGACAGGGACTCCAGTCAAAGCACCAGCTGACGGTGTTGTCAGTTTCGCTGGTTGGGACGAGCAGTACGGAAAATTAGTTTCGATAGATCATGGCTTTGGAGTGCTCACACGATATGGCCACAATTCACAGCTGTATGTTCAGGTCGGACAAAAAGTTTCAAAATACGACGTGATTTCCACAGTGGGTACCACCGGCAGGTCAACGGGTGCACATTTGCATTACGAAGTTCGCGTGAACAGTATTCCTGTTGACCCAGTTAATTATATTTTAGACGAAGAATAGTGGTTATATTTTTTTCATAGCTGCCCATATTGTCACTTGTGTCTAAAATTGTCTCGGAATGGTCCAGTTTTCGGTTATAAACGCTTAAATAAACAGATTTATTTGGCCCGGCATTTGTACATGTTATTATGTAGAGGTACCTATGAATCAAAAACAGATATTACACTTTTTATTTGTATCGATTCTGAGTCTGGCGGGCTGGGCCCGCGTTGATTTGAAAAAAACAAAAATTATGACATTGCCCTCTGATATGTCGACACCCTTCATGACCCAAGAAACTAAAAACAAAATTTTACCGTCAACAATTGCTGTCAATGAATCGGGCCAAGACGTTTTAGCGAAAATGGCCGACAACACGGCTTCATTATGGTGGAGCACGACGCCCCTGAGAAATACATCGGTCGGTCGCGCTGCAGATGCCGCTGAAAAAAAATTAAATGTTCAAGCAGCCTTCGAAGATAAAAATAAAATTAAACACACATTTAATTTCAAATTTTTAGCGATGCAGGCATTAGCCCGTGTTGAATACAAAGGTTGGGTTCACGCAGCGATCAGTTACGATGCGCGTGCAGCAAAGACTGAAGCAGAAATTTCAGAAAAAATAAATGCCAAACAGGATTTAATTATTTCACAATCGATCACAACAGCCGAAAGTAAGTCGCAAGTTGGTTTTCGTTGGAATTGGTAAGTTAAATCTTTTACGGATTAAAAACTTTTTGTTTTTGATACAAAGAATTAATTTCTCCGACATCTAAAATGATATTCCAAAATGCAACGTCATCAATAAAACCAGAAAATAAATTTGTTAGTCCGGTACCTGCGCCAATGTAAAGTGTTGAGCCAGCTGTTGTATTCCATGTTAATGAGCCACATGTTTGCAGAAGCACTCCGTTCACATAAATCAATGCTGTTGTTCCGTTGAATGTTGTTGCGACGTGACTCCATTGTGCAAAAGGAATAGCAGCAGCGGCGGTATCACAAAATGCCGCTGTGCCACCATAAACACGAACAGCTCCTGTATTTAAAATTCTGATTCCGTACATACTGAGCGCGCCAGCTGTTCCGTAACCTAAGACATCTTGGCTTGCTCCTATATTTGTCGGATTAACCCAAGCTGCTGTGGTTCTGACGCCAGTTCCTGCGATGACAGTTGATGCGGCAACTGAAATGGAATCATCGATGCCGTCAAAACCAATTGTTTGTGATCTTTCGGAATTGGCATAGGCCATAATTGTGCCATTCGCATTTGACGCAGTTGCATTGACTGGAGTTGCTCCGCCATTGGTGAATCCAGTAATTGTTGCGCCATTTGCAATTGCGCCAACGGTACCGTTCATTGTAAATCCACGACGTAAATTAGCCCATTTCGGGACCACATTTTGTTGAATATCCAAAGCTCGCGTAGCGATGGGAAATAAATTAGCCCTTGGAATCGCTGTCGATGCTCCGGGGCAAGCTCCGGCATTGTAACGAACGCGCATTTCGGCTCCTCCGCTGTTTTCGTAAAACTCTGCAAATATTTCTGTTTTGATATTTGCGACAAAAACGTATGCGCCATTATTTGTTGTTGAACCGTGATCGGTCCAATTATTAATGACCAAAGTATTTCCTACCCATACTCGTACGCCGTCGTCTGAAACAGTTTGGATGCAATAGGATCCTGATGTCGGTGCAGTCACTTGGCCTGACCAGCGTCCACCGAAATCTTCTGCTCCGCCCGCGGGATTAGTTCCAGCGCCCCAGTTAAAATTAACTTGCGAGTCGATGCGTGAATTAACCAGGGCAGTGTAGGGGTCGTCTTTTGCGGCGCCTGTACTTATTGTTGTATAATATCTGGCATACAGTCCGGTGCCTTCTTCGATAACTACGGGGGGTAATGCATTAACTGTAATTGCGGTTGTATCATTGAATGTTGAATATGTAGCAGTGATAGTGACAGGGCCACCCAAAGCATTTCCGTAAACGCGTCCTTTGTTTGAAAAATTATTTACATTAGCGACCGGATTATTATTTGATGTCCAATTGCAAACATTCGTGAAATCAATTGTTCCGCCATCGACGGTTGTTACAAAGCATTTAACATCTGTTGTGGTGCCGACATTGATGTTTGCGGCAGTCGGTGTTGTAAACAGTCCATTAATAGTCGATGAATTAAAAGTAATATTTGCGACAGGATTGAATGATCCATAAGTCGCAGTGTAAGAATAAGTCGGAAAGCCCGTTACTGTCCCAACAGTTACAAGTCCTAAATTAGAAGTTAATCCCGTGGGTGCAGTTCCGGTTAAAAGGACTAAATTCCAACTTGCTGAAGGTGAAACATTTTGGGTTGAGCCATCACCGTATGAAGCAAGTGCCTGAAATTGAAAATTAGAACTTTGCGGTATAATTTGAGTTGTTGGTGAAATTGCGACACTGGTCACATTATAGACTGTGGCCGTAAAAGTTGTGGATGCTTGCAAAATTGGGTTACCCGTATCGGAGACTGTCACAGTAATATCACTGACGCCGGAAGCGCCAGCGGCAGTACTGATATTTAAAAAACAAAATGGAAATGTGCCCACGTATGATATTGCAGCCAAAGAAACTGCGGCAGTATTTGAACTGGTGGCCGACAAACTGATGCTTGAGCAATACAGCGGGTAGCCACTTTTGTGACCGATCATAAAGGGAATATTCGTTAAATTGCCTTCGTAAACATTTTTATTGGTTATCGTGGTAATTGTCGGGCCGCCGTTGCCGCGCCACATGCCGAATGGAATAAAGACCTGCGCCTTTGATATAGAAAATATAAATAAGAATATGAAAAATCGAAACACTCTATAATTCAATCATAATATTTTGTGAATTAAAATGTTTTAGTTCCTATGTCATTCCGAAATAAACGATTTTTCATTTTAATCTGCTGGTTGCTAGCGTAGGCTAATTTCAAGGCTGCATTTTTAGTATTTGCAGTAGCAACGATATTCAATACACGTCCGCCATCAGTCACTAATCCATCGACAGTTTTTTTAACCCCTGCAAAGAGCAGGTTTTGTTTGATGTCATCAGGAAATTGAATTGCAGTGCCACGCACAGGTAAATGCGGATAGCCTTCGGCAGCATTCACGATACAAGCAGCGTATAAATTATTTTGGATCACAGAATTTAAAATTCCGTTTGATAAATTCAAAAACAATTCACAGGTATCATTTTCGATTAATGGTAAAATGACTTGCGTTTCTGGATCGCCAAATCGGGTATTATATTCCAATGCATACGGTTGATCACCGACGACCATGATGCCCACAAATAAAATTCCGCGATATAATAAATTTTCTTTTTGAATTTGTGAAATACTGGGCCTGATAATTTGGTCAATAATTTTTTGATATAAATCTGTTGAAATTTTCATGGGTGCTACAGTGCCCATTCCGCCGGTATTTGGCCCCAAATCATTGTCCAGTAATCGTTTGTGATCCTGGGCCAGCGGTAAAATTTCAAATTTTTCACCGTTTGTTAAAACCAGAAAACTGAGTTCCCAGCCTGGCAAGTTTTGTTCCAGCAAAGCCGTTTGTCCTGCGGCACCAAATTTACCATCGACAAATAATTCTGTCGCAGCATTTTTTAATTCAGCCACATTTTTGCAAATAGAGACGCCTTTGCCTGCGGCCAGGCCATCAGCCTTTAAAATGTATGGGGCTGAAAAATTTTCTGCAAATTTTAATGTGTCATCGACGTTGGTGACCACAAATGATTTTGCTGTGGGAACATTTGCGCGGTTCATGAATTCTTTGGCAAATATTTTTGAACCTTCAAGCTTGGCAGCTGATTTGGAGGGGCCAACACACGAAATATTATTCTGACGAAGTAAATCTGATAGGCCATGAACGAGAGGATCTTCGGGGCCAATAAATACGAAATCAATTTGATTTGATTTGCAAAAAATGACAATTTCTGAAAAATTATTTATTTCAGTTTGAACAAGTTGGGCATCATCAGCCATTCCGTCATTGCCTGGCAATACAAAAATATTTTTGGCTAGTGGGCTTTTTTTGAAACTTTTAATCAGAGCGTGTTCGCGTCCACCAGAACCGATAACAAGTATGTGCATAAGATATCCTTGCTTGTAGTGTTATTTCTTTTTAACCTAATAAAGTCAAAAAATACAGGAGTATGCAAAATGGAAAAAATTTATTTATTATCTGGAAAACGAACTGCCTTTGGATCTTTTGGTGGCAGCCTGAAAGACATTTCAGCCACCGATTTAACAGTGACTGCTGCGAAATCTGCGATGCAGGCATCAAACGTGAACCCAGATCAAATTGATCATGTGATCATTGGCAATGTGATACAAAGCGGCGCTGATGCGGCTTATTTGGCAAGGCATGTAGGTTTGAAATCTGAAATTCCTGTGACAACGGGTGCATATATCGTTAATCGATTATGTGGGTCTGGATTTGAATCTGTGATCAACGCTGTACAAATGATTAAATCAGGCGAAGGCCATGCAATTTTGGCCGGCGGTGTTGAGCAAATGTCACAAATTCCCTACGTTGCGCGCAGAGTTCGTTTCGACGGATTGCGATTAGGAAATTTTGAATTGGAAGATTACATGACCAGTGCTTTAACAGATGCTTATGCGGGAATTCCAATGGCGATCACAGCAGAAAATCTGGGTGAAAAATATGAAATCACGCGTATACAATGCGATCAATATTCAATTGAATCCCAAAAAAAATATAAAAATGCCTTAGACAAAAATTTTTTTGAATCAGAAATTTGTGATGTCATAGTCACAACGAAAAAAGGCGACACAGTAATTAACAAAGACGAACATCCAAAACCCGACGCCACATTTGAAAAAATTTCTGGAATGAAGGCCTTATTTAAAAAAGACGGTTTGGTCACGGCAGCCACCGCATCCGGTGTTGTTGATGGCGCTGCATGTACAATTGTGGCCAGTGAATCCTTCGTTAAAAAACACAATTTAAAACCCCTGGCTGAAATTATTTCCTGGGCCAATGTGGGATGTGATCCAAAAATTATGGGCATCGGTCCAGCGCCCGCGATTCGTAAGGCACTGGCGAAAGCAAACATGACATTGGACCAAATTGATTTAATTGAAGTGAACGAAGCCTTTGCCGCACAATTTTTATCCGTGGCTAAGGAATTAAAATTGGATTTAACAAAAACAAATGTGAACGGCGGAGCCATTGCTGTCGGACATCCGCTGGGCGCATCAGGGACGCGTATTTTAAATCATTTATGTTACGAAATGCAAAGACGCGGGTCTGAATATGGTCTGGGTTCGGCATGCATTGGTGGTGGCCAAGGTGTGGCTGTCATTTTAAAGCGGGTTTAGGGTTAAAACCCTTTCAATAGGGTATATTGTATGGTACAATATACCCTATGAAGACAGTTATATTTGAATTTGATAAATTTTTAGAATCAGAAGGTCTTTTTTTTGAAGCTGTTGTTATTGGTGGTGCAGCTTTGAACATCTTAGATATTAGCTCTCGCAAAACACGCGATGTTGATTGCCTTGATCCAGAAATACCTGAAGAAATTAAAGAAGCTTCAAAAAAATTTGCAATATTGCGAACTGACTTAGAACTGGATCAAAATTGGTTAAATAATGGCCCACAAACTTTAAAAAACGATTTACCTAAAAATTGGCGTTTGCGTTTAGATATTATGTATTCAGGTACAGCGATCAAGCTTTCTGTGCTTGGTCGGTCGGACTTATTAAAGTCAAAATTATTTGCTTATTGCGACCGAACGACTCCAGATTTTGAAGATTTAAAAAAAATGCGACCTACGGCAGTTGAATTATCTGAATCAATTGAATGGGTTCAATATTTAGACGGTAATCCTGGTTGGCCAGCGCATGTTGAAAAAGCTTTTCAAGTTTTAAGAAAGGCGTTGGGTTATGAATAGTCCAACGCTTGATCAAAAATTGATTCAGATCGGATTTCAAATTTCATCAAATGATTTGAATGTAAATTTAGTAAATTGCGATTTAGAATACACAATACATCAAGCCTGTTTAGAAGTTCCAAACGACAGTCGATTGTTTTCGTTAATTTGCAGCTGGGTTTCGGTTCATGGTGATTATATAATTATTGAAAAATTAATGAAATTGCAAAAAAAACAAAATTCCCAATGGCTGGTGGCCGTTGCAATCTGTGCATCAAATATGGGTTTCCATCAATGGAAAAGACTGATTAAAAAACAAAAAAATGAAAATGCATTAGTTGATATTGAATTAGCTAAAAGTTCAATTTCAATCAAAGGCGCCGAAGAAAATTTTAAAAAATTTGGATTTTTAATACCAAAAAATGGAATTCGTATCCGCTCGTCAGATGTGCTAACGACAGAACGATTAGTTCAAAAAAATTTACAATATCGAAATCGATTATTGTTCGGCGCTTCATGGCGAGCGGATATTATAACTGCCATTCAAATGGGTATGAAAACGCCCTATGAAATTTCAAAAAAAATTGGATGTTCGTATGAGCCGGCGTACCGGATTTTCAAAGAATACGCATTGGCTGTGGGTTGAGTTGAGTTTTGATGAATAAAAAAATTAAATTTTTCTTATATATAGTTGCTGGAATTTTTATAGTTTTATTTATTTGCAGTACAGCACTGACATACTATTTTATGATGGAGGTTGCTGGTGTTATTCAAAGAAATTCTAAATCTCAAGCCGAAATAATTAATAATACAGAAAATTCTGTCGCTGATCAGAAAACATTAATACATTTATCAACAAATGCTGTCGGTGTTGTTTTGCTGAATAATGCAGGCGATAAAAGTCTCTCTAGCGAGCAAGTCAAGAACTTGAAATTTATGGATGATATGGATCAAATCTACGAAATCTATAAAAAAATGAATTTGCCCAGCATGTGTGAAAGCATTTGTGCTGAGTCTGTTTTTAAATTACCAGAAAATAAATCAGATCGTAAAATGAAATTGGTTCAGTTTTTTCAAGAGGAACAAAACAGGGCTTTTGATGACATTGAATTCAGGCTTATACTAGAAAATACACATTCGATAACTATGGCATTTCCACAACCTTTGCGTGATATAATGAGAAAAATGGACGGTTATGAGCGTAAAAGTCAGTTTGAATTATTTAATTTATCGTTAGAATTACAGTCGACTCTGCTTCAGTATGTTTATTATATTAAAAATCATGAAAGAGCCAAGATCGAAAAAAATATCGGGAAAATAATCAAATTACGTAAAAAATGCAAAACGGAAAATGTGACCGAAATCCAAAATAAATGTTATGAATAAACAAATTAATATTTTTCCTGGCTTAATAATAATTTGGCCTGATCAAAATTTTCAGGGGCCACGTAAATGCGGTCGATGACTCGGGCGCCTTCATATTTACTGAAAATTTGCGTGGCGTTACCAATGGGCGATGGAACGTCCCATTTATCATATTGGTCGACGACATAAATTTGATTGGTGTTGTCGGATGTGTTTTCAACGGTTTGGTGGTATTTTGACAACCTGACGTTTGAACTGGCCCAGATCGTGTCGATGCCCTTTTTTTCTAAAATGGATTTCACGTTTTCTGTGCGGATGGGTTCTTGGTTATGTAATTCGATCGCGACACGATACGGTTTTCGAGTTGCGATACGTTGTGCCCATGGGTTGTCGACGGTATCCAAATGTTCATATAATTTATAATCTGTGTATGAAATATATTCGTTAGAATCCGCTGGTAAAAAGAATTTACAATCGGATGATGTTAAATACCTGTTCAGCATTTCTTCGTAAATAATGCTTTTGTGGTGAAAATAAACCATCAAATGCATGTGATGTCTGGAAATTAAAAAATCATCAAACGCATATAAAGCACGGCGGTTTAAGGCCAGATAGGCTGTACTGTTTTTAATATGTAAAGTTAAATTTTGAATCAACCAATCGCGATCGATTTTTCCATAATTGATTCCGCAAAAATAAGAATCCCGTTCCAAATAATCCATCCGGTCAGCATCAAGTTCTGAACTGACAATTTGTGATAATAACGGTCTGAAATTAATGACACCGTCTAAAAATATAAATTCATCACATATTAAATCTTTGTCGATCAAGCATGCGATGTCCAATGGCCGAATGTCGGGGAAATATTTTTGAATGATTTTTGAAATTTCAGAATCAGTGACAAATTTAATTGTGTAATCTTCGTGATTGGCTTGGCGATCTTGAGAAATTTTTTGATCCGCATAAATTTGAATTTTTAAATTTTCCAATTTTGGCATCACAAGTTCTGTGGTGTGACTAAGCGGACCATGACCAATGTCGTGCAGAAGTGCAGCCAATTTTGTTAATTGTCTGAATCTGTTTTTATTTTGTGATTTTTTAAACGGGAAGGCTCTGAAAACGCTATCAAAGACCAGTCCTGCAACATGGCTGACACCGATTGAATGTAAAAAACGATTGTGAGTTGCCCCTGGAAAGCTGAATTCGGCAAAGCCCAGTTGTTTGATTTCACGCAATCGTTGAAATTCAACGGATTCAATAATGGCGACCTCGCCGTCCGTCAAGTAAATCGATCCATGTATGGGGTCTCTGATTTCCATGAGACATAAAATACTAAGGTCCTGAATCAATGTAAAGCAGTACTTAAGCCCAAATTTGATTCTATTTGAAACAATGGCCTCAAGTTTTCTCAGGATGAGCCGAAAAAGTGTACAAGAGTTTTACGTTTTTTGGGGATTCAAGGATGGATTCTCAGAGTGAGAAAAAGAAATTTTGCCTGGGTTGAGACACTTTAGCAAAAAAACTTTTTCAAAGTATCAAGGAGGATTTTATGGGATTAAAAATTAACGCGAATGTGGCTTCGATGAATACATTGAATACACTTTCAGGAAACAAAGGGAAACTAGACATGACAATGAGCAGATTATCTTCAGGAAGTAAAATCAACAAATCGTCAGATGACGCTGCTGGTTTGGCTATTTCTGAAGGCATTAAGGCCAAACTTCGTGGCTTGAAACAATCTGATCGTAATGCTCAGGACGGTATTTCATTAATTCAGGTCGCTGAAGGCGGTTTGAACGAAGTATCAAATATTTTAATACGTTTACGTGAATTAGGTATTCAATCGGCTTCGGATACGATCAGCGATCGTGAAAGAAAATTAGTTAATATCGAATACGCTCAATTAATTGAAGAGGTTGATCGGATTGCTGCAACAACAGAATTTAACGGAACGAATTTATTATCAGGTCAATCTGGAAGTCTGGATTTTCAGATCAATACAAAAAATTCGCCATTAGCTGACAGAATTTCTTTTGACGGATCGCTTTCAGATGTTCGTTCGCAATCATTAGGTTTAAGTATGGCTTCAGTTTTAGATAAAGTCTCTGCGCAAGAATCATTGTCGATGGTTGATTCGGCGATTCAGAGCGTGGCGCAATTGCGATCGGGTTTCGGCGCGATTCAATCCAGACTCAATTCGACAATTGAAAACTTACAACAAAGTGTTGAAAACAATGCTTCGGCAAATTCAAGAATTCGTGATACCGATGTTGCCGAAGAAAGTACAAATATGGCTAAGCAAAATATTTTGATGCAAACGGGGACTGCGATTTTAGCTCAATCGAATCAGCAGGGCCAGTTGGCGATGCAGTTAATGAGACAGAGTTAATATGAATTTATTATTTAATTTTAATTTATTATTTTTTTTAACAGCGGGGACGGATTCCTGCTGCAACCAAGGAAAGGTTAACGTCAGGGATGATGAACAAACAAGGAGGATAAAATGGGATTACGTATAGCAACAAACGTAAACGCGTTGAATGCCGGTAAGAATTTATATTCTTTAGGTAATCAACAGAGCACAACGATGGCCCGACTGGCATCGGGGTACAGAATTAACAATGCATCTGATGATGCGGCGGGATTAGCAATCTCTGAAGGCATGAAAGCGAATATTCGCGGTTTCAGGCAAGCTAATCGAAATGCCAATGACGGAATATCATTGGTGCAAATCGCAGAAGGCGGTTTAAACGAAGTCTCGAATATGCTGACACGGTTACGTGAATTAGCAATTCAAGCAGCATCGGATACGATCGGTGATCGTGAACGAAGCTACACTGACGTTGAATATCAACAGCTCAAAGAAGAAATCGAGCGGGTTTCACAGACAACAGAATTTAACGGTGTTCCGTTAATCAATGGTGTCGGCGGAATTTTTGATATCCAAGTCGGTGTTAAAAATGATCAATTTAACGATCGAATCAGTTTCGATTCGACCGCTACAAATTCAACATTAGAAGGTTTGCAAATTGCTGATTTATCAGTGATCGATAAACTTTCCGCACAAGACAGTTTAGCATTTGTCGATGACGCTATTCAATCTGTCAGCGGAATGCGCGCCAATATCGGTGCGTTCCAAAGCAGACTGCAATCAGCTTCGTCAAATCTGATGATTTCTGATGAAAATTTATCGGCAGCTAATTCACGAATTCGTGATACTGATGTTGCCGCTGAATCGACAAATTTAGCAAAAACAAATGTTTTGATGCAAGCAGCAACAGCTGTTTTGGGTCAAGCCAATACGCAACAGCAATTAGCACTTAAGTTGCTTCAAGGTTAATTGCTCCGAATTTACGTTATACATTTTATCATCATCCGATTTTTACCCTGGTTTGAAGGATTCAAACTGGGGTAAATCTATTTGTTGTGTCCATGCTCGTGTTGATTCCGATTGCATGATTGGATCAGTCACAAGAAAACTTTCGCCCCATTCGAAATTTATAGATTTACTTTTCAACTCAAATAAATTCATCAAGCTACGAAATAGCTGATCATTATCGATATACGCACATTCTCTTTGGTGAGAATAAGAAATTCGAAATGGTTGAATATGGACATTTGTGTTCTGCGCAATTTCGAAAAGCCCTTTTTTCCAGATTATTTTTTCTGACAAAGTTGTTGTGCCCGAGGGGAAGCCAGCGATTTGTAATGTTCCCAGGTTAGATTTTAAAGTATTTTCGATTTGTAATTTAATATGGTCACGTGAATTTTTCGAATCACGTTTCACAAAAATGGTACCAATTTTGTGAGCAACAGCACCAATGATTGGCCATGTTCGGACTTCGAATTTGGCCAAAAAAACAGATTCGGGATTGGCCGCTAAAACGACTAAAATATCCAAATAACTTATATGGTTCCCCACTAGAATTAATTTATTTTTTAAAATAGACCGACCTAAAATATTAAGTTTAAAGCCGAGGATATTCAATGCTTCGAATGCGAACTGCTGTTTTAGAATATAAATTTTATTTTTTCCATTCAAAGATCTAAAATAATAAACAGCTAGCCGATAAAAGATATAAACAGTTTTTAAAAACCCCATAAACATATTTAAATAATCAGAGCCGTTAAGAATTAATACAATTTAAGATTGTGTTAAGATTCGCATATTAACAGAAACCTGACTTCGCTTTCCGCAGAACTCGTGTTCAGATATTTTAAACAACACGGAGGTCATATGGTCACAGCAGTCATTGATAGTGTCATTGAAACCAGTCAAATTTATTTAACACAGTTGAATAAATGGAGCCACAAGGCTGATTTTAAAATTGAAATGGGCCCATATGTGATGAAGTTAGCTCAGACAAAAACAGAAGTTTTGGACTGTTTTAAGCTTCGTCACGAGGTTTTTTGCAAAGAAATGGCCGGCAGAACAACCAGAACTGGAATGGATTATGACGAGTATGACCTGCACTGTGATCATTTGATCATAATTCACGAAACATCGAATCAAATTATTGGAACCTACAGAATGAATTTTTCTGATACAGCAGATAAATTTTATACCGATTCAGAATTTTATATTTCGCAATGGATTTTAAAACAAAATCAGCCGTTCATTGAATTAGGCAGAGCCTGTATTCATTCGGATCATCGCAGGGGTGCTGTCATTTCATTGTTATGGCGTGGAATTGCAGAATACATGAAAATGATGAACGCTGAAATTTTGATTGGTTGTTCCAGTGTTCGAATAACTGATGCGCGTTCAGCAGCCTTAGTTTACAAATACTTTGAAATAAATGACCATTTAAATACAGAAATATTTTCTGTTCGAAAAAAATACGAAATGGATGATTTTGTATTCTGGCTAATGATATTTTCACAAGGTTTAGTTGCGACGCAAATTGCAGAGGCGGAAAGTAAAATACCATCATTATTAAAATCTTACATCAAAGCAGGTGCTAAAATTTCAAGTTATCCGGCCTACGATAAAGATTTTAACTGCATTGATTTTGTAACGGTTTTAGAGCGTAAAAACTTGGATTCAAAATTAGTTCGTAAATTTAATACTTAAAATTAAATTCAGTTTGAATTTGTTCTAATATCCATGTTGAGTCGTCTAATGGCAAATCATGACCAGCCGTGGGGTGAATGTGCGGAGTTAGGCCCCAACGTTGGGCAATGTTTAAGCTGCATTTATAATTAGCGAGTCTGTCATTTTTTGATGCCAAAATTAAAGTTTTGCAGTCAGGTTTCATTTTGAATTCAGATTTAGCAGCAAGTCGCAGCTGTTGAATTAAGTTTGATATTTGAATTGGATTTTTAATTTGAAATTCAACACATTTTGAAAAAACAGATTCCCAGTTTTTTGTGTTACATGTTGATGTTAAAATAAATTTTTCGATACGATCAGCAGAAGAAAAAAATACATTTTTTAAAAAATTAAAATATAAAGCAGGTCGAAATCGGTGGTAAAAAGGGCTTGGTTTAGAACTTGTGTTCATCAGAACGATATGGCTTATTTCCGACGGATATTCGATGGCCCATTGGGTCGCGATCATGCCGCCAAATGAAATCCCGATAACTCCCAAAGGCATGGATAAGTCTGGCAATTGTTTTTTAAGTTCGATAATAATTTTTGAAATATCACTGGGTGTTTTTAATTTTGATAATTCACCGCTGCCAGGCAATTCAACTGCAAGCACATTTTCGGGCCTAAATTTTTTTTCAAACTGCGTTTTGAAATCGAACCAATGAAAATGGCTGCGTGTTAAGCCAC
>JANPOT010000029.1:0-79168 GCA_031428135.1 Pseudobdellovibrionaceae bacterium | reverse complement strand
AGTGTAAAATGTTTCCGTTGATTAACTGCTAGTTCCATATTGACCCCTTGGTTTAGGTGTCCAAATCAAATCGGGGTCACGAACATATCTCAAAACATAACAAAGACTATTCGCATTAAAAAATTATGTTTCACGATCAACCTTAACCAAATAAGCCCGTGCTGTCGGATATTTTTTCACAACCACACACTTACCAACGCTCAGTGATTTAATCACATTCGGGTGAATGTGAAATTCCTCGACTTCACGCAAAGATTTGCCACCTGTTCTGTGTTCAAAAATCCAAGTTCGATCGACCTGCGCAGTTTCTTTCCAAGCCCGCTTTGTTCCGCCCATTTTTGAAATCATTTCAGCAGACTCGGGACGTTTTTGTAAAAACGCATATAGCGTTGATGTGTTCCCCATAAGCCGTCCGGCAAATTCTGGACTGATTCTTTGCAGATCACAAATTTCTTGGTGGGCAATGATGATACTGATTTTTGAACTTCGGGCACGATCTAAAAATCCGATGAAATCTTCTTGTGCTAAATCTGCGAATTCATCAATGATCACACAAAAAGGTTTTCGGTTTATTTTTAACACTTCGGCGTCTATACGGCTTGAAACCATTTTTAAATCTTGCAGAATAAAACGACCTACTGATTTTGCAGTTTCGCCATATCGTCTGGAATCTAAGAATATAAAAACCAATTTGTTATTTTGAATCGCTTCAAACAAGTTAATGCCTTTTTCTGTGGATGAAATTAATTCTCCGAAATCTGACAAAATAAGACTTTCAAGCTGTGTCCGTAAACCTTGTAATGATTTAAAGTTATCAGCGGCAGCCAAGAAAAAATAACATTCTTCGATCATGTTTTTGTATTTGATTTCTGATTCAGGTATTAAATCTGAAAGGGCAGTTAGGAAGTCTGGTTTTTGAGTACAACTTAAAACCGTATTCAAAGTTAATGTCAGTTTATTATGATCGCGCAACCAGCACAAACCAATTAATAATTTCAATAAAAAACTGCCTGATTGGTTTTTATAAAATTCTTCGGACCAATTCAAAGATACCATAATTTTATCACGAATCTGCGTGGCCGTACCTTCGGATATTAAATTATATGGTTTTGAAATTGAAAAATCAGAAATTGAAAATATTTCAACATCAGATTCACGGTTGTGTGCTCGTGCAAAAGACATAAACTTATCAATCGTATCGATATCACCTTTAAGGTCTATGAAAAGTAATCCTTTGTTTTTTGCAATACGATCTTTGACAATATGACTTAATAAAACTGTCTTTCCAAAACCGCTGGCTCCGACAATATGAACGTGGTGATTTAATTGGCCTTCGGTTAAGTTTTCTTTATTCCAAAGCGATCCTGAGACCTGACCCAAGGTTATTTTGTCTTCATTAGATGTTAACCCCAACGCTGCGATTTGATTTGCGATATTCATACGAATACTCCGTTTTCTAAATTATATGCGGTAGCCATTTCGATTTTAAAAAAGTCTTTATACAAATTTGTATATTCAACTAAATGCTTATATGTGACGTCACTAAAAACGATATAATGAACTTTTTTAAAAACTTCTAAGCTATTTCTGTGTTCCCGAATAATCTGAACATATTTTTTAATTTTATCCTGATATCTGGATTTTGCTTTAACTGAAATTTCTAATTCAAAGGCAAATGGCTGATTTAAATAATCACAATAAATTGCATCCGGAGTATTCCCTTCGCCCAGACGTGAATACAAACCATTTTCAACTTTTAGCCTACGATCTGAAATCCACGATTTAATTTTAAATTCTGATTCAAGCTTTAATCGTAATCTTAAAAGATAATAATCATGCACGACAGTGCGCCCGTCTATGTTTCGAATTGGACGAATCAAATTTTGATCTGGATATATTTGCGTTAAAATTTTGTAAGCCTTCTGAGTCACAAAATATAACCTTTTAGTGGCATCAAATGCTCTTGTCGATTTCAATAAACCGTCTTTTTCAAGTTTTGACATGCGCTTTAATGCATATGAATTCCTAACCTCGCTGCAAATTGAATTTGAACTTTTGAAATATTTTTCGTTCACTTCATGGATTGATGAAAATTTCATATCCAATATAAATTTTAAAACTTCGTAATCTCTTTCGGTTAATATAATGTTTTTCAAAATCTGCGTTTTTTGTTTTTTATAAATGTTCGCTGGTTGATTTAAAAGTATATTTTCAACATTGAATTCGGTTTGTACTGTGTTGATTAATCTGTTTTTTATCTGATCGTTGATTTGTGTTTTCATTTTTCTTTTCCTCTTTTCTTATGTTCTATTTCTTACTTATTGTTTGTTTTTTGATATTTAGGTTTGGCTTTGGTTATTTTTAAGTCGTTTGTTGCTCCTGACCACCTTCCCTTTTGTTGTGGGAGGGTGGTCAGGAGCGCAAAAACAAACGCGCTTGGAAATAATCACAGCCAAACCGCACACTTAGCATTGAAGCTATGTGACAGTTGCGGCCGCAATTAAAGATGACTGAGTGGATGAGTCGATTTGTACCTGTAAAACACTGATAGCCAAGTGATAGCCAAAGTCAGCCAAGCCCAGTGACAGTTCGTGATTTTCTGTGACAACGAACCGTTTTCGGGCTTTTCAACGATTTGACTCGTTTTCATTGGGTATTTTAAGGCATCTAGAGTTATTTTGAATCTGATTTTTTAATTTTGATCTGAGGTTTAACCAAATTTCCGAGGCGGGAAATTTGGGGTGACCAACGGGGCTTGAACCCGCGACAACCGGAATCACAATCCGGTGCTCTACCAACTGAGCTATGACCACCACACTCGTTTAAAACGTTTGTTTGTTATATGAAAATCACTCAAAAAAAGCAAGTTCATATTTTGAACTTGCTTAGTAATCAGTCACTATTGAAATTTAAAAATTGATTTGCCCAATGATATCGTCAATTTGATCTGAATGCGAACAATGTCCTTTTATGTGTTTTACAGACTGGCCAGACTGACTGTGAATTGAATTTCTGTCACTCGACGATACCGAACCACGCTGAATAATGTAAGTGCGCGCTGCAGATTCCAAAGTGTTTAGCTCGGAGATTAATTTATTATAATTTTCAACATTTTCATTGAGCAGCTGAATTGATTTCAAAATTTCAGGGTCTGTCGATCCCCATAATATCATTAATACTTTTTTTGTCCTAACAAGCAAACGCTGCATCGGTTGAATGGCCTTATCTGCTGATGCAACAATATAATAAGCGCCATTTTCACGTTGGCTTTCAGCGACTAATAAAAATTGCGATTGATCATATTTTTTTCCTAAAATACTTTCAATGGTCATTTCTTCTAATGAAAATCTGCGCATTAATTCTTGGAATAAATTATTCAGCAAAATTAAATTTTTTGAAGCTTTAGCATAAATCTGGGTATCTGAAACAGAAGCTGTTGCTGTTGCTGTTGCTGTTGCATCCTCGTATAATTTTAAATTTTTTGTAATTTCATCTTTTAATTTGTCATCAGAGAGACCCGATTGACTTGAGACAGTACTGAATAAGTGATGCATAAATTCATGCGTTAATGTCCATCTGTCAGAATCGATTCGAACCTGAATTGCAGATTCTGATTCAAGTGTTACAAAATTTGATTGATTTTTCGGTAAATACAAACCCAAAACATTCTCGCCGCCTTTTTCAAAAATTTCACGAATATCAGCGGGTGCCCGCGGCAGTGATTGAGTGTAAGCACAAGAATTATTACTGAAATAATTGGTTTTATAAAAACGGACATTAGTTTTTTCAGCAAACTTGACCGTTTCAGAACCACTGACATTCATTAACGGAATTAATTTATTTTCATCAAACTTTTTACCAAAATAGGTCTCTGTTATTTTTTCAGATAATAAATTTACAGGAGCAAGTGGGCCCTGTGTAAATCCATATAAACATGAAGGTCCTGCGCCACGTGTTTTTTCTGGAGTTTGCTCAAGTGCTGTTTTATCGTCGGTGCCACTGCCCGAACAACCTGTAATCAATAAACATAACATGCTGCTGAAAATTATTTTTTTCATAATGACATTCCCTATTTTTTGAATTCAAGGAAACTAATCTGAGCTGCAACAATTGTAAAGCCAGATCACCAATTGAACTAAAACATCCGTATCTTTTTTACAATACTCCAAAAGGTTTGATTTAATTTGGTTCTTCTCGTCGCTGTTCGTATTGAAGTTCATCAGTTTTAAATAAGCCCTTTGTGCCGCTGTACCGTCACCAATATCCAAGACACCATAACTGGCCGATTCTCCTAATAATGCTGGTGCAACGCTTTTTAAACTGAAACTGGATTTGAAATTATGATCATAAACATGTTCACGAAAAATGGGCAGTGGATCGACCAGTCGGTCTTGAATATTTTTAAGCGCTGTCGCATATTCTGGGAAATAATCCATCAAATCCTGCAAACAACCCGATTCAAATTTTGAATAATAAGCCACAACAGAACTGTTTTTTGGCAGCTGATTGAATGTATGAATTAATTGCTGAACTAAATCACGCCTTGGATCAAAGTTTTTATCATCAAGATATTCAAAGTGTTTTGTTTTTAAATCAGTCAACGAATCCAAGACATGAATACTGTATTGAAATGGCACCTGCTGAAATGGCCTGGTTCCATCGTATTTTGGGATTGCATAAGAAATCGTTTCAAAATCTAAAAAAATCAGTGGGAACACCCATTGATCAATTGATTTTTTAATTTCAGTTGAATTGATATATCGTTTTTTAGTTTTTTGAACTTGTAAAAAAATTTTTTGCTGATCATTTAAATCATTCGCTTCCAGTAATCGTTCATCAAAAATATCGATCATTCGTTTTTCATACAAATCCCATTTTTTATCGTTTAACGTTGGAATACTGAAAATATTTTCAATTGGAATATTTTTTTCAGAAAAACAATGATTATAAAATCCACAGGGATTGGGTTTCATGCAATGCCTGCCCAGATCAACGACGGGAATTGTATTTTGTTTTAACTGTGGAAAAAATTGATTCAGTTGAACAGAAATTTGTGCGTGTTTTTGTCTTAATATTTCTGTGACATCGACTGTTGTAAATAATTGATCCAAGTTTGGAAATTGACATAAATTATTAATATGTAAAATTGATATTTTTTCAACGGAAAGCCCGGCATTTACAATAATCCAAGTTTGCAAACCGATGTCGTCAATATGTTCGTCTTTGACCTTAGTTGTCGATTTAACATCTGCTATTTGCCAGCGTTCAGTTTGTTCATTGTAAATAATCATATCAATTCTTGCGAAACAGCCCTTATATTCAAAAGCAGCTTCGAAAATGACTTTGGTTTTTAAATTCAATAATTCTTTGGTTTTCTGGAGTGCGCCTGAAAAGTCCCAAGGAACATTATCGACGGTTTTGCTGTCAGGGTATTTTTTTGCAAATTCATTTCTGGCAAATTCAGAAACATGATTTGCTTGATCAAATAGAGCCAATAATTTCGAATCTGGCTTGGGTTCCAGATTTTTATGATGAATCGATAAATAAAATGATTTCGGACATTGATATCCACGAATAATTTTGGCCTTGCTGATCAGTTTTGGGATTGTCATCATTCTAAAATTATATCAAAATGAATCCATGTCTAAAACAGAAAAAATCGTTAAAACAAAAATGATGCTGGCACAAATTAAATCAGCTCATAAACAAGGCTTAAAAACTGATAATCAGATCTTGGGGTCCGGCGAAATCAATCGCGACGGCGTACCTCGATTACCGCCTGATCAAAAAATTGTAACAAACTGGCCTGTTTTAGATTTAGGTATTTTACCTGATATTAAAGCGTCTGATTGGACATTAACCGTGAATGGCTTATGCGGAAATCCAAAAATTTACAAATTGGATGAACTTAAAAAATTAGGCGAAACAACAGATGTTTCTGATTTTCACTGCGTCACTGGCTGGTCACAATTCAATATGAAATGGAATGGTGTTTTATTTTCTAAAATTGCTGCCGACTGTCTTGTTGATGCAAAGGCTCAATTTGTTTGGATTGAATCCTCTGATAATTACACGACAAATTTACCCCTGACCGAGGCTTTAAAATATGATGTTTTGATCGCCTATGATGTGAACGATCAACCTCTGCCGCCAGAACATGGCGGTCCTGTGCGAATGATCACACCACAGCTGTGGGCTTGGAAGGGTGCGAAATGGATTAAAAGCATTACATTTATGGCTGAAGACCGTCGTGGTTTTTGGGAAGAACGTGGATATTCAAACAGCGCTATTCCATGGTTAAACGACAGATATACTGCCGATGAACCTAAAGATTAATTTAAAATAATTTTCTGCATTGATTAAAATTAAATTTTTCAGAGACAGGGACCGGGTGCTGTTTAAATAATTTAAACATATCTTTGAAATATTCATTATAATAATCATCAAACAAGCCACCCGATTTTATATTGTATTCCCAACCACTGGCACCGATTTTTTCAGGCTGTGTGATATAAAAACGTAACGATTTTGTCGGATCAATCTTGGGCTTTCTGAATAAACGCTCTGTTCGATCAGATCTGTATTTTTCATGATGTTTCATCCAATCTGCAACCATAACAGGTTTTCGCAAATTCGTATCCAAAGCCCACCAGTCGTTCGAATTTAAATCTTTAACAATTGTGGCGACATGAAACTGCCAAACTTTACCTGTTACATTCATCGGACCAATCACAAATATTTTTTTGATGCTGTCTTTATTGACGCCGTATCTTAATAATTCCAAATGTAATTTTAATGCTCGGCCAAAACAAAAACCCAATTGACCTTCGGGGTCATAATTGCGCTTCGAATCGGACAACATATCGTGATTCATCACTTTTGAAATTAACATTTGTCCCTGTTGTGCGTTGATACCATTGATACGACCGATCGAAGTCGTTGGCTCATAAGATTGAATTGATTTTAATAAATCTTGATTGAGCTGTTGAAAATCTTGTTTTTGTTCGATTTCAAAGGTTCGACGAAGATATAAATCTTCGCGGATAGGACTTATTTCCCAATCAAAAACAACAGATTGCTCTGTAGCTTGAATCTGTTGATTCAACGAAATAAAAATGATCAAAATGGTCAAAAGCCTATTCATATGAATAAGGAGTGCAATTTTGAGTCTTTTAAAAACTCAACCAGATCAATTATAGGCACATTGAGTGTCATTTTTTTAAATTAATTGACAAAAACTGTTTCAAATTAGTGTTTTTCATTTATAGTTTTAAAATGCAAAATATAAACAAAAATATCAATTTAAATCCCAAAAAACAACGCACAATCATTGAACCATTTAAAATTAAAATGGTCGAACCTCTGCCTTTTTTAAATAAAAACCAACGTTCAGAAATTTTAACCGAAGCCGGTTATAATTTATTTTTAATTAAAGCCGAACACGTGACTTTTGATTTTTTAACAGATTCAGGAACGACAGCCATGAGCGCTACGCAATGGGGTGCGATGATGGTTGCTGACGAAAGTTATGCTGGATCACGCAGTTACCATAAATTTGAAAAAGTCGTCCAAGATTTAACGGGGTATTCAAATATCATTCCCACACACCAAGGACGTGCCGCAGAGAAAATATTTTTTTCAGCACTCGTTAAGCCCGGTCATAAAATTCCATCGAACAATCATTTTGACACAACTCGCGCAAATATCGAACAATTAGGAGCCGAAGCCGTCGACATGGTCATCCCCGAAGGGAAAGATCCACAAAAAATATATCCCTTCAAAGGCAATATCGATCTGATTAAACTTGAAAATTTTTGCAAAGAATATCAATCACAAATTCCATTTGGAATGATCACAATCACGAATAACACAGGCGGCGGCCAACCCGTCAGTCTTGAAAATATCGAAGGCGCCAGCCGAATTTATAAAAAATATGGTATTCCATTTATTATGGATGTTTGCCGTTTTGCAGAGAACAGCTATTTCATTAAAATTCGTGAAGACAAATACAAAAATACATCAATCCTTGAAATCGCACAAACAACATTTTCAATGGCTGATGGCTGCCTGATGTCGGCCAAAAAAGACGGCCTGGTTAATATTGGTGGCTTTATTGCTTTGAAAAATTCTGCACAAAATACTGAATGGACACAAAAATTGCGCAGTCTTTTAATTTTAATGGAAGGCTTTCCAACATACGGCGGTCTTGCTGCGCGCGATCTGGAAGCACTTGCCGTAGGTTTGGTTGAAGTTTTATCCGAAGATTATTTATCATACAGAATTGCTGTTTCAAAATATATGGGCGAAGGATTAAATAAATTAGGCATTCCAACAATGCAACCCACAGGAGGACATGCGGTTTATATTGATGCCAAAGCATTTTTACCACATATCCCGCAACATCAGTTTCCCGGGCAATCTTTGGCCTGTGAAATGTATCTGCAAGAAGGTATTCGAACATGTGAAATTGGTTCAGTGATGTTCGGAAAAAATGTCAACAATCAATTTATTCCCTCTGAAATGGAATTGGTCAGATTAGCATTCCCGCGGCGCGTGTACACACAAAGTCATTTTGATTACATGTTGGAAGGCTTCGAAGAAATCGCTTCAAACAAAAACAACTTGCGCGGACTTGAAATGATTTATGAACCACCATTTTTACGTCATTTTACAGCAAAATTTAAACCGATCAGTTAATTTTTTTTATACTTTGATTGAGTCCAAGCATTCTGTAATTGAATTGATCATTCCATCGTTTTGGAATAACCGACAGCACCCAATTTAATATTTTATTTGGAACAGGTGCATATCTGATTTTTGGATTATTTGAAAAACTGGCATGCCTTATGTCATCGACTACAATTTGCACATCCAGCGCATTATTTTTTTCGTTCATTGCAAAAGCAATAAATTGATCGAATGATTTTTGAAATATCGTTTGGCTGTACAAAAATTTTATTTTTTCAAATCCTTTGTCCCAAATGGGTGTTTTGACAGATCCCGGACCAACCAAAATAACTTTGATTCCGTATATATTTAGTTCACGTCTGAGTGATTCTGAAAATCCTTCTAATGCATGTTTTGCTGCACAGTAGGCTGCTAAAAACGGTGTTCCATTTTTACCACTGACTGATGAAATATTAATGATACGTGCAGAATCAGATTTTTTTAAATACGGAATCAAAACCTGACTCAATTTCATCACCGATATAATATTAATTTGCATGATTTCAATGATTTCATCAAATTTTTGAAATTCAAATGGAGCCGCAATAGCAATCCCCGCATTATTAATTAACAGATCAATATTTTGAATATTATTTTCCGCTAAAAATTCAGGTACTTTAGAAATTTGATTTAAATCCAATAAATCAATCTGAAATGGTCTAAAATTTGGATATTCATTGCACAAATCAACAACTGATTTCAGATCCCGAACTGTTCCAATAACTTGGTCCCCATGTTTTAAAAAATAAACGGCCGACGCACGACCAATTCCTGAACTGACTCCTGTTAAAAAAACTGTTTTCATTATTCTAAAATCACGCGTTTGAGCATACGTGCATCGCAGTGGCCAATGAATTTATGTTGAGTGACTCGAACTGTCGGCGATTCCTCTAAAAACCTGCGAAGCCCTGGCGTATTCGCCTGGATCATATTTTTAACTGCTATCGGATCGGGATTATGAGAAAAACCTAATTCAAATAATAATGACCATATGCCATGTTTAAAATAGGCATAATCTTCAAAAGTTCCATCCGCAGGATATAAAATTTGTGTGTTATTTCCTGTTTGATATTTGCTTTCCGCTGTTGCTGCTGCAACTAATAATTTATATTGATCTTCATAGGGTGTTGATAAATCAGTCGTGGAAATTCCCCATGGATAAACCACCGCCGGCCAATACGTGTGAAGTGTCGCTGATATTTGAATATTTTTATCTATCAAAAATTTTGATAATGCTTCAGTGGATTTCAGTTGATATGGCGCATCCGTTTTACACGGACTTGGATAATCACGATTGGGATCCGTCATTAATCCCTGAACATTTTTTTCATAACGATCAGCTCTGTTATAGCCAGAAATATTTAAAACAGGGATCACGTAAACTGTTTGTTTTTGAATGGGATGATTGGCCAGCTCCTGCGCAAAACCCAAAGCAACAGCGGTTGAACCATACTCATTCCCGTGGTGTGTCGCTACGACCAAAGAATTCACAGGACCTGAACCGATTTTTAGACCTTGAATGGCTTGGCCTTGACTGTTTGTACCCATCGTAAAGACCTTAACATTCGCCGGATTTGTGATTGCAATTTGATCCATACTTTTTAAAATATTATTATAATTATCCGCAGATGGCGTTTGTAATAAAAAAAGACTTAAAATAGTTTCAATCATTTTTTTGCCTTATAATTTAAATGTTAAATCCGCAGCTAAAATATTTTTAAAACTTGCCAATCTGTTTTTTGAATCTGAAATAATTGCTTTGGGATAATAATGTTTTATGATGTCCAAGAAACCACGACCAAGCTTTGCTTGTGAATATGTGCCGTGTTGACATAAGCCCGCCCCGTGGCCATATCCCTGACCTGAAATAACAATATCATCATCAGTGATTTGAATATCTGTTGGTGCATTTCTGATTTGATCAAAGCCGAATTTTTCACGTATTTTTTGGATTGATAAACCAGCAATTTCAACAATTTTATTTTTATATTTTTGAATATCCTGTGGTTTTTCAAATTCTGTATTCAAATCCGAATCTGATCTGGGAATTAAAAATTGCCATTTATTTTTTTCTTTATATTCGCACCAAGGATCAACAGCTGTCCCACTGTCAACAGCACCAGACCAAACTAAATCGGCTGGAATTGTTCGACCTCCACAATCAGAATGATAAAATGCCTTTAAAATTTTTTGATTTTCTTGAATTAAAAAAATATTATCGGTCTCTGTAACGGCTTCATAGGCCTTTTTTGAATTTGTCAGGCTAAAGACCTGGTCCATTTGGTCTGATTCAACATGGAATGTTTTATTTTTGCGTTCTTGCATCCTTGCTAATACATATGATCTTGCAACGACAGCCTGTGCTTTAAGCGCTTCCTTGGGCCACGACAGAGGCATTTCTTTTGAAACAACACCTGCTAAATAATCAGTTAATGACACAATTGTAATAACATCAAATTTTCCATTTTCTTTTTGCTGAATTAAATTTTTTATTTTTGAATTTTGGACAGTTATTCGCGGCTTGAAATCTAAATTTTTTTCAGTCCTGACACGAACAAATATATTTTGCGCAGACGAATTTTGTGCGCATAAAAATTGAATAACTATGACGATTAAAAGATTAAAAATAGATTTCACAGAACTTATCACAGCTCATCTTACGACATTGGACGAGGAAGTTTTTACCTGGCCTATCAATATTGGCCCGAAGTCTAGTTGCTGTTCTTCTTAAAAATATGGCAATGAAACTTTAATTCAACGAGTTACAGTTTGATTAGTGTGTTTAAAAATTGTTATGTTACTTTAGTGTATATTAATCAAAAGCATATCAAATCCAGTTCGGCTACGACTCGATGTTTCGAGCCTATAATGGATGTGACAAATTTAGAGTATTTAAATTTTAATACTTCAAATCCTGGCCAATACTTTACAGAATGCAATAGTGCCTACGAACTATGGAAAAAAATATGGTTATTTACATATTCTGAGTTAGGTATTCAAAAAAAATTAACCAGTGAAGATTTTTTAAATCGACAAATTTGTGGACTGTTCAACAATGGAAACGCCATCGGTTTTTTACTTCACCACCAGCTTGATTTGAAATTATCTTCAGCCTTGGACAGCAATTATTTTGACAGTTATCCGGATCAATTAAAACAGTACCAAATAACAAAAAATGATTCTGTATTTATCGTTAGTTTTATGACTATAAATCCCGATTGGCGTAAATCTGTCACAAATTTTTCAATCTCCGAATTGTTATTAAGCTTTGCTGTTTTAGAATTCAATTTCACCAAATCCAAACGTATCCTGGGCTATTTTAGAAATAATAGATCTATCAATGACGTATTTTATCGACACGCCGGCAAATTCTTATGTAAAGACATTGCCCACAATATCGAAGTTGATTTTGGCGAAATTTATCAGCACGAATCACATTTATCTGAATTTAAAGACCATGCCTTAATCAGTCTTAAATTATGGCAAAATTTTAAAAACAAACAAAAAAAGGAGTCAACACATGGAATTACACAGTATCTTGCAAAACGAACAGCTCATACGATTAGTCCAAAATTTTCATTCCCAAGACTGGAGCAATAAAAATTATTACAGCCAATGGCTGGCACAAAGTTATTTTTACACAAGCTACAGCACACGAATGTTGGCCTTTGCAGCAGGTTGGACGAACAATACAGAACAGTCCTATTATCGCCGCTCATTGGTTCATATTTCAGAAGAACAAGGCCACGATTTAATTGCCCTCAACGATTTAAAATATTTAGACAAAAATATTAATGATTTTGAAGAACTTTGCTCAACCCGATCAATGTGGGAAACTCAATTTTATAAAATTCAAAAAGACCCATCCACATTGTTGGGTTATATTTTAGCTCTTGAAGCGTTCGCTGTATTATCATTGAAACATTTAAATCAGGAATTGCTGAAAACATATTCTGAAAAGTCTACTAAATTTGTCAAAGTTCATGCGGATGATGATCCAGATCATGTCGAAGAAGCATTGGTTCAAATTAACAAATGCACCCCAGAACAACAAAAAAATATTATGTTTAATTTCAAACAAACTCTGACAATGTATCAATTGATGTTAACAGAAATTAAAACAAAATCATCCGATGTCTTTGTTCCATTCAAAAATGAATTCGACTTGCAAAGTTGAAATAAAAGCCGATGCCAAACTTTCTTGAGCTTTGAAACAAGGTGCAATTTTTTTAACAACAATTTCAAAAGTTCTTTTACGTGGATGCAAATTTTCGATCAATTCATGTCTGGGGATTCCCCAGACATAAGCCCCTTTGTCCATTTGACAGACTTCAGCCGCACGTTTCATTAAACCAGCATGAATATCTGGGTCCCGCCAAAAAAGATTTGGGAACGGCATACTGATCATTTGTTCAGGCGTATAAGAACATAGTTTTTTAAATTCATCATTGCTGTAAATTTGAATATTTTCTGGAAAACTATAAATTTCAATAATATCTCCAAATTCAATTGCATCTAAAAAATTTTCCGACAATGACAAATTCGATTTTAATAAGAAATCACAGACCTTTTGTTTTTCAAAATCGAGATTGTAATCTGAGTAATCAGGCTTCTGTATGATCTTATTGTCTGACATTTTCCATCCTTATGTTTGGTACTTCAATTTTATTTGCAATTAAGTTCTAAACAAAAACTTGTCTCTGATTTTTGATCGTCCAAATACAATCGGCCATTGTTTTTAAGAGCCAAATGTTTTGACAGACTTAATCCCAAACCCGTACCTGAACCAGCTGCTTTGGTCGTAAAAAATGACCTGAATATTTGATCTCTAACTTCTGGCAAAATTCCAGTTCCATTATCAGTTAATGCTAAACGAACTTGGTGAGCATTAACTTTATTGATTTCAATTTGAATGACAGGTTGCCGAACAGTTTCGAGCGCATCGATCGAATTTTTTATTAAATTAACGATGATTTGTGTAATTTCAGATTGAACACAGCGGACATTTAAATTTTCTGATGAAATATTAAGTTTGATTTGTATGCCCTTATTTTTAATTTGTTCATGCAATAAATTGGTTGAATCTTCGATAATCGATTGGATCGATACAATTTCTGATTCATCATTTGCCGTATTCCTAGAAAAATTTTTAAGTGTTTTAATAATTTTCGTTATACGCTCAGAATGATGGTGAATTCTGTTGAGGCCTTCGATGATTTTTTCTGAATTTACAGGCTCAGAACTTGTAATCAAATTTTTCACAAGCTGTACCTTCGCCATAATTACAGTCAGTGGGTTATTGATTTCATGGGAAATGCCTGCTGAAATCTCTGCCAAACCGTGCATTTTATCATTATTAATTTGCAACATGTGCATTTTTTCTTGTTCAAAATTGATTCTTATTTTTTCTGTTACATCAGAAAACTGCACATAAACATACTGAAGCTGAACTTCTTCAATAATCAATGTTCTTAGATTTATTTCTATACTAATTTTTTTATCATCTGAATCTAAAATATAACCATGGTAATTATTTTGTTTTAAAAATTTTTCAAACAAACTGTTTTTTGTATAACTGTTTTTGAAATGAATCATAAAATGATCGAAAATATTTTTATCTAAGGCTTCTGATTGAATCAAAAGATTCAATTCTGTATCAAACAGAATCACTGGAGTCGGTAATGATCCAATTATTTGAATTAAAATTTCAGTGATCTCTTTTTTTTGCACTCTATCGCTTTCCTTGAACTCTACGTATCGGATTAAAATGATAAAAATTAAATATTATTTTAATATATTTTGTAAATAAGTTATTCTAAATCAATCAAAAAGGAGCCCCATGAGTCTTAAACCAAATATAGCCATTATTGATGATGAATTTGACCTTGTCGACACCTACAAAGATCTTTTAAGTACGAAGTACATTGTGACCGAATTTTATGATGCTGATTCATATCTAAATTACATTTCTAAATACGATACGAATCCATTCGAGGTCATAATTACTGACTATAGTCTGGGTCAGGGAATGACCGGCCTGGATATGATCGAGCAGGCCAGTCAGAAAAATAAACATGTCGCATTTATTTTAATGTCAGGGTACTTAGACAAAGACTCGACTCTTCGGGCTCATAATATGGGTGCTCATCGAATATTGCCAAAACCAATTCGCATTGAAATTTTAGAACACGAAATTCAAAACTTAATCTATGAATTTCAAATCGAAAAAATACGAAAAGACACCAAAGAATTGACTTTGAAGTTGAAAGAACTGTGCAGTATTTTCGATGTTTTTTTAGAACAACATTTCAGCAAAACTCAAATTGATGAATTTTTCATGCGGGTCATTAATCCCAATGAGCCTAACCGAGATATCAGCTTCAGAGATTATGTTATAAATATCGAAGAAAAACTTTACCGTAATATGAAAATCGATGAAATTTTGAATCGACAAATCAAGGCAAAAAAAGCTGTGTAGTTTAAAATTTGATCCAAAAATTTATATTAAAAATTTAACATTTGTTTTTGCAAAAAAGCCCAAACAATTTTTTTTAATTCGGGTTTTTCCAACAATCGACGTGGCGAATATGTTTCATCCATTTGACTTGGATTGTGACAGAAGTAAATTTTTAAGCGGATATTTATTTGATCTTTTTGATTCAGATCATAAATTGAATATTTTTGCGAATCGAGCTTCAGAGCCTGGATGATTTTATTTGTAAGTTGCTTTTCAGCTTCAGAGTATTGATCGTAATCTTCAAAAAAAAATCCCAAATCAGATTCATGCATTACGCTTGATAACTGATTCAGGATCTGAGAGACTCCCAAAGTTTTTTCTAAATAATGATTCACATAATGAACCGTATTTTGATCTGAACTTTGTGATGCGCTTTGTGACATATATTAATACATAAATTTGATGAGTAACTTAAACCTTGTGTCTAAACATAATCAGTCCGTGAGAACTGTCGTATGGAGAAAAAGCCACTGTTACGCGGTCACCTGGAACAATACGGATACTGAATTTCTTCATTTTTCCACAAAGTTTGGCGGCTACGCTGACACCGTTTTCAAGAACGACGGTATAAGAACCGCCACCCTTAATTTCGACGACTTTTCCGTCAATACTTACTAAATCGTCTTTAGACATTTAAGCCACCAATCCGATTTTTGATATTAGTAACGTCCGCCGCCACCACCGCCACCAGTGCGAGGCTCTTGAGGCTTAGCAATAGTAACGTTAACTGGACGACCGTTTAATTCTTGGCCGTTTAATTTATCAATAGCTTCGTTAGCTAATTGATCAGTTGCCATTTCAACAAATCCGAAACCTTTAGAGCGACCAGTGTCGCGATCAGTAATAATTTTAGCTGATAAAACTTCACCAACTTGTGCGAAAAATGCACGAAGTGATTCAGAATCTGCCTGAAAAGAAATTTGTCCTACGTATAGCTTGTTGTTCATTGTGGCCTCCTTGAAAGTGCCTAGTGTTGTCTTCAGGTTTTAACACCTGAATTTGTTAAGGTCTTTGAAAGAGGTCGATCACGAAAAACATTATTCCTAACGAGAGCTCTAAAGACAAGAGGACTTAATCATAGTGCATCAAAAAAAACAAGGATTTAAACAGCTAACCCATCATCGTCATCATCATTTAGATGAAGTAAAATGCGGTCCGCAAGAACTCGATTAAAGGTTTTAAGTGATGCTATTTCTTCAGCATCTGCCTCTTTTATAGCATCTATGGATTCAAACCTTTGGAGTAATAATTTTTTACGTCTTAAACCCAGACCCGAAATTTCGTCAAGCTCACTGCTGAGCGTGCGCTCTTCGCGGCGCTTCCTGTGAAATGTAATTGCAAACCTGTGAGCTTCATCCCGAAGTCCAACTAAAATCTGCAAAGCCTCGGAATTATTTTTAAATGTAACGGGGTTAGCTCTGCCCGGCAGAAAAAAACGTTCTTCGCTGGATTCAATTTCAGCCGCCTGATAATCAGCTTCGGTCCTTGCTTTGGCCAGACCAACGACGGGAATATGTTCTTTGTTAATTTCTTTTAAAATTTTTATCGCTTGCGATAACTGGCCTTTGCCACCGTCGACAATAATTAAATCTGGATCATCATATTCGGTATGCTTAAATCTGCGATCTAAAACTTCGTACATCGATTTAAAATCATCAATACCAGTGACCGTTTTTATGATATACCTGCGGTAATGATCCTTACTCGGCCTACCGTCTTCAAAAACAACCTGACTTGCAACCGTTTCTGTACCTTGAAAATGTGAAATATCAAAACATTCTATACGCATAGGAATTTTAAATAAACCAAGTTTTGATTTAATTTCCTCGAGCCCTTTTTGCTTTACAGCTTCTTTTGATGACTTTTTTTCAAAATGAGATTTAGCATTTATATTTGCCATCTCCAACAAACTTGCATTTTTGGGGTCTGTTGGAAACCTGACGACAACGTCACGACCACTGCGCTCTTTAAGGACGGCTTGCATGAGTTTATTTAAATCCATTCCCAGATCAATCACCGTCAGGACTTCATCGGGTATAATATTATCTTCGTAATATTGATTTAAAAACGAAACAAACCAGTCCCGAACATCACCCGTTTCGTTTGATTCATCACCGACGACGGCCTCAAGACTTGAAAGCATATGTGACCTGGTCCCAATCACCCGACCACTTCTGACATGCAAAGTTTCAATTAATGTTCCGCGTTCGTCACCGAAATATGAAATCACGTCTTGATCAATTTCACTGGAATCGTTGACGACAGCTTGTCGTTCCAAAATATTACGGACAGCAAACATGGCGTCTCTAGCACGGGCCGCGACTTCGAATTTTTCATCAAGGGCTGCCGCCTTCATTTTAATTTCGATATCTTTTAATAATTTACGACTGCGACCTTTTAAAAAATCTCTGGCGCCTTCGATTTCTGATTTGTAATCGGCTTGTGTAATATAATCCACGCAGGGCGCCGTACACCTGCCAATTTGATGAGTCATACAGGGCCTGGTTCTGGATTTAAAAATATGATCGGTACAATCTCGAATTTTAAAAACACGATTCAGAAACCTGATGGTCCCAAATACAGCACCACCAGATGTATATGGCCCGTAATAATGAGCACCGTCTTTTTGAACTTTTCTGGCTAAATATAAACGAGGATACGAATCAGCCCAGGATAATTTGATATATGGATACGACTTATCGTCTTTCAGTCTGATATTGTATTTCGGTCTGTTTTTTTTAATCAGCGATGCCTCAAGCAAGAAAGCTTCGACTTCGGTTTTTGTCAGAATATATTCAATTGTCTGAATGTTATGAACCAATGCGCGCGTTTTTGCTGAATGATCTTTGGCATCCAGCAGATAACTTTTGACCCTGGATTTTAAATTTTTTGCTTTACCAATGTAAATAATTTTTTCTGCGGAATTTCGCATCAAATACACACCACTTTGAGTCGGAAATTCCTGAACTAATAATTTTATTCTTTCGATTTTTTCAAAATGATCCGTGACAGACATTTACTTTTCACCATCCTGCGCAGATTTTGATTCTTTGATTGTGTCACCGTCTCGGATTTGTAATTCTAAAATTTGTAAACGTTTGATTTCATCACGAATTTTTGCAGCGTCTTCGAATTCAAGATCAGCCGATAGTTTTTTCATTTTTTCTTTCAGCTTAATAATTTCTTGGCCAATTTTACCTGGCTTGTCCGAAAATTTCTGCAAACGTTCTGCAATTTTGTCTTTTTCTCCTGCTATTTTATAAGCTCCGACGGATCCGTCAAACATGTTGCCAAGGCCTTCGCGGATTTTCTTTTTGATCGTGGTTGGCGTTATGCCATGTTTTGTATTATGGGCCGACTGAATCGAACGCCTGCGACTGGTTTCGTCCATTGCTTTTTTCATCGAATCCGTAATCCTGTCACCGTATAAAATAACTTGGCCATTTGAATTTCTGGCTGCACGACCGATCGTCTGAATCAGCGAACGTTCACTCCTTAAAAATCCCTCTTTGTCAGCATCGGTAATGCCCACCAAAGAAACTTCTGGAATATCAAGCCCTTCGCGCAGTAAATTAATTCCTACCAGAACATCAAAAACGCCCAGTCGCAGATCACGTATAATTTCCATTCGCTGAATCGTTAAAATTTCACTATGTAAATATTTAATTTTAATTCCCAATGATTCGTAATACTCGGTTAAGTCCTCGGCAGATCTTTTAGTTAACGTCGTAATCAAAACACGTTCTGATTTTTTGACACGTAATCTGATTTCTTTGAGTAAATCGTCGATTTGATTTTTCACTGGGCGAACTTCGATTTCAGGATCAATCAAGCCCGTTGGCCTAATGATTTGTTCGATGATTAAGCCTTCGGATTTTTCAAGTTCGTAAACAGCTGGCGTTGCAGAAACGTAGACGACCTTGTCCATCAATTTTTCAAATTCCTGAAAATTCAAGGGCCGATTATCTAACGCTGATGGCAATCTGAATCCAAAATTGACCAGTGTTGATTTTCGGGATCTATCACCCCGATACATTCCGCCAATTTGCGGAATTGTGATATGTGATTCATCGACAATCGTGATAAAATCTTTGGGGAAATATTCAATTAATGTCGGTGGCGGATCGCCCGGTGTGCGTCCGGTCATGTGCCTGGAATAATTTTCAATGCCTTGGCAAAAACCAATTTGTTCGATCATTTCAATATCATGATACGTCCGCTGTTCAAGCCTTTGTGCTTCTAAGAATTTCAGATCAGTCTGCAATTCTTTCAGTCTGATTTGCAATTCTGATTGAATGGTCTTAATTGCAATTTTTAATGAATCTTCACCTGTCGTGTAATGAGAACCTGGATAAATTCCAACTTGATCAAGTTCTTCTAATAATTCACTGGTGAGTGGATCAATCCATGAAATTTTTTCGATAAAATCACCAAAAAATTCAATTCTTAATGCGCGAACTTCTTCATAAGGCGGAAATATTTCAATAATATCTCCACGGACTCGAATATTTCCCCTGGAAAAATCAATATTATTTCGAGAATATTGAATGCGAATTAATTCTTTCAGCAAATCATCACGTTTTATTTTTTGCTCACAAGCAATTTGAACCATCATTCCTTGGTATGCTTCGGGCGAACCCAATCCATAAATGCAAGACACACTCGAAACGATAATGACATCCCGACGATCAAATAACGACCTGGTCGCCGAATGTCGCATACGATCAATTTGTTCATTGATAGCAGAATCTTTTTCGATAAAAGTGTCTGATGAGGGTAAATAAGCTTCGGGTTGGTAATAATCATAATAGGAAACAAAATATTCAACTGCATTTTCAGGAAACAATTCTTTCAGTTCGGCATACAACTGCGCAGCCAGGGTTTTATTTGGCGCCAAGACCAATGCAGGTACATTTAATTGCGTAATTGCGTGTGCCATTGTAAAAGTTTTACCGCTGCCTGTGACACCCAATAACGTTTGGTGTTTGATACCTTTATTAAAATTTGCAACTATATTTTCAATGGCCTTGGGCTGATCTCCAGCTGGCTCAAAAGTCGACACCATTTTAAAATTTTTTTTATATATTTTTTTATCTGTCGTTTTTTTTGCCATATTATAAATTACATATTTTCTGTGATATAAAGTTTGTGTTGTATTTATTATGTGCTAACTTATCGAACTACGCAATGCTTGAACAAAACCTCAAAAAATCATTTAATTTAACAACATTCCGCACTGGTCAGCGCGAAATTATTTCGGCTGTTTTAAACAAACAAGACGCCTTGGCTGTTTTACCAACAGGTGGCGGAAAATCACTATGTTATCAATTCCCCGCAGTGCATACGAATCAATTAGTTATCGTCATTTCTCCGTTGATTGCTTTAATGAAGGATCAGGTCTATGCCCTGAATCAAAAAGGCATCCCAGCAGGATGTTTGTATTCAAAACAAACCGAAGACGAAAAAAGACTTATCTTCCAAACCATACAACTTGGTGGCGCATATATTTTATATCTGTCGCCTGAACGGGTTCAAAAAGACGGCTTTAAAAATTGGATCACAGATAAAAAAATTGCATTATTCGCCGTGGACGAGGCCCATTGTGTATCACAATGGGGTCATGATTTCAGGGCAGAATATTCAGAATTACATACATTAAAAACACTCAGGCCCGATGTGCCCATTTTAGCATTAACCGCATCGGCAACACCGACTGTTCTGGATGACATCGCAAAAAATTTAAAACTCAATAATCCCCAACGATTGGTCCACGGATTTTACAGACCCAATTTGTATTACCAAGTCGAAACTTGCAGCGATGAAGACCAAAAAATTCATTGGCTGATTCAGGCGATCAAACAATTTCCAACGGGGCGCATATTAATTTATTGTGGCACAAGAAAAGTCACTGAACAATTATCTGCTGATCTTGAAAAAAAATTTGATCACATTGGCTTTTATCATGCGGGTATTGGCATTGCTGAACGTACCAAAACTCAAGAATCCTATGCCAAATCTGAATTAAGAATTCTGGTCGCGACCAATGCTTTTGGTATGGGAATCGACCAACCCGATGTCAGACTTGTGATTCATTACCAAATGCCTGCAAACATCGATTCATTGTACCAAGAAATGGGCCGTGCAGGACGCGATGATGCACATTCAACATGTTTAATGCTGTATTCAAAAAAAGACAAAGGCCTTCAATCTTATTTTATACAAACGTCCGTAGCCATCAAGGCCATCAAAGATTTACGATACAGAAATTTAGACGCCTTGGTCAGTTATTCAGAAGCCGGCGAATGCAGGCACGCTGAAATATTAACTTATTACAAAGATTCACAACGTTTGAAAAAATGTGGTCACTGCGATACGTGCGATCCTAAATCAAACAGAAAAATTCAGACTCCACAGTTTACAATCACAAAAAAGGCCACAGCCAAAAAGAAAGTTTTCGCATTCACCGACGATACTATGCTGACGCGTGATGAAGAAACCAGATTTAAAACATTGCGCGAATGGCGAAAAGCCAAAGCCACAGAATTGGACTTACCCGCATTCGTTATTTTCGGCGACAAAACTTTGCGTGAATTGGCCCAAAAAAATCCACAAAGCCTGGCTGAATTAACCGGGATTTATGGCATCGGCGAACAAAAAATGGAAAAATTTGGTTGGGATATTTTAGCAGAGTTGAAAAAATAGATTTATAATTAAATAAATCTATTTAATCACTTCCCAAAAACTGCCCTCTGACAAATCAGAAACTGCAATCCCCAAATCTGTTAACTGTTTCCGATATTCGTCGGATTTGGCAAAGTCTTTGGCCAAACGCGCGACTGATCTATCAGAAACAATTTGATCCACAGCAGACCTTAAAATATTTTTTTGATTTAATAATTTATCATCCATTTGGGTCAAAAATGTTTCTGCAGGTTCTTGGAATAAACTTAATAATTTTCCGAATTTTAAAATGAATTCCTTGAACATCAATGATTTACCCGCAACTGTTGGATTTGTTTTTAATCCGCGACGGGCAAAAGTATTGAATTTTCTGATTTGTTCGAACAACACAGCAAACGCATTCGGCGTACCGAAATCATGATTTAAGGCTTCGGTAATTTCAACCCAGGCTTGATTTAATTCGGTTTGATATTTTTCATCCACTTTTGTTTCAGTTTGCAATAATGAATCCGCCAAAGCCAACGCTGAATAGACTTTAGCTAATCCACTAACGGCAATTTCAATAGCAAGGTCCGAAAAATCAGCAACACTTCGGTAATGAACTGATAACACAATCCATTTATAAATTTCTGGATGTTGTTTTTCTAAAAAATCGCGCATGTTAATGACGTTACCCAAAGATTTCGACATTTTCGATCCACCAAAATTAAATAAATTCCAATGCATCCAATATTTAACAAAACCATGATCCATGCACCCATTCGATTGTGCGATTTCATTTTCATGATGTGGAAACATTAAATCAAGTCCACCACCATGAATGTCAATCTGGCCTTTGAATAATGCTTGGATCATCGCGGAACATTCAATATGCCAACCGGGTCGACCCGCACCCCACGGCGAATCCCAAACCGAACCTCGTAAATTTTCAGCAGGCTTTGCTGTTTTCCATAAAGCAAAATCCAAAGCATCTTCTTTTTTTTCGGATGGATCTATTCGAACGCTGTCGCGTAAATCATCAATTTTTCGGCCAGATAATTTTCCGTAATCAAAAAATTTACGAATTGAATAATTCACGTCACCCTGAGATTCATAGGCTTTATTTTTTTCAATAAGATCCGAAATCATCGAAATAATTTCAGGCATATAATCTGAAACTTTGGGATTTGATGTGTGTGGTCGCAGATCTAATGAGGAATAATCTTTTTTGTATTCGACAATATAACGTTCGGCGATATCAGTTGCCGATACATTTTCATCATTTGCCCGTTTAATAATTTTATCTTCGACGTCTGTAAAATTCATCGAATAATTGACTTTATAACCTGACTGTTCCAACCAATTTCTGACTAAATTAAAAAAAACAGGTCCCCTGAAATTTCCAACATGCAGAAATCCGTACACAGTTGGTCCACAGACGTAAATATTGACCAGGCCAGGATTGACAGGTTTAAATTCTTCGATGGATCTTGAAAGCGTATTGTAAATTTTTAACATACAGCCATCACCTGGTTTGCGCGTTCGATCAATGATTTTTTTGACATTAATGGCACAATTAATTTTAATTCTGTTCCGTGTGGCCGACCAATCACAGCCACACGCATCGGCATAAATAAATTCTTACCTTTAACATTTGTTTTTAATTTTATTTCATTTTCGATTCGAATAAAATCATCGGTCGTCATAAATTCGGTTTTGATCTCGGAAACTGAATCCACCCAGGCCTGAATGACTGATTTTGTAGTTTCGATTTTTAAAAACTCATCAGATTCTGGGTGTATTTGAAATTTTGAATCATCAAAGGCTTCGTATAACGCTACGGCATCGATCAAAATTTCCATTTTGGGCTTAAAAACTTCGACGGACCTGATTTGCCAATCAGAATTTTTTGGAAAATTAATTTTTGCATCCAGTAAAAACGGTTCAATGGATTTCCACAAATCAGAATTATTCATTGCACGTAAATATTGTGAATTCATCCATTTGAGCTTCACACGATCAAAGACCGCACCAGATGCATTTAAGCGTTCCAATGAAAATAAATTTTTCATATCCGACATCGAAAAAATTTCGTCACCTGCAGGATGTGACCATCCCATCAACGCCATGAAATTATTCATCGCCTGGGGCAGATATCCATCACGTCTGAAATTATCACAAGCGACAGCACCTTTGCGTTTTGATAATTTTTGACGATCGTCATCCAGCACTAATGAAATATGGCCAAATTGTGGCACCGGAAATCCCAAACCTTCATAAATCATCAATTGCCGTAAAGTATTTGGTAAATGTTCTTCAGCGCGCAGAACGTGTGATATTTTCATCAACGCATCATCAATCACGCAACAAAAATTATACACTGGCATACCATCACTACGTAATAAAACAAAATCACCAATCATATCAGACGGAAATTTGACTTCACCGCGGATCAAATCGTTTAAGATATAATCTTTGCGTAAATGTTTTGTTTTAAATCTGACGACAGCTGTTTTTCCATTTTTTAGTTCAGCTTGTGCTTGCGATAAAGTCCAATCAGAATATGGTGATTCAATATGTGCGTGTGTGCCATCGGATTTATTTTTTTCACGCTGTGTTTCAAGCTCAAGATCAGTCATAAAACAATAATAGGCTCGTCCTGAGTTTAATAAATCAATAGCATATTTTTTATAGATGTCTTGGCGTTCAGATTGACGATACGGTGCACATGGACCCATATCTTTCAGTGTTACAGGGTCGACGCCTTCGTCCCAATCGATGCCCAACCAATTTAAATCTTGAACCATCATTTTTAATGATTCAACGGTGGATCTGGCCTGATCTGTGTCTTCGATACGTAAAATGAATTTGCCGTTATTTTTTTTCGCATAGAGGTAATTAAACAACGCAGACCGAGCACCGCCGACATGTAAATAGCCTGTTGGACTGGGTGCAAACCTGACGCGAACTTCGGAAAATGGATGATTTGAAATTTCAGACATAAAAAAACCTCGATGTGAATCAAGGTTAATTTTGACTTAAATGAATGATCTAGTAAATGATTTATTGAATATTAAAAATTTCGCGAATTTCAGAATCCGTATGTATGACGTCTTTGACATCCGGAGCTAAGTTTAACTCTTTCAATAACAAAGCTTTGGCAGTTTCTAACATCTTTTTTTCGCCAGCAGATAAGTCTTTATCGACTTTTAAAACGTAAAGATCACGTAAAACGCCTGCAATTTCAATCACGGATCCAGTTTTAATTTTATCCATGTATTCACGGTATCTTCGGTTCCAAGTCTGAGTATCTACTTTAACATTTTTGTTTTTTAAAATATTAACGACGTTGATGGCTTCTTCTTTACTGATCAAAGGTCTGAGTCCCACAGATTTAATATTTGCAGCTGGAATCATGACTTTCATGCCAGTTTCAAGGATCACAACAGAGTAAAACTCATGTTTAGAATTCAAGATTTCTTTGACTTCAATTTTATCAATACGACCGACACCATGGCCCGGATACACTGCGTGATCGCCAACTTTAAACTGTGTCATTTAAACTCCTCAATTAACGTCCCAAATTTGATAGTCCAAAGAAACTTTGAACGATCAGACTACTTCCATAAGATATATAGCTATTTTTGTGCCATTTTGAGAAAAGACTCAAAATCGAACAGTTTGCTTATAACACACAAAAGCACCTTATGCTTACCATTTTTGACACGTTTCATCAATTTTTTGCTGACAGTCGGACAATAATTGCCGTCATTTCAAGGATTAAACCACGTTTTCATGTAAAAACTGCAGTCTGTTTTGTTTTTGATTAGTTGTCGAAAAAACCCAGGTACAAATAATAAAATCCAACACCCAATATTAAGAAGCTTGAAAACTTATGAAAATGATTCATCCATTGTCCAGCACGCGGCAATGTTTGAGCTTTGATTAACCCAAGGCCTATAACCAAAAAAATAAGCGAAGCACCGATACCATAAGATATCATCAAAATTGTACCACTTAGGTAATCACCAGAACTGGCCAACGTTGTCAGTACGCTACCCAATATGGGACTTGAACAGGGCGATGCCACAAGCGCACTGGACACACCAATAACGAACGGAAAAATAAAGCTGTCTTTGGAAATATAATTGAACTGAGTTTTTGTATTCAAATTTAATAAAAAACCCGGAACGTAATTAAAAATCGAAGTCAGTCCAAAAATGATCAAAATAAAACCAATTATTTTTTGCACCAGCGAACTTTGCCCTGTGAAACCAAAAATTTCACCCAGTTGGACAGCGATCAAACCAATCGCCGTAAATGCAATAACTTGTCCGATGAAAAATAAAAATATTTTGCGTTTTGCATTTTGATCAGCCTTTTGCAAACCCAAATACCCGACCGTAATCGGAATCATTGGGTACACACAAGGAGACAAACTGGACAATAACCCCGCACCAAAAACAGATATCAATTGCATGAACATATTATTTAATTTCCATTATTTTTTTAACTTCAGATTCATCAAACCCAACTTTGGATTCCGTGATTTTATATTTGCCGTCTTTTTGCTTGATCAACAATGCCCACGCAGGTACCCCATTAACAACGGCTAATTTTCGAATCGATTTATCCAAATCAACGACGACAGGTAACATAATTTTATGTTTTTCAATAAAACCACGAGTTTTTTTTTCTTTGGAATCTGTATTTATAGTGATAATTGGCATTTTAATTTGATCTTTGTGTTGAGGAAAAAAATTTGTAAATTTCCCTTCACAATCAGGACACCAATATGCCCAAAAATAAAATAAAACTTTATCTGATTTTTGATCAATAACCAGTGCTTTGCCATCAATGTCTTTCAATGTCGCAAGATCAATAATTTTATCCTGCGCGTTTAATTGCAGGCCGAATATCAATGTGAATATCGAAAATAATTTTACCATAACCAAGCTCCTGTTTTTGATTGTAATACTTCGATCGAAGCTCCGCCTGTTTGTTTAAATACGACACCTTTGCCAGGTAATTCGATAACGACGCACGGATAAGATATAGTTTTTACACCGCATAAATCATTTTTTAATTGATCACCAGCTTGGTAATAAGGATCCCACTGAATTCCAGTTTTATCAACAAACCCAATCGAATCATCGTTTGTAAAGGCTTCGACCATGATTGTTAAAATTTCAACGTTATTGGGGTGTAAGCCTGAATGATTCGACATGATATCACGTAAAATTTTATGTTCATCCTGGCACGTTAAACATAATTCAGAGGCAAAGATAAATATTCTGGGTTTATTTGAAATAACAGGAATCGTATAAGGCGTATCGTCAATCTGAGTCACAGTTGTTGCCGGCACTTTAAAACCCGTAACGTTGTTTTCTGGCGCAGTACGTGGAGTCAAATTTGATCCACAGCCGACTAAGAAAAACAAAATACCAGTTGAAAATATTTTTAAAATTTCCATTCAAAACCTGCTTTCATATTAGTGCCCGTTTGACCTGTATTATATTTTGCATAAGCGAAAGATGTCGTCAGTGACCATTTTGATGCCGAATAATTTAAATCCAATAACAACTGATCATTCCCCAGCTGTTCTGTTGAATCAGACCATTTTCGATATTCTTTATTGATTTCCAAAGCGTATCCAAATCCATAATTCAAATAGGCATTGATTGATTGTAAAAATTTTGTTTCGAGCCACATTGAATCTTGGTATCCCAGATCAGATTTAAGTTTTTCGGATCTGTTTTCTGCTAAATAACCTAAATCAAAACGTAAACCCATCGTGTCATTGAGGACGTATATATTTTTTAAATTTAAACCATATCGCAGTGGACGATCTTGAACGCGCTGGCCGGCTGATATTTCAATTTTATTTTTAAAACTTGAACTGTAAATATGTTCAAATCCAATTTCGATGCTGTTTGTATCAAGTTCGGTTGGCCTGGATTCTGGAGTCAAACTGTTGTTTGGATTTTGAAAATAATTTTTCGGTAAGTTTTGTTTCTGAGTCCCTAAAGTCACAGAAATTGTGTTGGTTGAATTGATCTGTGATAAGTAAGCTAACGATAAATTTGATTTTCTGAGCGGAGTTGTTCCGAAATTTGTAGCCATAATGATTTCAATGACATTGGGACCAACGTTCACAACATGATCTAATAATAGATTCATTTCAGAAAGCTTACTTCCAAGAGACGTATAATTTGTTCCAGAAGTGTCATACAGGCGGTAAAGAGAATAATCAGCTGTATTTCTTGAAAAAATTAAATTTGTTTTCCAATGATCAGAAATTTTTATTTGGTTCACACTGATTGAAGTATCAATGATATTATTGCGCAATCTTTCTTCGATCGTCTGAGCATCCGTTTTGGGTTTATAATCAGAACTGGATACAGACAATCCCACAGATTTAACTTGAGCCGTGACATTGAAACCAAATAAGCAGCTAATGAATATTAATGTGCGCAAGACGTACATGCTGATCCACCTGAGCTGTTTTGCATATCACGAAGTCCTCGCCCCAACGTGGGGCGAACACCGAATATTGGTTTTGATAAATCATAGGTTATTTCATTAATTAAAGTCAGATCGATATCTGTACTGTCATTCGTGATTTGATCTGCTGATGCAAATATTGAAACCATACTGATGACAAATATCAAAACCGTTTTCATAATTATTTTAAAATTTCTTTGATTTGTTGTATGTCATCGGCTCCAAAAACGCCTTCGTGTTTGTACAAAATTTTGCCGTTTTCGTCGATAATGAATGACGTTGGCGTTACAGAAACTGCAAATGATTTTGTTGCGATTCGACTGTTATCTAAAACATATGGAAACGAAAATTCAGATTTAATCGTTTGATAAAATGCGCGCAATGCTGTTTCTTTGCGATCAATACCGACCAATTTAAATGTTGCTACATTTGACAATTCTTTTGATAATTTAATGAAATTAGGACGATTTTCAATACATGCACTGCATGTTGTTTGGAAAAACTCTAACATTGTAAATTTTTGACCTTTTGGGACCACGGTTAAATCCTGTATTTTTTCTGTACTATCAGTCATTAAATGATTTAATGCGATACCCGACTGAGCCAAATCCCCAGCCTCTAAAGCCATTGAGTTTAATCCACAAAGAACGAGTGCTGTTAAAATAATTTTTTTCATTTGATCTCCTTTTTAATAACAATAGATTCATTTGATTCAAATGGGCACTATTATTTAGATATTGTTGTTATAGTATAATTCTATAACAATGTGTTGTTTAAATATAGTATTCAGCTATAGTTAAGGAGAATCAAAAAATGGGGTTATGTCAATGAACATACAGTACATCTTAGATCATCTTGAAAAAATGATTGCCATCGAAAGTATCGCTAAACACGGAAGCCTTCACAAAGCTTCCGTCGCTTTAAATATTTCACAACCGAGCCTGTCCGTTAAAATTAAGAATCTGGAATCAGCACTGGATACACAATTATTAAATCGTTCATCGCGCGGCATACAGCTGACAGAAAGCGGACACAAGGTTTATGACTATGTTCAAGAAATTATTCGACTGACAAATCAATTACAAGTTTCACTGTCGAACACAGACACTGGTTTTTCTGGCGTCATAAGACTGGGAATTTATGAAAGTATCGCAAAATATTTTTGGCCGGATTTTCATGCTTATTTTTCTCAAAAATTTCCGGATATTAAAATCCAAATCAGCGTTGGACGCAGTCAGCATTTAATTCAAAAAATTATTGAACAATCAATCGATGCTGCTATGACGATTGAACCTGTTTATCATCAAAATTTAATTTCAGAAACCCTGTACCATGATCAATTCGGTTTATATATTCATGAAAATTTATATAAAAACTGTAACAAATTAAATTCAGAAGCCAACAATTGCCATGAACTTTTTTGTTTTACAAATGCGCTGACAGACCAGGGTAAACCACTTTCTGAAAGATTAGCTCAAATGAAAATTTCAACTGATAATATCAACGAAGTCGAAAGCTTTGAAGTCGCTGCCGAGTTCTGCGCCAGGCAAATGGGGATTGCAGTTCTTCCAACATTGATTGCCGTTCATCATCCTGAAAATAAAAAATTAAAACGATTTAAAATTCCAGGATCAAAAAATGACTTATTTTCTAGACATCGGATATGCATAACAATACCCGCTAAAAACAAAAACCACCAAATGTATGAAAATTTAACGACTCAAATACAAAATCAAGTGAATGAAAAATTTGAATATTTAAAATAATACGGGCTAACTGATTGAAGCAAGCCCTGCTGGGCCGTGTGTTTTCAATAGCTCTTCGCGCAGATACTGATGTTCTGTGCGGCGTAATTCAGGGTCATTTTTTAAAATTTCAAAGGCATCATCACGCGCCAGTTTTAATAAATCAAAATCGCGGACTAAGTTTGCCATTTTAAATCCGGGCAAACCTGATTGTTTTGATCCCATAAATTCACCAGGTCCACGAATTTCCAAATCAAATTCAGCGACTTTGAAGCCATCGTTTGTTTTTTCCATGAATTCAATACGTTCACGTGTTTCAGGACTCATTGCGTAACCCATGATCATCACGCAGTAGGATTTAAATTCACCACGCCCAACACGACCACGTAATTGATGTAATTGCGACAAGCCGAATCGTTCGCTGTGCTCGATCATCATCAAATTCGCATTCGGCACATCAACGCCCACTTCGATCACTGTTGTGGAAACTAAAATATCAATTTCACCATCTCGAAACTGATTCATGATCGCGTCTTTGTCGACGGGTTTCATTTTTCCATGCAACAATCCAAAACGTACTTTTGGAAATTGATTTTTTAGTTTTTCATATTCATCTGTTGCGTTTTTTAAATCGATTTTTTCTGATTCTTCAACCAACGGATAAACCACATAAGCTTGACGACCTTTTTCGATTTGTTCGATCATGAATTTAACAGCCTGTGCACGTTTTGTTTCTGTGATCACTCTGGTTTGGATTGGAATTCTGTTTTTTGGCATTTCGTTAATAATAGAAACATCCAAATCACCATACACAGTCATTGCTAAAGTTCTGGGAATGGGCGTTGCTGTCATAATTAAAAAATGTGGGGATTGACTGATATTTTGACCTTTGTTTTTTAAAAGCCCACGTTGTTCAACACCGAATCTGTGCTGTTCATCGATGATCACCAGACCTAATTTTTTAAATTGCACCCAATCTTCAATCAAAGCATGTGTCCCGATTAACAAATGAATTTCACCTGAAATTAATTGCTCCAACAGCACTGTACGGTCTTTGACTTTGGTTTTTCCGGTCAGGATTCCGACAGTTATGCCTAAGCTTAACAAATATTTTTGCGCAGTTTTAAAATGTTGTTCAGCTAAAATTTCAGTTGGCGCCATCAAACACGATTGGAATCCAGATTCAAATGATTCAGCGATAGCCAAAAAACTGACCAAAGTTTTTCCTGAACCCACGTCACCTTGCACTAACCTGTTCATTGGCTTTCCAGATTTGAAATCAGTTTTTATTTCAGCAAAAGATTTTTTTTGAGCATTCGTCAATTCAAAGGGCAAAGATTTTTCAAGATCACGGGCTAATTGCCCCTTGTTATCAATCAACAGGCCTTTTTCTTTTTTTAATCCAGATTTTTTTGATGCTAAATACAATTCAAGCCAGAAAAACTCTTCGTATATAATTCGCTGGTGTGCTTGTGATTTTAAGACATGGTAATCATTTGCAAATTCGATTACAGGAAAGTGAATTTGGTACAAAGCAAATGATCTGGCCATCAGATTATTTTTTTGTAATAACTTTTGCGGCAATTGTTCAGGTGGAAATTCTTTCATTTGTTGAAACGCCGATTCGATCAATTTATGAATTTTTTGCGAAGCAATTCCTTCATTTTCAACATAGATGGGAATCAAAACGTCTTGGATTTCACCTTCGGGTTCGATGTCTTTGATTTCGGGATGATGGAATTCCAATCGACCACGATAATTAGTCACTTTACCAACGATTCTGATCTCTTGGAATGGCTTGAAGCGTTCAAAATATCCTTTATATGGTGTTCGAAAAAATTTACAGCGAATTTGTGCTGATGAATCTTTGATTAAAAGATCGTAAATTTTTCGTGTGCTTTTTCCCATGCTGTAACTGGATACATTTACAATCGATGCTTTCAGACTGACGATATCGTCTTCTTTGAGTGTTGAGATAAATCGGGCCGCCCTGCGGTCTTCGTAAGCCCTGGGGTAATTTTCAAAAAAATCACCGACAGTTTTAATTCCATTTTTTGAAAAAATCGAGGCCAGTTTAGGACCAATACCTTTGACGAATTGCAGTTCAGTTTCTAGACGTAAGTTTTGTTTTAATGCCAATTCACTCATGAATTTATATTTTCGCTCCGATAAGAAAACGATGTCAACAACAGGATTTTTCAGAATACGACTTTCGACGATTCAACCGGATACAGCGACTCCGTTTGATATTTATATTTACCTTGATCAAAAAATGGTCGTTTATTTAAATCAGGGCCAAAAATTAAAAGCTGATAAAATTAAAACTTTACATCACAGAGACACTGGCGAATCATTTTTCGTCGCCAACAACGACAAACAGTTGTACCGTGACACCGTTAAAAATTCGATGAATTCTGATTTAATTCATAATGATATCAAAGCGACTATTTTACGTGAAAGCTCAATTTCTATTTTAGAAGATCTGTATGAAAATCCAGATGTTTCAAAAGCGCTGGAAGAATCAAAGCCAATTATTTCTGATCTGTTGAAATTTATGACCGATGCTCCAGAATCCATGGGCAATTTAATCAGTTTATCAGGGCACGATTTTTATACTTATAATCATTCATTTGACGTCAGCATTTATTCATTAGGACTGGGACAAGCTTTGGGTTTTGATCCTAAAACACTGGAAGAACTAGGGCAAAGTTCATTATTTCATGACGTCGGCAAACGCATGGTTGATCTAAGTATTCTTTGCAAAAAAGGAGCGTTGGATGAAAACGAATGGGTCCAAATGCGCCAACACCCACAATACGGTTTAAAAATATTAAACGAACATCCAAATATTTCAGACGCCATCAAGGCCGCCTGTTTTGAACATCACGAATCCTGGTCTGGCGGGGGTTACCCCCAAGATATCTCAAGAGAAGAAATCCACCCGTTTGCCAGAATTGTCGCCCTGACAGACACCTACGACGCAATGACGACACAACGTTCTTATAACGTTCCCATGACGCCTTCAGAAGCCCTTAACTTGATGAACGGCAAATTGAATGGCCGGTTTGACCCCGATATGCTGAAAGCCATGTATTCCGTGTTATTTAAAATGCCAGCGGCTTAAATTTCATTGCACCTTCAAAATAAACAACCTATTGTTCTGCTCAAGCGGAGGCTCTCATGAAACTCTTTTTATCAGTTTTACTTTTTTCGATTTGTGGTTTTTCTCAAGGCTTACCATCCGACCAAATCCAAGGCCCATGGAAATCAAAAAATCCAATTTACACCAAAGATTCGCAAATGTTCATGTCGTTTAATTTCAAAAAAGACAAAATGGATTTAACAGCAACGTGTGTTTACACCGATAAAACCGAATTGCAGGCTCAAATCACTGTCAAATTAAATTACTTAGCCAACGATATTTACATCCAAGAAGCCCGCCAAGCCACACATACTGTTGATCAAAAAATTTGCCGTGTTTCACTGACACAAACCAAATGGCAATTTAATTTTAATGCAATGGGCGAAATCACTCTGCTTGCAGCAGTTCCCTACGGAATGCAATTTCGATTGCAACGACCGTAATAGATTTTAAATCTTAAAAATTTGATTATTCTCAAAATGAGACCCTAAGAAGAGACATCCAAAAAATGTCACATTTTTTTGGACCTACACAGTAGTTTGACTTTAAATTAAATATATTCGATCTGAATGGGAATTAGCTTTGCATTGTATTATGTAATAATCAAAGGACAATGCCCGTGTTTACAAAAAAAATTATTCTGACATCAATTTTAATATCATTTGCAGCACAAGCACAAACACCGCCCCAGGGTACAGTTTTCGAAAAAGTTTCTTTGCAGGACGCAATTAAAACTGCAATTGACAAGAATTTAAGAAGCAAATCAAATACGTTACGACTTGAAGGCGCCGCTGAAAATTTAAAAGCTAAAAAACAATCGGCATACTTACCTACTATTTCAACAGGCTATTCCCAGGATTTAAAATCGCCAAGTTCACGGTCATTATCAGCGACAATTCAAATGAATTTATTTAATAACTTTGCGGATTACTATGCAATCAAAGCAGGAGAATGTAATTACAAGCGATTAGAAGCTAGCTACAAATCAACAAATGCGCATCAACAAAATACCACTGGTCAAATTATAGGTTCAGTGACAAATAATTACATTAGTTTAGTCAGCGTAAGACAAAACCAAACTATAAATAAAATGACAATTGATCGACTGCAATTAATATTACCATTTGCAAAAAACTCAACACAAAAAGAAAATATTGAAAGCCAAATTAATTTATTTCAAATTTCAATCCAAGAATCTAAATCTGATTTAAAAATTGCAGAACGAAATTACGAGAACATTGTCAATTCAGAAGCCCCTGCACAAACAGATACGTTTAATGAAATTATTGAAAAAACAACTGTTCCACAAAATGCAGATGAAGCTTTTAAAATCAGTTTGACAAAAAGCCCCGAAATTTTGGGAGCAAAGTTATCGTTGGAATGTGATCAATTATCAAGAAAAGCAGAACGCGCAAATTTATACGGAATTTCCGTAGACGCCAGTGCAAAACGAAGTACAGATTTTAATGCCCCCTCAAAAAACGAAACAGCTCTGTATTTAAGTGCCCGGGTTCCGTTTGATTTATCCAGAATTACAAGTTACAAAGCTGGCGATAAATACATCGAAGCTACAAAATTAGACCTTGAAGACACGATTAAAAAAAATCAACTAGATTTAATCAATGGTTACGACAGTTTATTCAGTGCAATCAACAGCGAATCGGCAAGAGATCAATTATATAATGCGAACGAACTTAAAATTGATTCTAAACTGTCAAATTTGATCCAATTGAATGATCTTGAAATCGATGCATTAATCGCAAACGTGACGTTACAAAATCAACAGTTTAAAACGAACAATTACCAAAAAAGAGAAATTATTAATACTAAATACAATATTCAAAAAGACATCGGAACCCTGTTTGATACGAACCAATTATTTATTAACAACTAAAAAAGGAGAACCTATGAAAAAACTATTATTAGCAGGCCTGGTCACAACGATATCAACAATTTCAATGGCAACGATCAAAGATCGTATGACCTGCACAGGCGTTTCAGAACGCGGCTTCATTAAAAAATTATTGATCCAAATGGACGATACAAAACCGTTTGGCAAAAATATGATTGCAAACACAACATTGCTATCAGGAGGCACAGAAACAACTATTTCTGTAACAGACCTTGGATTCGAATCCTTACCTGACGGCAAACGCATGAAAATTCACGAAGACGCTGAAGGTCGATTTTATTTGTACGAAACCACATACGGAGGAAATTTTCAAGGAGTCGGAGCGAAACACAGACAAGTCATATTGATTGAAAACATATCCTCGGTCCCAGGAATTAATTCGAATTCATGGATCGAATTCCTGGATTGCGTTAAATAATTATCGACAATTTTTATCTGACCAGCCCACAAAACATGTGGGCGCTTTTTTTAAAATGAATTCATTCTGGTAATCAACACTGGATTTTAAAATCCATGTCGGCTGTTTTTCGGATTGCAAAAAACGTCCGTTTTTTATTTTTTTAACTTCGTCGATTGAAAATAAATTGATATCTGAAATCTCAAGATAACTTAATAACCATTTCCATTTTTTGTTATTCATTGAATTTTTTGTATCCCCAATCAAATAAATTTTTAAATCCGGACTGACGCCTTTGCGAGCAAGTCGTTCGATCGTTTGATCAATATCTGAATCAAGAACACGTTTTTGATTTTTTTTTGTAGCTTGAGGATTTTTTAAAATTAAAAAATCGTCGACGACCAAATTTTTAGATCCGGCAATATGAAATGATGCAAATTCAAGATCACTGCGCGTGTCTAATAAGACAATATTTTTTTCAAAAACATCGATACTTTGTTCAATAATTTTTGTGGGTACAGCTTGGCACCCACAAAATAATAAAATTAAAATACAACAAAAATTATGTTTCATTTTTATTTTTGAATTTTCATCGTCGGAAAAAATATAATATCACGAATACTGGATTGATTTGTTAACAACATCACAACTCGCTCAATGCCGATTCCGACACCACCTGTTGGAGGCATTCCAGTTTCAATCGCATGCAGGAAATCTTCGTCCATAGGATGAGCTTCTTCGTCATGCCCTCGTTTTGATTCTTGGTCTTTTAAACGATTTCGTTGTTCTTCGGGGTCGTTCAGTTCGGAATATGAATTTCCGATTTCCATACAAGCAATGAACGGTTCAAAACGTTCAACCAATTTGGGATTTGATCTATGAATTTTAGTTAATGGTGATATGTCGACAGGATGATCCATAACAATCGTTGGCTGCCACAAATGGGGCTCAGCTGCGATTTCAAAAACTTTCATTTGTTTTTCGCCTGTTGATAAGTTTTCAATTTTTATGGGCTTACCTGAATTTGTTTTTAAATAATTATCCAATGCAGCAACATCATCAGGATTTATTTTTGCATATTCAGTAATCCCATCCATCACTTTCAATCGTCGCCATGGTGGAGCCATGTTGATTTCTTTGTCTTGATATTTGATAATCATCGATCCTGTAATTTCCATACATACTGACGAAACCAGATCTTCGAATTGTTTCATTTGATAATTATAATCTGTATAGGCCTCGTAAAATTCAAGCATCGTAAATTCGGGGTTATGTGTACGATCAATTCCTTCGTTTCTGAAATTTTTACCGATTTCATAAACTTTTTCAAATCCACCAACAATCAAACGTTTTAAATATAATTCTGGCGAAATTTTCATAAATAATTTCATATCCAAGGCCCGATGATGGGTCGTGAATGGATGTGCCGCAGCGCCGCCGTACAGCGGTTGCAATACAGGAGTTTCAACTTCCATGAAACCACGGTTGTCTAAGAATTTTTTGATGGCTTTAATGATTTTACCGCGAATCACAAAAACTTTGCGTGATTCTGGGTCCGAAATCAGATCCAGATGCCTGTGACGGTATTTAATTTCCACATCTTGAATTCCGTGAAATTTTTCAGGTAAAGGTTCAAGTGTTTTTGTTAAAATCTGAAATTTTTGAACATACAGGCTTAATTCGCCTTTTTGTGATTTAAATATATATCCTTCAAGCCCGACAATATCACCCAAATCCACAAGCTCAAAACTGGTGCGGTCTTGGTCTGTTTGTTCTTCGATTTTGATGTAACATTGTATTGAACCCGATTGATCCTGAATATTAAAAAAACTAGCCTTACCCATTTCTCGTTTTGTCATCAACCGGCCTGCAATTTTAAAATTTGTTTCCAGTTTTTTTTCACCAGAAGCTAAACTTGAATAATCTGCAATTAATTTTTCAACATGAATATTTTGATCGAATGTGTATGGGTATGGATTGATTCCATGTTCACGTAATGCATGTAATTTTTTTCTTTTTTCAGCTTTGATCGGATTATCTAAAATGTCTGACATTATATATTTTTCCCAGCAAATGTTTCCATGACATTTTTTAATAATTCAATAGCTTCTTTTTTAGGTCGTTGAAAAGCATTTCGCCCCATGATGCTTCCGAATGCTCCGCCTTGGGCCAATTGCTGAACTTCTGCCAATAGCGTGGGAGTATCTTTGGCTTCTCCTCCAGAAAAAATAACAATCCGTTTTCCGTTGTAACAGCTTTGCACAACATGACGAATACGATCAGACAATTTTTCAACACGGATATTTTGCGAATCATAAACTTTTTTAGCTTCAGCTTGTTCGATGAATGCTGTTGGAGGTTTAACTTTGATAATGTTTGCACCTAATTGCGCCGCAATGTGCGCAGAATAAGCGATCACGTCAATTCCTGTTTCTCCGTCTTTAGAAATTTGTTCACCACGAGCATACGACCAAATAACAACGGCCAAACCTGCTTTTTTAGCCTGACGTGATGCTTCGGCAATTTCTTCGTACATTTGTTTTCTGAGTGATGAACCCGGGTAAATTGTAAAACCAATACCCGCGCAACCTAATCGTAAAGCATCATCGACGTTTGATGTTAATGCCGAGATCGGATTTTTAGATCCATACAAAACATCTGAATTATTAATTTTTAAAATCAATGGTATTTCACCAGCATAATCTCTGGCACATAATTCAAGTGCGCCCAGCGGCGCTGCATAAGCATTGCAACCCGATTCAATTGCTAAATCAAAATGGTAACTGGGATCATAGCCGTCTGGATTTTTTGCAAAAGTTCTGGCTGGCCCATGTTCAAAACCTTGATCAACTGGTAAAATCACAAGCTTTCCGGTTCCAGCGAGTTTGCCATGGTTCATCATACGCGCCATGTTCGTTAACACACCAATATTTTCAGCTCCATACCAACTTAAAATTTCACGGACTCGTGGGGTCATGATTTGCTCCTATTTGATTTATAATTCTGGAATTAAAATACTTTGCAAATGCAAAGTCATCAAGATATGAATTCACTCATGAACGTAAATTTTGAATCCACACCAAATCCAGCGACAATGAAATTTGTTTTTTCTGAAAACATTACTGATCAAACAGCTGATTTTCCAAATGTCGAATCCACAGATAGATCACCTTTGGCTGCTAAAATTTTTGGCTTCCCCTGGGTTTCTGCGGTATTTTTAGGCGAAAATTTTGTCACAATAACAAAACAAGACTGGGTTCAGTGGAATGTACTGGCAAAACCATTATCAGGTTTATTGGCTGAACATGTCACCAGCGGACAACCTGTGTTATTGAATTTGGTCGCTGCGAATAACGAATCTGAAAATGATTCAGTCATCGTAAAGCAAATTAAAAGATTGCTGGAATCCGAAATTAAACCCGTCGTGGCTCTTGATGGTGGCGACATTGCATTTGTCAGTTATGAAAATAATATTTTAAGTTTAAAAATGATGGGCGCATGTTCTGGATGCCCCAGTTCACAAGCGACCTTAAAAGACGGAATCGAAGTTCGCATGAAACAAGCGATTCCCGAAATTATCGAAGTCGTTGCAGTTTAAATCATTGGATCTTCGACTGGCGTATCTGCTGTTTTTGCTTCAGTTTTAGTTTCTGCTTTAGCTTCTGTTTTGACATCAGTTTTCACTTCTTTGACTTCAGCTTTCGGCACAACCGCTCCATATTCGAAAATTCCTGCGAATGTTTCGAATAAAATTTCAGGTCCGATGCCATTTCTGCGCAATGAACATTCGATTGTAAATTGTGATTTATCAGATTCTGAACCGTAATTAATTTGCATTGTTGCATAATTATTATCAACATCGGACACACCTGGCTTGTTATCCAAATATTCATACACTCGACCATTTTCAAGATTTCCGACAACACCAATCAGCGCACAAGCTTGTTTTGCTCTGCCTGATTTGACAGCCAAGATTGATTTTGTTTCTTCAACAAGCTGACCTGCAATAATTCCGAATCGTTCTTGTTGATCTTGAATAATTCCTGCATCACTTAATTTCTTAGCATCCAACATTTTGAGTGTTTTAATTTTTTGTGTGATTTCAGCATATGTTAATTTTTTTTCAACATCAGATTTGAATTGACCATCCGCTGCTTTGAAGTCGATCACATCATAAAAATTTTCTTCGAAATATTTTTGCGTCAAATCACCTTGGTAATTGCAATACATGTTTAATATTTTTGTTTCATTTGCAAAAACAACAATAATAGCCTGGTCACCATTTGCATTTAATGCTGTTGATTTTCTGATTTCTTTGAATTTTAAAATATCTTTTTGGACTAATTCTGATTTGACTTGAAATTTACAAGCCATACCGTATTTACGTTTTGCAATCATCACATTTGAACGGTTGTCTAATGTTAAATAATTTTCAAATAAAACGCGTGGGTCGTCTTGTTTAATCGAATTTAATAAACTTTGATCTAAGATTTTAATTTCAGTGAATTTTAAGTCTGATTTATTGTCGGTTGCAATCGCTGGTTTTGCAGTTTCCTTGGTAACAACAGGAACCGCTTCTGGTGTTTTTTTAGGTTCAACAACGACAACTGGTTTTACGGCATCTTTAGCGACGACAGGTGCTTCGGCTGTTTTTTTAGTTTCAACCACCTTGACTGGTTTTGCGACTTCTTTAGTGGCGACTTTTGCCGTATCATCCGACTCGGTTTCTGTTTTTGCTTGGACAGGAGTTTCTGTTTTGACCTCAGCAGGAGTTTCCGTTTTTGTGACAGCTTTTTTAGGGTCTAATTTTGTGTTGGCTGCTGCTGGCTTTGCAGCGGCTCGAACAGGTTCTTTTTTAGCACAAGAAAATTGGGCTGATAATATAAGACATGCTAAAACGGATTTCATCAAAATGGCTTTTGTCATAAAAACTCCTCTTTATTTAAACTGATTAAAGCAGATTTTATTCCAACTCATGACAAAACTGATGGATTACAACCAATAAAACTGTCAATGCATTAGTCACCACGACAATTACAGTCACCAAAACGCAATCAAATCATATCCATAATCAAACGTATCGCTTTAAGACATCGAAAAAATTGGTCTGAAATTTGAATAACACATATATCAAGAGGTTTTTATGCGTCGCCGTTTATTGAAATTTTTTGGTATATTTTTATTAACAACAATTTGTCTGTTGTATATATCGACGCGTGAAAATTCATTTCAAAAGGCAGCTCAAATCAACCTGACAGGAAATGCAAATTTAAAATTTGCAAAAACCAGTTATAACATATTTTTTAAAAAATTGTCATTATTGGATGAAGCCGTTGTGGAATCTGAATTAAAAAAAATTCACCAAATCACAGAAAAAATATCATCGACATCAATTTCAAACGCGGGCGACATCATGATTACGCTGGCTAAATCAATGGATAATTCAGTTGTCTTCGTCGTCTTTAAAAACCAACAAATTCAAATGATTCAAAAAGTTTTAAAATTATCTGAAAATAAAATTGAATTTCAATACGGCGAAATTACGTTTTCTCAAGAATCTGGTCAATTAGCGTATAGCCAAAATGTTGAATTAGAATTTTAAACAATCACCCGGCAAACATCGCCTACTTGGACTATGCCTAAATTCTCTGGCGTTAAATACAGTCCGAATGTAATTTTGGGACCTTTTGGAAATTGATGTAGCGGTAAATATTTTAATGTTTTACTTGATACAACCTGTCCAGATTTAGAATCCATCGACACAATCACACAACGTCCACATAATTTGGGATTTACAAATTCAACATCTCCGATTGTGATTTTTTGAATATGGTCTTCTTGGTAAGCTTCAAGACCCGAAATAATGATGTTGGGCCGGAACCTGTTCATTTCGCTGGGCTGCAACTGTTGATTTAATAATTTTTCATTCAGATCTGTTAAAGAATCCACATTTGTTAGCAGAACTGGTCTGACATCGGTGAACGTTGTTTCAATCACAGATTTTGTGGCTGCATCGTCAATTGAACGGAAACTTTCGTTTTGATATTTAACCAATTTGACAGTTTGATTCAAAAAAAATGACAGCGCATTATTAATAACATCAGATTCAAAACCGGCCTGTAATGTTTTGTCTTGGACGGTCACCGTTTCAGTTTTTGAATTCTGCTGATTTAATTCAGTCTTGAATTCAAAATGACCGAATTTTATGGTTAAATAATTTTCATCAATTTGGGTTATGATTTGCGATAATTTGGCATGTGTTCTGAGCGTGATGTAATGGTTGTTTTCATCAACAATCATCCATCTGCGGTCAAATGCGGGCCCCAGATGTGTGATTTGAATATCAGACACAGAAATACCTTGGCAGGATTTAATTGGATAAATCCATAACCCTGCCACTTTGATCATTTATAATCCCAGAACATAATAAAACATCAATGGCGCAACAATCGATGCATCTGATTCGACAATATATTTAGGTGTGTCGATCGCAAGTTTACCCCAAGTTATTTTTTCATTCGGCACAGCGCCTGAATATGAACCGTATGATGTGGTTGAATCTGAAATTTGACAGAAATAACTCCATAACGGAACGTCATCATGACCTAAATCCTGGGATAACATTGGAACAACACAAATTGGAAAGTCCCCTGCGATACCTCCACCGATCTGGAAAAATCCGACTTTCTTTTTCGTCGCCGTTTTCATATACCAATCAGCCCATGTCATCATGTATTGAATTCCAGATTTCACCGTATGTGGGTTTTTCAAATCACCCTTAATTAAGTGGCCAGTGAAAATATTTCCTGTTGTTGAATCTTCCCAACCAGGTACGACCATCGGCAGATTTTTTTCAGCAGCAGCCAGTAACCAAGAATTTTTTGGATCAATTTGGTAATATTGTTTTAATTCTCCTGAGAGCAATATTTTATACATGAACTCATGTGGAAAATAACTCTCTCCTTTATCTTCGGCCTCTTTCCAAACTTTTAAAATTGCTTTTTCAATTCGGCGAATGGCTTCTTCTTCGGGGATACAAGTGTCTGTGACACGATTTAAATGTTTTTCTAATAATTTTTGCTCATCAGCCGGTGTTAAATCGCGGTAATTTGGAATTCGGACATAATGATCGTGTGCGACTAAATTATAAACGTCTTCTTCAAGGTTTGCACCCGTGCACGAAATTGCGTGCACTTTGTCTTGGCGGATCATTTCAGCCAATGACAATCCTAACTCTGCAGAACTCATGGCACCAGCCAAAGTCACTAACATCAAACCACCCTCATCGATGTGTTTTTTATAACCAACGGCTCCGTCTTTGAGTGCAGCTGCGTTAAAATGTCTGTAATGATGGTCGATAAAATTTGTGATTGTCATGATTTGTTCCCTTGTTGTTTAGTTTTATATTCTTGGTACCACTGATAAACTGTGACCGAAATAACAATCACACCCACGATAAATATACATGCTGCCATTCCGAAAAAAATCACCAGACTCATGTGGTTTGCAAATCTGTTTTTATTTGAATTTCTGTAATTTGTCTGACAACCCACGATGCCATCGCCAATCCAAATGCGCCCGTTACAAAACTGGCTGTTCCATAAATCACATTCCGATGCAAACACCCATGCAGATTATTTTCGCCCTGTGGACAAACACATTTAAAACCCTGACCCATGTCATAATTTAATTCAACAGGTTCCATGGGCTGTTCATCTGAAAATACACATGGTATATTGAAAAATTTTTCTTTGGGAAAATTATATTCCTGGCGCAATATTTTTCGCACCGTGTGTGACATCGGATCAATGGTTGTTTTTGCCAAATCTGTAATCCGAATGCGCGTTGGGTCCATCTTAGCGGACGCTCCGCCGCTAGTGATGATTTTAATATTTTGTGTGCGACATTGATTTAATAAAAAAGTTTTTGCTGTTAAATTATCGATGCAATCAATAATGTAATCTGGATTATGACCTAAAATTTCAACTGATGTATCTTTGTTGTAAAACATGGGTAATGATTGAACTTTGGCCTGTGGATTAATTTTTTGTAAACGTGCCGCCATGACTTCAGATTTTTTTTGCCCAACCAAACCTTGCAATGCATGCAATTGGCGATTTGCATTGGTAATACAAATTTCATCAAAATCAATCAGAGTAATACGACCGACACCACTTCGTGCAATACTTTCGGCCGCCCAAGAACCGACTCCGCCCAGGCCAATAATCATCACGTGTGAATTAAATAATTTTTTCATTTTATCATCGCCAACAAGCCTGCCCATGCGGTCAAATCTGCGATGAAGAGTATAGTTATCCTCTTTGATTTCAAACGGAGTATTCAACGGTTTTACGGGATTAGATTCTGGTGGATTTATTTGTGTTTGCATGCGGCCGAAACATAACAAACCACTTACATTTTGAACAGTCTTTTAAAGTTTGATGTTGTGGTTTGTAACACAAATTCAGGGCTAATATCTTTGATTTTGGCGATTTCATTAGCAATTGACCACAGACTGCTGGAATCATTTGCCCCAACCCAGCCAGATGGCGCCTGATCTGGACAATCTGATTCAATCAACAGCATTTCAATAGGAAGATTTTGAACAGCAGCGCGTAGTTTCGAATTTTTTTCATAGGTCACAGCACCGCCAACGGAAATCAAAAAATCCATTTTTAAATATTCGTTGGCTGTTTCAAAGCTGCCGTTAAATGCGTGAATGAGTCCCCCGCATTCCGGCGGGTCCCAAGTTTTTAAAACATGAACTGCTTCGGCGTGAGCTTGTACAACGTGGATGACCAAAGGCTTATTTGTAACCTTTGAAAGCGCAATATGATTTTCAAAAAAAGTAATTTGTTTTTCTTTTTGAATTTCAATGTCACCAATTAAATATTTGTCTCGAAAATCCAAACCCGTTTCACCGATGGCTGTACATTGATTGATCTGAAGTGCCAATTCATCCATTGCCAATTCACAAATTTCATATTCATTTTCAGAAATAAAATAAGGATGTAAACCAAATGCCAATAAAAAATTTTGTGGGTATTTATTTTTTAAATCAATTTGGCGGGCCCAATCGATGGGATTGATACCGCCCTGTAAAAACGTAGAAATATTATGTTGCGCAGACTTTTTTAATAAATCAGGGATTTCTGAATCTAAAATTCTGGGATCAGCCCAGTGCGAATGTGCGTCGATATACATCGGTTTATTATCAATCACCATTGATTAAAGTCCAGTGTTTTTCTGGACTGCGCCAGCAAGAAATATAAACCGATAACAATGTATCAAACAGGAGATTTTTGATGAAAACACTATCGTTACAAATGGGCTATGAAATTAAAACTGCAAATGGTCCCGTTTTAAAACCGACTGAAATTAAAATTTGGGATCAGAATTCAAGATTTTCAGAATTTACGCCACAACCTCCATTCAAATATATGAATGATGCTCTGATAGGTCTTACGTTTCATAAAATGAATGGATTTAAAAATTTAACATTTACCGACCGCGTTTTTGCTGAGCATTCATTAAAGGCATTAGACCCCTATTTTGAATTGTACCAGAAATCTGCAGCTAAATTAAAATCAGTGACTCAACATATTAAGCCCGAACATAAATTAGCAACTGAAAATTTTGAAAAAAGTTTTTCTGATTTTTGGAACCAAACAATCACAGAAAATCAAATTTCGTTTCAATTTTTCGGTAAAGCATTAGAAATCATCAATTCATTCGAAAATGAATTGGGAAAACCATTTATATATAATTTTTCAGTACAGTTTTCCGCAGGATTCACAGAAAAATTAATTTGTTTTTATTCATTATTATTTCATTTACGAACTGTGATTGCATTGGATCATAATGCACACGTGGATGATTCTGCGTTTGAATCAGTTAAATGTGATTCAATCACTGATTATTTACCAAAAGCTGATTTTACTGTGAACGATGCAATGCTCTATTCGCAGTTTAAAAAATTATCAACACCGTTTGTTGCACACAAAGACCGCGACGTGCGAGTTGAAAAATTATTTGTCAATCCGCTGGAACGTGCATTTTTTCAATATAACCATAACGCCTGCGCACTGATTGACAATTTACCGCAAAGTTTTTTAACTTCACATTCACAAACTGAACTTGAAGAGGCCCTTCACGGCGTCCAAATGGATTGGTTATTGGGATCAAGCACAGGACTGATGTTCCGCTTGCGCGAAGAAACATATGGGTTAATTCATGGATATGACAAAGTTTTTTGGCACGATATTGCGTCATCACAAAATAAAAAATCATCGAGTTTGAAAATTTGCTGTGAGCTGAATGAATCTGATGTGTTTGGCGAAACCGCAGCCGCTTAATTCAATATTAATTTGTAATGTCTTTGGGTGATTTCCATTTTTTGTAAAAATAAATGGCGGCTCCAATAATTAATAACACAAGTATCACAAATTTAAATTGTTTAAATACACCTAAAATTTGTTCCCCGAAATGAGCCAACAGTAAAATTTGTGTTGGCACTGAAATCAGTGCCGCGATTCCATCAACCAATGCAAATTGCCAAGCCGGAAATTTAACCATTCCACAGGCTAAGTGCCCAGGAAACCTAAGACCTGGTGTAAAACGAAAAATACCACAAGCCAACGCCCCGTATTTTCGAGTCCAACTTTCGATTTTTGTACGGCTGTCAGGTGTAATAATTTTTTTTACAGGTGCCCATTCAAAAATTTTTACACCAAAAAATCTGCCGAAAAAATAAATTAAAAAATCTGAACAAAATACTGCTACAAATGCCACAATCGCAGCCGTTGTTGCATGAACATAGGGCGCGCCAACATAGGGCGGCGGATATTTGTCAGGATTGGCACCCATATATGCTAAAATTCCAACGCTGACCAGTGTGACTTCTTCAGGTAATGGCAAACCCACCGACGATAATAACATCATCACAACCAGAAAAAAATAAACCCACATCGGCTGATATGCGTATTCAGCCAAACAGGTTAATTTATCTGAATTATTAATAAGGCAGGTGAATGTTTCTGAAATCATGGTTCAAACAGTCTGAACTTAATGATTGCAAATGTTAAGTGCTTGAATGAAACCGCCACACTGTGCTATTTATTTTTGATGCAAACAAATGTGTCTTCACAAGGTTTTGAATATGGCGTTAAGCATTTCAATGCGCCAAACAAAGGTCGAGTGATCGACATTATTCAAAGTGTCTTAAATTTAAGCGACGGTATTTTCATTGAAATTTTCACATTGGGATCAATTTACGTCAACGGCCAAAGACTGACAGATTTTAGTTTAATCATCAAAGAAGGTTCATTGATTCGGGTACACACAAAACCCCGCAGATATTTTTGTGATTATGATTGGTCAAAATTCATTGTTTATGAAAATTCAGATTTTTTAATATTAAATAAACCTGCCGGAGTCCCCAGTCACCCGTCCGTTGATAATATTATTGAAAATTCACTGACACAAACTGAACAGGCCGTTGATCATAAATTATTTATTTCACATAGACTGGACACAACAACCGAAGGCCTTATTGTTTACGGAAAAACCAAAGAATTCGTCAAAAGCTTCAATCAACAAATTCAAAACAAAACGATTGAAAAAAATTATGTCGCTCTTTGCGAATCAGACCAAAAATTTCAACCCCATTTAATTCATTACATGGAACCATCACCCCGGGCACCCAAAAAAGTTTCAGCAAATTTTGTCGAAAATTGGGATTTTTGCGAATTAAAAATATTAGCATATCAAAAAATGGATACAGATTTATCGTGGGTTAAAATTGATCTGTTGACCGGTCGTACACATCAAATCAGGGCACAGATGTCAGATGTCGGGGCACCCTTATGTGGCGATATTTTGTACGGAGCAAAAACTGAATGGACTAAAAATAAAAATGCCACCGGACAGGTGGCACTTCGTTCACAAATGATTGATTTTTTTTGGAACAACCAGCAACAAAAATTTGAACTGGATGAACAATTTTAAGCTGATCATTGAATTACGTAAGACTTAATATAAAGTCGCATTCGTCATCAAAGTAAATCCATCCGTAAATTCATCTGTTTTTAATAGATCTTTTCTGTGGCTGTAGCCTACAGTGAATGATAAAGGTCTGCCGAATTTAACTTCCAGACCTAATCGGTAATCGATCAACGTATTACGGTATTCTTTGCCGTTGTTGGCGCTGGATGAATTCGACCAGCTGTCATCAAATTCAAATCCCGGTTTAATTGAAAAACGTTTGCTTAAACTCCAATTATATTCGCCTGCAGTTTTTAATTGAAACATGTCCGTCGTTTTTACATTTCCCCGATCATCAACATAGGCTGTTGATCGTTGAAAAAAATAATGTGGCGCAATGCCAAAACGAAAAAAAGAATATTTATTTGTATAAATTTTAAATACATTTTCTAGACGAAGCGACGTGATCATGCCCTGGGCTTTTGATTTTTCACTGGTTGGTAAATACAAGCGTGGTTTAAATGAATAACTGACGTTTTCTGGTAAATAATCTTCGAATACACGGCTGAACCCCATTAACAACGACGCATCACGCGTATCGGCCTTGTCAGTCGCATCTTTGCCAGATTTATCAGTTCCCGCTGTTGAATAATTAAATGAATATCTGGCTTCAAGCCTGAAATCTTTTTTTATTTTATATGAAAATGATAAATAATTTTCGAAAAAATACATCGATGGCGTGTCGCCGTTTCCGTTTGTAATTTGCGAACGATCTAAACCGCCCAAACTGAATAATGACACGCCAAAATTATTATCAGAATATTTTTCGTCCGAATCTACCCTGGTCGTTTTTGTTGGTTCGATTGGTAATTCAGCCACGGGCACTTTGGGGATGACAATTGTTGTCTGTGCTTCGGTTTGTGCAAAACAAATATGAGCAATGAATAAGGCCACGAATAATGCTGATTTTTTCATATTTTTCCCTGTTTTTAAAGTTCCCCAGTTTGTATCACACCGCACAAGCTAAGTCTAAAACTAGCTATTTTTACCCCCTGTGACTAAGCTTTTGACATGAATAAACTACACCCATTTTTTAAGATTTTGTCAGGATTACTTTTAATCACGTTGATCAACTGGGGATGCGTCACTGGCAAAAAAGCCAGCGATAATCAGGGCGAAACCCCACTGTCACAGGTTTCAAAATCCACAGATGAAATATCAATTTTGACATTTAATGTTGAAAATTTGTTCGACACCAACCATGACAAAGGCACCGAAGATTACACCAATTTACCATTGGCAGAAAAAAACACCCCTGAAATTAAAAAATTCTGTTCTGAAATCAGCAATCCATTTTACAAAACTGAATGTTTCACCAAAGACTGGAATCCAGAAATTTTAAAATTCAAATTTTCGCAGATTGCCAAAGTCATCAAACACGCTGACCAAGGACAGGGTCCAGACATTTTATTACTGGCCGAAGTCGAAAATCAAAATGTATTAAATCAATGGGTCAATGCTGAATTGAAAAATTTAGGTTACCAAACCATCGTTGTTTTAGAAGGCCCCGATTTGCGCGGTATCGACCCTGGCTTTATTTCAAAATTCCCATTGGCTGAAAAACCATTGTACCATTTAATCCCGTACACAGAATCAGATCCCGAAAAATTAAAATATGCCAAACGATCACGCGGTATTTTAGAAGTCACAGTCACATTACCAAATACAAAAAAATTGACCTTGTTGATTGGACATTTTCCATCGCAATCAAATCCAACAGCATGGCGCAAACAAGCAGTTCAGTTTGCAACTGAAAAGATGATTGAATATGCCAAACAAAATCGTGCTGTTATCATGGGTGGCGATTTAAACATTACAGCCGAAGAAGAATCTGAATTTGGTTATTTTTCAAAAATATTTTCAACCGCGGGCCAAGTTTCACACCTGGTCGGCTGCAAAAATTGTCAGGGATCACACAATTACAAAGGATTCTGGTCGTTTTTAGACGTACAAATATTTGGTCACAAAATTGACCAAGCTGGTTTAACATTAATACCTGATTCGATCACGGTTTTAAAAGCGGCCGCACATATGAAACGCAATGGTTCGCCGTTACGATTTGATGAAGAAAAAAAAGAGGGCGTGTCTGACCACTACCCTTTGTATTCACGATTAAAAATTAAATAAATCAGATATTATTTGAATAACATACGAGTCAAATCAACCACTGGGCGATTTTCGCAAGGTAATGCTGCGGATTTAAATTTTCCGATATCCATTGTTGAATCTGTTAAAACAATTTCAGTTGGATTTGTCAGTTTTTCACCAGGCTTTGATAAATCTGCATTCAAATTCAAACGACCGTTCAAAGATACACATTTTCCGACTGTGACTGATATATTTTGCTGATCATTAACGAAGTTCATTTTTCCTTTTTTGTTACCGTCTCGGTCGGCTTTGAAACTGATATTTGAAATTTGTAATTCTTTGTCTAAGTCTGCAATTTGGCCCGACCAAGCTAATTTGAATTTTGCTTCGAATTTTAAAGTCGTATTTTTGTCGACTTTTGATGATGTTTCGTCAGTACGATTAATTTTAATCAAATAAATTTCGTCATTGGATGTCAATTTAACAGTGATTCGATCAGATGTGTTTTTGATGGTAAAATCACTTTTTTTAGTGTTGATACCTTTGGATACTGCTGGCTTAAACGTGTTTTTTGTTAAAACCAATTTTCGTAATTTTCCTGATACATCGACTGAAATTTCATCAACGACATAATTGATAACATTCGTATTTATTTGATCATTTTGATTAACAGATTCTAAATATGTGTCTGGTAATTCGTCGGAATCGATTGTGTTTTCGACTTGGCTTTTAAGCAAAAATTGAGATGTCGCAAATTCTGAATTTAAAACAGCTTTGATTAAAAACACGGACTCAGCCATTCGATCAAATGATAACGCTAAAACTGCATTTGTTTCATTTGAATTCATGTTTGTTGGCGCTGTTTCCGAACCGCTTTTACTGGCTTTAAATGCATCAGCAGTTGCTTTTAAACTGACGTCCTTGGGTTGACATGAAAACAGACTAACTGTTGAAAAAACTGCAACACACGCAATTTGAACAAATGCATTTTTTGATTTCATAAAAGCTCCTTCGGAAAACTTGGCCGAAGGATAATCGATTTCAGCAGAAATATCGAATTCAAAATTCAAACCACGCCAAGCTTGACACAATACAGACAATTTGGGCTGGATTAATGAAAAAAATACCGGCTAAAAGGTGAACATAGAGCTGGGCTTGAAGCCCCTCGACAACTATGAATGTAATTGCAGTTGGTTTTTAACGTCGGTCCAAAACCATTTAAGTGCAGGATCAGTCGAAATCACATCCGAAATCGGACTTGATGTCAGTTTCATTTGAATTCGCAAAAATGGTTCAAGTTCGTCAAAACCGGGCCCGATTGTGACCACGTGTAATTCCTCGATGGTTGATAATTTTTTAAATAATTCTGTCAGCTGTGAAAATTGACCGTAATCATTTCGTTTTATGATTAAATCAGGTTCGATATCAAGCTTCATCCATCTTTCAAACAGTGCGCTTTGTATTACTTTTTTTAAATGCGATTTTTGATGGAAATTTAAATTTAAAAAAACATCTTGTTCATTCATCGCTAAAAACACATCACTGTCGATAAATTCTTTTTCAGATTTTTTCAACAGAGTAATGACCTCGGGTATCCGAAGAAGTGATCTTCGGATAAATGCATCGTCTATTAAAGCTCCGTTCGTGAAGTATATGACCGTCATAGTCTGTATTTATCGTATGTGACTTACGGCCAACAAAACACCAACATTCAGACCAAAGGCCAAAAACTGGACCCATAGCTAGACCTATTTCTAGATTATAGTGAAAAACGTTGGCCGAACTACCGCAAGACCTAGGGCTATTGTTATTGTAGAAGGTATTGATGAAGATAAAAAAAATAACACTCGAACAGAAAAACAGAATAAATAAATTTGCCCTGTACGGGTTGTTATTTTTCATCGCTTTTATCGTTGCCGATTTAACAATAATTTATTTTAGAGACAGGCTTTTACCCAATCAAGCGCCGCCCAAAAAATCAGTCAGAATGGATTCATACCGAAACGCTGACCGTAGCGAATACAGCGTCATTACATCCAGAAATTTATTTTCATCAACAAATGTAATTCCAGAACCGCTTAGAGCCAAAGAAGTTGCTGGTCAGAAAAAAAATGATGACCCCGTCCAGTCGGCTTTGCCGATCACGCTCATCGGAACATTAGTGCATTCTGATCCATTTAAATCCGTTGCTGCCGTTGAAATTAAAAGCAAAAACATGTCTGGGTCGTTCACTGTGGGCGCCGAAATGGAAGGCCTGGCTAAACTTGAAAAAGTTGAACGTGGAATTATATATTTCAGAAATTTAAACAATGGCGCTCTGGAATACATCGAAATGAACAAAGGAAATTCCAAAGTCTCATTTGATTCTGCAAAGCCTACGGCGACGGCCCCGCCTGCCTCTGGTAAAGAAATTCAAAGCTTGGGGAATAATTCGTTCAAATTAAAGCGCACTGACTTAAATAAATACCTGAACGATATGAGCAGTTTACTGATGCAAGCCAGAGCGTTGCCAAATCGTGATCCGAACACTGGTGAAGTCAATGGTTATCGCTTAGTCGATTATCAGCCCGGCAGTATTTTTGAACAGCTTGGTTTACCCAGGGGCACATTGATATCTACAGCTGGTGGCGAACCCGTAAACAGTATTCAATCAGCAATGGAAATGTTTAATAAAATGAAAACCGCAAGCAATATTGATCTCGGTGTTGAAATCAATGGTTCAAAACAAACAATGAAATATAATATTGAATAATGAGGTCAAGGATGACGCTAAAGAAATATTTATTAAATTCAGCAGTTGTCGCAAGCTTTTTAGCTTCGCAATTGGTTGTGTCAAATTCATTCGCACAATTCGAAGATTTTCCACCGCCTCCGCCGATTGATGATTTTTCAACACCGCCAAATCCTGGCGGTTCTGCAACCGTCCCCGCTCGTGGTACACAGCCGATGGCTGTATCAAATTCATCCGAATCTTCAACTCAGGTCATAAAACCCAGCAGTAAATCTGGGAAAAATTCAATTTTATCAGAAAAACAAAAAGAAAAATTTGCCAAAGCCAATGCTGAAGATATTACCTCTGAAAATTTTCCTGAAACAATTGAATCCTTTGATTTTCCCAACGTTGAGATCACCGATATTATCAAAGCAATTTCAGAATTAACTGGCAAAAATTTTATTATTGATTCAACTGTTCGTGGTAAAATCACAGTTTTAGCACCCAGTAAAATTACTGTCGCAGAAGCTTACAAAGCTTTTTTATCTGCTTTGGCATTTAATGGATTCAGCGTCATCCCAAGTGGTGGTTTTACAAAAATCAGAAACGCCAGATCAGCACAGCGTGATGGTATAGACATCTATTCCGGCAGTTATTATCCAAATGCTGATCAAATGATTACTAAAGTCGTTCACATGAAACACATTTCAGCCGAAGAATTAAAAAACAAATTATCACGTTTATTAAGTTCAAGTTATGGTGAAATGGAAGCGAATCCACAAACCAATTCATTAATCATTTCAGATTTCGGTTCAAGTATCGACCGAACGATGAAAATTATTAATCAATTGGATGTTCCTGGATTTGAAGAACAACTTGAAGTTGTTGGTATTAAGTACGCGAAAGCAAAGGACATTGCTGATTTGATCGATAAGGTCGTCAACAAAGGTCAAAAAACATCAAACAGCGGTGGTTTTAATGCAGGGGCACCCCGATTTTCTTCGGGCGGCAGTACCGCCGGGAAAACTGGCGGCATCAGTTCATTTATGGTTTTTCCCGATGACCGCACGAATTCATTAATTATTGTCGGAAACAAAGCCGGCATCGGTCGCGTCCGAAAATTAGTTTCACAACTTGATTTTAAAGTTTCCGCCGAAAGCCAAGGCGGTGTTTATGTTTATTATGTCAAATTTGGCGATGCTGATAAAATTGCAGCCACATTATCCGAAGTTGCCAAAGATTCGACTCCTAAAGCCGCTCCTGCGACGGGTGGTTTTGGATTCGCACCACAAGGTCAAGCTGCGGTTCGCGAAGGCGTTTTTGGCGGAGAAGTTTCGATCAAGGCCGATAAAAATACAAATTCATTGGTCGTTTCAGCAAGCAAAATCGATTACGAAAAAGTTTTAAGTATTTTAGCAAAATTGGATATTGCCCGCGATCAAGTTTTTGTTGAATCAATCGTTATGGAAATGAACATCACAGATGGAATGGAAAGCAGTGGCGGACTTGCTCAGTTTAATAAGGGCGGCGCCAAAGCCGGTTTTGTTGGTAAGCCGACTGATTTGGCTGATATTTTGAGTCCATTAGCAGGCGCAGGAAATGCAATTTTGGGTTTCTCTACAGGTTCGGTCGACATCAAAGACCCTTTAACGGACAAAGTCGTAACGCTTCCAAATTTAGTTGGTTTTTTAAAATTTATTAAAAAATTTGGTAAAACAAATATTTTATCGACACCCACAATTTCTGCCATGGATGCTCAGGAAGCTGAAATTGAAGTTGGTGACAAGGTTGTCACCAGATCTATTATTACTCCAGGAGTTAATGGATCAGTTGCCCAGTCACAACCTGAATTTGATGATGCAACTATTAAATTAAAAATTAAGCCCTTCATTAGCCCGTCGTCTGAAATTATTCGAATGGAATTTCAACAAGATATTAAACAAATTTCAAACGTTCAGGTACCTTCAGATTTCAGTGGAAAAGTTCAACCACTTGCAAAACGAAGTATGAAAACGAATTTAGTCCTAAAAAATGGCGACACTGCAGTCATTGGCGGATTAATGAAAGACGAAGAATCTGAAATTGTTAAAAAAGTTCCTATCTTGGGTGATTTACCTATTTTAGGTTGGTTCTTTAAATCAAAGGATATTAGCAAAACAAAAGTAAACATGATTGTATTTCTGACGCCAAAAATTATCAGGTCACCACAAGATCAAGTTGATTTGGTTAAAAATAAACTCGATGAACGACTGCGTTTTTTAAAACAAAATGGTGGTAAAGACCCTTATGGTTCAACGGTTGATAAAATTTTAAAACGTGAAGCTCGCACTCCACAATCGGTCATTCAACCAACGATTAAAAAATAATTTATGGCACAAATGGATATTCCTTTAGTTTTAGTCAAAGCCACAAGCCTTTCTGCAGAACAGATTAAATCTGTTCTGCGAAATCCGGCGACATCACGACCGGTTTCGGTCGGTGAAACTTTGTCGGCCAAAGATTATTCAACAGCCGAAGAACTGGTTTCGGATTTATGCCGCGAATTGGGTTTGGATTTTATTCGTGATATTCCCGTGAATGAAATTTCTGCGGATTTAATTCGTGATCTTCCGATCAATTACGCAAAAACCCAGGGCATACTGCCTTATCGCGAAGAAGCTGACCAAATTGTTTTACTGACATCGAATCCATTGAATACAAAAGCTATGGATGATGTTCGTGTTATTTTTGGAAAACGAGTTCGGTTATTAGTCACAACGACTCAGAAATTACAGGACACGATCAATCGCGTTTATGAAAAAAGCACGGCCAATTTAAATGGTATGGATGAAATCGACGAAGACGAAATGGATCTGGAAGATCCAATTATCGATTTATTAGAAGCCGGCGAAGACGATGCGCCCGTTATTAAAATGGTGAACGCGGTTTTATTCCGCGCAGTCAAAGAAAAAGCTTCTGATATTCATATCGAGCCCTACGAAAAAGAAATGGTCGTCAGATACCGCACAGACGGTATTTTGTATGATGTCTTTAAACCACCAAAAAAATTACAAAACGCGATCACATCCAGAATCAAAGTCATGGCCAATTTAAATATCGCTGAAAAAAGATTACCCCAAGACGGCCGCATTCCATTAAAAGTTGGCGGCAAAGACATCGACATTCGTTTATCAACAGTGCCAACCACGTTTGGCGAACGTATGGTTATGCGTTTGCAGGACAAATCAAGCCAAACCCGCGAATTACATCAAATGGGATTTTCCGAAGACACAATGACAGTGTTGGATGATTTGATTGCAAGATCTTATGGAATTTTAATTGTTACCGGGCCAACGGGTTCTGGAAAATCAACAACGCTCTACGGTTGTGTTTCGAAATTAAATAAACCAGACATTAATATTTTAACAGTCGAAGACCCCGTCGAGCAGCGCATTCAAGGTGTCGGTCAAGTACAAGTGAACGCAAAAATCGGACTGACATTTGCGGCAGGACTTCGTTCGTTTTTACGTCAAGATCCCGATATTATTATGGTCGGAGAAATTCGTGATTTAGAAACAGCTGAACTTGCGATCAATTCATCACTGACAGGTCATTTGGTTTTATCAACAATCCATGCCAACGATGCGGCAGGGGCCTTTCCCCGTTTAATGGATATTGGAGCTGAACCATTTTTAATTGCAACTTCTGTTTTAGGAATTTTAGCGCAACGATTAGTTCGCGTATTATGCCCGCACTGCAAAGTTCCCTATGCGCCCAGTGATTTTGAATTACAAACCATTGGCATCACCAAAGAACAAATGAAAAATTCGAACGTATGCCGCGCGATGGGTTGTGAACATTGCGGACAAAAAGGCTACTTAGGTCGAACTTTGATTGCAGAAATATTACCTGTGACCGACGATATTAAATCATTGATCATGCAAAAACGAGACAGTGGTGCCATTAAAAAACAAGCAATGGCCAATGGAATGAAAACTTTCCGCGATCACGGTATTCAAAAAGTATTAGCTGGGACGACGACAATCGAAGAATTATTATCAAACACACAAATTGATTTATGACGAGAATTTAGCAAATGCCAATTTATGAATACAAGGGTCTAACAAAAGACGGAAAAAATACCAAAGGAACTTTGGATTCGGAAAACCTAAGAACTGCTCGCATCAAATTAAAAAAAGATGGAATTTTTGTTGTAGATATCAAAGATAAAAAAAAATCAAGCGCTGTTAAAAAATCAGGGTTCAGAAAAACAGGCAAAGTCCCTGTCAAAGATTTAGCTCTGATGACTCGCCAATTGGCGACTTTAGTTAAAGCAAATATTCCGCTGGTCGATGCGTTAACCGCAATTTCTGAACAAGTTGAAAATCCCATTTTATCAGAGGCCATCGCCGATTGTAAAAATATGGTCAACGAAGGTGTTTCATTACACAAAGCACTTTCAAAATATCCAAATGTTTTCGATACGATATATATTTCGATGGCAGAGGCTGGTGAATTATCCGGAACGCTTGATGTTATTTTATTACGCTTAGCTGAATTTACTGAAGCCCAAGCAGAACTTCGACAAAAAATTTCAGGTGCTATGACGTACCCGATCATCATGTTGGTTGTGATTACATTGGTTATTTTTGGTTTATTTACAAAAGTTCTCCCTGGAATTTTAGAAATATTTGAAACAATGCCCGACATCGAATTACCAGCAATGACAGTTTTTATTTCAGATATAAGTAAAGTATTTATCAGTTACTGGTATATTTTTTTCGGCGGTATTATTATTTCATTGTTATTATTTTTTAATTGGAAAAGTTCCACTGAAGGACGTAAGTCTTGGGATGGCATTTTATTAAAAATTCCCATTGTTGGCGAAATTGCAAAAATGGTTGCTATTTCCAGATTCACACGGACTTTATCAACACTGTTAGCCGGTGGTGTCCCGATGCTGAGTGCTATGGATATTGTCAGACACGTTGTTGATAATCACGTTTTGGCTTTGGCGATCGACGAAGCCAGAAATAATATTTCAGAAGGTGAAACGATCGCAGGACCCTTAAAAAAATCAGGACATTTTCCGCCGATTGTTGTTCATATGGTAAATATTGGTGAAAAAACCGGAGATCTTGAAAACATGTTGACCTTGGTCGCAGACGCTTATGATTTTCAGGTCAAAGCTAAAGTCGAAACATTAACGGCCGTTTTAAATCCGATAATGACTTTATTTATTGGATCAATTATATTTATTGTCATCATTGCGGTGATGTTGCCGATGTTTGATATGATGTCAAAATTTGGAAATTAACAAATAAGGAAACGAATATGCAAAAAAATAATTCAATAAAAAATCCATTGAATAATCAAAACGGTTTTTCAATGATGGAAATCGTTATTGTTGTTGGAATCATTATGGGTTTATTAGCATTCATTGGCCCTAAAATAGCTGATGGAATTAAAAAATCCAGCCAAAACAAAACTAAAATGATTTTATCCGAAGTTTCCATGAAAATTGACGAATACAATTCTGAATGTGGCAAATACCCAGCATCGTTAACATTTTTAACAGATGACGATGCAGCTTGTAAAAATTGGACCGGTAATCCAAAAATGAAACATTTATTAAAAGACGACTTTAAAAATGAACTTGTGTACGAAATTTCGGGCAAGGGTTACGTTTTAAAATCTTTAGGCGCCGATAAAAAAGACGGTGGCAAAAGCTACGACAAAGATATTTTCTCTGAAAGTTCTGAAACCGGCGGAGACGAATAATATTTTTCAGCAAATAAATAAAAACAAAGGCTTTTCGATGATGGAAATCGTCATCGTTATAGCCATTATTGGCGCTGTCATTGCTGTTGTACTGCCAACCCTCACCCGCAAAAAAATAATCCCAATCACCCAAGTGACTCGCGATATCATCATTAAATTTAAACAAGTCAGAAATTCTGCAAAATTGCACGGGACAACATATCGTTTTGCGTTTCGCTTAACGACGGAACAACAGGCCTATTGGGTTGAAAAATCCAGCAATGTGACGCTGATTAATAAAAAAAATATCGAAGAAGAACGAGAACTTGAAAAAAAACAATTCAGAAATGATAATCCCGAATCAAAATCAGCATCCGATTTTCAGCCGGACACAACTTTTTTCAAAAAAGAACAAATACTGCCCAAGGGATATTCGTTTAAAAGCGTTGAAAGCGGCAGCCAGGACAATATTATTACTGATGGAACCGCCTATGTTCATTTTTTCCCACAAGGCTATATCGAACCCTGTCTGATTCAGATTTTAGACCCTAAAAAAAATATTTGGACACTTGTCTTTAATCCAATCACAGGTCAAGCTGATCTTATAGCAGAAGCAAAAACATTAAAAGATTTAACTCGTTAATTTTTTTAATACGAACTTCTGCAAACTTGAAAATATGAACTTAAAAATATGAATTTAAAAAACACAAAAGCTTTTACTTTAATTGAAGTTGTTTTAGCCATGATGGTCATGGCATCGGGTTTGTTTATTTTAGCCACTTCTTGGGGCGGAACATACAATCGATTACGGAAAACTCAAATCCAAGTTCAATTGGCATCGCTTCTTGAACGCAAAGTTGTTGAAATCGAACGTGAATATAAAAATAAATCTTTGGATTCCATCCCCGAAGAAAAAGAAGACTCCTTCGGCGAAGACCTGCCCGCCTATACCTGGAAAATGACATCTCAAAAATTAGAACTGCCCAACATGGCAACTATTCTTGAAAGCCAACAAGAAGGCACCAAAGTCGATTTAGCCAGTTTGATGAAAATTTTTACTGAACACATTTCAAAATCAGTTAAAGAAATAAAAATAGAAATTAAATACAAAGACAAACAATATAAAAAACCAATCACCGTTGATGTTGTTTTTTATATGATCGATTATGACAGACCACTCCCCATACCGGGCGGTGCGGGTTGATGTTATTATTCAATCGAAAAATCAAAAACCAACAAGGCTTTACTTTGATTGAAATCGTATTAGCTGTGACAATACTGTCATCATTGTCGATTATGGTCGCGTCATCAATTTCACAGGCTTTAAAAGCTAAGAAGAAAATTCAAATTGAAGTCAGTGATGTTTCAAGTTTACGTGATACAATGAAAGTTATTCGTGCCGACATTCATCAAGCGTATAATCATGTGGATTTTGAAAAAGAAATTAATGACAAGGCCTTGAAGCCTGCAACAAATTTAAACGCAGCTGCTGTCCCAAACACGGCACAGAATCCACAGGTCACAGGACCCGTCCGAGAAAATAAACGTATCGATCCAATGACTGAATTTTGGGGTACTGATACTAAAATTAATTTTATCACAATGAATAACGGCCGAATCACTGCCAATGATATACAGGCTGATTTTGTCGAAGTTGGTTATGAATTAAAAACCTGTCGTAATTTATCAAAATCTGAAAAAAGCAGCCAATGTTTATTCAGACGAATTCAAAAAATATTAGACAAAGACATCGAAAAAGGCGGCCTTGAAACAGTCATCTTAGAAAATGTCACTGAATTTACTTTAAGGTATTTGGTTGAAGGCAAAGAAGACTGGGTTAAAGAATGGAAATCAGCTGGTGGATTGACGAACGCACAAACGCCGGCACAAGGTGGTCGATCAATTTTTCCCGACGCTGTTGAAGTCACACTCGCCATCGAACGTGATTTTGAATCAAAGAAAAAAAAATACTCTTTGCAATACGTCATCCCGCTTCATTTTTCGAATAATTTAAAATAACCTTTAACTGGAGAAATAGAATGCGACCAAATTTGTTTTCCAGATTCAGATACAATCCACTCAGGAAAAAAAATAAAAAAGGCGTTGCTTTATTGTTGGCCATCACATCATTGATGTTGATGGTTTACATTGCCTCTGAAGTATCGGTCGATTCAACAATTGAATTTGCTGTGAATTCACAAGAAATTAATCGTATCAAAGCCTATTATGCGGCCAGGAACAGCGCTGAAATTGCACTTCTGCGAATCAAATTATTTCAGCAGGCCAGCCAAATGCAATTGCCGCCAGGATTTGCACAGGAACTGGATCAGCTTTGGAAATTTCCATTTGCTTGGCCATTACCCATCGGTGAAAGTGCAACCAATGCCGACAAAGATTCCGTCGGTGACGTCCTCAAGGCGGCACTGTTTGATGGACAATATGAACACATGATCAATGACGAAGGCTCAAAAATCGACGTGAACGATTTAACATCCGCTTCAAAAACATTACGTGATGTCACAAAAAAACAATTATTAAATTTGTTCGAACAAAAAATAACATCCGATGAAAAATTTCGTGATCAGTACCAAAATTTTAAATTCAGTGAACTTGTTCATAAAATCACAGATTGGATGAGCCCCGTAAATACATCAGGAAATGGTGGCGACAAACGTTCCGCTTTCACAGAGTTGGGCGAAAATTATCCGCCAAATCGTGGATTTCGCACAATTGATGAATTACGATTAGTCCCAGGCATGAACGAAGATTTTTTCGGTTTATTAGCTCCGCACATCACAATTTATGGAATGAAATCAATCAATCCCAATATCGCAAGTCAAATGGTCTTAAAAAGTTTAGACACCGGAATCACTGATGATGTGATCAAAGAAATTTTAAATCGTCGCGATAATCCTGAAGAAGGTGGGCCTTTTAAGGGTGCTACATCTGATGAGTGTCGCAAAGATTTCAAAGATTTTATCGAAGGCCGTGGTGCACGATTAACAGCTTTGGAATTTGATCAAATTCCATTTTTATGTGACAAGGTCATCAATTTCAGAATACAAGCCACTGGTCGATCAGGTACTGGTCGAAGTTCTGTTCAGAAAAAAATTAATTTTGTTGTTATGGATATCAATCGTGCCGCAGCTCAAATCAAAGGTTTTGTCGACAAAGAAAAAAAAGCTGCTGCAGGAACCAATCCGCAAATTGATCCTAAAACGGGTTTGCCGATTCAACCAAATCCGCAAACTGGACCATCGTCCCAGCCCGCAAAGCAAGAAGCACTTCCCAAAGGACGGCCTCGTATCGTATACTGGTCTGAGCTTTAGTATTGAAACACATCAACAAGGGACATCATGCGTTCAATCGGAATAGATCTTGGCGAAAATTCAGTTAAAATTGTTGAATTAATTCAAAATAAAAAAACAGTCACAATTCAATCTGTTTTTGAAAAAAAATTATCTTCGCAATCATCTGTTCAGGACCGCGAACTTGAAGCCATTGAATTTGTTCGTTCAATCATCGCGGCCAATGATTTTTCTGGAGCCAGATTCTGCATGGCCTTACGCCAAGACAAAGTCACCGTTCGCACAAAAATATTTCCATTTTCTGATCGTATTAAAATTCAAAAAAGTTTATCTTTTGAACTTGAAGAAGACATCCCATTTGATCCTGATTTATGTATTTTTGATTATAAAACAGTTTCCTATGAAGGCCCCTCATCGACAGTTTTGGCTCTGGCTGTTCCAAAAATTCATATTTCAAAAGCACTTTCGCTCGCTAAAGATTTTGGAATTGAATTACACGTTTTATCTGTTGAAGGTTTGGCATTCACAAACTTACTTGAAAACTGGCAGGAATCTGCACCGAATATACAACCCAGTCCTGCTGAAATTGAATTGCCCACGGATGATACTGCTTTTTTAACCAGAAATAAAATTGATATTGTTTTAAATATTGGTCATAAAAAAACGTTATTATCTGGATTATCAAATGGCCGTGTTGTTTTTGTACGTAGCCTGATGTGGGGCGCTGATTCAATTTTACAAGAAATGTTGAAAAAATATCAGCTCCCTTATGTTGAAGCTCAAAAAATATTGCAAACAACAGCATCGTTACTCATTTCTAAACAAAATAAAAGTTTCGAAGAAGTCAATTTATCCGGCACGATTGAAATGTCACTTCGCGAATTTGTTCGTGATTTGCAAATGTCGTTTCTTGAATTGCAAAGTTCATTGTCAGCCGAAATACAGAATGTTCATCTAACAGGAGGATTTAGCCAGCTTCCGAATTTAGGTTCTTTTTTGACACAACATCTGGAAATTGCTTGCAACCCTATTCAATTATTAAATCCCTATTTAAAATCGGAATACCCAGGATTTTCAACAGATGCAGTTCAATATCAGTTCACAACAGCTGTTGGTATTGCACTTGAAGCCTATAAAAAACCAAAAAATCCAGCGTTGCAATTCATCAAAGGTGAATTTTTAAATCAAAATAATAAATTTAAAAATTTCTGGCAAGACTGGGGTTCTCTGACTCAAATTGCAATTGCAAGTTTTATTGTGTTATTAACTTGGGCTTATTTTCGCGAAGATTTTTCAAGGCTCCTTGATGAAAAGGGTCAGGAAGCCTTAGTCACACAGGCGAAATCTGTGGCCCGTTTACCGAAAAAACAAGCCAATGAAAAAGGTGTCGTTAAATACATCAAAGATCACAAAAAACATGCCCAGGAAATGAAATTAATTTCACAAATTGCATCAATGAATTCAGCAATGGATATTTTAAAAAAAATGAGCGATCAAGCCCCGGGAAAAGATAAAACAAAAATTGATCTGATGCAGTTTAATGTCAAAGATGATTTAGTTCAAATTTCAGGCTATGCCAATTCTCCACGCGAAATCAGTTTGCTCAGCGAAAAAATGGCACCACTGTCAGTGAATAATAAAATCAATACAGAAAAAACAAATTTAGTTGCAGTTCCAAACCGCGTGGCTTTTTCAATCAGTTTTAAAACAGATCGAGGTCTTGTCAAATGAGCCAATTCCAAGACGTTCTTGAAAATATTAAAAATAAATCCACAGATTTTTTTGACCAAATTAAAGAAACTGAATCTTATCAGAAATTATCTGATCGTTATGAAACCCTATCGCCCAATGGGCAAAAAACAGTTAAAATCATTTCAGCATTTATTTTATTGTTTATATTATTATTTGTACCACTCAGCCAAATTTCAACATCCAAAGAATTAATTACAGGTTTTGAAAACAAACGAAATTTAATCCGCGACTTATTTAAAACATATAGAGATTCAAGTCAGTCATCACGTTATATGCCAGCACCCCCGTCTGATGCTTTTATTGGGTCTGTCAATAGCACTTTGCAAATTGAACAGCTTTTGCCTGAGCAAATTGTTTCTGTTGCTTTAGGCTCTGCCGAAGGTCGATTGATTCCTCAAAATTTAATGACGAATGTTATTGATGTGAAATTAATTAAATTGAATCTACGACAAATTGTTGATATCGGCACCAGACTCAGCGGAATTTCACAATCTGTAAAGTTAAAAGATTTATTGATGACTGCTAATTCTGAACTGGCGGGGTATTTCGATGTTACGTATAAATTATATTCTCTCAACGTACCAGAAGCCAAAATCGAATTGCCACCAGAACTCGAGCCTAAAACCAAAAAAAAATCTGACTCTGAAAAAGCAAAGGGCGATGAATAAATGATGAATTCCATTATTATTGCCTTTCGATTTTTATTGAATCACAAATGGAAAATCAGCTTAGTAGCCTTGATGACTTCTGTGTTTTTGTTTTTATTGTTTCCATTAACAGATTTAAATGATTTTATTTCTTCAAAGATTTCACAAGCCACAAATAATAAAGTTTTTTTACAATTCGAAGAAATGCATTTAAATCCATTAACAACGACACTTGATTTGGATAAAGTTGTTCTTGAAACTGAACAAATTGATAATCTAACTATCGAAAAATTATCTGCAACTCCGTCGCTGATGGCTTTAGCTTCAAAACAGCCCGGCGGAAAAATTTGGGCTGAAGGTCTTTTAGGCGGAACGCTCAGTTTAAAAATGACACCTGCAGGCCTCGCTAAATCCGATTCAAAATCAAATTCTAAAAATGCCACAGACGAAACTGGATTACAAAAATCTGATGTTGAATTAATTATTGAAAAAATTTCCATGAAAGAAATTAAGAAAATATTTTCATCGAATTTGCCGATTTCAGGTCAAATGGATTTATCTGCGAACTTAAATATTGACCCCGCTTTTGTTGACCAACCCGAAGGTGATTTACAATTAAAAATTCAAAAATTTGAATTACAAACAACCAGCATTCAATTGCCCGACTTGGGCAGTATTAATTTACCAGAAATTAAATTTACGAATATCGAAATCAAAGGCAAAATGCAGGGCGGAAAATTTCTGATTGAAACTGGTAAATTGGGTGTTCCTGCGGATGATTTTTCAGGAACAATCAAAGGCGATGTTGGCTTTGTGATTCAAAACATGAACGGCCAAATGAAACCTATCGTCAATTCATATAACCTCAGTATTGATCTGCTTGCGAAACCTGCCTTCAAAGACCGGGCTGTATTTTTCTTGAATTTTATTGATCAATATAAAAAAGAAGAAGCTGGTCACACCAGGTACAAATTTAAATTACTTTCAACCGGCCCTGGCATCCCGCCACAGTTTTCAGCTTTGAATTAAAATCCCCAATTTGATTTAATCCGAATCTCGGATGCCACATATGCTATAAAGTGGCTCTATTTGCTTTCGTCTGGTTGCGCAATTTGCACATTCTATTCGCAAATCAGAAGTCCTGATTGACTCATCAGACACCCAAAAGCAAAACAAAGAAGGAGGGTTTTTTATGTCTGGAATTAACAAAGTTATCATCGTTGGTCGTTTAGGTAGTGATCCTGAAATGAAGGCTGTCGGCCAAGGCTCAACTGTGACACGTTTAAGTGTTGCAACAAGCGAATCATGGACCGATAAGAATGGTCAAAAACAAGAACGTACAGAATGGCACCGAGTCACTGTATGGGGTAAATTGGCTGAACTGTGCGGTAAATATTTAGCTAAAGGCAAACAAGTGTACGTTGAAGGTAAACTTCAGACGCGCTCTTGGGAAGACAATGGACAGAAAAAATATGCAACTGACATTGTTGCCCAAACTGTTCAATTTTTAAGTGCTGGTGGCGCATCTGCGGGCGCAGGAAACAACCAGGATACTGGGATGAACCAATCTTCAAATTCTGGCCCATCTGGTGGCGGGGATTTTAATTTCGGTGATTTTGGACCAGAACCAACATTTAACCAATCCGAAGATATTCCATTTTAATTCAAAATTAAAACAACTTACAAAAATACAAAAGGCCTAAGTCAAAACTTAGGCCTTTTCTTTTACCAAAAACAGCTTCAGAATTTAATGATATGAATAAATCACAGTTCTGGCTCATTTTGATAAGCCCTCTTTTTTTAATGTGCTCTTGCTCAATTTACCAATCTCCCGAACGTAAAAATTTTGAATCTGAAGGACCCCTATTTCAAACTCATCATGTGCAAAATTTGACGTGCAGTTTAATTTCTACAAAAAATAAATCTGATTACATCACAAAGGAACACTGTCGTTATGAAATCATTTTTTAATTTTTTAATTTTATTTTTTGGAATTTGCCCCGCTTTTTCTGGAATAGTCACACAGTCAAAAAACAATAAAGTCCTGATCGATTTTAAAAATGAAGTCGTCAATGTTGGTGATCAATTTTTTATATTAACTGCTGACAATAAAAAAAGTGCGATCGTTCAGATCGCACTTTATAAAAATCAAAAAGCCATCGCAGACGTCCTCAAAGGTACACCTGCCGTCGGACAAACAACATCACCACGTTCACAAAATAAAACTGCGATTTCAGAAAAAGCACTGACTAAAGAAACTGTCTTCTTACGAAACGATTTGATACAAATTGGATTTCAATTAAAATATATGATGAACAGTATTACGGCCAAAGAAACCGATTCAACACCAGCACCCGCTACAAATACAGAACTTGTATCAATGACAGGTTCAAATTTTGGCTTGGCAACAACAGCGGATTATCCATTATACGACTGGCTTCGTATTTCGGGCCAGATCAGTTTCGAAATGTTGGATGTTGCAGGAATTGCACAATATAATTCATGCGATGCTAAAACATCAAAAAATTGCAATGCCAAAATTAGTTATTTGGGATTCCAGGGTCTGGCCAGATATGATTTCACAAAAACAAAATTTAATTTTTGGGCCGGCTTGGGCGGAGCTATTAAAATACCCGTATCCAAATCATCGACAGCTTTAAATGTTGCAGATCTTACGCACTCTGATTCGATGACAATTGCAGCAGGGCTCGATTATCATTTAAATAATAAATCCTATGTTCCCGTTTCATTTGAATATCAATTGTCACAAAATAAATCCGAAGAAGTTCCCGTCATCAATCAAATGAGTCTGATGTTTGGTTACGGCATCAAATTTTAATTTTTTATTATTTCAAGACTGGCGTCGGATAATGCCTGAAATACATTGACCATGATGAAACCATTGATTTGTCATGGAACCTGCAAAAATCAGTTTCATTTCGTTTTGAATCAATTGCTAATAAATTTCGCCCGTTCAATTTAGCACAATGAAACGCGGCCATATTATTCATTGCAGGATTTGGCGTTTCAACGTTTTCAGCTTTCATTTTTGCATAGATGAACGCCATGCAATCCGGGGTATTTTTATTTTTTTTATAACAAGACAAATCCAATTCTAAATCATCTGTTTTTTGAGTTTTAAAAATGATGTATTTATCATCTAAAAACAATGCGTACTCACCAGACTTCAATGGGGGGGGCGTCGGACGTAAAACTGGCTTACCATTTTTATTTTTGATATCGACTGAAAACGATTGGAATGATAATAAGATCACTAAAAATAAATACGTCATACAATAATCCTAACTGTATGAATGACGGACTGTCAAAACTTTGGTCAGTCATGAACTTTATCCAGACTCGCTGACTTTTTAAGACTTAAAAATAGCTTTCTATAGAGATTTATCCAAAAAACATCTAAGCTCCGTTGAATCAAATTTAAAACGGAGTTATCTCATGAAGCTAAATATATTCGTAGGTCTGATTTTTATGACGATCGTTTCCCAGGCCCAAGAAACCATTCCTGTACCTGAGCCTATTAAAACACGTCGGGAAATTTATGCTTATGATTACTGGGTGTTTAAAAGCTCGACTGAACATTTAGCAGCCATCGATGAAAATCCAATTATACTGAACATGTCTCAGACTTATGAAACCGACAAACAATGCCTTCCCATATTTAAAAATGCGATTAAAAATGGTGTTTTAGACATCCGTTACGCACTGGGGTATTTCGACGATTCTCAGGCCATAGATGTACTGTATGATGGATTTAATTATGGATTGTCGCCATCATTAGATATAGGAGTGTACAATGTCTTACGGCGCGTATTAACGGCAAATTGCAAATCAAATTCAATGCAATTGTGCGAATTTAAAGAGTCCGGGGATCCAATCACAGGCAAAGTCGTACTATCAAAAAAAATAAATATCTTTGGTAGAAAAATTTTAGCTCAGATGACGTTAACACATGCCTCTGCATCGGAATCTTTTGTTGATAACAAAGGTAAATATGCAGATCTTCAAAAAAAATTAACGCTTCAGTCTGAAGAAAATTTTTTTGATCATATCGGAAAATCAGATATCGTAATTTATAACGGTCATTCCAGAAATGGCGGCGGACCTGATTTTAATCCACCAAGATTAAACGGCGAATTGCGTGTGAATTATGATGGCTATTACCGCGTTAAAAGAGTTGGCATCAACCGAATGCTGAAGCAAATTTCAACCAGCACGAACAAGGATTCAGTTTTAGGTTTGTTTTCTTGTTCATCCGAAGATCACTTTTACAATGATTTAATCAAGGCTAACAGCCAGCAGCGTCTGGTTCTGTCGTCAGAGACAATTGATTATTTCGATACAATACATACATCACTTGGCCTACTTGAAGGTTTATTGCGTGGTCAATGTGGACAAAATAATTTATCTCAATTTTTAAAACAGAATGAAAAAATTGAGCGTGCCTTTAATGCATTTAAATTTAAATAATGAAAAAATATATGCCGGTAGTATTTTTTTTAATCCTGTCAATGAATTCAATAGCCTTTGCGAAAGGATCATTGTTTTCACGAACAATACCTGTCAACGCTGAATGCCAGACATTTATTGATTCTATCAAAGACAACTACACGTTTGGCTGGATTGAAACTGCGATCAATTACGAAGTCTCCAATTCTGAAAAACAGAATGTTTTTTATTATTATAAAAATACAGACCAAATTAAAAATCCTGTTCTGTATTTCAACGGTGGCCCCGGAGCTTCCAGCCATTACAGTCATTTATTATTTGAAACAACCAGAAAAAAATTCGGATTAACCGAAAACATAAATTATATTTTCATGGATCAACGCGGAACTGGTTGTTCGTCCCCCGGATTCACATCAGGCTATTCGATTAAAACTTTAGAAAATTTAAAGTGGTCGGCCTCACTGGGGATTGTTCAGGATGCCGAAATTTTACGGCAACATTTGCTTGGCAAAAATACTCGATGGAAAATTTTTGGTCAAAGCTTTGGTTCTTATATTGTTTATCGGTATATTGAAAAATTCCCAAATTCAATTTCGAAGGCCTATGCACATGGTTATGCCTTAGGAAATTCTGATTATGATGCCAGTTACTATCGTATTCTAAGTCAACAAACGGTCTTGGAAAAATATTTCAAATTATTTCCTGTAGATAGAAACAGATTAACAATTTTAAACAAATATTTATCCGATTCACAAAAATGTTTTTTGAACATTCATAATCAAGAATTATGTGGATATGAAATTTTATTGCCTTTTATTAACCTGTTGGGATTCAGTACAGAATGGACATCTTTGCATGTTTATTTACAGCGAATTGTCCCCGAAAAGCTGGTCGATGAAACTGCTCTGAAAAATTATGTTTCACAAAATGTGCAAGGCACAATGATTTATCACGATTCAGAAAAATTTATGTCTGTCGCAGAAAATGCAGTTTATTTTTATAATTTTGCAGGTTTATTTGATTGGAACAATAAGCCCAACGATTTTTTGAAGTGTTCAAAAATTTATAACCAAATTCAACAGCAGAATCCTAAAAATGGTGGAGCTTTGTTAATGAACGAATGTCAGGCTCCAATCCAATATCATTACAATGAACCTATCGCCGAATTGTTAGGTTCAAAAATTGATTTATCGACAAATCAATTTGTCGACATTCAGACAGTGAATAAAAATTTGATTGATTTTAAAATGCCACTTTATACGTATTCAGGCGAATTAGATCCATTTATTCCGAAACAACTTTTTGCACAACAAATCAAATTGTTTGGACCAAAAACAAATTACACTCATTTTGAATTTTCAGGCCACGAAGGATTTTATACTGAACGAAAAATTTATCTCGACATGGCCCAATAATATTTATGATTTAATCAAAAAATTCGTAATTTTGAAATGGAGCAATTTCAATAATTTTTGAATTTAAATTTAAATTGATTAATGTTGAACGGTTTGTTTCTACATTGAATAATTCACCCTTTGAATTCAAACCCAAAGTCAGACCTGCTACTTTGTACATGCGTGAATATTTCTGATCAAAGCGAGTCGTCGATAATTTCAGATACGGCGAAGTTCCCTTGCAACCAATATCAAATATTTCGCCGTTTTCTGAAACAAATTGCGCTGTTTTTGATGCTCGATCATATCCGTTTGGATAAATAAATCCTGCGACCACAATTCCTGCCGGCAATTGAACATCTTGAACTGCTGGTGATTTTGGATCACAAGTAAATTTTAATGATGATTTATACATTCGTGCCGTGAACTGTGCACCATTATGAACATCGACCAAATTGGCCTTTGTTGCTGAAGGCTGCGCATTGTATTCGGTCATCATATCGCCCGGTGATTGTGAAATTTCACCTTCGCCGCGAGGAAAGACATAACGTGCATTTAAATTTTTATCTGTCGGAATTAAAACCATATGCTGTGCGCGTTTAAAAATACGACCCGCAGTCGGTGATTTTCCTAATTGATCAACTTTCATTGTTAATGGATTCAAAGCATTAAAATTTAAATTTTCATTCAATATCATCAATTGTTCAGTGCGGTTAATTGTTACTGGTTTTTCAAAGGCTTCATCAGCGTAAACAACTGCCGAAGATTTCGCATAAGCTTTTAATGCTGGGCTCAGGCCTTGAGCATATTTTGCAAGTTGAGCGTATGTTTCGACAGTCACTGCATATGAACCCGTATCTGAAATTTTTGTATCACAGGCTCCTTGAATACCAGCACGTGGCCCCCGACTGCACATCATATGTGGGTAACCATCAATATGACGAGCTTCGTGCATGAACACACTGGCGCGATCAAGCGATGAAAAGCTGTCTGTCAGTGCCGCCGGACAAACGTACATTGTACTGCCAAAACCGTAAACATAAGCCACAACACCATTTGGACAATTTGAAACAACATCAATATCGCTGATTCGACCAATAAAATATCCGTACCAGTCTGACGCAAATTTGCCAGAAAATAATTCGTCACGGCTTTTGATCATGTTGGCGTCGAACGCAGTTCTTTTCATAAACATCATTGACGACAACAAATGCCATGTTTGTGAATTGTCATTACAGAAATCTTTGCCCGTTAAATTTGAAAACTGAGAAAAATGTCCGGCAATGTCTTGAAGATCTTTCTGAGCAATACAATCCGTCGTCACTTGCGGTGGTTGATTGGGTTGCGGAGAAATTCCGATTTGTGCAGATGTTGTCATTGTCGCAAACGTAGAAATCACGACCAGTGATTTTATAATTAAGTTCATAAGGCCCCCCATTATGATTAAATATTTTAAGTATTGAAAAATCCATTTTTCCAAAGCTGTGCAAATATTTAATCACTGGACCTAAGGCTGATCACTCAAATAATGGGGTTAATGTTGAATTTCTTTGAGCTTTCGCTGTGCGTAATTTTTGATTTTTGCGTCAAAAGAATTCTGCGCGATTTGATTCAATAACTCAAACGCCAAACGGTCACCGCTTTGCGATCGCTTGGCCAGCTCATCAATCTGCATATATTTCAAAGCGTATTCCTGGGCACGTTTAACTTCGTCCTCTGAATGGGCTTGTACATTTTTAAAATCAGGTATCGGTTGTTGAATGAGTTCATAAATCGACTGATTTGAATTTTCTCCGTCGAACATCATCATCGCATAATTTGAAAAAATTCTTTCGTTAATAGGCAACCTTGAATTTAATATTTTATTTTTTAATTCTTGAATTTGTTCTGTCGAAAGCTGATTGACAAAATTTTTCGTATTTTCTTCGACGATGATGGGATTTTTTACAGGGATTTCTAAGTTTTTGACTTCAGTTTCAATCCAATTTTTAAAATCCTCGGTTGAAATTTTCTGAATCAATTTTCCAGACTGAATGGCTGATTTTGAATTGTTTTGAATTTGATCCGATTCTGTTGAAATACTATTTTTTTCTTTTTGAATTTCAGTATGATCTGATTTAAAAAAAAACATCCAGGCTAAAATAAAAATCAATCCAATTCCAAATAAAATAAGACTTCGCATTTTTAGCACAAATTATCCAACAACCCGCTGAACACCGATGATGCCTTTAATTTTTTGTAATGCTAATATGGCATTATTCATCTGGGTTAAATCTTTGACGCTGATTTCAAATAAACAAACGGCTTTTTTATCACGTGTTGTTTTAATTTGTGCGGATTCAATATTAATTCCCTGCATAGAAAATGATTCCGACATTAATTTTAATAACCCAGGAATATCCTGGCCAATGACTTCGATTTTAACTTGGCGTTCTTGGCCAACGGCTGCCGTTTTCGCAGTCCACGCCACATCCACCCGACGCATTAAATCCAGTTCAAAAACTTTAGCACAGCTTGAAGTATGAATTGTAATTCCTTTTCCTCGGCTGATAAAACCACTGATCGCGTCCCCTGGAATGGGTCCACAACATTTTGCAAAATGCACCAGGACGTCTTCCATTCCATCAACCATCACTAATGAATTATTTTTTCGTGATTTTGATTTCGCCGATTTAACGACCTTTTGCATGAATGTTGCGGTTTCAGATTGTTCATTTTTTTCTATTTCTTTTTGGATCGCATTGGGGCTTAAATTGTCGATTAAATGCCGGGGTTCAAATTTGCCGTAACCAACGCGCGCTTGCAATTCCTCGACATCGACGATTCCACAATCAGATATGTATTGATCAAATTCAGGGCCTTTTAAATATTTAGCGGCTGATAAGCTGAATTTTCGAAATTCTTTTTCAATCAGTTCTTTACCAATCACGATCGCATTTTTTCGCTGTTCGTCTTTGACGTACTGTCTTATTTTTGATTTTGCCTTATTGGTAACAACAAATTTCAACCAATCTTTGGATGGATTTTGAGTTTTGGAAGTTAAAATTTCAACACGATCACCATTTTGTAATTTGTGTTTTAATGGAACGATTCGACCGTTGACACGAGCGCCGGTGCACATCCCGCCCAGATTCGTATGAATCGCATAGGCCAAATCCACTGGTGTTGCAGCATCCGGTAATTCACGAACATCGCCCTTAGGGGTAAAAACATAGATATCTTTTTCAACCAGGTCGTTTTTAATTGTATCTAAAAACTCATCAGGTGATTCGTTTTGCTGATGTAAAGTTAATAATTCACGGAGCCAGTTGGCCTTTTGCATTTGGTCTTGAGTTAATTCACCGCGCTCTTTGTAATTCCAGTGGGCTGCGATTCCTTTTTCAGCAATCAAATGCATATCTTCAGTACGTATTTGAATTTCAATGCGATCTCCACCGGGCCCAAGAACAGTGGTGTGTAACGATTGATATAAATTTGACTTCGGCATCGCAATAAAATCTTTGAACCGACCAGGGATGGGTTTCCAAATTGAATGGATATAACCTAAAACTTCATAACATTCGACAATATTACCGACAATTAACCGGAATGCTAAAACATCAAAAATTTGATCGTAATCTAAATTCCTGGAAGTCATTTTTCGATAAATTGACCACAAATGTTTCGATCTGCCAAAAACTTTGTAATGACGAACATTTGATTTTGCCAAAACTTCTGCTATCGCTCTTTTGACTTCTAAAATATAGCGATCTGTTTCATGTTCAGTTTTTTGCACAAGCTGTGTCAGTTCAAAATATTTATCAGGACGTGAATATTTAAAACACAAATCTTCGAGTTCGATTTTTAAAGCACTAATACCGATTCGTCCTGCCAATGGACAATAAATTTCTAATGTTTCCTGTGCAATTCGATTTTGTTTTTCATAGGGCATATGATTCAATGTTCGCATATTATGAAGTCGATCAGCTAATTTGACCAACACAACACGAACGTCTTTACCCATTGCGACGATCATTTTTCGAATATTTTCGCCCTGTTTATCGAAACTGTTTCTAAAATTCATTTTTCCAATTTTAGTTACGCCGTCAACCAGTGCCGCAATTGTCGGACCAAATTCTTTAGTGATGTCATCTAACGTGACTGGCGTATCTTCGACCGTATCATGCAGCAGCCCCGTAGCAATTGTATCAACGTCTAAGTGCAGTTCTGCTAAAATACCTGCAACGTTCAATGGATGCGTAATGTAGGCTTCACCTGATCTGCGCATTTGGCCTTCGTGAGCTTTTTCTGCAAATGCAAAAACACGTTCGATTAAATTTTCTGGCAAATTTGGATGATAAGATTTAATTCTGGCAACCAAATCTTCGACCGTATGAATTGACTGATTTGACAGTCTGTCTTCGCTGATAGGGTCTGAATTTTGATCTGATTGATTTTCTGACATTGATTTATTTTAGAATAAAAAAACCTACTTGATGAGTAGGTTTTTTGTTTTTTTGTTATATTACTGATATTTTAGTGATTTTACAGACTAAAGCCGCACAAGCAGTGTTTAAAAAATTAAACTGTCGTTTTCTTTTCTGTTTTATTCAAGTCTGACAACATGTCTTCCATCGCCATCTCTTTTGAAACTTTAGGATCAAAAATCACGTTGCCGATAGCAACTTCACGGAGTGAATTTACGATATATTTATTGTTGCGAGTTGAAACTGTGCACTCGGCACCTTTTAACAATTGTTTTGCGCGCTTGGCGACTAATAAAACCAAAGAAAAACGATTTGGAACTTTGTCTAAACAATCTTCAACAGTAACGCGAGCCATAGATCCCCCAGCTGTAATTTAACGAACCTCAGAAAGTAACCCTAACCTATCCATTTCTCAACTGTTTTTTTAAATTCAGCAAAAGATCGCACAAAGTCATCATTGACGATCTGAACATCAAACTCATGAGCTTTTGCCATTTCTTTCTCGGCATTTTTCATTCGAACATCAATATCGGGCGGAGGAGCTCCATCGCGTTTTGTGACGCGGCGCCTTAGTTCTTCTATGGATGGAGGCAAAATAAATACTGTTTTTGCGTCCGGAAATTTAGATTTAAACGTTTCGACACCTTGGATATCAATGTCCATAATGACAACCTTATCGCGTGCCCAGGCTAAATTAACCTGCTCAAACGAAGTACCATACAAATTTGTATGGACCTGTGCCCATTCAATAAAAAAATCTTCGGATTGTTTTTTTATAAATTCTTCTTTCGTAATAAAAAAATAAGGCTTTCCCTGGGCTTCATGATGTCGCATTTGTCGAGTCGTGTACGTAATAATATCGTGTAGGCGACTGTCTTCGGCTGATATTTTTTCAACAAAACTGCTTTTGCCAGCACCACTGGGTGCTGCGACAATAATCATACGTGCTTTACTCATTCGATATTCTGCACTTGCTCTCTGATTCGTTCGATCAAAGTTTTTGATTCAACAACGGATTCGGTAATTCCCGATATTTGGCTTTTGGACCCAATCGTATTCACTTCGCGTAATAATTCTTGGGTATAAAAATCAAGTTTTTTACCTTCAACAACTGGTAAATCAATAATTTTTTCGAAATTCTTTAAGTGCTCATTCAATCGAATGATTTCTTCGTTAATATCTGCTTTTTCCAACTGAATCACAATTTCTTGAGTCAGGCGTTGTGGGTCAAATCCTTGAATGGAAGCATCCTTTGGTAACCTGGCCTTAATTTTAGCTTCGAATTTTTCTTGTAACATTTTATTTGCGTCTTCACGCAATTTAGAAATTTTAGAAATATATTTGAGCAAATCTTTCAGATTTTTTTGCAAATCTTTTTTTAATGCCAAACCCTCGCGACTGCGTTCGATTTCAAATTTTTTCAAAGCCAAATCAAAAGTCTTTTTCAAAGCAGAGACTTCTGATAACGAAATTTCTGCTTGTTCTTCGATTTGAATAATGTCCGTTTGTCTGGTGATCAGATCAAATTTGATTGTTTCAGACATTTTTAAATCTTTTGAAAGTTTTTGAAATGCTTTTAAATATTCATTGGCTAATTTTGTATTGATCAAAATTTTCGAAGAGACCGCTGTCGATTTTAATTTTCTTGAAATGTAAATATCCACGGTGCCGCGCTTAATAAATTCAGTCATTTTCTTTTTTAAATCCGATTCGAAACCATAGTAACCACGTGGCAAATGAAAACGGTTTTCTAAAAATCTGCCATTCACGGCACGTACTGTAATTTCAATTGAAACTTCTGCGGTCTGTATTCTGGCCAGACCATAACCCGTCATGCTTTTCATATTTATATCTTACTTTCATTCAGGAACAGGTCAATTTTCTGTTCAATTTGTTTTTCAATCAGGACGGATTCATCTGACCAAAGTATTGTATCGTCGCGTTTAAACCAGGTTTTTTGTTTTTTAATCAACTGCATTGTGCTTTGAATAATTTCGGCATTTAAATTTTCTTTGGGCATTTTATTTTGCAAATACTGTACGACTTCAAAATAGCCGACCGATTGTAAAGGCGCCCATTGATGAAGCCCCTGCTTGAATAACGGCTCAACTTCTTGAATCAAACCCGCCGATAACATTTTATGCGTTCGGGCTGTTACGTTTTTAAAAAGTATTTCTTTATTTAAATGCTTACCAATTTTTAAATAAGGCAGCTTTAAATTAAATTTATTATTTTTCTCAAAATCTGATTTCAATTGAAACATTGTTTTTCCAAAGGCGCGTTTAATTTCAAGTGCACGACCGATTCGATAGGCGTCGTTGATATGTATTTTTGATTCTGGATCAAATTCAATCAGTTCATTATAGGCTTTTTCGTTTCCAAAAAATGTGATTTCATTTTCAATTTGTTGTTTCAGTTCTTGCGATATTTCAGGGATATTATACATACCTTTTTCTAAAGCTTGAATATAAAAACCTGTTCCGCCAACAACAAACAATGGAAATTGCAGATCTTTGCGTTGTAATAACTTATAAAAATCTCTTAAAAATTCACCGGCCGTCATTTCGGTGGGCGCAGGAACATAATTGTATAAATAATGTGGTGTTTGTAATTTTTCAACTTCTATTGGGGCCGCTGATCCAATTATTAATTTTTCATAAAATTGGATGCTGTCAATATTTACAATACTGCCGTTATATTTTTTTGCAAGCTGGATGGCCCATTGGCTTTTTCCAGAAGCTGTAGACCCAGTGACAAAAATAATTTTTTGATGGAGAGGCGCAAACTCTGGATACATCAATTAATTCGCCCGAACATTTTTTCAATTTCTGTAAAAGTCATTTCGATGCTGACAGGTCGACCATGCGGGCAAAAGCTGGACAACGGGAATTCATCCATTGAAATTAATAATTCCTGCATTTGCGCTTGGCTGATGCTTTGTCCAGCGCGGATGACAGAATGACAAGCCATTGTTGCAAAGATATCAGATATTGATTTTTCTAAATTGAAGCTGCCGCCGAACTCAATTGTGTCATTCGCTAATTTTTCAAAAACTCTGGGAAGGCTGGATTCTTTGATAAACAATGGTGCCGATTTAATCCCCAAAGTACTGGGTCCCATTTGTTCGATTTCAATTCCCATTTTTTGAATATCTGATTTGTGGAACAAAACAGCTTCGCATTTTTCAGGCGACATATCTATGGCTAACGGAAATAAATAATTTTGCAGATCAATCATACCACCGTGCCATTTACGCATTAATTTTTCAAAAGCGACACGCTCATGAGCAGCATGCTGATCAACTAAAATCATTTGGTCGTCTTTTTGACATACAAGATATGTTAAATTCATTTGTCCAATAATTTGAAATGACGACCAATATGTTTGTTGATTCGATGATTTATTCACTGATTCATTCGCCGACAAATTTTGCACGGAAATATTGTTTTGTAATGAGAAATCTTTGTTTTGAAATTGGGTTTTTACAAATGATTGATCATTGAATGTATAGTTTTTTGCTTCTGGTATTTCATAATTCAAGACTGAATATTTCTGTACGGCAGATTCAATATTTGAATTTTTAGGCACCCAAGGCGCAGTTTCAAGACCGTCACGAACACTGGCCTGCACAGCACGGAATGCTAATGATGGACTTTGGAATTTAACCTGGCTTTTGGTTGGATGAATATTGACATCAATATCAGCCGGGTTACATTCCAAATAAATAAATACGTTCGGGTATTCTCCATGCATTAATAAATTTCTGTAAGCTTCCATGACTGCCGCTTGCAATCCCCTGTCTTGAACCCACCTGCCTTGCGCAAAAATCCAAATATTTTTTGAGGTTTTAGCGACATCTTGAGGCGAGGAGAAATAGGCTGTCGATTTATAATTTTCACGATTTGCAGAATACGTAAATAATTTTTGGCAATTTAAAACTTCTCGGACTCGGTCAATTTGATATTCACGTTTTGGATAGTATAAATCCAGTTGACCCGATTCAACCATTTTAAATTCAACGTTGTAATTCGAAAGCGCCATGGCTTTGATCACATTTCTGATTTGAGCATTTTCAGACGCATCAGATTTTAAAAATTTTAATCTGGCTGGCACGTTATCAAATAAATCTTCAATAATAATTTCTGTACCTTGGTTCCGGCTGGATGGTAAAATTTCAGAAAAAATTCCGAAATCTGATCGAATTTGCCAAGCATTTTTGTTTTTTTGACTGGATAAATTTAAGCTGGTTAAATTTATACTTGAAATATTTAACTTTGAAACCGCAGCTGCGCTGGCCAAAGCTTCACCGCGAAATCCAAACGTGCTTAAATTCCATAAGTCATTCGTTTTTTGAATTTTGCTGGTGGCATGCCTGGTTAAAGCTAATACCAGATCATTTTTATCGATGCCTGATCCATTATCAGAAATTTTTATTCCACGTCCTCCAGATAAAACTTCAATATGGATTTCAGTACTGCCCGCATCTAATGAATTTTCAACAAGTTCTTTGACTAAATGGGCCGGTCGTTCGACGACTTCGCCGGCAGAAATTTGATTGATAACATCCAAAGGTAAAATATGAATTGACATGGTTGTTTATAAAACGATTTCCTAAGAAGAGAAACTAAAACTTAGAATAACACACCAAACCCAATGGCTCCGTAGGATTTTTTGTCCCAATAATATCGCAAATTCAGATCATAACTGAGCTGATCAAAGTGAAAAATCAAACCCAGTTCAAAAAACAAGCCTACGGTGATGTCTTGGAGTGTATATCCACGTGTTGGCGAGCTGACAGTAAATTGTGTCAGTTTTAAAAATGGCCCTGCTCCGTAATGAACTGTTGAATTTGAACCCAATGCCGTCACGTTGATCACTTGAAAATCAGACCAAAATGCAAAACCGCTGGCCGGTCGTCCCGTTAATTGTTGGTAATAACTTGGCGCAC
>JANPOT010000028.1:0-6270 GCA_031428135.1 Pseudobdellovibrionaceae bacterium | reverse complement strand
CAACTTTTAATTTTACGGTGTAAGTTCCAGCGGCATTATAAGTGTATTGTGGATTTTGGGCATGGCTGGTATCGGCAAGTGTGGCCAGGTCGCCAAAATTCCAGGACCAGTTGCTTACAGTGCCATTTGGGCCTGTGTGGGCAGATTTATCAGATCAAGCCGATCAAATGATGGAAGCCATGAAAAAAAGCGGCCTGATGACAGATGTTGATTCAAACATGCTGTTAGGTTTACCGGAAATTCAAATTATCCCTAACCGAGAAAAATCAGCATCCAGCGGAATTTCAATCAGCACTGTTGCGCAGACTGTGAATGCGATGATATCTGGGGTCGTAGCCGGTCAATACGCCGACGGCGGAAAACGTTATGATATCAGAGTTGATTTGGAAAAATCTGTTGATCAAACAAAATCACTAGAAAATATTTCCGTATCAAATATCAAAGGAAATTTTTTACCATTATCAAGCATTGTTGATTTTGAAAAACAAAAAACATTGCAACAAATTAACAGATCAAACAGACAGCGCTCGATTTCAATTTATGCGAATCTTGAAAAAGGCGTCACTGCCGAAAAAGCACGTGCTTTTGTTGAAGAAAAACGTAAAGAAATTTTAAAACCGAAATATATTTTAGAGAACAGCGGGTCTTCGCAATCGCAAAGAGAGGCTTTTTCTGGATTAATTACAGCACTGGTGTTGGGTTTGATCGTGGCCTATATGATTTTAGCAGCTCAGTTCAATTCTTTTTTAGATCCAGTGACAATTTTAATGGCCTTGCCATACAGTATTTCAGGTGCGTTTATGGGACTGTTACTGACGGGACAAACTTTAAATATTTATTCAATGATTGGTGTTTTATTGTTGATGGGTATCGTTAAGAAAAATTCAATTTTGTTGGTTGAATTTGCAAATCAAATTCGTGATCAAAAAAATATCACTGCTTTTGAAGCGATGACCAGCGCAGGAAGTGTGCGTTTACGGCCGATATTAATGACATCGTTTGCAACAATTGCCGGAGCGATTCCATCAGCCTTAGCTCGTGGTGAGGGTTCTGAATTGACCAGATCTATGGCGATCACCCTAATTTCTGGGGTTTTTGTATCAACATTTTTAACATTATTTGTGATTCCGGCAATTTATGTTTTATTTGAAAAATTCAAAAGTCGACAAAAAAATGAACAGATGGTGAAACTTGCGTTTGTCAACGCAGGCAATGAAGGGCTATAGTTGAATTAATTCAATCAGCGTCCTTATAGTTCAACTGGATAGAACAACGGTTTCCTAAACTGTAGATCCCCGTTCAAGTCGGGGTGGGGACACCAGTTTCATTATTGAAAATAAAATCTATTTAAATTTAATTTGCCCTGACGTCACTGTGCCTGTGAACGTCAAAATTGCGGGCTTATTGTCAGCTAAGGCTGCAGCAACGGGGAATGTGACACTGTAAGGTGTCGACCAGCGATTATGGGCGGGAAACATTGTTTCAACTTCAGTCAATTGCAATTTGATTTTTTTAGCAGTGCCTTCATAGCGTTGACCGTTGATATCTAAATACATTTTCCATATTGATTTATTGCTTGATAAATCATTGTGTTTTCTTTCGGGAGTGTAAAAACTGATAAAATATTCTGTTTTTTCTGTACCTTGTGAAATTAATTTTGAACGTTCGATTTGGTGCTGCGCAGCTGACCACTGAAGAAGCCTGGCTGAATGCGACAAATAGGCTTCGGTCATTTCGCCGTCCATGCGGGTGGCGGAAACAGTTAACTGATTGTACAGTCCGTTGTAAATTTCAATTTTTTCAGTTTTATTTTGAACTAACGTTTGATAATCGCCCGCTGAAATTTCTTTGATACCATCAGCAACGGGTAAAGTTGTCGTACACGATAATAAAAAAAATGCGGCTAAAGTTAAAATTGATAAATATATTTTATTCATTATAAACCACCTAATTGTTGTAAAAAATCACTGACAGTTTTGTAGGCTTCGTCGCGGCAGGTATCATTAAATAATTCGTGTTTTGCGCCTTCAAAAATTTTCAATGATTTTTGAGTAGATGACAGCGCATCAAAATATTTTAAAGCATCTGGGCTGGAATTGACGGGGTCAGAATCAGACATCAATAATAATGTTTGTAAACTGATTGATTGAATCGTTTCATTCATTTTTAGAAATTCATTTTTGAATCCCAAGTAAACACCTGCTGAAATTTTATTGTGTCTGTAGGTGTCTTTTTCGTATTCACGAATAACTTCGGGATCGCGTGTCAGCATTTCGTTTGTCAGCTCATTGCCAAGTGTTAATTTAGGAATCAAATGATTCATTAAATTTGCGCCCAAATCTTTCCATTGGGGAACAGACACTGCGACTCCGAACAAGGGCGAACTTAAAATTTGTCCAACCACATGTTGATTTATTTCAGAATATTTATTTTCGGCCAGAGCACAGGTTTGTATCAAGGCACCCATCGAATGCCCCAGAAGGACTATTTTTTTATTTTTTACAAAATTGATTTCAAGACATTCTTTGTAAAACAAATCGTAATCCAAAACATATTCAGTAAAATCTTTTGCGTAGCCACGGAGGCCGTCTGATTTTCCGTGTCCGCGCATATCCCAGCCAATGAAATTCCATTTAGTGGTATTTTTAATTTTGTCTAAGCCTGCAATCAGGCGCAGGTAACAATCTGAATGTTCGGCCTGACCGTGTGAAAATAAAATTGTTCCAACAGCGTCGGGTCGTGACCATGTTTGTAAAAACAATTTAGATTGATCATAGCCCTTAAAAAAAGTTTCTGAGCGATTGTAGTTTTCCATATAGACTAACTTAATCCACGTAACAAAATACTGTCACGTGCATTTGCAGAATCAGATAAAATAGAGCTGTCATTTTCAGTCTGAGCTGGAGGAAAGTCTAATGAATAATGAATTCCGCGGGACTCTTTGCGTTTGAGGGCGCATTGGACTGTTAAATCAGCAACGATTGAAATATTTCGAAGCTCGATAATATCAGAATGAATTTTCATGTTTGAATAATATTCTTTTACTTCGTGCATAATATTTTGCAAACGATGCTGAGCACGCTCAAGACGTTTTGTGGATCTGACGATTCCGACATAATTCCACATCAGTCTTCTGATTTCATCCCACATATGATTAATGACAATCATTTCGTCTGAATTTGTATTTTCTGGTTTTTTCCAGGGTTCGGGCTTCAAATCACCCAATTTATTTTTTTGAAACACGTGCCAATTTTTTTCAATTTCAGAACTTGCATTGTGTGACATGGCTAAACATTCAAGAAGAGAATTTGAAGCCAGTCTGTTGGCGCCGTGCAGGCCGGTGTTTGCGACCTCGCCAATAGCAAACAAGCCGTGAATATCCGTTTTTCCGTCAGTATCTGTGACGATACCTCCGCATAAATAATGAGCTGCAGGAACAACAGGGATTGGCGATATGGACATATCAATGCCAAATTCCATACATTTTGTAAAAATATTTGGAAAGTGAGTTTTTAAAAAACTGATCGGCTTATGTGTGATGTCTAAAAAAACACAGGGAGCCCCGGTTTTTTTCATTTCGGCATCTATGCCCCGGGCAACAATATCGCGTGGAGCCAGTGAACCCAGATGATGATGTTTTTTCATAAAAGCTTCGCCATTGGAATTAATTAACTCTCCGCCTTCGCCGCGGATGGCCTCGGTGATTAAAAAATTTCGGGAATCTTTGTGGTACAAGCATGTTGGATGAAATTGCATAAATTCTAAATTTGAAACTCGACAACCTGAACGGTAAGCCATCGCAATTCCGTCGCCAGTTGCACCGCTCCAGTTGGATGTATAAAGATAAACTTTGCCAGCTCCGCCGGTGGCTAAAATTGTTGTTCGTGCTGTAAAAATTTCGACAGCATCAGATTTTTTATTAAGTGCATAAACGCCGATAGCTGCTGTGGGTCCAACCAAACTTCTGTCGACCTGTTTGTTGACGATCAGGTCGATTGCGAAATGATTTTCAAAAACTGTGATATTTTTATTTTTTTGAACTGTGGCCCATAATTTTTTATGAATTTCAGCACCTGTTTGGTCTTCAAAATGTAAAATTCGACGATGTGAATGTCCACCTTCGCGAGTCAGATCAGAATCAAATTCAACGCCCCATTTCAGCAAATCAGCTATTCGTTCAGGGGCTTGTTCAATAATATTACGCACCGCCTCTATTTTGCAAAGACCGGCTCCGGCGTTCAACGTATCGACGATATGGCTTTCAAAGCTATCGCTGACTTCAGTGACCGAGGCAATTCCGCCTTGAGCCATGGCGCTATTCGTATCTGGTACGGTCTCTTTTGTCAGTAAGCAAACCGTTTTATCAGAGGAGATTTTCAGCGCCATACTGAGAGCCGCAACACCTGAACCGATGATCAGAATATCAAAATCATTTGTGTCATTCGTTTTTCGATATTCAACAGAATTTCTATTCATGCTGACTAAGTTAGTTTGAAAAAAACAAAATGTCCAAAAAAATGAATTCACTCATTGATTCCTGTGCAAAAACACTTCTAAAATAGAGAAAGCAAGGATGCATACAACAATGAAGACAAAATATGTCTATATGACAACAGCAATGCTTTGTATTTTTGTTGTTTTAGTTATTTTCAAATTAAATGGCTATTACAAATCAGAAAAAATGCAGGCTTTGCAAATTCAGATGAACCAACAAAATATAAGTTTAAAAACTTCGATTGCAACGCAAATCGGTCAACTTAAAAACATCTTGTCTTCGTATTCATATCGTATCGATGAATCTAAATTAAACTGGATGCAGATTGATCCATTAACTGTGATCGCGCAAACACATATTTCAAAAACAGGATTTTTAGAAGTTAAAAATATTTTTTCTAAAAGCGGTACTCGGACGGAACGATGGAACAAAGAATTTTTGCAAAAAGCACTGGGCTCAAAGAAACATTCTGGCAAATCAATTCACGTTGATTTGTTTCAAACAAAAGCCGGAGACAAATACTTAGCTTTGACTTTTGCAGCGGGCGGGGCTTCGGCAGCGGGACTCGATGCTGTGACCGTTGTTGGGGATGCAAATTATTTTCAAAAATTTTTCGATGTCAATCGTTCAAAGAAAATTACACATTTACTGATCACGGATTTAAATGTCGTAGCTGGACATAGTGAATCTGAATATATAGCGGCGCTCACCAAAGAAGGTTCGCTGGATTTAAAAAAATATTTCACAAAAACTGAAGAGATGCGGTCGGCGAATTTAAAAATTATTTCATACGCGGCCCAGTCGACGATTATTTCATTGTTGAATATTCCGATCATGTTGTTTGGACTCATTTTGGGTTTTTCTTGTGTTTTAATTGGAATTTTATTTTATGCATTTCGCCCCATCGAAAAAACAATTCTTGCGCAAAAAACAGCAGAGCGTGAACAAATTTATCAAAATGCTGTCCGCGAAACGACGGATGTGATGAAATCAGATTTTCCGATTGTTCATAATTCTGAAATATCAATTTCAGAATTGAAATTAAAACCAGCGCCTGTTCAAGTTGAAATAGAAACCTCACCAACGATTCAGCCGACCGCTGCCATTTCGCCCCCAGTTCACCTGGATATCCCGCAGCTACTGCAGCAACCTGTACAAACTGAATCCACTTTGAATTTTTCGTTATCTGCTGCTATTGATGCAATTAAAGAAAAATGTTTGGCAGCGAACGTGCGATTGGACGTTCAAATTTCAACTCAAAACGTTTTTGAATTTGAGCAATCGCGGTTTCAAAAAATGTTTGAGCAAATATTAAAAAATGCAGTTGAGGCTGTCGAAACAGCTGCTGATAAAAATATTTATGTTCATTGCTATGACAATAGGCTTTCGACAATTGTTGAAATGAGTGATTCTGGCATTGGTGTCAGCCCTGAAAATTTAGAAAAAATATGGCAGCCCTATTTTACAACTAAAAATAAAAATAGACATTCAGGTTTGGGCCTGTCTGAAGCTTTATCTGTGGCCAGGCGATATGGCGGTGATGTCTTGATCAGTCAAAACTCAGGTGGTGGTACAATGGTTAAATTAATTATGAATCAGGGTATCAATGCTATCAAAGAACAAACAGAGGCAGCGTTGGAATCAAATGAATTAGATATCGATCAAATTTTAAATTTTGATAACGACGATGTTGATACGATATCGACACAAAATTCAAACACGACGGATCATCTGAAAACTCAATTTACAACAACTCAATTTAAAATTGATCGTCA
>JANPOT010000027.1:0-58211 GCA_031428135.1 Pseudobdellovibrionaceae bacterium | reverse complement strand
CTTCAGAAGCCGTTTTTTTGACTTTACCAACAACCAGCGAAATTTCTTTTTGCAGTTGTTTTTCTTTGGCTAATACTTTTTTGACTAAGTCTTTGTATTTTTTAACGGCATCGTTTGTATTTATTTTTTGTAATTTTGATTGAATATCAGATGTTGCAGTTTGAATTTCTTCGATGACCTTTTTAACATTAGGCTCTTTTGAAATTTTTTGAATCATTGATTTTATTTTGTTTAAATTCATTGGTTTCTCCTATGTGTGCTTTATAAGCTTTGATTGTTATAAAGTAAAGTTGAAAACTTTCGAATGTCAGGTAAAGTTGAAAAATTTCGATTATAAAGTAAAGTTGAAGTTTTCAATCAGCGCACCAGGCACCTTGAGAACACCCAAAGAACGTTTCATGTAAGTTGCCGTATCAACGAAAATTTCTTGGTGATTTGTAAATTCAGCAAGCCCTGAGCCAAAAATGTTATAAACAGTTTCATCAAATCGTAAATCCGAAATTGGTCCAATAATTTCTCCATTTTCAACCCAAAAACAAGCAAAACGTGTCATTCCGGTTAACCTAGCGCTCTGTAGATCACTCCAGTTGATGTAATGCAGATTTGATAAATAAAATCCTGTCCCTAATTTTTTTAATATATCAGCTTGGTTTAGAGTGCCCGCTCTAATTTCAGGTGATCTGGGCATTTCACCGCCATTTGCGTGATTTGAAATTAAATTATATTCGTTGGCAGTCGCCGTACTTGTTAAGAAGTTATGAAGTTTTCCGTTTTCAATCAACATAACCTCGGGCTCTGAAATTTCTCCGATTGAATTAAATAGGGGACTTAAACCTAAATTAAAATTTTCAAGCAGAGTAAATTTTTCAGACAAATACAGTTCGTGTTCTTTTAATTTTTTAAGTGGTGCACGGCCTTGTTTGTAGCTGGATTGGCTTAAACCTTGCCAAGCCATTGTTCCTAATATTTCTGCAACAGCCATTGGCTCCAGATAAACTCGGTACTGCCCTCTGGGAACTTGAACTGTGGGTTTTTGCAATTGGTTTAATTTGTTTTTTGTTTCAAGGGCTTTTAATTTAAATTCGTTAACATTGAAATTTTCTGAAGCATAAAAACCTTTGGCGGCTTTGGGGCCATTATATAACGAATAATCAAAGAAAAAATAATCTGTTTCAAAATAATGAAATTGTCCCTTCGAATTGACGCTGGCGTTACGTAAAGGGCCCGAACACCATAATCCGGCCAGATCTGAATCTTGAAATAATTCAGAAATAATTTCAGGAATTTGTTCATCCAAAGGTCTGTCAATTTTTTTATAAACATCAGATACGCCATTATTCACCAACGGAACATATTTGGGGCTGACATCAGTTTGGGGTAAATCAATTCTGGCTTGTGATATTTTTTTCAGTGCAGTGTTCAGATCTGTTTCAATATTTAATGTTAAATTGAAAGTCATCTTGATAATTTTTTGATCAGCTTGGTAAGTTAATGTTAATTCGTGTTGAGAAACTGTTGTGTTTTGGCGAATTTTTGAACCATTGAATCTTAAAAAGAAACTGTCTTCAGAATGTAAAAACAAACCCAATTCTTCGTTGGATATGAGGTTGCTAAAAATTGATTCGGAAAATTTTTTCAAATATGTTTTCATATTATCCACCAAAGACCTCGATATTTTTAAACATTGCGTACGGCGATGAATGGCCTACGCGTATGATTTGACTGGGTTCGCCTTTGCCACAATAGGGTGATCCGTAGGTTTCAACGGTATCCGGCTTTGTCAGCCCGGCCAGTGAATTCCAAAATGGAATTGTGACCGATCTGTAATTGGGGTTTTTTAATGTTTTTGTGATTTGACCATTTTCAATTAATTTTCCGTATTCGCAACCAAACTGAAATTTACGGCGGTAGTCATCAATGGACCACGAACGGTTTGCAAACATGATCACACCGCGTGAAATTTTTGAGATCATTTCATTCAATGTTAAATCGCCACCCTGTAAATTAATATTGGCCATACGATCAATCGGCGCACGATTCCAAGAACTGGATCTGGCATTTGCGACACCAGACAGTCCGGACCTGATTTGACTTTCAAGGCTGCCTAGGCCTGCTTGTAAAATTCCATTTTTGATCAAAGATTTTTTTTCAGCAAGATGGCCGATTTCATCAAATTTGTAACTGGCCATTTCATCAGAAACAGTTGGATCAAAATCAACATTCATCAAAGGGCTGCCATATTGCAATTTTCCGAAATCATTTGGCTGAACGAAACTCCACCCAGCAAAGTTTCGCTCATCACCCAATATTCGGTCCAATTCCAGGGGATGACCGATCGATTCATGAATTTGCAATAACATCTGATCTGGGGCCAAAATCAAATCACATGTTTCCGTCGGGCAATTTTCTGCAGTTAATAATTCAATAGCTTCGCGTGATATGTTTTCACATTCAAACAATGCATTTTGTATATTAAAATGTTCAGCGCCAATTTGTCGGCAGTTACCACGTCCACCGTGAAGTGAACGGGTTTGAGTTTCTGACCCAGACTGCGCAGTTGCTGACAGCGAATTAATTACAATATTAAAATTTTGATGAAAATCTGATCCATTTGATGAAATATATTTTTGATCACATTCAATGATCATCGCATCTGATGTTGCAGTTATAATTTGGTCGGACGATTTTAATTTTAATGATGTTGTTTTTAAAAAATCATATATTTCAGCTGTTGAAATTTGATCTAATGATTTTTGTCGGGCAGAAATATATTCGCCATTTGCTGATGGGCGTATGTTTTCCTGGAATTTATAAACAGAATGTTTTGCTGCAGCTTCGGTAATTTTTAAAGCCTGGTCAAATGCCGATTTAATTCCTTCGACAGTTAACTGGCATGTTGCTCCGTAGCCGATGTGCCCGTCACGCATAATTTCGATCAGTATTCCACTGTCATCGAATGATCTGATGTTGTCGGGTTTGCCATTTCTGACCGATAAATCACGGGTATGTTCGTGAATTTTTTTAAAGGCAACAAAATCGGCCAGTCCACGGTACTTTTTAAATTCAGATTCGAAAAACAGATTTTCTTTATTTTGTGTTTGCATAGGACAATCTTATAAGCGATCTTTTTAAAATGAGCAAAAGAAGAGACGATTATTTGCAGAATCATTGGCAAAAATACCCAGAATCTCCACGGGGAGCCTTGAAACAAGGACGTATTCATCAATTGCGTATTGGCATACAGAATTTGTCTGAATCGCGGGCGAAAGACAATCCGGACTTTGTGGGGTCTGACATTCTGCAAGACGGTGATTTGGTTGCAGTCATGCCTCAAGCCCAATTTATTTTATTGGCCCCTAATTTAACAATACAATCAGGATTTTTCTCTGCGGAGAATGACCCTTGGACAAAAAATAAAAACTGGTTTGAATACATCAATCACATCAGAACTTTTTTTAAAGAGAAAAGATTTCTGGATGTTAAAACGCAAACTTTAGTTATCTGCCCTGGGACAGAGCCATCGCTGGACGTTTTTGAAACAGAATTTATTTTAGGATCACAAAAACAAAAATATTATTTACCAACTTCGCCTGAATTAAATTTGAAAAAATTATTATCACAAGGTGCCGACCGTATTTTTGAAATTGCGGCGGTTTTCAGAAATGGTGAGAAAACAGATCGTCATAATCCTGAATTTTTAATGCTTGAATGGTACAGATCTTATGCGAATCTATCGCAAATAAAACATGACGTCATCGAATTGGTTGAATACACATGTGATCAATTAAAAGTTGCCAGACCCAAAGAAATTTTAACCTTTACAATTTCAGAGCTATTTAAAAAATACTGTGAATTTGATTTTAAACCCGAAACAACAATCGAAGAATTAAAAACGTTGGCAGAACGATTAAAAATCGATACAAAATCAGCAACGTGCATCGACGATTATTTTTTTCTGATATTCATGGAAAAAATTGAATTCAAATGGCCTGCGGACAGACTGGTTTTCATTGAAAAATATCCGCCCTATCAGGCTGCGCTTGCTCGGGTGGGTATGGATGGTTGGGCTGAACGATTCGAAGCCTATTGGCAGGGGCTTGAATTAGCAAATGCGTTCCATGAATTAAATGATCCCGTTGTGCAACGCGAACGTTCAATGGATGATTTACAGAAAAAAATGTCGATGAATAAACCCATAGTCAGCTTGGACGAAGAATTTTTCCAAGCTTTGGACTTTGGTATGCCGCCGTCAAGCGGAGTGGCATTGGGTTTAGAAAGATTATATATGGCGATGAAGGGTATTTCTGATATTGAATTGATTAAAAATTAAACCTTATTCAATGCTTCTTTGAGTTCTTTGCCGACTTTAAAAAATGGTAATTTTTTTTCATCAACGGCGATGACTTCGCCGGTCCGTGGATTTCGGCCCTTGTACGAATCGTATTCGCGATTCACGAATGAACCAAAACCACGAATTTCAATACGATCATCTTTCATCAAAGCTTCGACCATTGTATCAAAAATTGTATTGACGATGGCTTCGGATTTGACGCGCGTGATGCCGGCTTTTTCTGAAACAAGATTGATAAGGTCTGCTTTGGTCATTGACTGTCCTTTGGATGACGTAAATACACGAAATCACTTTGATTATGGCAAATAAAACGATTGAATTGCAAAATATATTTGATGTTTTTGAAAGGTCGACCAAAGTTGTGTTGTTATAGCGTTTTTAGACGATTTAGGATTGTTTTTTTGAGAAGCTTTGCGTTGGTGGCTTTGGTTTTTTGTGCCCAGATTTTTCAAGTATTTCAGAATAAGATTTTAAAAGAGAATCGATCATTTTTTGGCGATTAAAAACTTTTAAAACTTTAAGCCGGGCAGCTTCGCCCAGCTGTAAATAATTTTCTTTTTCAGACAAAATTTGAATCAGCAATTTTGAAATCGTCATGTCATCAGCAGGTCGAACTAAAAAACCGTCTTTGGTGTCTTCGATAATTTCAGAAATCGGACTTAGCTCTGAACCAATCACAACTTTTTGTTGGGCCATAGCTTCAATCAGGCTGGGCTCCAACCCTGTTGATTGCGAACTCAGATCCACATATACGCTTGACGCTAAAATATAATTTAATAAATCTTCGGCATCAACAGCGCCTGGCATGATGACTCTGCTGCCAAGAACCAGCTTGAGCATTTGAAATTCAACGTCTTTCCATCGGGGGCCATCGCCGATGATGACCAGATATGTGTTTGAATTTTTTAAAACAACTTTTTCAAAGGCTTTCAGCAACGGTCTGAGTTCAAATGAATTTGTAAAATTTGAAACGGCCAGAATAATATCTGCCTCATCGGGAATTTGTAATTTTAATTTAAAACTGTCGGATTCTGACCGTGGCGTTAAATCGCCCAAATTAATTCCGTAGGGGACAGTATATGTGTGATAATCGGGGTACAGATAATAGCGTTCTAAAATCATACGCTGTTGGGGCGTTGTTGTGAATATGCCATCGGCGGTTTCAAGTAAACTTCGATCCTGAGAAAAATAGCTTTTTAAAAATTTATAGCCTACTTTGATCGAAGTTTTAAATTGAGAATTCAGTGATCCATCATTTTCAGTCAATGTTGAAAATAAATCGGCCATTTTTGTGGCTTCAATATCGTAGGCTATCGATACACCAAAATTTTTTTTATGCCGACCAATTTTAAATGCGCTATCGTCCAGGCTGTGAACGAGTTCGAATGGTTTTTCATGATGCAATTGTGTAAATTTTTTGTGAGCAGCATCGATAAAGCGTGAAGTTTTAAATGCAGATGTCCCTTCGTGAAGATAAAAAGCTTTAATGCCATCGCGGTAAACCTCAGATTTTTTCATTGGCGAAACGGTTGAAATGATTGTGACATCATGGCCACGTTCGGATAAACCACGAGCAAGGGGCCACAACAGACCCGTGTCTTGAGCTCGACTTTGAACATGAATTTTATGACCGACGAGGCATATTCGCATAGGGCAGCTTGATTTCTTTCTGGGATTTTAATTTCGCATAGATCCTGGATAATTCATTTATTTTTGATTCGATAAAATGGACTGGCTTAATTTTAAATTGGATGGTTGAAATTTGTTCTAAGATTTCAGAAAATGATAATTGATATAAAAATGATTTTTCAAAATTGCGAATTACGCCATTATTTCCAGAGGACCACAAATCAGGAAATCCACTGGCCTGGCTTTCGTTCAGTACTAAAACTGTTTTTGTGGACAAACACATCTGAATAATTTTAGAAAATTTGATCGAATCGATTTTTAAATAATTCGCAAAATAAACAGATAAGTTTTGAATTATTATATTTTTCAGATTCGATTCGTTTAAAATTAAAACAGCATTTTTAAAAACAGGATTTTTTTTCGCAAATATATTCCATAATACCCTAATGTCTGAATGCGATTTTTGGCCGACCATTGATATTCCATTAACATAAATATTTTCAGCCAGGTCCCATTTGACGTCAGGCAGTTCATTAAAGTTTTTGTCGATATGAAATACAATATGAGGGGGTGATGTTTTTTTTTCATTCTGTATTTCATTTTGCTTAAAAAAGGCCGGCAAAATAAATTTTTTTTCACTAAAAAGTCGCAGTTTTTTAAGTTCATCTGTTTCTGGTACCGAAAGAGCATCAAAATATTTTTTTTGAATTAATGAGACTTGGTTATTTTTGAAACTTAAATCATCCACGCCATAATTTGTAACTACGACTGGCAAGCCCAAAGCTTTTGAAGTCATAACAATCAAACAGTTTTTCAAAGACAAAGGCTGGGAAGCTGTCAGAATATGGACGATATCATATTTATTCAAAATCAATCGCACGGGGTGTGTTTGATTCGACCATTCAACAGAATGGCCAGATATTTCAAGTTCTTGGCATAAGAATTCAGCCTGCGATTCGACATCACAGTTTTTGTCTTCAACAGAATTTTTTGCGTGAATTAAAATTTTCATAAATTATTTTTTCTTATCGAAATCAAAAGCTTTAAAAATGCGGTCCATATTTTTTCGATTTGCATCTGGAATATTTCGTTCAGGCAAGGTTGCTGCTGTAATCCATTCAAGCGCTGTGTGGTGTTTGGCTTTGGGTTCGCCCTTCCAAAACAATACTTCGTAAAATAAAATTAAAATTCCAACATCGCCGTAACTGTGACTGCATGCAATTTTCAGTTCGCCAATTTCGGCTTCAATGCCCAGTTCTTCACGCAATTCGCGTTGTAATGCAAATTCTGGTGTTTCACCAAGTTCAATTTTTCCGCCAGGAAATTCCCAAAGCCCACCCAGTGTATGAGTTTCTGGTCGTTGGCCAACTAAAACCTGCTGACCTTTTTTTAAAATACCGGCGACAACGGGAATCCAATTTCTTTTAACACGAGGTTTTTTTGGATAAAAAGGTGCCTTCGGTTTATCGGAACCGGTGGTTTGAATATTTTTTGTATCAACAATTTTGTTTTCGTTCTCGGACAAAATTTGCGACCTTTCTAAAAAAACCTGGGCCCTGGTATATCAAAGCCGTATAAACTTGGACCAAATCAGCACCCAGTTCTATTCTTTCAAAAACATCATGCTCTGTCATCACTCCACCCGCAGAAATAATTAATTTCTTTGTTTTTTGTTCTGAACACGCCTTGACTGCAATTTTTAAGGCCTGTTTTGACAGTTCGGCTAACGGTTGACCTGAAACCCCGCCTTCAGCAGGGTATTTTGTCAAATTTTGTCTGGATAGGGTTGTATTCGTTAAAATGAAACCATCAATATTGTGACTGAGACAGCATTTGATTGTGGCTTCTAAATCAGAGTCTGATAAATCCGGGCTCAATTTGATAAAAATGGGTTGGCTTAAATTTAAATTTTTAACAGCGGTCATCACCGGACTTAAAAAAAGGTCTAGGTTTTCTTTTTTGGCCAGATCACGCAAGCCTGTCGTGTTCGGGCTACTGATGTTCATAACAAAACCGTCAGCGACGGAAGAAAAATGATTTAATAAAAAAATATAGTCTTCATGGGCTTTTGAATTTTCAGTGGTTCGGTTTTTTCCGATATTCACAAAAACGGGTGTTTTTGAAAGTGCTTTAAAATTTCTGAGGTTATAAAAAACTTCATCAGCGCCGGCCGATGGAAATCCCATTTTATTCCATAAAGAATTTGTGGCTAAATCACGGTCTATTATTTTTCCTGGATTAGGCTGTTGGGGTCTTGGTGTGATCGTGCCGATTTCTAAAAAACCGCAACCCAAGCTTTCCCAAGCAAAAAGTGAGTCCGCATTTTTATCGACACCGCCAGCAATTCCAATTCGATTTTTAAAAATTAAATTTTTGTAGCCGAATGAATTCCAAACAGGAGTCTTTGGTTGACCAAACAGTTTAGAATAAATCAGGATACCCAAGGGACTTAAATCATGAGCCCACTTTGCAGGTATCCATAGCCATGGTTTCATCTTAGCGCGGATACAGTCCACGCAGTAACATCGCCTTTTCGAGACGTTGAATTGATACAGCCATCGCTGCCGATCGCATATCAGTTTGTTTTTCTGCTTGGAACTTATAAACGTTATCGTAAGCTTTTAAAATAATACCTTTTAATTTTGTATCAACGTCTGCTTCGTCCCAGAAAAATGACATGATGTCTTGGACCCATTCAAAATATGAAACAATGACGCCGCCACCATTGGCGATAACATCTGGAACCAAATGGATGCCGCGTTGATGAATAATTTTTGTTGCAGCGTTTGTCATAGGGCCGTTAGCACCTTCAATAATAAATTTTGCTTTAATTTTTTCAGCATTATGCGTATCAATTTGGCCTTCAAGCGCACAAGGCAACAAAGCATCGCAATCCAGCTCAAGTAATTCTGCATTCGAAATTTTTTGCGCTTTTGTGTAGCCCTCAAGAGATTTATTTGTTTTTACGTAGTCGATCATTTCATTGATATTTAAACCATCTCCGTTAAAATATCCGCCAGATACGTCACTGACGGCAATGACACGTGACCCACGATCAGTTGCAAATTTTGCAGCGAAAGATCCCACGTTTCCAAAACCTTGGATGACAATGTGTGCGCCTTTCATCGATGCACCTTTCATTTCCATGGCGCGTTCACAAGTGTATATTACGCCAAGGCCTGTGGCATGATTTCGGCCCAATGATCCACCGATTTCAACTGGTTTTCCAGTCACAACACCCGGTTGTGCATAGCCACCTTGTTCTTGAGAATAGGTATCCATAAACCAAGCCATAGTTTGTGGGTCAGTTCCAACATCCGGTGCAGGAATGTCTTTGGTAGGTCCAACGAAATGTGAAATCTCAGAAGTGTAACGACGAGTCAGTCCTTGTTTTTCATTACGTGATAATTTTGTAGGGTCTACACAAACGCCACCTTTGGCTCCGCCAAGAGGCAAGCCAAGAACTGAATTTTTAAAAGTCATCAAAGCCGCAAGGCCAACAACCTCTGGTAAATCAACATTATGATGAAATCGGATTCCGCCCTTATAAGGCCCCAAAGTTGCATTGTACTGCACACGGTAGCCAGTGAAAACTTTGACAGATTGATCGTCCATTCGAACGGGGACAGAAACTGTAATACAGCGTCTGGGTTTTGTTAATCTTTCCATAATATTAGGATCACAGTTAATAATTTTTGCGGCTTCGCGCATTGTTGTTAATGCATTTTGAAAAAGTGGTCCATTTAAATGGGCTTCTGAATGTGGATTTAAGTTATCGTGAACAGGCATATTGACTCCTTAGGTTTACTTTGAAATGAAATAAGTGTAGAAAATCACCTATGAACTGTCGAGCAAAAACACTAATTCTAAATCTATTGTTGATCGCAGCAATTTTAATTCTGAAGCCGATTGCCAAGGCAAATTCATCAAATTTGACCTCTTATCCACCAATTATTTATAACGCAATGACTCGGCTTTCGAAATGGTCGCCAAGTTTAGCCGTGACAGACGAATGCAAGCTTACTTTTTCATCAGAAAAGTTAGACTCTAAAATATGTCAGGCTGAATACAACTTGAATTTCTTAGATTCTTTCAAAAGTAAATTATTTTTTGATTTCGACCTCACAGACTCAACTCAGTTTAAAAAAATAAATTTTCAGTTAAAGCCTGGGCTGAAAATTCGAGGAATGCTGTCCGTGCATGATGGGCAAAAAAAACCATTGGTTATTTTTCGAATGGGTGTTCATGGAAACATCGATGAATTTTTAGCTGAACGTTATTTATTTAAATTGATTTACCAAGATTTAGGATATCACGTTTTGGTTTTGGAAAGCTTGACCAGTCACGGATATTTAACATCCAATGACAGAATTACAGTCGGCGGATTCGAAGAAGGTCTGCATACTTTTTTTATTTTAAATCAAATTACAAACCACGAATTTAATTGGACCAACTTAGTCACGGATATTCACCTGGTCGGTGTCAGCTTGTCTGGATCCGGAATATTTTTAACGACGTATCTGGACGAACAATATGGGCACAAAATAAAATCTGTACAAACATTTTGCCCATTGATTAATTTTCAAAAAACATTTGAATATCATTCCAGACCTGGTTTATTTTCGGCCTATTTTGATTTATGGAACAGTTTCAGGTTGAAATCTTTATACAATAAAAATCCAGATTTAGAAAAAATTTCTTTATGGCCAATGTTGTTTGATCTGACGCCCCGTTTTACGCCGGCGGCATTTGATTGGGTTAATCACAAAGAATCCAAGCCACTTTTAGATTTGCAGACATTCAAAAACAAATTTCCTCAAATTCATTTTCCAGACGAATTGATCAGTCATATTGAAAATTCAAAAAGCCTGTATGATTTAAATAATTTTTGGCCCATTTTTAAAAACAAAAAAACACCAATTCAAATTTATTATACACCAAACGACCCCGCTGTGATTAATTCATTAAACACAGATTTAATTTTATCGGGCAAACAACCCGGTGATTTTTCAAAAACGAAAATCACTGAATTAAACGGTGTCCATTGCGCATTGGCCGCCGAATACCAATGGCCATTTTTAGTCGAAATGCTCAAGCGGGGATTTAACGCGAAATAATTCCGGATTGCGAATCAGGAATTCCGCTGAAGCATAATTAGGACATTATAAACATTGAGTTTGATTTGCAGTTCACCTCTGCATGAATCAACGATCAGAAATCATGAACGAATATTTTGTGTTAAAAAATGAATTGAATTGGTCAAATAAATTTGCAGATCAAAAAACCGAACTGGTATTTGAGATTGACGAAGAGCCCTCGGGCAGACAGGTTTTGTATGCAAAGTTGGATAATGATCAAAAGGTTAGGATTTGCGAACAGTGGACGGGCGACATCTGGAAAATAGATCATCACTTTGGGCATTACAATCTAAGTGATTTTTTGCTTAATTTACTGAAAATATACAATGTCGAAAAATCCAATTCGAAAATTACATTTAATGAATACTTCTTCGCCGAGTTTAATAAATTACTTGGATTTAAGTAATTTAAAAAGTTCGTTAAGCTCAGGCGCAATTTTTTTTATATCAATAGGCTTAACTAGGTCGTTAAACTCGGTAAATTGGTATGTCAAGTTATAGCCTATTTCGACAAACTGATCTGCTAGAGACAATAAAATTTCATTTTCAAAGCCGTAACTTAATACAACAGCTCCAGATTCATTTTGGCTTCTTTCGTATTGATACATACTACATTCTCTGTCGAAAAGTCTGCAATCTGTGCTAATCGTCGAAATATCATAATCATCAAAATAAAAAAGCAAAGCCTTGTCTTTCACTGCAACATAATTTTTCTTGATGTGTTCTAAAAATTGAATGCGTTTTTGATATTGTTCATCGGTCATGATGTGGTTTCGGTGATAGCATTGACGGGATTAAATCTCTGGACGATGGTCTGATATTACGGTTTTAAATATTTTAAAAATTCGCTGACTGGTGTGATGCTTTCGCCGCGGCAGCCGTCTTCGTCACATTGTTTTGCGATATAGCAGCCATTTTTTCTGTCGAAATCAGATTCGCCGCGGACTAAAACGCCAACAATTTTTTTTGTATTTTGGTTGAAAACGGCAGATCCTGAATTTCCGCTGAAGGCATCCAGGGAAGCTGTGAAATAATGTTCAGGGATCAGTGATCGGACTTTGCCATTCATCGTCAGTTTCGTCGGTAAACCCATGGGGTGCCCGATCATCATTAATGGATCTTGATAAGTTAAATTTTCAGTGCTGAATTCCAACGGTTTTCGACCAGGGACAGTTCGATCCAGTTGAATTAATGCAAAATCTGTACTGTTTTTGACGTTACTGAACGCAATTATTTTTTGACAACGGTAAACGCTGGCAGCGGGCAAAGAAATTAATTTTTCAGAAGACGAATTTAATGTGTAATCAAATACAATTCGCGTGTTTTCACAGTCTTTGGTGGTTTGTACGCAGTGGCCAGCTGTCAGAATAATATCTGGTCCAATCAGTGAGCCTGAACAGTCTGCAAATTTGGGTTGTTTTTGAAATCGTTCTGTCGAACAAAATGCAATTGATGGTTCAGCGTTTTCGAAATTGTAAACATCAAATATGGAATCGTAGATTAAAAATCTGGGGTCAATAAATGCTGCCGTGGATTTAGCCATATTTTGTAAATCAGAATCTTTGGTTTCAAAAAAATCAATTCGACCATCCTGACCATAAATCACATTTGCTGCGGATTTGGGTTCAAATTGATGGTTCATTTTTTTTTCGGAACAGGAAACTAAAAAAATCAGTAAAATTATTTTTTTCACGCAAGCTGTTCCTTCCAATATTTTGATTTTGTAGACAGTTCTTCGACATAACCGTGAATATCATTTTGCAAATTTTCAGGCAATCTGAAATAAGCTTGAATATGGTCTTTGGGTACATACCGGAATGTAAAATTAATTCGGCGGGTTTCAAATTGTGTTGTGTTGGTATTTTTAAACAAAAGCCCCTTGTTTTCGACGCGCTGAACGCGGTGAAATAATTGTTTTTTAAATTTATCTCCGCCGAATATTTGAAGACTTGAATCGTCCAACCATTGTTGCAAAACGACATCGCTTTTTTGTGATTTACCAGCACTTTTAACAAATTGAAACATGGCTTTTTCGCCAAATGAAATTGAGGCAACGGGGCCGGGTTCAAAATCTTTGTGTTCACCAACCCGGGCCATATCTGTTTTTATTGTTTTATTATTTTCGGTTTCGATTTTATCGCCATAATAATTAATCAAGCAGGTATTCAGATGCCATCCATTCGGAATGTCTTTGTCGCTGAATTTATCGTGGACCATTTTTTCAACGGCTGAAACTATTTTTTGCAAGACGGGTGGGTATTTTTCAGCCTGTACGCACCGATGATGGATGCCTTTGGGTGGATGGTAATAATCTAAACAAGCAAATTGCCAGTTGCCCAGCCAATAAACCGGGCGCAGCAAAGACCGGTTGGGTTCGCCGCTCGGCGGTGGATTTGAAGCCGAAAATCGATTTTCCCAAATCGGATATAGTGTCGATAGATAATCTAAAATAATTTTTTTATCAGAACCTGACACGTAATCTTTTTCATAGATCAGATTGAGCTTTTCGTGGATTCGTGGTCTGATGGTGTTCATAACTGCGTATATCAGTTCGAGGTGACCATAATGTCAAATACATCAAATAAGATTCAGCATTTTCATATCGATCAGAAGATTAAATCTGAAATACTTGAAAAAATTTCTTTGTTTAAGAATAAAAAGATTCTGGTTGTCGGCGATGTTGGTGTTGATGAGTACATAATGGGTGCAGTCAAAAGAATCAGTCCAGAGGCCCCAGTTCCAGTTTTGGAAGTGAACGAAGAAGATAAGCGTTTAGGACTGGCTGCAAACGTTGCACAAAACGTTGCAAGTTTGGGCGGTGAAGCCATTTTGATTTCAGTCATTGGTTCAGATGCCGGTGCAGATATTTTAAAAAAATTACTACAAAAATCTAAAGTCAGTTCGGATTTTTTAATCACTGATTCTTCGCGGACGACAACTCGTAAAACCAGAATCATGACAGGGCATCATCATTTGGTTCGCGTAGATCATGAAATTCGAAAAAACTTGACAGCAGAAACTGAACAAAAAATTATTTCACAAATTGAAAAAATAATTTCGACTGTGGATTGTGTGATCATCGAAGATTATGCCAAAGGCATTTTTTCGCTGACGTTGGTTGAAAAAATTGTTTCAATTTGCAAAGCAGCTAAAAAATATTTGATGGTTGATCCTCACCAGACAAAATTTGCTGAATTTTACAAAGGCGTTGATCTGATTAAGCCCAATTACAACGAAGCTTTGGCATTAACGAAAATCCAAGAAGAAGACATCGAAAATCCATCGGACCGAGTTTGGGCCGTCGGTCGCCAATTACAAAAAATGACTGGTGCATCTGACGTTGTATTGACGCAGGGTAAAGAAGGCATGGCTATTTTTACAAAAGACGAACAAGTCGTACAAGTGCCAACATTTGCCAAAAAAGTATTTGATGTGACTGGCGCTGGGGATACAGTGATTGCGGCCTTGGCTTTGGGGGTCTCTGTGGGTTTACCTCTGGCGCAGGCCTGTGTTTTAGCAAATTATGCAGCTGGTATCGTTGTGGCGAAAATTGGCTGTGTTCCTTGCGAAATTCAAGAACTCAGAAATGAAATAGGTACACTGTAAAATTTTAGCAATTTTTCTAAATCTAAAATTAAGTTGTCTTTTTCCGATCTTTTTCTTATAAAAACCATGTTCACAAAAACAAACGCTGTAATAAGCAAATAAGGAGTTGGCCTATGATGCCGATGGAAGCAAACGTTGATTTAACGTCAAAAAATTCGCATGCAAATTTAATTGCAAACCAAGAACCTCAGCCTAGAAATTTTTATTCATTCACGCTTGAATCATTACAAGATTATTTCAGAAAATTTGGTAAAGAAAAATTTCGCGCACAACAAGTTTATAAATGGGTTTATGAAATGCGCATCACTGACATTGATCAGATGACAAACCTCTCAAAAGATTTCAGGCAAGAACTTAAAAAAATGCTGACCTTTGAATTACCTCCGGTGATTAAACATTTGATCAGTGTTGATGGTACTCAGAAATTTTTATTTGATGTTCGTGATGGTAATTCCGTAGAGGCCGTTATTATTCCGTCGGATGACCGGTTAACGTTGTGTTTGTCGTCTGAAATTGGTTGCAATATGGCGTGCCATTTTTGTTACACAGGTAAGCAGAAACTGAAACGTAGGCTGACTGCCGATGAAATTGTTGGTCAATTCATGCGTGTACATGATTCGCTTGCTCAAGCCGGTTTGGGCCAACGAATTTCAAATATTGTATTTATGGGAATGGGCGAACCGCTGGATAATTCAGATGAAGTTTTTAAATCAATTGACGTATTTCACGCGCAGACTGGAATTAATTTATCACTCAAAAAAATTACGGTATCGACATCAGGCTTGGTGCCAGAAATGTACAAAGTTGCACAGGCAAAAGTCCGTTTAGCCGTAAGCCTTAATGGATACAGCAACGATGTCAGATCGCAAGTGATGCCGATTAATAAAAAATATCCGCTGCCTGAATTACTGGAAGAATGTAAACGGTATTATCGTGCGACTGGTGAAAAAATAACGATGGAGTACGTTTTGTTGGCTGGGGTTACAGATCAGATTGATCATGCCAGACAACTTGTTAAATTGCTCAAAGACGTACCTTGCAAAATAAATTTAATTCCTTTTAATGAACACCCAGGTGCAGATTTTAGCCGGCCAACAGATGAAACTGTTCAGGCTTTTCATACGGAATGCATGAATTTAGGAGCACAAGTTTTATTACGTCGAACAATGGGTCGTGATATTTTTGCAGCTTGTGGCCAGTTGTCGACCAAAGTAGGACGAACAGCAGAGACGATGGATATTTCAAATTCAAAAATCGGAGGAAACAATGTCAGAAGTTTTAGTAGTCGGTAGTCTTGCGTATGATTCTGTAAAAACACCGTCAGGTGTTGCCGATAGATCATTGGGCGGTTCAGCGAATTATTTTTCGGTATCAGCAAGTTTTTTTACAAAAGTGCGCGTCGTCGGCGTTGTTGGTTCCGATTATTTAGATTCCGATCGTGAAATTTTACACAAACGGAATGTGGATTTAACTGGTCTGCAAGTCGTGGCAGGTGAAACTTTTCACTGGGCTGGGACTTATGAGAAAAATTTAAATGAAGCCGTCACATTAAAAACAGAATTAAATGTGTTTGCCGATTTTAACCCTGAATTACCCGAAGTTTATAAAAATTCTGCCTATGTATTTTTGGCAAATATTGATCCAAATTTGCAATTAAAAGTTTTATCACAAATTCAAAGTCCAAAATTTATTGGTATGGACAGTATGAATTATTGGATTATGTCAAAAAAGGAAGAGCTGATTTTAGTGATGAAAAAAGTAAACATCGTTTTTGTCAATGAAACCGAAGCTCAAATGTTGACCGGTGAAACAAATACGATCAAAGCCATTAAAAAGGTCAGCGAATTGGGGCCTGATTTCGTTTGTGTTAAGCGCGGTGAATATGGTTCGACGTTGTATTCAAAAAAACATGGTTTTTTTCAATGTCCGTCATTGCCAGTTGAAACTGTTGTTGATCCAACAGGAGCAGGCGACAGTTTTGCCGGCGGATTTTTTGGATATTTATCAAAAACTGTTACGGGGCAACCAAGTTGGGTCGATTTAAAAAAAGCGACGTTGGCAGGGACCGTGATGTCGAGCCAAACCATTCAAGACTTTAGTCTGAAACGATTAGCCAAGGTCGACGAAAAGCAATATACGACGCTTTTGCAAGATCTTTCGCAGATGATCTCGATTTAAGACATTTATTATTCAGTTTTATTTAAGTTTCTGTTTTTACAGTCCGATAAAGAATTGTAAAAACAGAGGTTTAGTGAACAAATGAGTCAATCTAAAACAAAAAACGCAGCCGAAGACTTAATGGCTTCCTTGATGGAAGAGTTGAATCTATCTGCGAACAATTCAGATCAAGATTCAGAATTATTAACTGATGAAGAAAATGATATTGAATCCAGTTTGCAAGGGCTCGTTTTTGAATCTAATGATATCCAAATTTTAGATAGCGACAAAATACTGTTGCCCATGCACGGTTCAGATGGAGAATCAGCCGATCCAGATATGGCCGTATTTTTACAAACGTTCGAAAACACAGCTGTCTCGGATATGGATAAAACAAATTTTATAATTGATGAGCATGTTGAATTAGACGCGGCATTTGTTCAAAAGCTGGACGCAAACGAATTTGTCCATGCGCCAATCGCTGCAGAAGTTCATGAAAATCTGGCTATTGTTAAAAATAATATTCAAAATGATCCGACATTTGCAAGTGCCACGAATATGGCAACAGTGGCCATAGCGCCACCAGTGCAAGAGCATTCAAACATTAGTGATAATGATAAAACTGTGGCTATTGCAGGTTATACAAATAGAAATGTTCAAGGCCAGGATGAGCCCATGAATAAGATTTCTGTTGGGCAATCGCGTGCCGCATTTTCATCGGGCTACGCGGCCTGGGGAAATTCAGATTCGCAATTAGCACAAGCAGAAAATTTACGAATTGCCCAAGATAAAATATTAGAAATTGAAAAAGAAAATGACAAACTCAGATTGCAGAATGAAGAGTTGATGTCGGCTTCTGAAATCGTCAAAGAAAGAGCTGATTTATTAACTGCTCAAGTTCATGAATTTAAAAGTGATCGAGACAGTCTTGAGCAATCATATAAAAATGAAATGCAATTAATCAGAAATCAATTTCACCGCAAAGACAACGAATTACAAAAAGCACAAATGAAAATTGATGAATTAGATTCGCGTTTAAAATTCGACATGAAAAAAATTCGAATCCGTGAACGGGAACTCGAGAATCGTTTGGAATTAATTCGCGCTGAAAAAAATGCTTTGGTCAAAAGCAAAGACGAACAAATTTTAGATTTGCGCCGCAAGATGGACCAAGTTCAATTGGAAGTTGAAAGCTATAGACAAAAATGTGTTGATCTGAATAAAGTCTTGGATACAAATCAGGATTCCTTCAAACGAACAACCAGAGCCTTGCGATTGGCCATGGCAAATCTTGAGCTGCAGGATGAAAACAAATTTCCACTTAAAAAAGTCGATTAGATCGGGCATGTTCAATGTCTGATGAAGTTCAACGACCCACAAAAAAAATTAAATTAATTTTAAGCGATTTACATTTAGGTCGTGGCCGATTGTTGGCCGACGGCAGTATGAACACGCTGGAAGAATTTTATTTTTCTGATAAATTAGTCGAATTCATTCAATATTATTCAAGCGGTGCTTTTCGTGAAAGTGACGTTGAAATTATTTTTAATGGTGATTTTTTAAATTTTTTGCAAGTGGATTACCGAGGTCATTTTTTAACATCAATCACAGAATCAATATCAGTTGAAGTTTTAAAATCAATTATCGGTGGACATTTGCAAGTTTTCAAAGCGATGGGAGAATTTTTAGCGAATCCATTCAGAAAAATTACTTATGTTATTGGCAATCATGATCAATCAATGATGTTTCAGGGGTGCCGTGATTATTTAGACCAAATCGTTGGATATCCTTTGCAGTATAAAAATATAGTTTATTTTGTCGATGGCATTCATGTCGAACACGGTCATATGCATGAAGCTGCAAACCGAGTTGACCCCAGAAAGTTTTTTTTAAAACAGGGACTGCCTGAACCTATTTTAAATTTGCCTTTTGGGTCACATTTTTTTATTGAATTAGTTCTTAAGGTCAAAGAAAAATATCCGCATGTGGACAAAATCCGTCCCTTTGATGCGATGATCAAGTGGGCTTTTTTTAATGAACCAAAAATGCTTATTAAAGCTTTTGGATTATTATTTAAATATCTGTATTCGATTATATTTTCAAATGATACCAGGTATAAATGGTCGATCAAAAAATTAACCAGGATATTTTTTGACAGCGCAATTTTTCCAGATTTAACAGTTTCGGCTAAAAAAATATTAAATGACGAACGAATTCATTCAGTTGTTTTTGGTCACACCCATGTTTATGAATATAAAAAATGGGGATCGCGTAAAGAATATTTTAATACGGGGACCTGGACTGAATTGACATCGTTGGATGTCACATCGTTGGGTAAAATAACAAAATTAACATATGTGATGTTTGAATACGCTGATATCGAAAGCGATCCGCATGGTCGGTTGAAAGAATGGCGTGGTTTTCATCGTATCGAAGAAGATGTCGTCGTCGCATAAAGTTTCGTTTTGTCGAATTGGCCCTTGGGCCAGTCGTGTTCATTTCTGACATCAGTTGTCTGTGAAAAAAAGTTGATCCATAATAACTGTATGTCTGATTCAGGTGATAAAACCAGTATAGTAGCTAGTGATACATTCAAAGGTAAACTGCGCGCTGCGAATGAAGCGCCGCCAGCAATTGTTGTTTTAGTTGGTCCACCAGGCTATGTGGGGAAACAATGGTTAATTACCAAGCCAGACATGACAATTGGCCGAGGTGACGGTTTAGACATGACAGTCACAGACATATCATTAAGCCGTACTCATGCTAAATTTATAATTTCAATCGCCGATATACAAATCGTAGATTTGGGTTCAACAAATAAAACACAAGTCAACGGACAAGCTTTGTTGCCGATGGTCCCAAGACGTTTAGTCAATAATGATCAAATTAAAACAGGAAATGTCATCTTTAAATTTTTAGACCAAGGCAATGTTGAGTCTATTACGAATCAGCAAATTTTTGATAAAGCGTCCAAAGATGCACTGACAGGTGCGTTTAATAAAGGTGCCTTGTTGGATAAAGGCCCCGAATCAGTCAAACGCTCTGATGTATTAACCGAGCCGTTGTCTGTTATTACATACGACATTGATTTTTTTAAAAAAATTAATGATAGCCATGGGCATCCCGGTGGTGATTATGTATTAAAAGAATTAGGCCAGTTGATGCAGTCAAAACTGGTTCGTTCAAACGATTATTTTTCACGTTACGGCGGTGAAGAATTTGTTTTAATTTTACAAGCTACGCCAATTAAAACTGCGATGGAAGTCGCAGAAAGAATTCGAGCGACTGTTGAGGCTCATTCATTCGTTTATGAAAATAAAAAAATTCCAGTGACAATTTCAATCGGCGTTTCAACAAAAATTACCGGTGATACTTGGGATTCGATTTATAATCGTGCAGATAAAGCATTGTATTTGAGCAAGCAAAACGGCCGAAACAAAGTAACACAATCGTAATTTTTCATTAAATTCAAAATCCATTTCAGCCATAAGACAATCTAATATTGAATATTAGAAATTCGTTATTTATAAACAAATTCAAATATTTAGGCCATATTGACCCCAATTTTATTGGCCTCAGGCTTGCTTTATATTTTATCAAGGATGAGCAAACAACTGAGTGGGGGCAGATTGTTTTTGATCGTCAATTAAAAATAAAAAAATGAAATAAATTTATGAGGCTACAAAAAAGTAACATTTTTTGTAAATTAATTTAACCGAGTTTAGACAGAGGTGTGTCTATGAAAAGAGAAATCAATATAAGTCAGATTTCAATATTGATTGAAAAGACTGATTTAGAACTGATTGCAGACGTCAGACAAGGTCATCGGCCTGCATTCTCAGAACTCGTGAAACGGCATCAAAGAGGATTACTACGGTTGAGTATGAGGTTTATGAAGGATTTAGATTGCGCACAGGACGTTGTACAAGAAGCATTTATTAAGTCTTATGAAAAATTAAGTCTTTTCGAAGGGAGAGCGTCTTTTAAAAGCTGGCTGTATCAAATTGCAGTCAATACTGCCAGAAATAAATTACGAGAAAATCGTCATCAATTTTCAGATATCGAAGACGTTTCAATCGGCATTGATGCCACAGCAGAAAAAGATTTAGTTCATCAAGCCGTAGGCCGGATGTTGCAAAAAGAAGTTGATCTGTTGCCGTTCAAGCAAAAGACAGCTTTGGTGTTACGAGTCTACGAAGATCTGAGTTTTGCTGAAATCGCTGAAATTATGGAATGCCCCTATGATACGGCGAAGGCAAACTACAGACATGCTTTGTTGAAACTGAAAGAAACTTTTGAATCAAAACAAGAACTCAGATCTTGGACCAGCGAGATCGGTGGTATTTTTACAGAAATGAACACAAAATACGCGGAGGCAGAATGACATCACGAAAAGAAGCGCTGATTGAGCTCAAGCTGAAAATCGAAGATCAATATGAAGTTCCGATGGACGATTTATTTTTTGATCAAATGCACGATCAAATTATGCAAGCTGTAGAAAAAACAGAAATTAAATCGCAAACAAAGTGGACAAAAACGTGGATATTTTTGGAATCTAAGAGCCGGCCTTTCAGACCGGCTCCGCAAAAAATATTAAAAACAGCATTCATGTTATTCGTAGCCAGTTTTATCGTCGGACTCGGAGGCCTGAGCCTGGGATTATTTAATAAAACTCATATTCAACAAATTTCAAAAAATCAGCAACGTATTTTAAATTCCGTAGCAACATCCCCTGCAGACTGGGTTGAATTAGCAGCGGTTTCGCAAAATGACGATGATCTGTATGCTGAAATTTTGAATGAAAAAATCGAACAGCACGGATTGGACGCCGCTGCGGCGATCAAAGATCTGTAAAACCAGATTCAGAGTATAAGATTGACTAGACAGGGACGTCTGGTTTTAATAAATCATGTTCAGTTTTAAAAAATTTTCAATAACTCTAACTATTTTATTTTCAGCCTGTTTTGCATTCGCTAATACAGAAGTCACAAAAAAAAATCAAATCGAAGATATTTTTATCTGGAAAATCAGTGACGAATTACAATTATCAGCCAAACAAGAAAAAGAATTTGGCGATATCCACAGATCGCTGAATAAAAAAAAATCTGAACTGTCCGAACAAATCAAAAACACACAAATCGATACAAAAAAAATCGAACCCAAATTAACTACGACTGCGCAGATTAAATTAATCAAAAAAAACAGAACATTATTAACACAACTGAATCAATTGTCTGTGGATGAATTTGATTCAATGAAGAAGTTGTTGGGGCTAGAAAAATTTCTGGAATATTTGTTTTTAAAACAAGAATTAAATACAAAATTTAAATCGATGGTTCTGGGTACACGGGGTGCGGATAAGCCCGTGGCTGATAAAATTAAATCCGGAGACTTGACGGCTCCGGTTGTGATTGAAGAGAAATAGCAGGTCTTTTAAATTGTCTTCAAATCCCGCTCAGGATCCTTCGAATTTTCAAGTCGTTTAATCACGTCGATAAATTTTAATAAATCACTTCCGTGGCGTTTGTAGGCGTCTTCGAAGTCGCTGAGGCCTTGCATGTATGTTTTATATAATCCCATGCGGGCGTTGTTCATTTTTTCTTTGGTAAATTTTTGATAGCTGTTGGTTTTTAAACGTGGAGCCAATTTTTTTTCGAAATTTTCGTGGATTTGATTCAGCCTGGCTGTGCGAATGATTTCGTCTTTGGCGGTAACGACGGCCGGGTTGTCGGTGTACCATTTTTCAAGGTCTTTGAGTTCTGTTGTGATAAATTCTGAAAATAATTTGTCGTCGTCATTTTCTTGTTCGATCAGTTTGAGCGTCGGTGAATTTTCGCCTTCGAGGTCTTTGTAAAACATTTCAGTGCCGCGCGCGCCAATGAAAACGGCCAGGCGTTCGTTGAAATCAGAATTATTTTTGATGTAAATTGTTGTGTGAACAATTTCGTGGATAATTGTATTTACCAGATCGTGTTCTTTGTATCTGAGCATTGATGACAACAGCGAATCGGTGAAATAACCCAATGTTGAATACGCCGACACCCCGCGAACATAGGTATCAAAACCATTTTTTAACATTTCGTCAGATTCAGCTTTGGCATCATTTTCGTTAAAAAATCCCTTGTACGGCATAGATCCTATGATGGGATATTTCCATTCATAATTTTTCATCTGCCATTTTTCAGCCGCATGAACAACCCAGGTCACATACGGTCGTTTTAAATCGATATACGTATTGTAATTTTCGGTGTGAATTAATTTTAATTTTTCAAAAGCAAAAACACGCGCTTTTTGTGATAACAGAATTTTATTTTTTTGAATGTCGTTTAAATTCGGGCTTTGGAAGGCTTCGGTGATTGAAACACGCGTGTTCATCATACTGAATTGGTTGTGTGCAGAGCTGATGTAATATCCGATTTGACAACCACTGATTTGAAAACAAAAAACAATTAAAACTAAATTTTTCATTATTTTACAGATACCAAGAAATGCCAGCTTTGAATGAAGCATCATCAGTTTTTGAGCCGTCATCCAGCGGTGTTGACCAAATATCATAACCAATTTTGACTGAAAATTTTTCTGTGATTTTGTATTTAAGTCCAACGCCATAACTGGGCGCGAGGCCGTCTTTGGTGGTAATATCGATCACATCAACGTTGACATATTTGATCTGTTTTTTCTTGATGATGTAGGCGCCGCCAGCTTTGATATAGGGCTGAAAAGAATTTCGTTGATCTGTCAGAACGAAAATTAAATCTGTCCCGTAAATTTTTGACGACTGCTGAACTGTTCGGGTTGAATTTGTGTCGGCCTCTTGGGATTCATAAAATTGATCAGTGTAAGAAAATTCTAAAGCAAATTTTTCCAAAAAATAAAGTGATGCGGATAAGGATTTTGAATCCTGTTGGTAATAATTTGTCGAGTTAAAGGTTTTTTTTGAATAACTGTAGGATGCGCCAATTTCAGTCATTAATGAATACGAATGCAGGCTTGAAAACACGATGATAAAAAATATTTTTTTCATTCTAATATTTTAATTCGAAAATGTTCAAATTACCTTACATGAATCGCAATTCTGTACCTTAGGCGAATGAATCCGTCGGGCTCGACTTTGGCCTTTGGTGGATTCGGAAAAAATTGCGCATTTTTAAAGGCAAATACGGCTGCATTATCAAAGTTAGGATACCCGCTGGGCTTCATAATAAAACTGCGATCATATTCACCGGTTGATTTCAGCCAAACTTCGATTTCCGTGCGCCAGACTTGACCTGATAAATTTTTTTTTGTTTCAAGAGGTAAATGATCCCATAAATCGTTAATTCGCGTGGTCCAGCGCAGATAAAATAAATCAGCTATGCGATTGTAAAACGATGCATAAATATGTGCGTCCGTATTTAAATTGGTCGCGGTGCCATCGGCGATGTCTTTGGGTAAAGTTTGCTGTATGGCCGACGGAGCCGTTGACCCTGTGGATTGCCTGAGAGCTTGAATAAATTCGGGTTCTGTGTTTTTAGAGTCTGGTGATTTGCTGTCAGAATTTTTTTTATTTGTTTTTAAATTTTGATTATTATTTACGCCAAAATTTCTGACAGCTGTTTGTTTTTCTACGCGTTGATCTTGTTCAGAAAAAAAACGTGCGGGATCGTCGTTGGCAACGGGAACGGATTTGGGCAGGCTGATTATTTTTTTTTCAGTTATAGTTTTATTCGCAAGGTCTGGGGTAGCTGTTTCAACGACCTCGATCGTCGTCTGTGTTTTTGTGCCGAATTGATTTTGTCCGTGTATAGACCGTATGCCAATATATTGGCTGATGTGAAATATAAGACTTAAGCCTAAGGCGATATACAAGCGTTTCATTTCGAGATTAATTTAGATCTCAAGTTAAGACAAAAATCAACCGATATAAGAACCATAGCGGGGGCTTGTATGAGTAAAGTGATTGATATCGTTCCACATCTGAAAACTGTGGCTAAAAATTCAGAATATAATTTTGATGCACAGCCAACAGCGGATCAAGTTTTTGATTTTGATACTGAAAAGAAAAAATTATTATTCCATGAGCGCAGACAAGTGAAGCGAACAATTTTATCTGAATTCATGAGTGCGATGGTTGTTTTGCCAGAGCTTGGATTATTAAAAGTTGGATTATTTGATATTTCTGAAGAAGGTATTTCGTTTGAAACAGAAGAAGGCGCTGGGCAATTCAAAATCGGCGAACAACTGTTAATGCGTGTGTATTTGAATCAAAAAACGTATTTTCCAATTCAAGTCAGTGTAAAGCATGCAACTTTTGATGTAAAAAGTGGACTGACCAGACACGGTACTGAATTTGTCATCGGAGCATCAAACGATGTTGCGCTTCAGCATTTGGTTAAGTTTGTTGAATCGGCCAGCTCGGGTCTTAAAAAAGACGACGGCGATTTAATGGTCACTCGAACATCATAATTATCTTTTAAAAAACCAATCATAAAGAGTGACAAAAATGACCACTTCCTGTGGAATTTAAACAGGCGATTTCTAAATTCAAAAAGCTAAATTCAAAATGCTGAATTCAGAAAATGCGTTTTTAAACAACCACAAGGAGAATTACATTGGCAAATACAGCATCTGGGGCTCCCGCAAAAGCTAAGCGTCGCAAAGTTGTTTTAGACACAAATGTTATATTATTTGATGCGTTCGCTTTATTAAAATTCGGTGATGCTGATTTGCATATCCCATTTGCAGTGATCGAAGAAGTTGATAAATTTAAACGTGACCAAGGTGAAAATGGCCGAAACGCCAGACAGTTCAGCCGATTCGTCGATGTTCTTCGCGGCAAAGGAAGCCTTGCAAACGGAGTACAAATTGATAATCACGAAACCTATGTTTATATCAATACGGACATGAGTTTTGGCGGTGTTGGTGGTGATTTAGATTTAGCAAAAGCCGACAATCGTATTTTATCAACGGCGCTGGCTTTGCAAAAACAGCATCCGCGAACAAAAGTTGAATTAATTTCTAAAGACATCAATCTGCGAATCAAGGCTGACGTTTACGGAATTTATGCGACTGATTATGATAATTCGGATAATAACCAAGAAGATATGTACGAAGGCTATCTTGAAATTGATGTGACTCCGGCAGCTATTGATTCATTTCACAAAGACAAAAAAGTCGTCGTCGATCAAAAATTATATATTAATCAGTATGTTATTTTAAAAGACAAATCGAATCCAAACCATTCTGCGATCGGTAGATATTCTGCCACTGAAAAAGCGATCGTACCGTTATTGAATCCTCCGGACAGTATTTGGGGAATTCACGCAAGAAACGTGGAACAAAGTTTTGCACTGGATGCGTTGCTGAATGACGATATTAAAATGGTATCACTGGTCGGAAAGGCTGGTACCGGTAAAACATTATTGGCGATTGCAGCCGGATTATTTAAAACATTAGATGAAGGTAAATATCAGAAATTATTAGTTTCTCGTCCCATTTTCCCAATGGGTCGTGATATTGGTTATTTACCAGGTGATATTGAGCAAAAATTAAATCCGTGGATGCAGCCGATTTTTGATAACGTCGAATTTTTAATGGGTTCAGACAAAAAAGCATCAGGACGTGCTCAAGAATTAATTAATCAAGGAATGTTAAATATTGAACCGCTGACATACATTCGCGGTCGTAGTATTCCAAAACAATATTTAATTGTTGATGAAGCGCAAAATTTAACACCGCATGAAATTAAAACAATTGTGACTCGTGCAGGCAGCGGAACAAAAATTGTGCTTACAGGCGACGTCTATCAGATTGATAATCCCTATGTGGATTCTGCAAATTCTGGATTAACTCATGCCGTTGAAAGATTTAAGGGGCAGGAAATTGCGGCTCACGTAACGCTGACTAAGGGCGAACGTTCGGCATTAGCAGAGCTTGCAGCAAATATTTTATGACGTTTGATACAGGCGCAGACAAAGACGTTGGCTACAAAGCCAGCGTCACTGCAGTTATTACAGATAAAATGGTCAGGCAATTTGCTGAAATGTCCGGTGATTTTAATCCGATCCATCTGGATGACGAATTTGCGGCAACAACCAGGTTTAAAAAAAGAATCGCTCATGGAATGATTTTGGGAGCCTTGGTTTCCAGATTTTTAAATGAAAAAATAGGCGCAGGCGGTATTTATTTGGCCCAAACGTTAAAGTTTTCAAATCCTGTTTTTATTGACGATGAAATCACATTTCATCTCGAAGTGACAAAACTTCATAAAAAACGTGGTTTTGGAACAATTGAAACTACGGCGATTAAAAAAACCGGAGAAATTGTTTTAAAAGGCGAAGCCACAATAATGATGTCATATGGAATCAAAGATTGAAGTTAGAAGATACAAATATTGATCTGTTGAATTTATATCAAGAAGCATTTGAAGCTGCACGAATGGGTGTTTGGCATTGGGATATCAAAAAAAATATATTATCGTTTGATACAGGAATTTTAAAACTGTATGAAATTTCTGATAGTTCCAAAATGCATACGATCGAAAATTGGATTTCGAAATTGCACCCTGACGATCAAGCCATGGCTCAAAAAATGATTGAGAAGGCTGTGGTTTCAGATTTTAAAATTGATCATCAACTCAGAATACAAATGCCCAATGGAAATTATAAACATATTCGGACCAAAGCTAAAAAAATTGTAGATTCAAATGGGGACGCTCTGCAGTTATTGGGAGTCAACTGGGATATCACAGCTGAAATTCAACATAAAAATGAGAAAAATATTTTCGAGCAAAATTTTAAACTGATGTTGTCATTGGTTGAAAGTTCCGAGGATATTTTTGGGTTTACAGATGCAACAGGTATTCCGCTTTATGTGAATAAGTCGGGTCTTGAAAATTATGGTATTCGGGTAGTCGGCGGAAAATATTTTTCTGAGTATCTTACAAAAAATGACCAAAAAAAAATTAATGAAACAGTCGTACCACTTTTAAGAAAAGGTCAAAGCTGGGAAGGTGAAGTCAGCATTATTCATCAGATAACAAATGAGTCTGTTCCGTTGTGGTTACGTATTTTTTGCGTTCAACCTGGTAGCGGATTACGAAAAATTTTTTATGGCTGTCTGGCCAGTAATTTGACTCATATCAAATCGATTCAACAAACATTGATGCAACAATCAAAGCTTGCCGCACTGGGTGAGATTACGGCCAGTATCGCACACGAAATAAATAACCCATTATCGATCATCGTCGGTAAAACAAATTTGCTGGATCGAAACTTGAATTCGAATTCATTTGATCAACCCAAGGCCACAAAAGATATTGAATCAATCCAAAAAAATTCTGAACGGATAACAAAGATTATTAAATCATTAAATTCGTTTTCTCGAAACAGCATCTACGATCCATTCGCTAAAATAAGCCTTCTTAAAGTTGTTGATGATGCATTTGAAATCATGAAAGAAAAATTCAAAATTGAATTGGTTGATTTCACAATTATTATCGATGAAAAAATGAATTATGAAAACAAAGTCGAGATCAGAGAATCTGAAATTTTGCAGGTGATTATCAATTTGCTGAATAACGCTTCTGATGCTGTTCAGATATTAACAGAAAAATGGGTAAAGCTTATTCTTGTCGAAAAGAAAAATGTTTATGAAATATCAATTGTAGATTCTGGCGCTGGTATTCAATCGGATATTGCTTCACGAATGATGGAGCCCTTTTTTACGACCAAACCAACAGGTTCTGGCACGGGGCTTGGGCTGAGTTTGTCGTCTCAGATTATGAAATCTCATGACGGAAATATAAATTATAATTCGAGCAATAATAACACAGAATTTATTTTAACATTTAGAAAATAAAATTATCAAATATGATCTATTAATTTCGATCTGAGTGTCAATTTAAACTGCTCAAGATCAGTTTTGAAGCCAAGCAGTTTTTCCAGGCTGATCATCGTTTCAGACGTATAACCACATGGATTGATTCCCGTAAAGGCCGCGGAGTCTTCGAAAAAATTAATTGCTGCGCCGTGAAAGGTGATCCATTTTTTAACTGCGATTCCGCAGCTGGCAATTTTTTTATCCAAAACCCAAACACCTGTGTCTTCTAATGTCGATTCTGATTTTTCAGATGTTTTACCATGCGCAGATATCGAATACGTTTGTAACGTTTGAACAATTGCATTTTCAATTGCACGCAGGAATCCGCGGACTTCTTGGGGGCCGCGATTTTTGCGCGCAGGTTTAATATTTATAATCGGGTACACAATAACTTGTGACGGACCGTGGTACGTTGCGCGGCCTCCACGTGAAACTTCAACAACAGCGCCCTGCCATGCGAATAGATCAGTGGATTCGGTTTGTCTGCCGACAGTAACAACAGCGGGATGCGTACAGAAAATCAAAAATCCCGGATGATTTTCTGTATCAGAAACAATTTCAATATATTCAATTTGTTTTTTGAGGGCCGATTCATAATCAATCAGGCCCCAGTCTTCGAAAATCATAAGCTAAAAATTTTTATGCGTGTGCTGATTTGCCAGCGCCGTTCAATGGTTTTTGAATAATATGAATCGCGTGTCCTAATGTTGCTTCGGCGGCTTCCATCATTGTTTCGCCCAGGGTTGGGTGGGGATGTATTGTTAGGGCAATGTCTTCAATACGAGCACCCATTTCAATTGCTAAAGCAGCTTCTGAAATTAAATTTGAAGCATCGGGGCCAACAATATGAACGCCTAAAACAACATGCGTTTTTTGATCAGCAATCATTTTAATAAATCCGTCAGTTTCAATCATGCTGACAGCACGACCATTGGCAGCAAATGGGAATTTTGAAATTAATAAATTCGTATAGCCTTTTGCAATACATTCGGCTTCTGTCATGCCAGCTGCGGCGATTTCTGGGTCCGTGAAGACTACGGCAGGAACTGTTTTCGCATCATAGACGCGATTAATTCCAGAAATAATTTCAGGAACCATGACGCCTTCGTGCGAAGCTTTGTGCGCCAACATCGGTTGACCACAAATATCGCCAATAGCAAAAATATTTGAAACATTTGTTCTGCGCTGAGCATCAACTTTGACGAAGCCGCGTTCATCAACAGTGATTCCAGCGGCTTTTAAATTTGACTGATCACCGTTTGGACGGCGTCCAACAGTGACTAAAATTTTATCGACAACAATTTTTTCGTCTTTGCCGTTGATTTCAAAAGTAACCTCGAAACCGCCTGATATTTTTTTCTGAGACTTTGCTTTTGCGCCGTATTTAATTTGAATTCCGTCTTTGACGGCTTTTCGTGCAACAACTTGCGCACAGTCTGGATCAACAACGCCAGCTAATAATGTGGTGTTGGCTTCAATGACGGTGACTTCGGTACCAAGTTTTCGAAGATAAGACGAAATTTCAAGTCCGATGTATCCGCCGCCAATCACCGCAACACGTTTCGGAATTTGATCAAACGCCAATGCACCTGTTGATGAGCAAATATCTTTTTCGTCAAAAGGGAAGCCTGGGATTTCAATGGGGCGAGAGCCTGTTGCAATAATGAAATTTTTAGCGGTCATCAAATCATTTCCAGTTGCAGTTTTTACTGAAATTTCTTTGGAATTTTTAAATTGAGCTTCGCCCTTGATCACAGTAACAGAATTACCTTTCAGCAATTGATTGACTCCACCTGACATCTTATCGCAGACGGATTGTTTCCAGTTAACCAATGTTTTCATATCAACAGAAATACCACCCTTGATGTTTAAGCCCATCGTTGGGAAATCATGTTGAGCTTTGTGTAACATGTGGGTGGCCGTGATCATGGCTTTCGATGGAATGCAGCCGACATTCAGGCAGACTCCGCCGATGGCTTCGCGTTCGATGATAGCTGTTTTAAATCCCAATTGTGACGAACGAATTGCAGCGACATAACCACCTGGGCCCGAACCAATAACAACAGTATCAAAATTTTGGGCCGACATTACGATAAGCCCATCATTAATATTCCAGGGTTCTGAATTTTGTTGAAAAATGATTTTAAGAAATTTGCAGCAACAGCGCCGTCAATCAATCGATGATCGCAAGTCACTGTGTAGTTCATTGATTTAATAAAGCCAATTGATCCGTCTGTTTTCAAAATTGGTTTATCAGAAATTTTATACATTCCTAAGATGGCAACTTCAGGATGATTAATAATCGGAGTCGCATATGTTCCGCCAACAGAACCAATGTTTGTAATTGTAATACAAGCGCCCTTCATTTCATCAGGTTTTAATTTTCCATCACGAGCACGCTTTGACAAATCAATAATTTCTTTTGAAAGGTCCAAGATTGATTTTTGATCGGCATTTTTAATGACAGGAACAACCAGACCATTTGGAGTGTCTGCAGCAAAACCAATATTAAAATATTTTTTATAAACAATTTGTGAAGCGGCATCGTCAATCGATGCGCTGAACATCGGAAATTCTTTGATTGTAGCAATCAGGGCTTTCATCACAAATGGTAAATAGGTAATTTTCGTTCCATTTTTTTCTGCAAAATCTTTTAATGTTTCACGTAAACCAACCAGTTGTGTAACGTCAGCTTCATCCATTAATGTAAAATGTGGGATAATTGATTTTGACATTTGTAAATTCTGAGCGATTTTTTTTCTGATACCGATCAGATCCACACGCTCTTCAAGATTTGCATTCGTTGAAGTGAATGATGGTTTTGGAAAATTCATCGAGGCTGATCCAGCCGAAGTAGCGCCTACGCCATTTGAGGAATTTGCAAATGCAGACGAACCACCCTTTGTTGAAATGACATCTTCGCGGGTGACTCGACCAGCAAGACCAGTACCGGCCATACCATTGATATCAACACCCATTTCACGAGCTAATCTGCGTGTTGCCGGAGTTGCTAAAACTTTTGAATCTGCGACAGGTGGATATATTGTGTTTGCAGGCGATGATGACATCGTCATTGCAGCTAAAGGAGCTGGAGCTGACTTGTGTGAAGTTACTGTCGCTGCCGTTTGCGGAGCCTGAGCAGTTTGAGTTGTTCCGCCAGAAGCCCCGGATAAAACTAAAATAACATTTTCAACTTTGATGATTTCGCCTTTTTTAAATTTGAATTCTTTAACGACACCAGCAACTGGTGAAGGGACTTCAACGGTTGCCTTGTCAGTCATAATTTCTGCAACAGTTTGATCGGCCTTAACGGTGTCACCAATATTGACAGTCCATTTAACAAGTTCGCCTTCAGTGACGCCTTCGCCAAGCTCTGGAAGTTTAACATTCGTCAAAGCAAAAGTAGCAGCCGTCGAAGAAGTTTGAGCAGGAGTCGCAACGGCTTGCGGTTGAGGTGCAGCTGCAGTGGTTCCTGCTCCGTTAATTTTTATAATGATATTTTCAACTTTGATAATTTGGCCAGGTTTAAATAATAATTCTGTGACAACGCCTGCATGCGGTGATGGGACTTCGACGGTTGCTTTGTCAGTCATAATTTCTGCAACTGTTTGGTCGGGTTTAACTGTGTCGCCGATTTTTACAGTCCATTTAACCAATTCGCCTTCGGTAACGCCTTCGCCTAATTCAGGAAGTTTAATGTCGATAGTTGCCATATTATATTGTCTCCTCGGATTGAGTTATATTATTTTGTAATTTTTTATTTTTTTCAATAATTCCGTGCATAAAGAATTCTCCGGCACGGTAGCTGCTTCTGACGAGTGGTCCGGATGCAACATATAAAAAACCCATGTCTTCAGCAATTTTTTGCCAATCAGCGAATTTTTCAGGAGTTACATATTCAATCACTTTTAAATGTTTTTCAGTCGGTTGCAGGTATTGGCCGAATGTGACGACGTCACATCCAACGGCACGCAAATCTTTGAGAGTCTGAATGATTTCGGGATCTGTTTCGCCAAGGCCCAGCATGATCGAAGTTTTCGTATACATCGTCGGGTGAAATTCTTTGACTGATTGGAGTAAGCGCATTGACTGTTTGTATTTTGCACGAGGATCGCGAACTGACGGCGTCAGGCGTTCAACTGTTTCGATATTGTGTGCAAAGACATCGGGTAATGAATCAGCAAGGTGACGGATTAAATTTTCGTCACCCCGAAAATCAGGAGTTAAAATTTCAACAATTAAATTGGGGTCTAATTTTTTAACTGTTTTGACAGTTCTGGCAAAGTGATCAGAGCCCTGATCTGGCATATCATCGCGATCAACAGAAGTAATCACAACATATTTTAATTTCATTTGTGCAATTGAATAGGCGACCTTTTCGGGTTCTAAATTATCGACGGGAGGTAATCCTATTTTTGCATTACCTGTTTTAACATTACAAAATCTGCAGCCACGCGTGCAAATTTCACCCATCAACATAAACGTTGCAGTGCCGCCAGACCAGCATTCGCCCATATTTGGACAGCGCGCTTCTTGGCAAACTGTTGCTAATTTTAATTCGCCCAGCATATTTTTAATGCGGGCATAATTTTCACCCTGAGGCGCGCGAACTTTGAGCCAATCAGGTTTTCTTGGTGGTAAAGTTTTTTTGTCTTCAGCCATCGTTTTTTCGAGCGTATTCATGATGCCACCTTTGTGAGCAATTAAGAATGAGTATTTACAATGAAATTGTTGTATCGCTGTGTGAAGTCGGTTGCAAGAATTATGAATTTATTGCTGCGTAAAATGTTAAAAGAGAGCGATCAGAGAGCTTCAAAGCTAATATGAACAGCTGTTTTGCAGCCATTTTAACAGCAGATGGCGAATGACTCCTTTCTTGATTATCGCGCTAAATTTTTAGATAGTGTTTAGATGAATTTAATGTTTGAACCACTTCGTAAAAAATTAACCTTGCCATTAGTCACAGCCATCGAAAAATGCGGTGTGGTGTTGTTAGACACAGATGTTTATAAATTTCTGGTCGAGCCCCCTAATCCTGATATGGGGCATTTGGCTTTTGGTTGTTTTGTTGTTTCAAAAAGTTTAAAAAAATCCCCGGCTATCGCAGCTACAGAAATTAAAACTCACCTTGAAAAAATTGCAGGCATTGAATCTGTCGAAGCAGCAGGTCCGTATTTAAATTTTAAATTTTCGGCGCTATTTTTGGCTGAAAATATTTTAAAACCAATTTTGTCAGGGAAAACATTTTCTGAAAAACTGGTCAATGACGCGCCAAAAACAATGATCGAATATTCACAACCAAATACGCACAAAGAATTGCATGTGGGTCACATGCGTAATTTATGTTTGGGTGATTCGTTGGTCAGGCTCCTTCGCCGCAGTTACGGCGACGACAAGATCATCAGTTCAACGTTTCCAGGAGACGTTGGTACGCACGTCGCAAAATGTTTATGGTATATCAAAAATCATGTCGGCTTAAATATTTTAGATCAAAAAAGAAATTCACCAGATCGGGGTGAATGGCTGGGTCAAATGTATTCAGCAGGAAATATAAAACTGGAAGACGAAGCTATTGTTCCAGAAAAATTTGAAAAAAATAAAAAAGAATTAACGTTGATTTTGAAACAGCTGGAATCAGCCCAGGGTGAATTTTTTGATCTGTGGAAAGAAACCCGTGAATGGTCTGTGCAATTGATGCAAAAAACATATCAATGGGCCGACGTTCAATTTGATAAATGGTATTGGGAATCTGACGTTGATGCAGATTCAGTGCGTACGATTAAGAAATATTTTGCCGAAGGTCAGTTGATTGAATCCCAAGGGGCAATCGGTCTTGATTTTGAAAATGAAAAACTGGGGTTTTGTTTATTGCTGAAATCAGACGGAACAGGTCTGTATGCAACTAAAGACATTGAATTAGCCAGACGTAAATTCGAAGATTATAAAATTGAAAAATCGATTTATGTTGTCGATCAACGACAAGCTCTGCATTTTAAACAGGTTTTTAGAAGTTTGTTACACCTGGGTTTTGAACAAGCCAAAGATTGTTTTCATTTACAGTATAATTTTGTCGAACTGCCCGACGGAGCAATGAGTTCGCGCAAAGGAAATATTATTCCACTGATGCTGTTAGTTGATAAAATGCAAAATCATGTACGGACTGAATATTTATCAAAATATGAATCTGAATGGTCAATTGACGAATTAAATTCAGTTTCAGTTTGCGTCGCCAAAGGTGCCATCAAATATGGAATGTTACGCCAAGACACAAATAAAAAAATCGTATTTGATATGAACGAATGGCTTAAGCTTGATGGCGAATCAGGGCCGTTTATTCAATATTCATATGCCAGAATTAATTCTTTGATTAAAAAAATAAATGTGAATTTTAATGACGGCTTTGATGGGTCATTATTGATTCATTCCACAGAAATTAAATTAATGCAGCACTTGATGAATTTAAATACGCAAATTTTATTGTCGGCAGAAAATTATAAGCCCGCATCTTTGTGTACATATTTGTATGAAACAGCAAAAAAATTCAACGCATTTTACCACGATTGTTCAATTAATCAGGCTGAATCTATTGAGCTTAAAAAATCCAGATTGGCCTTAGCGGCAGCGACTGGAGAGACATTAAAACAAGGATTGGCTTTATTGGGAATACCCGTGCCTGAAAGAATGTAAATCATTATGAAATTTCAAAAAAAATTGTATGAAGGAATTTTACTGGACAGATACAAAAGATTTTTTGCTGATGTTGAATTAAACGATGAATCCGGTGTTGAAAAATTAACGATACACGTACCGAACACGGGCAGCCTTAAGGGCGTGATTGAAAAAAAAACAACGACTCCGCAAAAATGTTGGTTCAGTTTACATGGTGATGAATCAAAAAAATTAAAAGGTACTTTGGAAGCAATTCGTACAATTGATGGAGCCTGGGTTGGTGTCAACACATCAAATCCCAATAAAATAGTCACCGAAGCTGCATTGGCATCAACAACATCTGGAAAAGCATTTTTGCCACATTGGGCTGGTTTTTCATTTTACAAACCTGAATATAAAATTAATGAAAAATCAAGGTTGGATGGTGCATTTTTAAAATCTGAATTAGATTTGGAAAATCCGAATTCAAAAAAACATTTTATTGAAATTAAAAACACGACGTACAAAACTGTCATCGACGGAAAACAGCATGCACAGTTTCCAGATTCGGTCACCGAACGCGGTCAAAAACATATTTCAGAGATGATGTTGCTGATGGAACAAGGTCATACTTGCGAATTGATATTTGCCGTGCAACGGTCAGATGTTAAATATTTTTCAGCGGCTGAACAGTTTGACCCTGCATATGCCAAATTACTAAATCAGGCTATGAAAAAAGGCCTGGTAGTGTCTCCGTTGATTTGTAAAATTTCACAAACCGAAGTCATTTTAACAAATCAAGTTTTAGATTTTAAATAAAAAAAGAGAACCAATATTGGTTCTCTTTTTAATTTTCAGATTCAATATTTTAAAAAATTATTTAGCTGCAGCTCTGTGTTGTTATTTAGCAGCGGCTAAATGCTGATCAATAATTTTTTTGAATGCATCAGCAGGGTACGCACCACGTAATGTGACTCCGTTGATCACAAAACCAGGTGTACCACTCATATTAAAGCTTTTGGCTTCGGCCATGTCAGCTTCGATACGTTTAGCAATTTTTTCGTCTTTTAAAGCGATATCGATCTTTTTTTGATCAGCGCCAACTTTTTTTGCAACTTCTTTAAACCAAGCTTCGCCTTTTTCTTTCATCATGTTTTGATTATCAAAAATCATATCATGAAATTTTTCAGCTTTTGATTGATCCTGCTGAGCAATGGCTTCAAAGTACTTTGCTGCGGGCATAGCCATCGGGTGAAAATCAAGAGGTAAGTGTTTGAAAACAACGCGCACTTTGTCGCCATAGGCTTTACGTACTTCTTGAACGGTTTGATAGCCCTTTGTGCAATATGGACATTGGAAATCAGAAAACTCGACAATTGTAATTGGCGCATTTTTGTTTCCAAAAATAACACGTGATTCATCAATCACTGGTTTTAACGGATTCTTAAACTCTTCATCGCGCTGTTTTTTTTCATCATCTTGAGCTTTTTCGGCAGAGACCTTTTGTGCGTCTTGTTGAGCTTTCATCACAACTTCGATAAATTTATCAGGCGCTTTTTCGATAGCAGCAAAAACAATCGTTGGATCTTTTTCGATGGCTTCTTTAAGTTGTTTCGCCGATGGGGCGCATGCTGAAATTGCAAATGCAATTGTTGCTATAGTTGCTAACATTGAATATTTGTTCACTGAATCCTCCGTTTGATTCTGTTTTGTTATGTTTAATTATTATTAAAATAATTTGCTCTGATAGTGTGACATAATTGAAATTCAAACGTCATTGTTTTTTAAAGCAATGACTGGTCTTTTAACGCAGAACAATTTAGGACTGAAGTCCAGTTATCACAGTACTTGGACTGCACCGTGACAGATATTTCAGTTATGATAAAGACTATGAAAAAAATTATCTTAATCTTAGGTTGTTTATCGTTTTTAATTTCATGTCAAACGGCTTCGAATTCAACTTCGTCACAAAACGAAACTGCTGCATCGAATAAAATTTTTGACCAGATTGAAATGAGATATTCGTACAAAAATCTGAAAATCAATGATTTAGACCAGATGATGGATCTGATGTATGAGAAAAACAGGGAGTACAAAAAAACAGATCAAATTATAAAACTCAAGGAAGGTGCCTTGATTGCATTTTCACGTCCGAACGAAGATCGTACTTTGGACAAAGTTATTTCAATAGTTAAAAACCCGCTGGAAGACAACAGTGAGTGGGAAAACACAGTCGAAGCTATGGCTTTACAAAGTATTTCAAAAATTACGAATGAAAAAGAAGATCCTGTCAATCAAGCAACAGCAGGTGTAGTTCTTGAAAACATTATTGCAGATCTGCGTCCTGTGTTTTTAAAACAGTACAAGACCGGCGGATTTGAAACTGAAATTATTGAAAAAATAGCTGACAGTAATGCAATGTATTCTAAATTAGCCAAAGCTGAAAGACGGCTGAACCTTATGCGAACGAATAGTTCGCCCAGCGAAATCGCCATCCGCTTGATCGATCAAAAAAATGAAGCGCTAAAAAATGATAAAAAATAAATTAAGAAATTAATTTATTTTATTTTTATAAAAACGATAGCATTGAAATATGATTACAAGCCCCAGTAATAAGCTGTATTTAATCAGATCAGCTTTTTCAATATTTAAAATATGAATAGATGCAATAACAAACCCTAAGTAAACTGTTCTGTGAAGTAATTTCCATTTTTTTGCAGTCAGTTTTTGAACTGAGTAATCATTTGAAGTCAGCGCTAATATAAAAAATAATAACCAAGCTATGCTGCCCAGAATTAAATACAGCTTGGTATAAATTTGTTCGATGGCTTTAAATTCAAAGCTTTCCATCGCAAAGTACAAAGTCAAATGCAATGCTAAATAAAAAAATGTGATAACGCCTAAGAATCTGCGGTTCATATACACAAAACGCAGACTTGTTGGCATTTTTATTTTCAAGGCAATAAAAATGCCAATCAGCAAATTCGCTATTAAAAAATAATACGCCATTTCGCCAGTTTTATGATTTAACGTTTTTGATGGATCAGCGCCCAGATCGCCTAGAAAAATTAAATAGATCCAGTAAAAAAAAGGAACAGTCAGAAAAATTTTAAACAGATAATTCTGAAGCTTTATACTTATCATATGTTCTTTTTTAAATCCAATCCCTTATAAAGATCTGCGACTTCTTTTTCATAACCATTAAATAAGAGCGTTGGTTTTCGTTTTGGTAAAAAACTTTTATCTAATATTTTCTCTGTGGCCTGGCTCCAGCGTGGGTGCGCTACGTCTGGATTCACATTTGCATAAAATCCATATTCGGCAGGTGCTAACTGATTCCATAATGTTTTGGGCTGTGCATCTGTAAAATTAATTTTAGTAATTGATTTGATACTTTTAAATCCGTATTTCCAAGGGACAATCAGTCTGATCGGAGCGCCATTTTGTTTTGGCAGTGGTTTGCCATACATTCCTGTAGCGATCAAAGTCAGCGGATTTTTGGCTTCGGCCAAGGTCAGGCCCTCTGTGTAAGGCCATGGATATTGTGGAAGGCTTTTGATATTTGTACCGATTTTTGGATCAGAAAAAGATTTAAATTCAATGTGCGTCGCAGTTTTTGATGGTTTGAGCTGGTCAATTATTTTTGCCAACGAAAAACCTGTCCACGGAACAACCATTGACCAGCCTTCGACACATCTGAATCGATAAACGCGTTCTTCGACTCCGCCGGCCATTTCAATCAACTCATCGACTGAAAACGTTTTTTTATTTGCAACTAATCCTGCGATTTCGATGCGCCAGCCTTTTGCATCCAGATTCCATTTTTCTGTTTTTGGTTTAACTTCGTCTTTTTCAAGACTAAACTCGTAAAAATTATTGTACGAATTTGCGATGTCTTCTTTGGTGATGGTTAGGTCTTTGGGCAAGGTATAAAGCGAATTTTTTTGAATCTTGCCAAAAACTATCTTTGGCATCAGCATCGCCATGCCCAGTGTCATACCGTATTTCATAAATATGCGGCGATTTTTAAAATAAAATTCAGGGGTGATTTGTTCTGTTTTGATGTTGTTCATATTGATTGTACCATAGGCTTTGCCTTCCAAGTCATCGGTGATTTTTAAAAAAACGAAACATATCATACACCTAGCGTCTTCGTCGTATAGGATAAAAGTCTATGTCACTTAAACTATTTTTTAAAGTTTTATTTTTAATAAAACTGAAGTCTAGTTTTTCAAAAAGTGTCTCAGTCTGACTCAAGTTGTTATTTAGATCTGCCGATACAGAACATGAAGCAAAGGATTGTTTCACAAAAAACATCACGGAGGTTACATCATGTTTATTCAAGGCGATTTGCAAGCAGTGTTTGATGCACTTTATTCGATTGGCGCAATTGATCCTGTTCTGTCAGCTGACTGGACAAAAATTAATGAAGCAATGTCGAAAAAACCGCAATTGGTAAATCATGTGTGTGATTCTTTGAATGCATGCAGCGGAAATCGCAACATGCTGATTAAAACTTTGCTTGATATGGATAAGATGTCTTTAGAATTTGTTGCGGTGGAGGTTGCTCGTGAATTCAGTGAATTTCAAGATCGAAAAGAATTACATTAATTTATTTTTCAGAACTTTTTTATTTACAACTTGTTTTTTAATGCATGTCAAAGTCCGTGCGGCCGATTGGACTATCGATTTATCCCGCAGACAAACGGATTTCAATCGTATTCAAAATACACGAATGCCAGCAAATAATGTCCAGCCATTTTCTGAAAATGTGCCGTCGACAAAAAATGATTCTGAAATTTTACAGGCTATAAAATCTGCAATAAATCCTGTGACGGCGTCGCAAGATATCGTCATTATTCAAAATGAAAACGGTTTTGTACCAGATCAGCTAAATTTGAAAAAAGGTGAAGTTTACCAAATTCACGTTGTGAATTTAAATTCGAAAGAAAAAAATGTCAGTTTTTTGATGGATTCATTTTCGCAAAGTCATAATACAGTTTTTGGTGTTGAAAAAACATTTAAAATTCAACCTCAGGTTGAAGGCGTGTTCTCATATCAAAGCCCTGAAACGGGTTTTTCGGGCAAAGTTGTTGTCGTTCCTGAAGTCGTTAGAAAACCAGCCAGCAAAGAATAGGAAACTATGTCATCAGAGAATAATAATTTCAAAGAAGTCATCGAACGGGCGCTCGGGCCTGTTCAGGAATTTTTGAATGATCCTGGTGTGTCCGAGGTTCTGATTAATGGTCATGATCAAATTTTCGTTGAACGTCGTGGTAAATTAGAATTAACAAATGCAAAGTTTCCCGATGAAGATAATTTACAAGCAGCCATAAATACAATTGCGCAATCCGTTGGACGCAGAATCAACAAAGACGAGCCTCGTCTTGATGCGCGTTTGCCAATTATCGAAGGCAGTCCTGCCAGTGGTTCACGTATCGCAGCTGTTTTGCCACCAATTTCACGCCAAGGTACTGTGATCAGTATTCGAAAATTCACAGCCAGTAAAACTTCACCAGCAGATTATATTAAATTCGGAACAATCACGCCAGATGCATGGATGTTTATGGATCTGTGTATGTTTTTGGGGAAAAATATTATTGTCAGTGGTGGTACGGGGTCCGGTAAAACGACTTTATTAAGTTTAATGTGTTCGCGCATTCCGAAAGGACAGCGCGTTTTAATTATTGAAGATTCGTCAGAATTACAAGTCGATTACGAACACGTTGTTCGTTTTGAAACTCGCCAAGCCGATCAAATGGGCAAAGGCGAAGTTACCATAAAGGATTTATTAAAAAGCGCACTCAGACTTCGCCCAGATCGAATTATCGTCGGAGAAGTTCGTTCCAGTGAAGCTTTGGATTTAATTAATGCCATGAACACCGGTCACAAAGGCAGCATGGGTACAGTGCACGCGAATACTCCAGAAGACGCCATCATCAGGCTTGAAGCCTTAGCCGCTGGCGGTGATGCAAAAATTTCTGAAAAAGCATTAACATCACAAGTCGCATCCGCGATTGAAATCATCGTACAAATTTCACGTTACAGTGATGGTTCCCGAAAAATCGGAGCTATTTCCGAAGTTCGCGGCATCGATGAAAAAGGCAAATACATTGTTGTGCCCATTTTTGAAATTAAAGCTTTAAGGCGATTGCCTGATGGCAAGCTTGAAGGCGGCATCGAACCCACAGGAAACATTCCGTCGTTTTACCAAGAAATCGTCGATAACAAAATTAATTTTCCGTTAACGAAATTTCAGAAGCCATTGAAGGCCGCGGGATAATTTTTAAAATATATTTTTTAAGTTTGAAATTGTTTCAAAAAAATTCTCATAAATATTAAATAGAAAAGTCCAAACTAAAAAAAACTAGATATCTTATCTTGTATAAATCCAAATTTCTCAGGCTTAGCTCATTTGAGCGATGAATTTTTATGCGCTCCAGAATGAGCCAAGTGCCCAAAAGTCTAGTTAAAATTATTTACAAAAATTAATGTAATAAAAATAGTATCAAATTGATATGCTATTAACTAATTGATATTTAACGATTAAAATAAATTTATATAAATATTTAATTTACAAAAGTAAATATTAAATAACTATGCTATTCTGTTTTTGTACTAATTTGAACGCTTAACTTAGGGATGAGTTTTGAATACATGAGGTACTAACAAAACAAGGAGTTCAAAATGACTTTTAATAAATATATAAAAAATGTTTCCATAGCAGCAACAACTGGATTTTTAATTACAGGATGTTCAACAAAAAATAGCCCAACAGCCCAGGTGTCGTCAGGCTTTAAAATGACTGGTGCTTCATCAGCGGCAACAGTTGCTAAAAATCAAAAACCAAGTTTGTTTAATTTATTGATTAATCAAGCCTTGGCTCTGGTTCCAAGTTCATTGCAGGATTCTTCTGGCTTACCAATTGTGTTATCCCAAGCATGGACTGTAGTTAAAGAGGTAGAATTCAAATCTGAAGAAGTTAATGGTGTAGAAGACAGCGAAATCGAAATTGAGTTTCAAGGGCCTTATGTTGTTGATTTGTTGGCAACAACGCCATTGGTGCTTGATACCCAGCTTATTGCAGAAAAAGCAATTAAGCGAATTAAAATGAAATTACATAAGGTTGAAACTCTTCCATCAGGTGCTCCCGCGGGTCTTTTAAATAACAGTATCTTTGTTGTGGGAACTGTCGGAGCTAATAATTTTACATTTCAGTTAGATGACTCAACTGAAATACAAATTGCGGGGCCGGCAAGCTTTCAACCCAGTGAAAATTCTGAATTACTAGTTCAAGTACAGCTCGCTAATATTTTTAAGCAAATTAATATGTCCACAGTAACCAATAATGAGGTTATTAGCGCTGCAAGCCGACACAGCGGTGTTAATTTGTGTAGTTCAATAGATGCAAGCGCTTCAGATATTTACACATGCGTGCGTAAAGGTTTAGAAAAACACGCTAACTTTGGTAAAGATAATGATGGCGATGATGATCTTGATTCTAACGACAGTTCTGTGAAGTAAATTTTCAAACTCAAGGGCATAATGCCCTTGAGTTAATTTTGAGGATTAATGGTTGTGGTTAATATGAAAACTGAAGATAAACCAAATATATATAAATATCACGACCCTATTCTTTTTTTAAATGAATGGTTTATTTATCTTAAAAAAACAAAAAAGCATTTTAATCTTAATGAGCTTTCAAAAAAATCAGAAATTTCAACAGCCAATTTATCTTTAATACTGAGTCGAAAACGTCCACTGACAGAAAAAAGTTTTCAAAAAATGATCGCTCATATTTTTTTAGATTCGATTGAAAGAAAATACTTTGATCAATTGCGCATTGTTGATCAAAGTGAAATCCCCGAAACACGCATGGACGCTCTAAATCAAATTGTTAAAATTTGCAAAAGCAAAAGTCTTGGCTCAAGCGAATATAAAGTTTTTGAATACTTAACGAAATGGTATTATGTAGCTGTTTTTGAAATGCTGGCTTTAGACGATTTTCAACTAGATGCCGCTTGGGTACAAAAAAGACTTATAAAAAAAATTAGCTTGTTAGAAATAGAACAAAGTTTTAATTTTTTAAAAACACATATCTATATTTCTAAAAACGAAAGTGGTCGGTGGGTTCAAGCTAAGGCTCATCTGGATTGCCGAGAAGGAATTTTTAAATTAAGCCTAGGTGAGTTTCATCGACAAATGCTAAACTTAGCAAGTTACAGCATTGATTCTGTAAAGCGCGAAGATCGCTTTATCATGGGGCAAACTATGGCGCTATCTAAAGATGATTTTATTAAAGTAAAAGAAATTATTAACCACGCCGTTCAGCAAATTAATGAAGTTAACAAAAATGCTGATAAAAAAACTGATATTTATCAAATTGAAATTGCCACATTTCCATTAGCTTTGGAAAATATAACTAAGGATGAAGATGAAAAATAATAATTTATTTAATTTTACTATTTTAATTTGTGTTCGTGACCCCGATTTGATTTGGACACCTAAACCAAGGGGTCAATATGGAACTAGCAGTTAATCAACGGAAACATTTTACACTGGAAAAGAAGAATTCAATCGTCCAAGAGCATCTTTCTTTGGGGATTTCAGTACCAGTGCTTGCCAGAAAATATGGTATTCATGCTATCACTTTGTATGGGTGGAAGCGAAACATGAAAAATTCAAAAAACAACGACGAAAAAATTGATTCTGAATTCATTAGAAAATTAATTGAAGAAAACGACACGCTCCGCGCAGAGAATAAAAATTTATTGGCTAAGGTCGGTGATTTTTCAATTCGGAATGATATTTTAAAAGAGGCTGTTGCGATCGCCCAAAAAAAAGTAATCTTAAAAGCACTGCCATTGCCAAAGAAATCAAAACACATCAACGGTATGAAGTAAAACTGATCGCAGACGTATTAAACGTCAGTCGAAGTTCAGTTTATTACGAATCAATTAATACCGGAGATGTGGTTATGGCAAATTTTTATGAAAAAGCAGATGATGAAATTATTTTGGCAGAAATCAAAGCTATTATTAAAAGACGTGCGACGTATGGTTATCGTAGAATCACGGCGATGATAAATCGCGAGCGTGAGTTACAATTTAGAAACAGAATCAATCGAAAGCGCGTGCAAAGAGTTATGCAAATGAATGGATTGTCATTGCCGCAAACGATGCCTGTTCAAAAACGTGAACACACAGGCAAAGTAATGACTTTATTTCCAAATTTACGATGGTGTTCGGATGGCATGGAGATCCGTTGTTTTAATGGTGATAAAGTTTTTGTGGCATTTGCGTTGGATTGTTGTGACCGTGAAGCGTTCGCGTATGTGGCAAGAACTGAACCGTTAATTGCTGATGACATCGAAGAATTAATGATTTTGGCAGTTGAGAAAAGATTTGGAAAAACTTTACGATGCCCCAGAGAAATTCAGTGGTTGACGGATCGTGGCTCAATTTACAGAGCTAAATCAGTTCAGGCTTTGTCGAAACATTTAAATTTAAAATGCTGTTACACGAGAGCTTACAGTCCAGAAAGTAACGGCATGGCCGAAGCACTTGTTAAAACAATCAAGCGCGATTACGTTTATCAATCAGACTGTGAAAATGCGGAAGTGGTTTTAAAACTTTTACCGGAATGGTTTAAGGATTATAATTACATCGCTCCGCACTCAGCACTTGGCATGCTGAGCCCGATCGAGTACAAAGAAACAGTTAACTTTTAACCGTGTCCAATAAAATAGGGGTCACTCCAGATATTATAAAATCAAAATCTAATTTTGAAACGATTCGATGGTCTTGTTTATTGCAAAATAAACAATTATTCAAAATTTACTCAAGTGCGATCCGTCTTTAGCCGTATAAACATATACTAATTTGTACGTTAACAAGGGGATCACCTGTGTTTTTATCGAAATTAAAAATTTCTTCAGTATTGTTTTGTTTTTTGCTGTTATTGGGATCAATGGGTTTTGCAGACATTGTATATGGCCCTGAAAATTTCATGTCACAAAATGGTGAATTGACGGCAGCAACAAAAACAATAGATCTAGGTGACAATTTACCTGGTAAATATTTAATTAAGATTCAAAATGGTCTCAATGGCCCAGCACTTTTAAAACAATGTGAAAATAAATCAACGATCGAATTAAAACGTCAATGCCAATATGATAACCTTGTAGATCGAATCGAAAATAATTTAACTCGTGCAGATCGCCTATTTATTACGATTAATGGTAAAAAAGTTTCAAATAAAACAATTATTTCAAAGGGTACGTCATATTTAGAATTTCCAGTTCAATTAAATCAAGCTATAAATGCATTGAAATTTGAAGTTCAAGGCAGCCCAGAAAGCGTTGTCTCGATATCTATCGAGGAAATTGAAACACAAAATTTGCCACCACGGGCATTGTTCACAATAAATTCAAATCATGGACGTGCGCCGTTTAAAATCAATTTTAATGCGGGACTTAGTTTTGACCCATTAAACAGTGCAATTAGTTACCAATGGTTTAATGGCTCATCTCAAATTTCATCTGCGAAGTCTGGAAGCTTTACTTTTAATACTGCGGGAACGTATCATTTAAAATTAAAAGTCAAAAATGCTCTAAATGAAGAATCTGAGCTAGATTCTGAAATTGTTGTTTTAACAGCTGCCGCATGTAATCCAAATACGAATAAAAAACCCATTGCGAAAATCACAGTTTCGAATCCGGACCCTTTAAATTTGCGCAAAGTAAAGATATCTAGCGATGGTTCGACTGATCCAGATGGAATGATCACAAATACTGAAATCGATTTTGGTGATGGATTTAAAGTATCAGCAGCAGAAGCCATTCATGAATATGTAAATGATGGAACTTATATTGCAAAAGTTAAAGTGACCGACAATTTGGGTGCAAAATCTGCAATTGAAAAAAGTATTGCTGTCGTTTTATCAAACGAACTGACAAAAATTGGATCAATTTTAGGTCCTAAAAAATATTACGGAAGCTTTTCATCATATGCCCAGTATATTGAAAACATAAATATTCCAAATGATCAAATTCAAGATTTATTTAAAATTACAATAAAAAATGCTGATGGTTTAGATCACCCAATTTTAAAATGTACGGGGACTTTATCGCAAAAAATCATGTGCAATTATAATAACTGGTTAAGTCGTGCGTATATTGCATTATACAGAGTTAACTGGGCACAAATTTATATTAATAATAAAAAAATCACAGATTCAGTATCGATCAATAAGAATAAAATTTATTTTGAAACCTATTTAAAATTAACTGAGGTAAATCAATTAAAAATTAAAGTTAAAGGCTGGCCTACGGCATTCATTGACGTAGAAATCGAGCAACTTGGTCAACAGCGAGATATGACAGCTCCTGTGTTGACTTCAAATTTGCCATCGAATTCGATCACAAATCAAAGTCTTGTCCATATTTCAATTGCAGATAATTCAAGTGTATCAACTCAAATTTTCAAAGACGGTGTTTTGCAGTCAACAACAACTGAAAAAGAATTTGATCTGACTTTAGTTGAAGGGATAAATAATTTCACATTAAAATCAACAGATTCGGCAAATAATGCCGCGCCTGATTTTGTTTTAAGTCAAATGACCTTGGACACTGTGGCTCCGGAATTAACATCAGGGCATAAAAAAAATTACTTTTTTAAAACATTGCCTCAAAATATAGAATTTTTAATCAACGCAAACGAAATTTTGCAAAGTCTTATGGTTGATCAAGTTCCATTATCTAAAAACTCTGATGGTGCATATATATATACTGAATCAGTCACTGAAGCTAAGACTTTTAATCATACAATACAAGCGACTGATCTTGTTGGTAATATAACAACACAAGATATTTCATATTATAGTGTACTAGATAACACTGCGCCTATTGTAACAATCGGCGCAGTTCCTGCGCTCACAAATTTGAATGAAGTTTTGGTTTCGTTTGTAGTCAGCGATGATCATGCAACTTCGACAATTGTAAAAGTCAACGGCGCTGAAGTTGCGGCGGTTAATGAAATTAATTTTTCATACTTGTTAATGCTTCCAACGGACGGCATTAATACGATTGAGGTTGTTTCAACAGATAAAGCGGGAAATGTTTCTGATACTGCGATGAAACAAATCATAAAGGATTCGACACCGCCAATTTTGAGTCAAATTTTACCAAGCGATGGGTCGACAATTGCTAAAATGAAATTCAATGTTTCGGGTATTTCAAATGAAGAGCTATCAGTTGTTTCTGTAAACGGCTTAAATTTAAGCTTGGGATTGGATAAAAAATCCTTCACTGGGCAGTATATCGCCTCAGAGCTTGGAACTAGTTCACTGTTGATTATAGCTAAAGATTTATTAGGTAATGAAGTTCAATTAAATAATTCAGTCAACATCACTAATGCACTATTAAATTCGCAGCTAGTTACTGTTACCCCGTCAGCTGATGGTCTCTACTATTATATTACAGGGCGCGCAGGAGCTTCGCGCGCAGAGGCGTCAATATCTGCAAATACGGGTATATTCAGTACTAACAAGGGTTCAGATACTGCTAACAGTGATGGAAGTTTTGCAATTAAGATGAGTCGTTTTACTAAAGCTACTGTCAAGGCCGTAGATAACCAGACGAGCGAAGAGTCAAGTTTTGTACTAAACTTTTATGTCCCAACTAGTATCGCAGGAATTGTAAAAGACTATAATAATAATCCTTTGCCTGGCGCAACTGTGCGTATTATTGGTACGACACTGTTAGCTTTAACAGATGCTTCGGGAATATTTTCAGTGAATGATGTTCCAGTAGGCGATCAAATTCTATCAATTGACGGATCAACAATTCCACAGACAACAACTGGCGTTAATAGAAAATTCTACACAAATAATTTAGCGATTTCGATTTCGCCAGGTATTAATAATACATTATCGCGACCGATATATTTGGTTCCAACGGATATTGATGGTACGGCGACTCAAGTTATATCAAGTCAAAATACTATAGTTACGAATCCAAATGCACCGGGTGTAACTTTAAATTTGCCAGCTGGCACTGCTAGATTTCCAAATGGTTCAAGCTCTGGAATTATTTCCGTGAGAGAAATTCCAGCGGATAGAGCGGCAATGCCGGTTCTGCAAAATGCTGTGCCAGATACTGTTTTTTCGTTTCAGCCATCGGGAACAAAATTTACTCAAAGAGTTGAGGTTTCTTTTCCGAATACAAATGATTTAACGCCAGGAGAAGAGGCTTATGTACTGTCATTAAATTCACTGTCTGGTCAGTGGGAAATAAATGGTATAGCAAAAGTATCTAATGACGGCTCTCAAATAACTACAAAGCCAGGTTTTGGTATTACTCATTTTTCTGATATGCATGTGGTACCTGCAAAACCATATTTTGAATCAATGCAAGATCCAAATCTAGATGGAATTAACGTAGCCAAAGGTGGTTTTGAAACTTCAGTCCCGCTGCCAAGTTACAAATCATTAGGACTATCTGTAACACCAGCGTTAAAATATAATTCATCTTGGTCAAATCCAACTGCGTTTGTAACAAATGGATTTGCGGTACCTAAGCAAGAAATTTTATATGAAAATAGTAATTCGACTTATACTAGTGATTCAAAACAAGTTCCATTATTACCGATTTGTGTTAGTGGCGACTTATGTCCAACTCGTCAAATATTAATTGAGCAATGGGTCGATCAAAAATATCAATTAGAGCAGGGATTTATTCCTGATTCAATATCATCACAGACCTGGGTTGGTGTAAATGCATTTGATGAACCTAATTATATTTTAGAAAGTAATAACCAAAATATAAATGACATAGCAGGCATTTATTTATCAAATTCAATTAAAACTGAAAAATGGACGATAGTTAATGATCAGGCAGGGACTTTGATTCCCAATTATTCTCAAATTAGCTACAGTCTTCCTTTGCGAAAATCGACTGGCGAATATTTCAGTACAGGTATTTATCCTTCAATGACTAGGTACGAAGTTAAATTAAAGCATTTAACAATCAGGACGGTAACAACAAGAGTTAAGGTTAAAGTTGAGCACGATGAGCAGGCGATAAATACCGGTGGTTTTGTAAACGGAGTCAAAGTTGAGCGTAATATATATACGGATGTTTTGCAGAATATTTTCCCTAAAGATGTTCAATCTAAATTAATTGTACAAAACAAATCTAATTCGGTATTTGGCAGTGGCTGGGAATTTGATCCTACTCAGAAAATTTTAAACCATAATTCATCGCAGTTACTTATCGAAGAGCCGAATGGTGCCGTTTCTACGTATACTGCTGGATTTCGTATTGAAACATTATTTAATTCAAACGGAACAAAATATGATCTGACATATGGCGCTGGTTTAAATAGCTGGCCCAATTTATTCATACAAAAATATGATACAGACAGAGTCGGACGAATATATAAAGTTGATGCAGTAACTGGTTCTGAGACTTTGCAATCAACGTTAGCTGATAATTCGGGTATAACTGGATTTGACAATTTTGATAACTGCGGAAATCCTAATTTTCCACAAACTGTATCTAAATATAAAATGAAGTTTACGACTCGGCCAGGCTTCTCTAATATTTTACAGTTAGGTGACGGGACAATTATTGGAGCAAGTACTACTGCGCATTCGTTAGTTGATCTATCGACTGCAAATAGTCAATTAATTGGTGGGGCTGCGCTAAATCCTGCAAATGGTTCGGTATTTGATATAAATCAAAGCGGCGCTAATTTTGGCCAAAAAATGGATATAACATGCGGAGCTTTAAATTTGGATTGTTATGAGTTAACAAATTTAAATACAACATCTTTGTGTTCGGCAGGTTTGCAGCATCACGATGAATCTGGAACTTTAATGATTGCGAGTAGCTTTCCTAACTGGAAGTCTGGTGCTACAAATGATTGGCAAACATACGCCAATGGAAACTTAGTTACATCAAGAACACAGACAGATGGTTTTAATAAACCGTCTGGAATGGCCTTATCTCCTGATGGAAGAATTGCCATTGCGGATACTGGTAACAACGTAGTCTTATTATACAATCAACAAACGAAAATGACAAAAGTTATAGCTGGTGATTTTTATCCGCAAGATGATGGCGACGGAGATCAGGCAGCGCCCAATGTAATTTTTGATGTTGTTAAAAATCAAAACATTAGAGAGTTTTTAGTTAAAAATAATTTAATCAATTTATTTTATGAACTTATAAAGTCAAAAACATCAAATGCACTAGTGAGCTATTTAATGCCGCCAGCCTCAAGTATATACCATCCAAAAGGTTTGGCTTACGATTCACTAGGAAATTTATATATTTCTTCAGAAAATGGATTTATTAGAAAAGTTGATGTTTCAGGAGTTATAACGACGTATGCAGGTAGAACACTAGAAAATGGTGGCACGCTTTCAGATAGTGCTCATGCAGAGATAATGCTTCTAAATAATCCTACAGGTCTTGCAATTGATGATGACAAACAAATTATGTATGTTGCCGACACGGGTAATAACCGCATACTTAAAATCGATATGTCCACTAAAATAGCAACTAAGATTGCGGGAACGGGAACTTGTGAACCGTCCCCAAAAGATGGCGACAGTTCATTAGGTGCATCATTTTGTTCTCCTACGTGGCTAGGTTTTGATGATCAGAAAAATTTGTTAGTTATTGACGGAGGAGCGCACAAAAGTATACGTCGTATTTTTGTAAATCCACCAGTGGTAAATACGTTAACGTATTATTCAACAAACTCGACAGATACATCGTTTATAAAAAAGAATTTAGACGGTACATTTATTAGGTCAACTCGCGATGGTTCCCAATTTTTCTTCAATGCAGCTGGGAAACATACAACAAGTGTGGATCGCGTTGGTAATACAACTCAGTATTCTTACAATTTAGATACTGGATATATCGAGCAAGTTTCAGATCCGTCAGGTCAAGTTTCAAAATATTTTTACTCCGGAAATAAAATTTCATACTTTCAAGATCCGGGTGGACGGCAAACATATTTTACATTTACTGGAAACTTTTTAACAAGCATTCAGTTTCCTGATAATACTACGAAACAATTTGAATACTCGCCAATTCACGGACGTTTAGTTACTGTTTCTGATCAAAAAGGCAATGATACTAAGATTAACTATAATGAATTAGGCAGGCTACAATCAATTAAAGATCCTGAAAATAACATAACAGTCATTGATGATATTCAAGCGGCAACAAACAAGAGCCCAAAACTTGGTGGAATTGGTGAAGGTAAATCATCATCATCAGTTAAAGATGCGAATAATGTAGAAACAAGATTTGCTGAAGACATGAGTGGTTTTATTGTTAAGTATAAAGACGGTGATGGCCGAATTTCTGAAATAAAACGTGATTTTGATGGACGTCCACTGAAAATAATTGGACCTGATTTGAAGTCAGTTAGCTTGAAATATACTGCAGATAAATTTAAGGACCTTGTTGAAACCACTTACGATGCGACGGGATTAAAGGTATCTCAAACTATCAATTCATTTGGACAAGTAACAACAAAAACTGATAGTAATACGAATACGACTCAATTTAATTATCTGGCGACTACTGGTTTATTAGCCTCAAAAATTTTACCAAGCGGCGCAGAGCAATCTTTTGCATACAATACAAGAGGGCAGGTCGTTCAAACAACAAGCTATCCAGGTGGTAACAATCAAATCACGCAGGCGTTCGATTATGATTTAAAAGGTAATCAAATAAAATCTATTGCACCAGATGGAAAAATAAATTTATTTGAATACGATTCATATGGCAACTTGATAAAAGCAATATCGTATATTGATGCAAATAATCAGTCCATTACACTACGTGAGTACGATAAACATAACAGACTAATAAAGGTAACGTCGCCAAAATTAGAAATTACCAGTTATGCATACGACGAAAATGGTAATTTAAACCTGATAACTGACCCAAACTCCAAGCAAACACTATTTTTTTATAACAAGAATAATCAGCTTGTTAAGAAAATAAATAATTTGGGTTTTCAGCACATATATACTTATGATGGCGTGGGAAACGTTTCTTCTGAATCTGACCCTAATGGAAGCGTCAAAAACTTCACATATACTAAGTCAAATAAAATTAAAACATCACAATTTTCTGATGAATCAATTTCATTTGAATATGACCAGATGGATCAGTTATCACATATCGACAGTAGTTCCAATATTTCTGTCCTTTATACGAGGGACGATAATAAAAGAATTATACAAGAGCAGACACAGTTAAATTATGATTCAAATAGCTATGCTTTAAATTATAAATATGATTTGAGTGGAAATAAAACCCAGAGTGTTTTTGCGACAAGTGGGTATAGCGCAGCTGTATTTGATCCAAATGCCGATCCAGATACTGCTCACATACAAAAAATAAATTATTACTATGACCAAGATAATAGGCTATCACAAATTACCAACCGTTATGGTAATTCATTTAATTACAGTTATGATAATTCTAATCGTTTAACTTCAATGTCACGACCAGGTTCACAAACTGATTATATTTACGATTCTGGATCAATGCTGTCGAAAATGATCCATACCGCCAACGGTGATATAAAATCATTCACAGAGCTGGCGTATGATTCTAGAAATATACCAATTCAAAAAAGAACACCAGCGGGAACATTTAATTATAATTATGATGCTAACGGGCAGCTTACATCGGCATCTCAAAGTTTACCGGCGGGCGCAGCTGAGAGTTTTGCTTACGATGGAATTGGAAATCGTACGAGTGATGGTACATATGCACAGACCTACGATTCAGAAAAAATGCGTCTTCAAGATGACGGCCAGTTTATTTATTCTTATGATAATAACGGGAATATTCTTTTAAAGAATTCTAAAACTGGCGGCATATCGTATAGCTATATTTACTCATCAAGAAATCAAATCACTGAAATTTGGACATTAAATGCACCGCCACTATCATCTATCAGACCCGGTGACATTATTAAAAAAGAAAGATTCAAATATGATCCACTTGGTCGCCGAGTGCAAAAAGATTTTATTGACCTTGTTGATACAACAAAATCTTTTCAGCGAAAATATGCGTATGATGGACAAAATATAATTGCAGAGTTTGATTCGCAAAAAGGGCTTTTGGCTGCATATACGCATTCTCCGTTGGCACCTGACGATATTTTATCAGTTTATTATCCAGCAAGAGCTGTTGCAATCGCGAACGGGGGTTCATCTGAAAATTCAGGAAATGCAATTGCACCACAGGCTGGAAGTTTTTATTTCTTAAAAGATAATTTAGGATCAATTACGGAAATTGTTGATGGATCGGGAAATGTTAAGCAGAAATATCAGTATTCGACATTTGGCAGTATTCGATCGGTGAAAGATCAAAATAATATCGAAGTTGGAATTTCAAATGCTCAATTCAAAAATTCATTTACGTATACTGGACGAGAATGGGATAATGAATCGGGTTTATATTATTATCGAGCAAGGTATTATGATCCAAATACTGGAAGATTTTTACAACAAGATCCGCATCCGGGATTTTTAGCTGCTCCAATTTCACACGTAAATAAATATATTTACGGAGCAAACAATCCGAATGTTTTTACTGATCCTTCGGGAATGAGCTGGATTTCAGAATTTGATAAACATAACCATGAATGGGCAGTCGACGCACTTGTTGCCATTATTACAATTGCAGTTATTTATTTCAGCGGTGGAACTGCTGTTGGATTCATAGATGCTGCTGCAGCTGTTGGCAGTGTTGCTGGAGGAGCAGCGCTAGCGGCAGGAGCAATGGCGGCAGGTCAAGAGGGTGATTTCTGGAATAACTTTGATAATAATTTTCATGATAATTTTAGAATCAGTTGTGCTTTTTTGGTTACAAACGTGATTTGGTCTGACATTACTGCTGGCGGAATAATTCGTGCTGGTGGAAATGGTTTCAATGGTTACACGGAAACACTTGGTACGGCATATGCCCCCTCTGGTGGTGTAACAATAGGATCTGCAACTAGCTTTAATGGTGTCAGTAGTGGATTTGTTGATGCTAATATCTGGCATGAAGCCTTCCATACTATACAATTCATCGCGATTTCAGGTGGAAGCAAGAATACTCAAAAAGCGTGGGAAGCATACATTGGTGTTGGCTTATTAGGTACTATGATACGATTTGCGGGTGTAAATGATATGTATAATCCGATTGAATTTGTGCAATAGGGGAAATTATGAAATATATTATTTATTTATTTATTTTAATTCTTAGTGGATGTGACACAATAGCTATAAAACCCACATTAAATGGATGCATAGTTCATTGGTGGGATAAAGCAAAAATATTTAAAATAGAAAAATATGATGATAAGTATATTTACTTGAAAAACATATACTCATCTGAATCAAAAAGAATAAACTACTTTTCAAAAGGATGGAGCTCTACCCAATGCGAAAAAAGTACTAAAGTTGATTAGAATATAAAACTGTAGCGAAGTGCCAATATCGAAATTGTGCATTATGCTGTCTGAGCCCCGATTTCCCGGACAGAGAAAAGTGTGGTATAACCAGAAACAAGGGGATCCGGATGATACGCAAACGCACTAACGAATTTAAGTTGCAAGCTTTAGAACTTGTGAACCAATTAGGTTCATGCGCTGAAGCTTCAAGGCAACTGGGCATCAAAGACAGCCAGCTGCTTGCCTGGAAAAATAAATTTAAATAGGAATGGGTTTGCTGGGCACATTAAGTATTGGATTAGGCTGAGAAGGTTCTGCAGATTGTAGGCGCCGGGATTAAAGAGGACATAAATCACCGGCACAACGGTCCCATGGGCTTTTGTACATAATCATAGCACAGGGGTCAACAGTCCTTAAGTCTTGTTAATTATTAATCACTGTTTTCAATTTCAAAATATTATTTAAAATATAAGTGTGGATTTAGAAAATAAAGTTTTAACAAATGCTGTTGAAGTTACTTGCGCTGAATGTGGCCATTTATTTTCAATTTGTTCTTCGTGTTGGCGCGGTCAAAAATACTGTACTAAATCTTGCCAACAAACGGCTAGATTAAAACAAAGACGAATTTCACAATCAAAATATCAAAAGACAGAAAAAGGACTGGAATTCGGACGGCTTCGCCAATCGCGTCGTTATCAAAAAAATATTTTCAAAAATTCTCACTGATCCATCTACCAGACTAAGTTTAAATCAAATAAAACCTAAAGCTATCAAGCAGTGCGCATGTTGTGGCTGCCCGATTTTTTCTATGATGAAAGTTATGGGAGAAAAATATTTTTCATTTAGGCGAGGTTTCTATGCTTGAGGCAGACGTACAGGCTAAAATTTTATCTTTATATTTTAGTGATAAGAAATCTATCCGTGCTATTTCCATTTTAGTTGGCGTAGATCGTAAAACAGTTAAGCGCATAATAAATCGTAAACAAGTAGCTCTTGAAAAAAGATTGCCAATAAGAACCAGTCAGCTTGATCCATTTAAAGATCAAATAAAAAACTTCTTACATAAAGATCCAACTATGGCCGCATCAACAATGTTGCATAGACTGAGGGATCATGGTTTTAACGGTGGAATAACCATTCTACGCGACTATGTTAAAACACTAAAATCTAAATCACCAAAAATTAGAGAAGCTTTTTTACGTTTAGAATTTGCACCCGGTGAGTGTGCACAGGTTGACTGGGGCGAGTTTGGCGATGTGTTTGGAACAGGCGTTAAGATCCATTGTTTTGTGATGGTGATGTGCTATTCACGAATGACGTATATTGAATTTACTAGATCTGAACGATTTGAAGATTTTATCCGTTGCCATGAAAATGCTTTTAGATATTTTGGTGGTGCACCTAAAGAATGTTGGTACGACAATTTAGCAACAGCTGTTCAGGATAGACTTGGTAGTGTCGTTAAATTTAACCCAAGATTTTTTGCATACATGGGTCATCACAATATTCTGCCACACGCTTGCAATCCGGCTCGCGGAAATGAAAAAGGCCGAGTTGAAAATGGAATTAAATTTATACGCGGTCATTTCTGGAGTGGTCGCAGTTTTAAAGATTTTAATGATTTGTGTATGCAATCTATTTTATGGCGCGATCAATATTTAAACTTAAGAGATCACCGTGTTACCAAAAGAATTGTCAGAAGCTTATTCATAGCTGAAGAGCAACATATTTTATTAAAACTAAATGATTTAATTTTTTCTACAGACGAAGTTTTAACAAAAGTTATTACACCAGATTTTCATATTATCTTTGAATCTAACAGATACTCAGTACCGTGGACATTCGTTGGCTTAGCCTTAACAATTAGGATAAATGATAAGTCATTAAAAATGTATTATCAGGAAAAATATGTTGCAGGACATGAACGTTCATATTTAAAAAATAAGATTTTTACGAACCCCAAGCACCAGGAAAGTCTATTAAGTAAAAAACCTGGTGCCGTTAATCAAGAAGCCCATAGAATCGAAGCCATTAAAAACTTAGGCGCTGGTGTTAAGCAATATTTTGATTCGCTTAAAGCAAGTTCAAGATCTTTAAAATCTGAACTTACACGTCTTTTAGCGCTGTCAACAGTGTACGGAGCCGATAGTTTAAATAGCGCCTGCTTTGAAATGATCAAAGATGGAATTATTGGTGTAGATAAACTCGAACGCTATCTAAAAGTTGAAAACGTGGCTACAAAAAATCCAGCGCCATTAAAATTTTCGCGCGAAAAATTAAACCGCATAGTTCCAGCAATGAGCCTCAGTTCTTATGATGAATTATTAAGTCCCAATAAATCAACACAAGAAGGAGATGATGAAAATGGAAACTGAAAAGCAATATGTATACGCGAGTCTCAACGACTTAAAATTAAAATATTTCCCCGGGGTCATTGATGAAAATTTAAAAAATCAAGAACCCAAACAACAGGTGCAAGTTTTAGAACTGCTCAAGCGCTGCTGTGAAAAGGAAAAATCAGAACGAAAAACTTCACAAATTGCAGCCAAGGTAAAAACTGCAAAGTTTGGACAGCTTCAGACAGTTGAACAATTTGATTTCAACCACAATAAAATGACCCAAAAAGTAATGAATACCTATTTAATTATTCACAACAATATTGAAAAAACAAATTTACCTAAAGCTGTATTTGTTGGAAGTACAGGTGCTGGAAAAACCCATTTAGCAAGGGCTTTAGGGTATTCAGCATGTCAAAAAGGACTTAGTGTTTTATTTGTAACAGCAGCAGAAATGTCGAATCAATTGCTGCAAGCACAAAAACTTGCACAGCTGGACAAAGAAATTGCGAGACTCAAGAAGCCTCAGGTTTTAATTATTGATGAACTTGGCTATGTTGATTTCGATGCACAAGGAAGTCAGTTGTTTTTTCAAGTTATATCAGCTCGTCACGATGCCAAGCTTGGTTTAATAGTCACAACAAATTTAAATTTTAGTCAGTTCAATCAAATTTTTGCAAACGAAGCCGTCGCAACCGTAGTAGTTGATCGCATGGTAAGTGAAGCGGAGATATTTCACATGGAAGGACCTAGTTATCGAAAGCATCAGAGCGAGATAAAGAACCAGAAGAAAAAATCTGATTCAGCATCTAAATAATAGGAATTAAAATTTAATCTATAGATAAGCTGCAAATAAAATTGCAGCTATTTTTTGACTCAACCTAAGTCAAACCAGTGGATCTTTGAAAATTTGAAAAATGCATTTTTCTGACAATAAAACTTGGTTTTAGGTGGTCCCCATGGGACCGGTACGCCGACGAAATTGGACCCTTTTAATCCCGGCGCCTACA
>JANPOT010000026.1:0-136605 GCA_031428135.1 Pseudobdellovibrionaceae bacterium | reverse complement strand
TAATTTTCTGGGGCATGATGAATATGAAAAATACTTTGTCACAAGTGACCTGACAACTCATCAAGAACAGCGTCCTGATGTTTTTATGCTACTTCAAAATACTCAAACTAGTGCTGATGTATCAGTTGCGATTGAAATCGAACTGCATCAAAAAAGTGAAAAACGACTGCTTCAGAAATTAAAAAATTTTACTTCTGGATCACACATCAACGCAGTAATTTATGTTTGTTCAAAAGATACAATTCAGCACCGATTGCAACACATATATAAAACAAAAATACTTGAACGTTCACTGCGGATTAAACATTATGGAAATTATTTTTTGATGTTTACACCACTTGAACAAGACTTTAAAAATTTCGATCCGATTTTGATTTCAGCTGATGGTCAAACGCTTAAACTGAATCAATGGCTGAGTATTTTAAGTCAAAACAAAAAGTATGAACTGAAAAACAACGTATTTGAAACAACAGCTAAGGGCGGCTGGATGTTTTAATTTAGATTCTGGCAAGTCAACTTTCAAAAAAAATAAATGAAAATAAACAGTTAACACAAACGTAAGCTATATCCTTGCTCCTCAGAAGCCCCATTGACCACTCCCCACCGACATACTGTCTTAGGTGGGAAGTGGTCAATGGGTACGGAGCAAGGATATAGCTTATAGAAGGAGATAGGAATGGATGGATCTTTGGAAAGGGATTTATTCAACTTAATGGCTGGGAACGGAACAACTGGAAATATTTTAAAAAATGAAGTAGAAATAAAAAGAGAAAAGTTCTTTGAAAATAAAATCGAACGCAAGTGGCTGACAAGTAAAGAGGTGGCGCTGTATTTGTCGATCTCTGAAAATGCGGTGCGAATTATGGTTCATCGGAATCAAATTACGTCCTACAAATTCGGACGACGACTGAGGTTTAAATTTATCGACTGTGAAACATTGATTCAGAAAAGAGGAATCTAGCATGGCGATAAATACATATATTAAAAATGGCAAAACACTTTACGAAGTTTATGTTGGTGGTCACGATGCCCGAGGGGCAAGATGGCAACGACGCAAAAAAGGAATCGAAACACAACGAAAAGCTGAAACTGTTGAATTTGAATTAAAACGTGAATTGGCCAAAGCCCGAGAAGATGTTGTTTCTTTTCGCTGGTCTGAATGGCTTGAAGAATGTTTGAAACGAATGCGGATGGATTTAAGTTATTCGACTGTGATGAATTACGAAAGTTCGTTGAATAAGTGGGTGACTCCAGTTTGGGGAATGACGGAAATTCGTCTGATTACTAAAATGCAAGTTTACGACATGGTCTATAAAGAAATGGACGCGAAGCTTACGCCGTTCACCAGAAAAACTGTTTTGAAGCAAATTCGACGCATTTTTCAAATGGCCGTCGAAGAAGGTCATCTTAATCGAAATCCATGTTTAGGGATTCAGGTGAAAGTTGGCGAAGTCGAACAAAAAGTTTTAACGAATTCAGAAGTTGAGATTTTTTTACGAGAAGCCAAAATAACAAATCACAGGTTTTTTCCGATTTGGTTTGTGGCGCTAATGACGGGGCTCAGATCGGGTGAACTGATGGGTTTAATTTGGAGTGACGTTGATTTCGAGACTGAATTAATTTCGATATCGAAACAGTGGAATAACAAAACAGGTTTTGGAAGAACGAAAACTCAAAGAAGCCGTGTCGTGCCGTTGTCAGAAGATTTGAAACTTTATTTGAAAGAATTAAAACTTCAGAGCAATTCACAAACTGATTTTGTGCTGCCGCATTTGTCGGAATGGACAAACGGAGATCAAGCCAAGGTCACAAGGGAATTTTGTGAATCACTGGGTATCACCGAGGTCAAATTTCACGATTTAAGAGCTACGTTTATTACGAATCTTTTATCGCGTGGAGTTCCGTTGGCCAGAGTCATGTCTATGGTGGGTCACAGCCAAATTAAAACAACGAACGGATATTTGCGAAAAGCAGGTGTTGATGTGAAAGGTGCGACAGAATTTCTGGGTTACAAAATGCCGGTGATTGATTATACGGCAAATATTGTAAATTTAGCTGATCGACGGAAATAGGTTGGGTTGACGGGGGTTGATTTTCTACTTTTGACTATTTGAAGTGTTAAAAAATTAGTCAATTCAGGACTTTAATCTTACGAACTACCTCCGACCAATTTTTTGAGACCAATTTTCAACGAAATCCCAAAATACCAAACGTTATAAACACTTAAAATCATTGGAGTCGATTTACAATCTAGCCGAAAGACTATTTTTAATTTTTTGAATTCTGATAATATAAAACAATGAAAAATTTATTTATTATATTGGCCTTACAGACATGTTTTATAAGCAATATCCAGGCTCAGTCTTTTCCTAAGTCTGTTCCAAGAAATATCATAAAGCAACCCATCGTTTCGAGTAAAAAACTCAGCCTAATCTTGTTGCCAGAGCAAAAAGATCAATTGAAGATTAAGACGAAAAAAAACTGAACTCTTGATACGTTTTTTTAGTTATAAAAGACGGCTCATTATATTTTTTGACATCAAATTCTTTACTTTCAAAAACACAAATCCCTTTGTACAATTAAGCCATGGCACAGATCAGTGAAATTATTCAAAAAATTCCAAAACCAATATTAGTTATTACAATTTTAATTTTGGCGTTGGGTTTTATTGTTTCGCAGAATCCGTTGCAAAATGGGTGTGATATTCAGGTTACAAATTTTGCACGTGCGACGCGCGGCGTGCTATCGGGGTATAAAAATAAGAAAGAGCGAACGCAGTTTGCGCAAATTGAAAATTTTAAAAATTTATGTCGCGAAGGCAACAGCCAAGGATCTTGCGAAAATTATTATGCAGCTTTGAAAAAAATAACTGACGGGCTGAAATCAGTCGATCAAGAGTGCATACCCAAATTGATTGAAGGCTATGAAAATTTACCCAAAGTTGTTTCGCAAGCAATTCAGATCATGGCCCTGAACGCCTGGGGCGAAAAATCACCGTCTGGCGTGACCGAACGGTTAGGGTGGTTGGTTGAAGCTGACATATATACATTTTGCAGGCTGAAAATACAGTTTTTACGACTGAGTTCAGACGAAGAATTTAAAGCCGTTCGTGCTCGGACCTATGCTGAATTTCCGGAAGCTTGGCCAGAATCTGTACCAATATTACAAAGAGCGGATACGCCAAGGCCGCTGGCTCAAAAATCAGAATCAAATCCAAACGGCACATTAGTTAGTGATGAAATTTTTAAGCGCAGCTTGTTTTCGCTGCGCTGCGATCTGTATTTATAAACTGGCCAATGTAATAAATTGCCAGTTGATTTGATTAGATTTTTCAGAACGTATGGTTTTACCAATAAAGTAAAAATTTTCTTCAACCTTATTTTTAATTAAAACAAAATTATTATTTTTAGGTTCAAATTTCCAATCATTCGGACACAGACCGAATTGTGAAAGACCGGATCGAAGTTGTGTTTGTTCAATTGATGTTTGCTCTTTGAATGTATTCATAAAATGCCCCCTGCATTGTGTGCTGTTATTGTTTGTACAAAACAGTATTGCAAACTGCGGGGTATGCATTTTTGTGCTCAAGACAAAGGTATTGGATTAGGCCAGATGGAATCTTAAAATTAAGAAATCTATTCTTTGGACTAATAAAATTTAACAATTGATTTAAATTGTTTTGAGCTTCGTTTTTGGAAACGAAAAAAAGAGGAAGGCATGAGCCTTCCTCTTTAAAGGGATATAACAACAACAATTGCTATATAATATAAATATCGATGTAACTAGTATTCGAAAGGAACTGGGCTAATAAGCTCAGCTTTGCCGAAGACATCGTAAGCATCTGTACCATTAGGCAATAAACCTAGTGTACGGGCCTTCTTAACCGCGCCAGAAACTTTCTTCTGTTGGTTAAGGCTCAGCTTCGAAATGCGAGCTGGAGTGATCTTACCACCGTCGCTGATGAAGCGAGTGAGTGATGAAGGATCTTTATAGTCAAAAACATGGTCGCCAGAATATTCTGTGCGATATTTGCTTCGAACTGATTTACGATTGTTATCTTTGTTTCCGTCTTTAGTATCTTTTTCCATTTAAACCTCTTGCCAATTAAAGAATATTTAAATATACCAGAATGCTCGCAATTGGAAGAATTATTTATACGTTTTAAGGAGATTTTTATGAGTCGTTGTGAATTAACTGGCAAAGGTCCAGTAGTTAAGAATTTAGTAAGTCACTCAAACATTAAGACTAAGTCGACAGCGATGCCGAATGTTCAAAGAAAACGTATATTTAGCAAAACGTTAAATGAAATGGTTCGTCTTTATATGGCTACAAGCACTTTGCGCGATTTAGAGCATACTGGTGGATTTGACAGATTTATTATGAATCAGCCTGAAGAAGTTATGTCGCAACGAGCATTAGATATTAAAGGACGTATTCGTCGTCGTATGAACAAGTCAGCTAAAAAGTCAGCTGCAGCAAAGAAAGCGTAGGAATATATGCATAAATTAAGAATCAAAAAAGGCGACAAAGTTCAAGTTATCGCTGGTTCAGACAAAGGCAAAAAAGGTTCAGTTTTAGTTGTTAATCCAACAGCGATGAAAATTAAAATTGAAGGCGTTAAAGTAATGACTCATTACGATAAAAAAGACGGCCTGACTAAAAAAGAAGGCTTCATTGATTATTCAAATGTTAAATTGATTGAAAAAGTTGTGGCTAAGGCTGCAAAAGAAAAAAAAGCGACAGTTAAAAAAACTGCTGCTAAATCAAAATAATTTTAATCAAAAATCATTCTGCAATTTTTTTATAATTTAAGTCTGGGAATAATATTCCCAGACTTTTTTGTTTTTCTTCGCGACGAACGAGTAGTTTTGGTCCGTATACATCAATCAATGTGTAAATAAATATGACCTTTAAATACAGCACATTGATAATTGAGTAATGAAAATATTAAATAAAATTTTAATGATCACTATGGCTTCGACTTTGAGTTCTTTTGTTTCTGCAGAAGTTATCGATACAAATAATCCTAACAAGGATAATTTATTTATCATTTGCCAAAGACAAAAAGAAATCAGGTGGCTACGTGCTTTTAAATTAGAAAATGGGCGTTGTAAAACGTACTATTCAAAAGAAGGCTATGTGCAGGTCGTGAGTTCGGCGTCATATTTTTCTTCGTGCGAAGCTGTTTTGGGAACGGTTCGAAAAAATATCGAAGAAGGTGGTTTTAAATGTTCAGAAAAACCACTGGTATCGATGGTTGAAATTGAATAATATTCAGGGATAATCGTTCAATGAAAATAGCAATTGCGCAGTTAAATTCAGTCAATCATATTCAGAAAAATTTAACAGAAATTGAAAATTTAATCGTTGAATGTCTTCATTTACCATTAGAAGAACGTCCGAAAATAATTTTTTTTCCTGAAAATAGCTTATTTTTTCGAATTGATGAAAATGAAAAAATTCAGGCCATTGAATTATCAGATGATATTTTTAAGAAACTTCAAGCCTTGTCGGATCGGACCCAGTTTCATTTGCATTTAACGACGGCGATCTATCATGAGCAAAAAAATTGGAATGCCAGCGTTTTGATTTCGCCAAATACAGAGCCGCAAATTATTTACAAAAAAATTCATTTATTTGATATTGCATTGATTGATCAAAAGCCGATCAGGGAATCAGATGTATTCGCCGAAGGTTCAGCGCCGGCCATTTTTGAAATCGATGGGATCAAATTTGGTTCGTCGATTTGTTATGATTTACGATTTTCTGAGCTTTATAGTGCTTATGCGAAACACGAGGTTGATGCGATATTAGTGCCTGCTGCATTTTTAGTTAAAACAGGGGCTGCGCACTGGGATGTTTTGTTGCGCGCACGTGCCATCGAAAGTCAGTGTTACGTTTTGGCGCCAGCGCAATCGGGTCTGCACCAAAGTGTTACAAGTCAGCAAAGTAGATCAACATACGGCCATGCAATGGCTGTTGCGCCTTGGGGAGACGTTATTTGTCAAAAGGCATCGGGAACAGGAGTATTGTTTTTAGATATTTCGTCAGATCAGTGTCGTCAAGTTCGAAGCCAAATACCTATGAAAAATCACCGTCGGCTGTCATTTTAGTTCCTTGATCAAATTAGGCTTTATTTTTTTTACTGACCGGCATATTGTAACCTGAAAGAGGTTTTATTTATGTCAAAAAAAGCTTTGCACATTTCGCAGAAAAAAAACGTAATCCGATTTTTTTTATTTTTATGTTTTGGGTTAATGGCAGCAATGACTGTCCTGATGTTTTCATCGACAGGCTTGGCGAGTGACGATTTGACATTTGCGGAAAAAGCACGTGAAAAAAAATACTTAGGTGGCGCCGATGAAGGCGAGCTTAAAGTTTTGACAATATTGCCATCATTAAAAAATAAAAAAGTAAAAACTGAAGACGCTAGCGAGGGGTTTTAATGTTGAATGATCAATTGCCTGAGGGCGTAACAAGAGAAACGATGGATGTTGACGTTTTGATTGTCGGCGGTGGTGCCGCTGGATTATCTTGTGCATATAAAATTGCATCTGATATTGAAAAACATAATGCCGCCGTTGATTCTGGTGCGCTGAAGGCTGATAAAATTCCGGAACAAATGATTGTCGTTTTGGAAAAAGGTTCTGAAATTGGAGCGCACAGTTTTTCTGGCGCAGTACTTAATCCCAAAGCACTGGCTGAATTAATTCCAAATTACAAAGAATTAGGTTGTCCGTTGGATTCCGAAGTCAAAACAGATGCTGTTTATTATTTAGCAAAAAATTCAGCGTTTAAATTACCAATGACTCCGCCACCGTTTCATAATGTTGGTAATTATATTATTTCACTTTCAAAATTGAATCGTTGGCTGGGCCAACAGTGTGAATCAAAAGGAATTAATATATTTCCGGGATTTGCCGCCGTTGAAGCTTTGTATGAAGGCGACAAAATAGTTGGAGTTCGTACCGGCGACAAAGGCCGTGATAAAGACGGAAATCCAAAATCAAATTTTGAATCCGGTTTAATTTTGAAAGCAAAAACGACAATTTTTGCAGAAGGAACTCGCGGCAGTTTATTTAAACAGGTTTCAAAAAAATTAAATTTGCGTGACGGAAAAAACAAAGAAGTTTTCGAAGAAGGCGTCAAAGAAATTATTCAAATGCCAGCGGGCACTGTTGAGCCCGGAAAAGTTATTCATACATTGGGATTTCCGCTGAACAAATCGATCGGTGGAACTTTTATTTACACAATTCCTGGAGACAAAATTGTTTTGGGAATTGTGGCTTATTTGGATTCAAAAGATCCCTTATTAGATCCACATCGCGAATTGCAAAAATTAAAAACTCATCCGTTTATTGCAAACATGATCAAAGGTGGAAAAGTCATTGCCTATGGTGGGAAAACTCTGCCGGCAGGTGGTTGGTATTCGATGCCGAAATTATTTGGCGATGGATTCATGGTTTGCGGAGATTCGGCCAGTATGGTCGACGTGCAGAAATTAAAAGGAATTCATTTGGCAATGAAATCTGGCATGGCAGCAGCAGAAACTGCTTTTGATGCAATTTTAAAAAGTGATTCATCTGAAAAAGTTTTATGTTCATACGAGGAAAAAATTCATCAAAGTTTTGTTAAAAAAGAATTATACAGAGTCCGAAATTTCCATCAAACGTTATCTAAAGGTGTTTTCGTGTCGCTGCCATTGATTGGTTTACAAGAAATTACCGGCGGTCGAGGGTTGTTTGATAATTTACAGATCAATCACGATGATTCAAAGACGACAGAGTCAGTCATTGATATTTGGGGATCTGAGGGTATGAGTCATGCGGATAACCAATTGCCGAAGGTGGATGGAAATTTATTTTTTGATAAATTAGGTAGTGTTTATTTGACTGGGACCAGCCATGACGAGGATTCGCCGAACCATCTAAAGCTAGGCAGCGCTGATATTTGCCGAACTGTGTGTGAGCCCAAGTATAAATCACCATGCGTGCAATTTTGTCCTGCCAGCGTGTACGAAATGCTGCCGTCCAAGGTGGATGCGACCGCGTATGATTTACAAATTAATTATACGAACTGTATTCATTGCAAAACTTGTGATATCAAATGCCCAATGGAAAATATTGATTGGACAGTGCCCGAGGGCGGTGGTGGTCCAAAATATACGGAAACGTAGCAGACAGTATTTGAACAGTAAGTTTAAAAAAATAAACAGGCTTTATCACTACGGAAGATAAAGCCATTAAAGAAAAAAGGTGGTCTTTGTGGCAAAATTTTTTGCGTCTTGTCCGATTGGTCTGTCAGACCTGGTTGAAAAAGAATTAAAACAAATGGGTTTGCAGACTTGGGCTAAAACTCAAGCCGGTGTGGTTTTTGAATCCAACTGGGCAGGCTGTTATAAAGCGAATTTAAATTCTAGATTCGCAAGCCGAATATTAAAACCACTTTTAGATTTCACAGCATTCACCGAAGAAGAGCTATATAACAATGTTCGTAAACACGATTTCACGAAATACATTCGCGAAGACCAAACGCTGGCCATTGATGCCACAGTCAAAGAATCAAACTGTAAAGATCAAAGATATCTTGCGATGAAAGTCAAAGATGCCATTGTTGACCAGTTCCGTGAAAAATATGGAACCAGACCGGATGTTTCCAATGACGAACCCGATTTAAAAATTCACATTCGTGGATATCAAAATTTGTATAATATGGCGCTGGACACCACGGGGAATTCATTATTCATGCGCGGGTACCGAACGAAAACAGGTGAAGCACCTTTGAAAGAAAATTTAGCTGCAGGAATGATTGGACTGTCTGAGTGGGATCAGAAATCACCGTTATTAGATTTATTTTGTGGTTCAGGAACTTTATTAATTGAAGCTGCAATGATGGCGCTCAATATGGCGCCAGGCATCCACAGAAATAAATTCGGTTTTATGATGCTTAAAGATTTTGACGAAACAGTTTGGGATCAGGTTGTCGCCGAAGCCAACGAAAATGAAAAAGAAACCTTGGATTTTAAATTATTTGGTTTTGACCATGACAAACGAGTCATTCAAATGGCCAAAGACAACGCGAAAAACGCAGGTGTCGGACAATTTTTAGATTTAAAAGTTTCGCCGATTGCAGTCTCTGCGCCACCTGTTGAAAAAGGACTGATTGTTTGTAATCCACCGTACGGTGCGCGTATCGGTGATGAAGATAATTTAAAAGACGTTTATCGTGATTTGGGATTCACCCTGAAAAATCGGTTTCAAGGTTGGGATGCGTGGATCATGTCTGGTAATAAAGATTTGCTTAAAGAAATGAAATTGAAATCGACACGCCAACATTATCTGTTTAACGGAAATATTGAATGCCGATTATTGAAATATGAAATGTATGCGGGGACTCGGCGAGCAGATTAATTGAAACAGTTTTATATTAAAACGGCTTCATTACCGCCGTGTACGAAGCAAACATAAATAAGCAAAGCATCGCGATATACAAAGGCCAGCCCAGCTGGCCTTTTCTTTTTAAGATAGAAATAAATATTGCAAAAGCTCCCCAAATCGCAAATTTAACATAAGCCCAAACAGGCATTTCGCGAGCTAAGCCTAAACGCGCAAGTAATCCAAATCCACTGACCAAAATTAAAACTAAACCTGTGCCGTGGGTAGCGAAGGAAAATGTTTTAATTTTTCCAGCCAATGCATGGCCGCTGGATGTGATTGCGTAAGCCATCATTAATCCCGAGATTAAAAGAAAAATTCCTGTGAGGTGCATGATTTTGTAAAATTCGTAAGGCATTTGGGACTCCAGTGTTGTTTTTGTCTTTATTAAAGTCTGAATTGAAGCTGTTTTCAATGGATTTGTTTGTAAATATTAACCCAATAGGTTAATATTTACAAATATGTGGATTTACAGAGATTTTTTAAATAAATTTAATGAACTGGCGAATTTGGAGTCGGTGTTAGTCCTGGGGCCAAGGCAAGTTGGTAAAACCAGTTTATTGCTAAAAATGCAACCGGAGCCAGGTTTAAGTATTTTTATGGATGATTTGCAAAGCCGAAAGCTGGCAAAAACAGACCCTTCATTTTTATTTGGCGAAAACCCAGGGTGTGTTTTTATTGATGAAGTTCATCTTGAGACAGATCTATTTTTTGAAATAAAAAAAAGAATCGATCAGAAGCGTCGTGAAAAATTATTGAGTGATTCAAAAGCGCCTGTTCGAAAATCGATAATGTTTAAAATGACAGGTTCAAATTTAGTTCAGTTAGATTCTGCGATCAAAGAAACATTAGCTGGACGTGTTTCAATTTATTTTTTATTGGGACTCAGTTTGTCTGAAATTGAATCTGAATTTAAAGATCTAGATTTAAATTTGATTATGTACAAGGGCGGGTTTCCAGAGCTTTATGTCAGTGCTGAGTTAAATCCCATCAGTTATCTGAATGATTATATACGAACATTTATTGAAAAAGATATTTCTAAAAGTGCAGGTGTTGAAAAAGTTGATGAATTTCTACAGAGTTTGAGTTTGTTTGCGGCTCATACAGCTCAGATTGTTAATTTTGAAAATATGTCGAATACTATCGGAATCAAAGGTAAAACATTAAAAGAGTGGTTCGGGATTTTGAAAAAAAATTTACTGACGTATTCTTTACCCGTCTATTCTTCAAATTTAACCAAACGGTTGACGAAATCGCCAAAAATCTATTTTTTAGATACAGGATTAGCTGCAAGACTGCAAGGGCACCAAGATTCTTTATCGATGAAAAATTCTGTGCAGATGGGCTCGTTGTTTGAAAACTTCGTTTTGACTGAAATTATAAAATATAAATTAAACTTTCAAAAAGAATTTCATCTGAGTTATTACAGAACAAAAGAGCAAGAAGAAATCGATTTTGTATTGCAGTATCGTGATCAAATTGTATTAATTGAAGTTAAGTTGGGATCACAAAACGTAGATCCCGTCGTATTATCTTCGACAGCTTTAAAATTATTTAAAGCTGCGCCGATTTTGGTTGTAACTTATGGTGGCGAAATTCAAGCTGTAGCAAATAATCAAATACAAGTACCAATTAGAAAATTAGATCAGTTTTTAAAAAAATATTTCTAATTTTTTATTTTTCTAAACCTAAGTGTTTCATAATTTGTGCGATTTGTTTTTTAATTTTTGGTAAATGGGGAATCGTTGCCATAATTTTTAAATTTTCTTTTTGTGGAATAGCGGGGTAGCCTCCGTAAAATCCTGATTCAGCGATGGATTCTATGACTCCTGTTCGTGCGGTTAAAATAACATTATCTGTAATTTCAAGGTGGCCTAAAATACCTACGCCGCCAGAGGACATTAAATTTTTTCCAATTTTAGTAGAGCCCGCAACAATAAACCCAGCGGCAAGGGCTGCATTTTCGCCAATTTCACAATTGTGCGCGATGTGACAGTGGTTGTCTAATTTTGATCCGGATTTAATTCTGGTTTCGGTCAGTGTCGCACGGTCAATGGCACAATGGGCGCCCAGTTCGACGTTGTCTTCGATAATGACTTTGCCGATTTGTGGAATTTTATGGTGAATGAAATTTTTGTCTGTGAAATATCCGAAGCCGTCAGAACCAATCACAACGTGTGATGAGAAATTGCAGTTTTTGCCAATTTCGCAAAAGTTACCTATCGAAACGTGCGAAGCTAAAACAGTATTTTCTTTGATGATGACGTTGTTTCCAATGGCACAATGGGCGCCAATTTGAACATTATCGGCAATGATTGAAAAATCAGAAATGACTGCATAGGCAGAAACAGAAACATTTTTTCCAATTTTTACGTTAGGGCCGATCACTGCACTTGGGTGAATTCCTAAATTTGTATTTTTTGTTTCGTCAAACAACGAAAGAATTTCGCTCATGGCCCATTGAATATTTGGAGTCGTGCAGACAAAATAATTTTTTAAATCAGGTTCTGGTAAAGTTAAGTAAATTTTTTCTAAAATAATAAAGCCCTGAACATTTTTTGAAAGGGCAATTTTAAGCATTTCGATATTGGCAATAAAAACTAAGGATTCAGCATTTGATAAGTTTGCTGGTCGCACATTTGAAAAAACAGAGGTCCGATTCTGTCGGATCGTGAGTGATTTAAAATTTTGAAGTTCTGATGTGGAGACTGATTTCATAGACTTAGCGTAATGCTTTGCAACGTGAAACTCACTATTTTACTTGTCCGAGACATGCCGCAAGATATATGTACAAACCTATGGCTGCAAAAAAAACTGTAAAAGTAACTCAAGCGATTAAAAAACCGACAACAAAACCAGCAAAAAAACCTGCTGCGAAGGCCATAGCTGTCAAAAGCAAGCCGCCTGTAAAGACACTGGCTAAGTCTGCGATCAAGCAGCTAGCCCCAAAAGTTGCTCCTAAAGTTGCTCCTAAGGTTGTGCCGCAGCCATTGAAAACCAGAGTTGAAAAAGCAGCTATCGATTCGGGCGGCACTTTGCTTGAGATGGCCAAAGAGGAAATGTCTAAAGTAAATGCTCCGATCGCAGAAGCTTTAGAAAAAGCTGAAAAAGCTGGCAAATTCAAGCCTATTAAGGTCGAGCGTGGAAATTTAGACGACGAAAAAGAAAAGTGGCAAGAGCTTTTTAAAAGATATGGCAAAGAAAAAGCCGTTAACTATAAAATGTCAGACGAGTTTCAAGCATTGAAGCCCATCAATCACAAAGTTTTAGGCTGGGGATTTGTATTAACAAATGAAAATAATCGTTTGGAAATCCTGTTTGAAAACGGGATCAAGGTTTTAATCAGTAATTATAAATCTTAATCTTAATCAAAGCCTGGTCTTAACGCAGCCCACATTCATAAATATTATTCCTAAAAATTGTATTTTCAAAACGGTTATTTTCACGGAAGATAAACATTCGTATTTTTAAAATACCAGGGGTTATTATGGAACAATCGTTACAGGGTTATTTAACAAAATTTGTTGCTGGCGTATCATTAAAATCGGCAGCTGCAGTTTTAAGTTTAGTTGCAGAAGACGCAACAGTTCCGTTCATTGCCAGATACCGCAAAGAACAAACTGGTAATTTGGACGAAGTTCAAATTCGTGCCGTGATTGAAGCCAATGAAACGTACCAAGAAATCGTCAAACGCAAAACATTTTTAGTTAAGGAAATTGGCGAACAAAAAAACTTAACGGCTGAAATCCAAAAGCGAATCGAATTGTCGTGGGATTTAAATGAATTAGAAGAAATTTACAAACCGTTCAAGAAAAAGAAAAAAACCAAAGCAACAGTTGCACGTGATGCTGGTTTGGAGCCATTGGCAAATTGGATTTGGGATATCGGTCACGGAACGATCACGGATTCATTAACGATGGAAATGAAAGCGAAAAACTTTTTAAATCCTGACATGAAAATCATGACTTACGACGATGCGATCAAGGGATCACAAGATATATTGGTTGAAAAAATTGCCAATGATATTTCATTACGTGATCAAGTTGTTAAAAATTATTTTGATCTGGGTAAAGTCATCGCCAAAGCTGCCAAGGGATATAAACCAAATTCAAAATTTGATATGTATGCCAAAGATTATTCTGATTTGGTCAAAAACTTGATCGAAGAAAAATTTTCACACAGATACATGGCGATGAAACGTGGTTGGGAAGAAGAAGAATTAACTGTTGATATTGTTGGCGATGACGAAATGATTTTAAAATCATACGAACGATTTTCGACAACTGCTTCGGATAACGCTATTTCAACATATTTAAAAGAATGCGCAAGACTTGCCTTAAATGTTTATGTATTGCCATCTGTGAAAAACGAAGTTCATGCAAAACTGAAAGAAAAATCAGATGAACATGCGATCAAAGTGTTTACAGAAAACGTACGTAAAGTTTTATTAGGATCACCGTATGGCCCAAAATGCGTATTGGGTGTTGATCCTGGGCTACGTACAGGTTGCAAAATTGCTTTGGTTGATAAAGGCGGCGCATACGTTTCACACACAGTCATGCATACGTTGGGTGAAGGCGCTGCAGCTAAAGCAAAAACATTAATTTCAGAAGTGACAAAGCAAATCACAATCGAAGCCATTGCTGTCGGTAACGGAACGGCTGGCCGAGAAACAGAAATATTTTTGAAAAAGATTTTAAAAGAAATTGGCAAAGATACGATTCCCGTGATTATGGTGAATGAATCTGGTGCGTCTGTGTATTCGGCCAGCGAAGTTGCGCGTGCCGAGTTCCCAGATTTAGACATCACAGTTAAGGGTGCAATTTCAATTGCCAGGCGCTTACAAGACCCGTTGGCAGAGCTTGTAAAGATTGACCCAAAATCAATCGGAGTTGGTCAGTATCAGCATGATGTGAACCAAAGTTCATTAAAAAAAGGCCTTGAAGCTGTTGTTGAAAGTTGTGTGAATAACGTTGGTGTTGATGTGAATACGGCATCGTCATCATTATTGTCGTTTGTATCCGGAATCGGCCCAGGACTTGCTTCTTCGATTTCTGAATATCGTAAAAAAAATGGATTATTTACAGAGCGTTCTGAATTAATGAAAGTTCCCAGGTTTACTCAAAAAGTTTTCGAGCAAGCTGCGGGATTTTTAAGAATTATGAATGGCAAAGTATTTTTAGATTCAACAGGTATTCACCCTGAGCGTTACGCGGCAGTTCGCGATATGGCGACAGACGTTGATGTGACAATGAACCAATTGGTCGGCAGTGGTGCTCAGAAAATTTTGGCGGCACGAACGAAATGGGCCAGTATCGTCGGTGAATTTACGTTCGATGATATTTACAAAGAATTGGAAAAGCCGGGTCGAGATCCGCGAGACCCATTTAAAGTATTTCAATTTCGCGAAGACATTTTTGAAGTGAAAGATTTAAAAGAAGGCATGATTTGTCCAGGGCTCGTGACAAATGTGACTAATTTTGGTGCGTTCGTTGATATCGGAGTTCATCAGGATGGATTGGTGCATATTTCAGAATTAGCTCATAAATTTGTCGATGATCCGCGCAAAGTCGTCAATCCCGGTGATGCTGTGACCATTCGTGTTTTAAAAATTGATATGGCTAAAAATCAAGTTGCTTTGTCAATGAAGCTTGAAGCTGCACCAGAACAAAAATCGTTCCGTGAAATGAAAGAGCGCGATCCAAATGCTAAGCCAGTACAGCAATCGCGGCCACAATCTGGCGAGCGTAAACCGTTTGGTGGCAATGATAGAAACAATGACAGATCAAATGATCGAAGTCGTGGCAATGACCGTGGAAGCTTTAATTCAGGTCCGCCAGCAAAACCAGCAAGCCCGTTTAACAATCCATTTGCAGCTTTGTTGAATCAGGGCAATACTAACAAAAAATAAGAAACAGGAGACATTATGGCTATTAAAATTGGCGGCAAAAAAAAGAACGCGAAAAATAAATCAGCACGTCACAAAGCGCGTCGTATTACTCGTAAGAAAAAGAAAATGAAAGCTGCTCGCAGCTAATTTTTGAATCGCTCGATTTGAAAAATAAAAACATTTATTTAATCAGGCACGGTGAAACTGACTGGAATCGCGAACAGCGATTCCAGGGTCAAACCGATATTCCGTTGAATCAGACCGGAAAAGAACAAGCGCAGTCAATTATACCGTTAATGTCGCGGTTAAAAATCGAAATTGTTTATTCTAGTAATTTATCTCGAGCCTTCGAAACTGCACAAATTGCCACATCAGATTTAAATTTAAAAATCCAAAAAGACGTAAGGCTTCGCGAAACTAATATTGGCGAAGCTGAAGGTCTGACTTTTGATCAATTAGAAAACAAATTCGGTACTGATGGTATCAGTCGTTGGCGTTCATACGAAGAGCGAGATTTGGATTTTAAATATCCCAACGGCGAATCAAAACGCCAAATGATGTTTCGCATACGTGAAGTGATTTTAGAAATCGCACAAAATTCAGATCAACAAAATATTGCCGTTTTTGCCCATGGCATGGTGATGCGCGCTTTAACATTTGCATTTCATCAAGGCGTTGCGTGGGATCACCAAGTTTTTTCAAACGGATCGATCCACCATTTCAACTGGGATGAATCCAGAGCTGAATTTTTGAAATACCATGGGAAAATAACAGAGTAATATTCTAATCTTTAGTTAAAGTATAAATACTTGCACCGTTGGGATTGTAAGAATGCGTAACAATTTTATAGCCTTTGTCTGTATACTGTTTAAGTTGTTTTGATCGACTAGCGCCTTGATTTGGAATGTCTGCTCCGTCGCACTCTATATAAGTAAAACTATCAAATCCTAAAATACATACGCTTGTTGCAAAGCTGTTGAGAGATAATAATAATATTGATGCAGCTATAATTTTATTCATATTTATTTCCTTTTGTTGTTGTATGCAGATCAAAAAATGCAAAGGTTGTGCCATTGAAATAAAGTCAAAATGCGCCTGATTATGAACTGTAACTGTATTTATGATAGAGTATGTAAGGACAAGGGAGCTTAATGAATATTAAAAAAATGTTTACAATCTTTGGGATTCTTAAAAAGACAGATGAAATTGATGAAAAAGATAAACTATTCGAATCTGCTATTCAGAGAGGAATTCTTGAAGCGGATTCAGGTAAAGTTTATACGTCCACTCAGGCCAAGATTAAATTAGGTCTGAAAAAAGAAATAATAAAAAAATAAGTATGGCAGATATGTCTATTTTTTTTGATTTATACAATCCAACATTGGTATCGACACAAAATTTCGATGAAAAAATTATTGATGACGATCGACTGAAAATTATTTTTTTGTGGGGAATTAACTGCCCGAACTGTGAAATTTCAAAAAAAATTTTAACCGAATATTTTAACGAAGCAAGTCGGTGGGATTTGGATTGGTATCATGCCAATGTGTACGAAGATTTCGAATTGGCCAATCGTTTTGGGTTGCATGGGATTCCGGTATTTTTAATTTACCGTGGGGCAAGGCGTTTAGGGAAAATTTCTCCGTTCCCGGGGTGGGGCGCATTTAGCGAAGCTATGGGGAAATTGCTGGTCTAGGTAAAAAAACAGCTGTATTAAACACGGTCAATTTAAGACAAGTTATGGACCAATGTCCTCTGTTTGCACCACTCAAAATCACCGAAATGTCAGTATGAAATTCATTTTATTAATAATGACATTATCCATACTATTTTTTTCATGCACGTCCACGCAAAAAAACAATGATGTTTGTGGTGATGTCAGAACACCTGCGAACGCAGAACAATGCGCAATTTTATTTCCGCAAAAAAATATAAAAACCAGAATTTCAGAAATGACTGATCCTGAAATTTTAAATCATTTAGATTTATTGGTCATCGAAAAATTAAAAATTGATTCCAATATTTTCACGCCCAGTCAAAAAGAATTGGCCTTGGAATATTTCAAAAAAGATCTCAATGAAATCATAAGCAAAGACAAAAAATATTTTAAGGTATTTCAACAAAAATTCACAGAAAAATCGAAAGACTACAATAAGATCACAAAATCCAAAGACAAAGAAAAGCGCGACGAGGATAAAGAAAAACAACGCATCATCGAAGATTCGTTTCCAGATGCTTTTAATGAAGCCAAGCAAAAAATAATTTTCCATAAAATCAAACCCGGAAAATTCATGATGGGCGAAATCGGAAGCCAAGTTGAAAAAGTAATCGACGAACCATTTTCAATGATGAGCACTCAATTCACCCAAATGATGTGGGCACGATTAAAAATTGCCACGGGTGAAGCAGATATCAATAAAATTAATCCATCAAAAAATAAAACTGGAACTGACAGTATCAAGGTCGATATCAAAGGCATTATTGTTGAAATGAAGCCCGATCATCCGGTCGAACAAGTCAGCTGGAATGAAATCATTGAATTCATACAGAAGTTAAATGATTTATCAAAACTTGATGATCCAAAAACACAAAATTTATTAAAAAAATTAATTCCAGATCATCAAAAAAATGATATATATGATTTGCCCACATCAGAACAATGGGAATTTGTCATGCGAGACCGTGGTAACGCAAATAATGAATATTTTGATAAGGCCGATGGTTCAGAAATTTCAAAATACGCTTGGTATGATAAAAATTCAAATAATGAAACACATGCGGTTGCACAATTGTTGCCACGTATGATCGACGGCAAACCGTTTTTTGATTTAGTAGGCAATGTTTGGGAATGGAACAAAAATTTATATGATCCTGCCGGTTCGGATCGCGAGTATCGTGGCGGTAGTTTCTACAGCTATGCCGATTTTTTGCGTTCGCACTTTCGCTCCGGGTACATTCCGGATTATCATAGCTTCGAGGTGGGGTTCCGCCTTGTGAGGAATAGTCGGTAGCACTTGGCTTTTTTACCCTTTTTCACTTGGCAGAGCCTAAGGCTAAATTACCTGCGAGCTTAAAATCGCCCGAACAATTTCAGAAAATCCTTCACCGCCATTTTCACCAGCGACATAAGTAGGTTTAAATTTCAATTGGTCTGAAAATTTTTGAATATTGGCGACGCCAAATGTCAGCGGAAATTTCTCAAACATAGGCTCATCATTCGGCGAATCCCCGACAAATACACATTGATTTAAGGCCTCTGATTCGGACAGCCCGAATTCATTTTTTAAAAATTTAAATGTGGTTGTTAGCTTATTATAATCGCCAAACCAGCCGTTGACATGGATTGAGCTGATTTTTGCCACAGCGCCATGGGATTCAAAAATATTTACAATTTTTTTGATTTCGGAATTGGGTAATGCGGGGACGTCTTCGCAAAAATCAATGGCCAGATCCATAAGTCTTGAAAATTGATCTGATGACACGGCTGTGCCCGGGACAGATTTTAAAATTTCTGATTCAATAATTTTTAATTTATTTTTATTTTCAAGCATTGTTTTTTCGTTGGCAAAAAACCAACGGTGCATTTTTTGATTTTGGTATTTAAAATAAAAACCACCATTTTCGCCGATGATTCCAGCCACTGGCCAAAACCTGGCAATCATTTCGCACCATCCTGCGGGGCGGCCAGTAATAGGGATAATTTTAATTCCTGCGTTATGTAATTTCCAAATCGAATCATAGGCACAGGGCGGAAGTTTTCCGCCGGTTGTCAGAGTGTCATCGATATCAGTCAGTAAATACTGGATGTTTGGCTGTGCTGTGATGTTAAATTCATTTAAATTTTTCATAGGAATAAATAAATTGTATTGTTTTTTAGGGGTAGTGGCTACATATAATATAGTAGTTCATCATTTTAATATAATCAGAACGGAATAAACACCATGGCATTAACAACGGGTATCAAATTAGTGATTGTCGAATCACCGACAAAAGCTAAAACAATTCGAAAATTTCTGGGAAAAGATTATATTGTAGAATCATGCATGGGGCATATTCGCGATTTGCCGCAGACGTCAAAAGACATACCCGAAAAAGTTAAAAAAGAAAAATGGGCACAGCTGGGCGTCAACGTCGATAAAAATTTTGAACCATTGTACTGTGTACCTAAAGACAAATTGAAAGTTATAAAAAATTTAAAAGATAAATTGGCCGAAGCAGATATTGTTTATCTAGCAACCGATGAAGACCGCGAAGGGGAAAGCATCAGTTGGCATTTGGCCGAAGTTTTAAAACCCAAAGTGCCAGCGAAGCGAATGGTGTTTCACGAAATCACCAAAGAAGCAATTTTGAAATCCCTGAAAGACACACGAGAAATCGATTATAATTTAGTTCGTGCGCAGGAGGCTCGCAGAGTTTTAGATCGTTTGGTGGGCTATACGATTTCGCCGCTGTTATGGAAAAAAGTTGCTTACGGCTTATCGGCAGGACGTGTCCAGTCCGTTGCGGTCAAATTGATTGTTGAAAAAGAAAAAGATCGAATCAAATTTAAAAAATCAAATTATTATGGACTGACTGCGATCTTAGATAAATCAGGCGAAAATTTCGAATCAAGATTGTTGAGTCTGGGGCAAAAAAGAATTGCATCAGGCAAAGATTTCGATGGCCTGACCGGGCAATTAAATTCCGGCAAAGACATGATTATTTTGGATCAAAAATCGACCGAAAATTTAGTTGAACAATTAAAATCTGTTCCGTTTAAAGTGACTGAGGTCGAAGAAAAACCGGTCAGTCGAAAACCGTACGCTCCGTTTATTACTTCGACTTTACAGCAGGAATCGAATCGAAAATTAGGCTTAACATCGCGTGAAACAATGCAGGTCGCACAAAAATTGTATGAACAAGGTTTTATCACGTACATGAGAACCGATTCGACGTTTTTGTCGACCGAAGCAATTGGTGCAGCCAGAAATTCAATATTAGAAAAATATGGTAAAGATTATTTACCGCCGCAACCCAGAACATATGAAGGCAAAAAAGCCAAAGGCGCACAAGAAGCCCATGAAGCCATCAGGCCAGCAGGTGTCAGATTTCAAGATCCTGACGAAACTGGATTGGTTGGTCCACAAATGAAGTTGTACGAATTAATTTGGAAACGAACGATGGCATCGCAAATGACAGACGCAAAACAAAAGCAAGTGTCTGCAAAAATTTTAGCAGTCACAGCTGGCGGTGATGCCGTATTCAATGCAACTGGTACGACGATTGAATTTCCGGGATTTTTAAGGGCCTATGTTGAAGGCAGTGACGACCCAGAAGCAGATTTAGAATCACGCGAAGTTAGGCTTCCGCAGTTAAAGCAAAATGAAATTGTACAAAATAAAAAATTAGAACCAACTGCGCATGAGACAAAACCACCGGCACGTTTCACGGAAGCGTCACTTGTTCAAATTATGGAAAAAGAAGGCATAGGTCGTCCATCAACATACGCCAGTGTCATCGGCACAATTGTCGACCGTGGATATGTTCGAAAATTAGGAAATGCATTGGTTCCAACATTCACAGCGATGGTTGTTTCAAAATTGTTAACTAATTATTTAACTCAATTTGTAGATTTAGGATTTACATCTGAAATGGAGCAAAGTTTAGACAGTATCGCAGATGGTGATTTAAATTGGGAAAAATATTTAACCAGCGTTTATCATGGCGACAAAGGCTTAAAGGCGCTTGTTGAATCACAAGGTGCATTGATTGATCCGGAAGAAGCCAGAACAATTAAATTAGACGGATTGGATGATTATGAATTTCACGTCGGAAAATACGGAGCATACGTTAAAACAAAGCGTGGTGAAGACAGTTTTAGCGCATCAATACCAGATGCCGAAGCACCTGCTGACGTTACAGCGTTACAAATTGAAAAATTAATTGATCAAAAAATTAAAGGTGCAGACTCAATCGGGATTGAACCGCGTACACAGAAAAAATTATATGTTTTAAACGGCCGTTACGGGGCCTATGTTCAGCTGGGTGAAAATGATGACGAAGAAATTAAGCGGTCGTCTTTGCCGCCGGGGCTTGATCCCAAAGATGTCAATTTTGATATGGCTTTGGATATCATCGCGATGCCAAAAACTGTTGGTGAACATCCTGAATTAAAAAAAGAAGTCAAAGTCGGTGTCGGCCGATTTGGTCCGTATGTTTTTTGTAATGGTGATTACAGGTCTATACCGAAAACCGAAACAGTTTTCACAATGGATATTACAAAATGCTTGGAATTATTAGCTCAGCCTAAAAAGGGTCGCGGCAAAGCGGCCCCGCTCAAAGAATTCGGAAAACACCCGCAACACGATGTCGATGTGCAATTATTAAATGGACCATACGGGGTTTACATTAAAGCAGGAAAAACAAACGTCGGATTACCAGAGGGCATGATGGCTGATCAGGTCACTGCTGAAAAGGCTTTTGAATTGATTAACGATAAAATTGGAACGACGCCTTTGGTTGATAAAAAATCAGCCGCGAAAAAAACTGGAACAAAAAAAGTGGCTACAAAAAAAGTATCTGCCAAAAAGGCAGAAGAAAAACCAGCAGCAAAAAAAACAATATTAAAGAAAAAAAAATAAAACGAATATGACGGATGATCAAAAAAAAACTCAATTAGAATTGGGTGAAACACGAAAAAAAGAACCAGATCGGAATTTACACCGCGGTGGCCGCAGTTTTTATTTTTTTGATTTCGATGATAACATTGCATTTTTGACAACGCCGCTGATTTTGTTTCATAAAAAAACAGGCGAAGAATTACATTTGTCCAGCCATGATTGGGCGATTCATCATAGCACCGTTGGTAAATCTGGAATTTATTCTGAATTTGAAATCAAATGGGATGACCTGTCGGGAACATTCAGATGTTTTCGTGATATTAATTTATCAGAAATTGAAAAACAAACTGGAATCAGACAGCCCTTTGTTCAAGACATATTGCATTCGTTGGGTTTACCAGATCTTCAATGGAAGGGTCCTTCGTGGGATTGTTTGTATCATGCGGTTTTTAACCAGCGACCCATTTCAATAATCACAGCCAGAGGACATTCTGCGGACACGCTACGTTCCGGAATTTATGAATTCGTTAAAGCAGGATATTTGCCAATGGAGCCCAATTATTTAAATCTGATTGCCGTGAGCAATAAAGATGTCCGCCGTGAATTTGGTGATCATGAGTTCAAGGCAACAACGGCAGAGCTGAAACAAAAAGCGATTCGTGCGAGCGTAGAAAAAGCAATTGAAGTTTACGGGTACAGTCCTCATCATCGTTTTGGAATGAGTGATGATGATCCAAAAAATATTCAATCGATCGTCGAAGAAATGACCAGACTTAAGTCGAAGTATCCAGAAATGTCGTTTTTTATGATCGAAACACACAATGGTGATTTTATTAAACATGAAATTACACAGCATGGAATGAAATCGCATTATGTGAACGATGGCTCGGAACAACTCGATTTATTCGGTCAGCTGACGCAGTCAAAAGGCTAGGTCGTCCGTAAATTATTCTCCTCAAGTCAGAATCATTCAAATACACTGATATGCAGTTTGCTTAAGTATTCAGAAACAAAAAAAGGAACATCATGAAGTCGCAGATTTTATCACTGGTTATAGTCACGGTACTTTCAGTTTCATCACAAGCACAAATGTTCAAAAAAACATTAGATTGTGAATACGTTGACCAAATTCAATCGTATTATTTGGCAAATCATTTGGTGTATAAGCAAAAAGACAATGAGTTGCAAAAGCGAGTTGTTGAACAATATATCAAGCACCAAGACGGTGCAAAAATTTATTTTTTACAATCAGACGTCACATCTATTCAAAATATGATGAAAACTGTTTTTGATCAAGTGGCTAAAAAAGACTGTAAATTTGCAACTGAAATCCAGACACTGATCGTGCAACGTGTTTCTGACCGCGTAGCTAGTGTTAAAAAAATATTAGACAAATCATTTAAATTTAACAAAGAAACTGAATTTACATACGACCCTGATCATAAAGAATTCCCCAAAAATATAAAAGAAGCCGACGAATTTTTATCAAAATATGTTCAATTTCAAGTTGCAAATTATTTAGCTACAGATATGAAAATTGAAGAGGCGAAATCGCGCGTGATTAAAAATTACGAGCGAAGTTTGAAGCGAATTAAAGAAGTCAAAAACGAAGAAATCATTGCAAGTTATTTGAATGCGTTCGCCTTGTCATTGGATCCTCATTCAGCTTTCTTAGGAAAAGATCCGTACGAAGATTTTAAACAAGACATGAGCTTAACGTTAGAGGGAATTGGCGCATCACTTTCACAGGAAGATGGATTTACTACGATAGAAAATTTAATTTCAGGTGGCGCAGCAGAGCGATCAGGATTGTTGTCTCCGCAAGATAAAATTGTTGCAGTTAGTAAAAAAGACGGAAAAATGGAAAACGTTATCGACATGGATTTAAAAGATGTCGTTAAGCTCATCAAGGGCCCGAAGGGTACAAAAGTTAAGTTGTCAATTTTAAGAAAAGAAGCTGGTACAAATAAAAAAATTGATGTTGAAATTGTTCGAGAAAAAATAAATTTAGTGGACAGTGCCGTTTCTATTTTTTACCAAGATAAAACGGTTAATGGCGAAAAGAAAAAAATTGGCATCATTAGTTTCCCATCTTTTTATGCAGACAATAAAAGCGGTGGTCGGTCATCAGCTGCGGATATGAAAAAAATTGTTGCCGATGCCAAAGAGAAAAAAGTCGATGGCCTGGTGATTGATCTGTCGACAAACGGTGGTGGATCTTTGGATGACGCTGTCAAAATAGGTGGTTTGTTTATCAAAACAGGAAATATTGTTAAATCGACATCACGTTCTGGTGAAGAGTCGCCATTAGCTGACGTTGATTCAAAAGTCGATTGGGAAGGTCCATTGGTCATTTTGACTTCGAGAGTGAGCGCATCTGCTTCTGAAATTTTATCAGGTGCAATGAAAGATTATAACCGTGCCGTGATTGTCGGTGCCGACCATACGTACGGTAAAGGTAGTATTCAGAACGTGCCGCAGTTACCATTTGATTTAGGAGCGATGAAAGTCACAATTGGAATGTTTTATACACCAGGTGGTTTTTCAACGCAGCATCGAGGTGTTGAATCAGATATTGTTTTCCCAAGTCCATTTCATTTAGACGACATAGGCGAAAAAAGTATGGATTATTCATTGCCTCCAAAAAAATTATCAGCCTTTGTTTCTAAAGAAGGTTTTGTAGAAAATGGCATAGGTCAATGGGACATGGTCAAAGCCGACTGGATTAAATCATTAAAAATTCGCGCCGACGAGCGTATGAGCAAAAATACAGAGTTTAAAAAAATAACTGAAGATTTAGAGAAAACTAAAAAAACCGGAAAATTAATTAAAGTTTCAGAAGTTTTAAAAGACAAAGGCGAAAAAGAGAAGAAAGTTAAAAGCAAGCGTTACGCTGATAAAAAAGAAAAAGATCAAGAATATTTGAAGCGTCCTGAAATTCAAGAAGCTGCAAATATATTATCTGATTTAATCGTGCTTGAGGCGGGCAAGATCAAAGATTTGTCAAAAGTAACAATTCAGTAATTTCTGATGAAGGATGAAAAGATCTATGTGCTTGGAACCGATCAAATCGAACTTGATCGGTTAAAGCTTCAGCACGACCTTTGGAAAGATCATTTAATCAGGCTTTGGAAAAAATCCAATTTTAGGCCAGGTCAAAAAATTTTAGAATTAGGTTGCGGTCCCGGATTTACAACTGAAGATTTAGCAATATATACAAATCATGAATCTGAAATCACAGCCGTTGATATATCAGAGGTTTTTTTAAAATACTTAGATTCTAAAAAAATACCGAAATTAAAAACACATCTGTCATTTATCGAAAAATTAAATATATCGGAAAAAAATTTTGACGGTGCATTTTGCAGATGGTTGATGATTTTTGTGCCAGACATAGAGACAGCAATACAAAAAATTGCTGAACACTTAAAGCCTGGTGCGATTTTTAGCCTGCAGGAATATATTTCGTATGATAGTTTTTCATTGGCGCCGGATCAGCCGATTATGAAAAAAATTGTTGATGCCATTTTCAAAAGCTGGATGGATCAGGGCGGATTTCCAAATCAAGGTCGGAAACTTCCAATGGCTCTGGAAAAAAATGGATTCAAAGTTTTAGAAATTGAACCGATCGCCAGAATTTGCAGGCCACAAGATCCATTATGGCAGTGGCCTGAAACTTTTTTTAAATCATTTTTACCAAGACTTGTAATGACAAACCATATTACAGCTGCTGACCAAATCGAATTTTTCAGAATTTGGGAACTGTCTAAAGAAACTGAAGGTGCGTTTTGTATTACACCTACTGTCGTTAATATTATTGCGCAGAAAAAAATGTAATCGCCTGCTTAATTTAATCCAGCATTGATTTTTTGAATCAGTAAATCAAGATCAAGGCGGTTTAATTTGACGCCGTTAACAAAAAATGTCGGCGTACCTTTGACGCCGGCTTGTTCGCCCTCTGAAGCATCTTTTGCGATGATATTTAGAATTTCTGGATCTTGCATATCTTTTTTAAGTTGAGCCATATTCAATTTCTTAACATTTGAAACAATTTTTAAAATTTCTGTTTTTGTTGAAACACCCTGTTCGCCCCAGGTTTTTTGATTTTCAAAAAGAATTTGCTGTGTTTCAAGAAATAAATTCTGTTTTCTGGCGGCTTCAAGAACTTGTATCGCAGTTTTTGAATTGAAGTGGTAGGCCATGTATCTGAAAACCCAGCGAACTTTTCCTTCGTAATATTTCATTTCATTTTTAATCTGAGGCGCCACAGCAGAGCATGATTCGCATTCAGGATCAAAAAATTCGACGACCGTGACTTTGGCATTTTCTGGGCCTACAGAAAAACTATGTGGACTGGCAGTATTTAAAATCATCGGTGTGGTTGAAACTAATGATGGCGCAGGCAATGAGGCTTGCGGCACCTGAGATGTAAAAACAAATTTGTATAATAAAAAACTGCTGATCACAACGCCGCAGAGGATAAGTAATAAATTTTTAATTTCTTTTGTCATGATTGGCTCCTTTTAAATTTAAAATAAATATCAACAGAAAACTAAAAAATGACATGACGGGGATACTTATCAAACCAAATAATTCAAATTGTTTGGTTTTACAGCTGAGGCTGGCCGTGCAAACTTTTAAACTTTCAGAAATAAATTCGTGGTAAATTAACGAATGATATCCAGAAATGATTAGCCCCAAAAAACTCAAAACAGCCACATAGTTATGAATTTTGGGATCTTTGATTACGATGGCAGTTGGAATTATGAAGACCAAAGGATACATAAATATTCGCTGGTACCAACATAATGCACATGGTGGATAGTTTAATATTTCGCTAAAAATGAGGCTGATGAGCATTGCAGATAATGCAATTGCCCAAGATAAATAATTTATATTTTCGGATTTTTGAATCACGTTAAAAAAATACAGTTTTCATAATGATTATGCAACCTTCAATCGATCAATGCGGTCCTGCAAATCGGGATGTGTCGATAACAACGCCATAAATCCAGTGCGACGATTTGAAATTTGCATAGTAGCAACAGGGCTTTTTTCAGCCAATAATGGAGCCGTTTCGTTTTGCAATTTCTGCAAAGCCGCAATCATTTTTTCTTTACCTGATAATCCAGCGGCTCCTGAATCTGCGCGATATTCACGTTGTCTTGAAATATAAGAAACTAAAAACATTCCCAAGAAATTAAAAATCACATCTAAAATTAATGTTGCAATCATGCGAACCATGGGTGCCTTTTCTTCGTCAACCAGTGTAGATAAAAAATGACCTGCGATTCGCGCCAAAAACATTCCAAATGCATTGACCATTCCTTGAACCAAAGTCATTGTGACCATATCTCCGTTAGCAATATGGGCAACTTCGTGTGCCAAAACTCCTTCAAGTTCAGTTTTGTTCATTCGTTGTAAAATTCCAGAAGACACGGCAACTAAAGAATTTGATTTGCTGGGACCTGTTGCGAACGCATTCATTTCAGCGCCTTCATAAATTCCGACTTCGGGCATTTTCGGCAGATTCGCATGCAGAGCAATGCGATGAACTGTTTGAATCAGCCACATTTGATCAGAATTATTATTTGAATTGGGGTCGATGATTTGCACACCCATCATTTTTTTTGCCATAAATTTTGATAATAATAAGGAAATAAATGAACCGCCAAAGCCCCATAGCGCACAGTAAACCATCATCGAACCGTAATTAATTCCGAGTGATCCAATGTAAGGTTGAATGTTGAAAACATTCATGATGACTGTAATTGTGACCATGATTAACAGATTTAATACGATCATAAATCCGAAGCGTTTAATAAAATTCATGATAAAGTTCTCCTTTTTTAAAATTCTCTAATTAATACTGATATCATTCTAATTGAAGTCAAGAATCTATAAAAATAGATAAATAAGTTCAGTTGTATTTATTTAAGCAATACACGAGGCTTTCGTCTATGAATTAGGCATTTCGCACCAGGGCAAAGAGAGTACAATTGGTCTGAATTAAGGTAAGGTTGAAGACTCTAAAATCGAAGGAATATTCATGGCTGCAGCAACTGCGAAATCTAAAAAAAAATCCGTAAAAAATACGGTTCAAAAATCAAAAGATAATTTTGGTGGTTTAGATAAAAAAATAATTTTATCGATGCATCAATATATGGTGAAAACGCGTGTGCTTGAAGAGCGTTTGATCAAAATTTACAGAGCAGGAGAGTCTTTTTTTTGGATTGGTGGCACTGGTGAAGAAGCCTGGGGTGTGCCGATTGGAATGTTAGTTCACAAAGGCCATGGGCCGAAATTTGATTACGTTCATTTGCATTATCGTTGTTCGCCGACATTGGTCGCCATGGGAATGCCAATGTTAGATTCGATTCGTTTAATGATGAATAGAACAACAGACCCATCAACCGGTGGAAGAAATTTTTCAAATCATTTTTCAATACCGAATTGGAATGTTGCTCCGGTGACATCGCCACTGGAAGTTCAGTATCCAATGGCTTGTGGAACGGCACATTCGCAAAAGCGTCACCATACTAAAAATTTCGATAAAAATGCGATCACGATTGTAACTGGAGGCGATGCGGGAACGGCTGAAGGCGATTTTGCTTCGGCATTAATTTTAGCTTCAAGAAAAAACCAAGAATTACCTGTACTGTTAACAGTGCAAAACAATAAATGGGGAATATCAACGACGTACGAAGGCCAACACGGCGAAAATTTTATTGCTGATCGGGCCCGTGCATTCAATATTAAATCACAAGTCATTAATGGAAATGACCCCATTGAGAGTTATTTATGTTTGCAAGAAAATATGAATTATATTCGAAAAACAGGAAAGCCTGCGTTTATTGAAGCAATGGTTTCAAGATTGAATGGTCATTCTTCGGCGACTGGTGCAAACAAAGATCTGAATGAGGTTGACCCTGTTTCGGATTTTGAACAGCGACTATTCAAAGCTGGATTAATGACCGAATCACAATCGCAAAAAATTTGGGCCGAATATGAAGCAGAAGGCGTGCGTGCAACTGAAATCGCTCGAACAGAACCTGTTCCAACAGCTGATAGTATTTGGGATCACACTTACGTAGGAAATGAAAACGCTGACTGGAGAAATTTCTAATGGCGAATATGGCTCAAGCTATTCGAATGGCTTTACATTATGCAGAAAAAAATTACCAATTAAAAGATGTGTTCGGACAAGACGTTGGAATGCCATTAGGTGGAGTTTTTACGGCGACCCAAGGACTGAAAACATCGTGGAATTCGACCTTAGATGAGCGCGGAATTATTGGAATGGCGATGGGCATTGCGATGACGGGTGACAAGTGTGTCGCTGAAATTCAATTTGCAGATTATATATTTAATACAATCGACCTGTTGAAAATTGCTGGTAATACTTTGTGGTGCACAAATGGTGGATTTAATTTGCCAATGACAGTGATGACTCCAGTCGGAGCGGGCATTCGTGGCAGCGTTTACCATTCGCATTCATTTGATGCTTGGGCATCACGATTGGCCGGCTGGAAAATTGTTATGCCTTCAACACCGTTGGATGCTTATGGGCTATTGTTGTCATGTATTCAGGACCCGAACCCTTGTTTGTTTTTAAAACCAAAAGCATTGATGCGAGTTCGGGGAGAAGAATTGATTCCAGGCGAACCTGTTGACGAAAAAGAATTAAAAAATATGATCGATGCGCCAATTGGTGATCGAACAAAATGGAAAGCAAAATGGCCGGACGTCCAAGAATATTTAATTCCGTTTGGTCAGGGTAAAATCACACGTAGCGGTGAACAAATTACAGTAGTCAGTTACGGACGACATTTGCTGTTATGTAACGAAGTCGCTGACAGCTTGAAAACTGAAGGTTATTCAGTTGAAGTCATCGATCTGCGTTCAATTTATCCGTATGATTGGCAAATGATTAAATCATCTGTTGAAAAAACGGGTCGAGTTTTATTTGTGAATGAAGATACCGAAGTTACAAATTTTGGAGAACATTTGGTTTACCGTGTAACACAAGAATTGTTTTATGATTTACTGTCTCGTCCACGAGTTGTGGCTGGAAAAAATGTGCCGGGGATCGGTTTGCATCCCAATTTAGAAGACGCCAGCGTGCCGCAAAAACATGATATTGAAATTGCAATTCGAGAAATTTGCGCAGAGGTTCCCTAATGGAAAAATCTAAAGTCAAAAAAAACATGCTTAATTTGAAAAACAAAAAACAAAGTTTAGATTTTGGTGCAAACAAAAAATATCCATTTGATAAATACGAATTGTACAGTGCGGCAGTTCAGTCGCCGGGCGAAGACGTTAAATTTTACCGCGACCGATACATGGATATTCGTGGAAAAAGCATGAAGCCCACAGTTTTGCGTGAAGATTTCTGTGGTGGCGGTGCAATCAGTTGCGAATGGGTTAAGTTAAATAAAAAATATAATTCTGTTGGCCTGGATTTAGATATTGTACCCATGGATTATGGCAGAAAAAATTATATATCAAAATTAACAGAAGACCAAAAACGTAGAGTCGTATTGGTTAAAAAAGATGTACTCACTAAAAACTTACCAAAGGCCGATATCGTTTGTGCTGTGAATTTTTCATATTTCTTTTTCAAGCAACGCGAAATATTACGAGCTTATTTTAGTAATGTTCGTGAAAGCATGAATTCGAATGGAATTTTTTTAGTCGATATTTTTGGCGGCACCCAGTGTACCGATGCAATCACCGACAAAACAAAGCACGATGGCTTCACATATTTTTGGGACCAGAAAAATTTTGATCCATACAATAACGAAGCTGAATTTGCGATCCATTTTAAATACAATAAAAAAATGTACAAAAATGTTTTCACTTATGATTGGCGTATGTGGACGATTCCTGAAGTCAAAGAAATCATGATTGAGGCCGGATTTAAATCAGTTGAAGTTTTTTGGGAAGGCACGGCACGTGACGGCGGCGGCAGTGGAATATTTAAAAAAATAGTCAAAGGCGAAGCCTGCTTAAGCTGGATCGCTTATGTCGTTGGAGTTAAATAACTGTGAATTCGTCCACATATTCGACGCTTCAAATTCATGATTACGAAGTTTGGGTCAGTTTAGGCTGTACCGAAGCGGAACAATCAATGAAACAGCCCGTGCATTTTAATGTTCAGTTTGAATTTTCGTCAAAAATTTCAGGCGAAATCACAGACCAATTAGCCGACACAGTTGATTATGTTCAGCTGACAGATATTTTAAAAAAATCAGCCGAATCAAAATCGTATCAATTAATTGAAAGCATGTGTTTTGAGGCCACTGATAAAATATCTGAATATTTATTTTTAAAAAATTTAAATGGGCATCTGAAAATTAAAATTTTGAAATTACGGGCACCAGTTCCACATTTAAAATCTGGAGTCAGTTGGACATGTCAACGACACTTGTCATAGTAGGCATTGGTTCAAACCAAAATCCCTTGGTTCATTTAAGAACTGCCGTCGGTCTTTTGAAGCAAAAATTTAATTTAGCAAAAGTATCAAATGTTTACGAATCCGATGCACAAATGCTTCCAGATTCTCCGCAAAGTTGGAATCAGAAATATTTAAATGCAGCTATTCTTATCCATGCTAAAATTTTTGATCCGCATCAATTTTTATACGAACTTAAAGCCATAGAAAAAAAAATGGGCCGAATCGATTCAAATCGATGGGCTCCCAGGCCCATCGATTTAGACATTTTATATGCTCATGGGATTCAAATAAATTCTGAGGCTTTAAATATACCGCACCTGAATTTATCTGAGCGCCCCTTTGCTTTGTTGCCGGCGATTGAAGTGTTTCCAGGTATTGAAATTTTTAGACCCAATTGGTGCGCGCCCTGGGCCACAACTGTGCCGTTCAATACTGTTAAATCAAAAAAATATTTTTGGCCAGAATTCGTCGGTATATTAAATTTAACGGAGGATTCGTTTTCTGACGGAGGCCAGTATGTGTCCGAAGAAAATTTTAAAAAACAAGCGCTCAAATTATATGAAGATGGAGCAAATATTTTGGATCTGGGTGCTGAATCAACCAGGCCCGGTGCTATTGCTGTAAATCCAAATGATGAATTCAACAGACTCAACCAGGCTTTGAATTGGTTGAAGGAATTAAAACTGGATATTAAAATATCAATCGACACCAGAAATTCAGATGTATTGACGAAAATTTTAAATCAGCACCAGATCGATTTATTAAATGATGTGACTGGATTTGAAAGTTTAGGAATGTTAAGTATTTTGAAAGAAACAAAAATAGCTGCGGTTGTCATGCATTCAGTTACGATACCGCCGAATCAAATTCAAACATTAAACACTGATGAAAACCCCAATACACAGTTGATAACTTGGTGGAAAAATAAATTAAAAATATTAGAAAAAAATAATATCAATCTAAGCCGAATTATTTTTGATCCAGGAATCGGTTTTGGTAAAACACCACGTCAAAATTCACATATTTTAGAAAACCTGCAAGAGCTTTCAGATATAAAGCAAAATATATTTTTAGGCTTTTCAAGAAAATCATATTTGCGACAGTACACAAATTCAGTAGCGTCCGAGCGTGATATAGCAACAGCCGTACAATTAGCAAAAATAAATATGCTGTTTTGTCAATTTCTGCGAACACATGATGTTGAATCACAAATGATAACTTTGCGGATGATGTAATGAATTTTTCAGACACAGTGACCTATTTAGAAAATTTAATAATGATGCCAAAAACAATGCCAGGGCTTGATAAAATCAGATCTGCTGTCGTTGAAAAAAATTGGTTTACAAAGCTGGACAGTCAAAAAATAATCACTGTTGCGGGCACAAACGGTAAAGGCACAACTTGTGCAGTTCTTGAGGCATTATTATTATCAGAAGGTCAAAAAGTGGGACTGTATACATCGCCACATTTAATTCAAACGACTGAACGAATCAGGATGAATGGCGCTGATATTTCTGAAGCAGATTTTATTCAATTATTTTTAAAAAATAAAACTTTAATTGAAAAATACGAATTATCACATTTTGAATCATTGACATTAATGGCGGCAGATCATTTTTTTAATCATAATTTGGATTTTGTAATTTTCGAAGTGGGTCTGGGCGGAACATATGATGCGACAAATGTTTTTCCAAATCAGTATTCGGTGATTACAAAATTAGGATTAGATCATCAAAATATTTTAGGCGACACAATTCAAGATATTGCCCGCAATAAATTTGGAATTATCAAAAATAATAATTTGGTCGTTCATCACAAGCTGCCAGCTGATGTGAATTTACCAAAAAATATCAACGCAAAATGGATTCAAGCAGATCCGGCATGGGCTTTGTTCGTTGATAATCAATGGCAAATTGAAACAAAATGGGGAAATACCCAGATGAATATGGTCGGCCAACGAAGTGCTGAAAATGCAGCAACGGCACTGACTTTATTTGAAAATTTAGGATTTCAACCAGCAAAATGTTTACAGGCACTGAACCATGTTCGTTGGAATGGTCGTATGCAAAAAATCAGTTGGCCAAATATGACCGCGCCAATTTATTTGTCAGGCGACCACAACATTCAGGGCATTGAATCGCTCATTGAAATTTTAAAAAATTATAAATGGAAGAAACTGCATTTGATCATAGGTATTGGCCAAGATAAATCCTGTGCTGAAATGTTTGATCAATTATTGAAATTACAGAATGCCCAATTATACCTGACTGTAACGCCATTCAAAGGTCGTCAACTCAGCGAGTACCCAAAAAATATCCTAAATTCAGCTGTTGAAAAAAATGAAAATGTCATTCAAATTTTAAATCAAATCAAAACCACAAAGGATGATTTGGTTTTAGTGACAGGTTCATTGTATTTGGTCGGTTTGATTTTGAATTATATAAATAGCCGCCGAACTGTATAGCCACCCCACTGTCTAAGTTTTTGACGCCTGTCGGGCCCTTAAAAATGCAATCTCAATTCAGCATGCTATAAACAAACACACAGCATTTAACCTTGGTCAGAAATTTGTAATAACAAACGTAACGAGGTCAACGTGAGTCTATTTGCATTCAAATATTCTATTATTTTAAGCCTGTTGCTGACAGTTCAGTTTGCCTTTGCAAATCAAGCAAGGCTTCTGGTCTCTGACAACGATGCTTTGAGTACTCGAATTGAATTGATACAAAATGCAAAATCAGAAATTTTAGTCGAATATTTTTCGATCTGGAACGATGACCAAGTCGTAAATATTTTTGCTGTTTTACTTAAAGCAGCTCAGCGTGGTGTAAAGGTTAAATTGATTATGGATTCGTTGGCAAGTTCAGTACCGAGATCGTTAATATCGTTGTTGAAAACAAAAGGCGTTGATTCAAGTGGAATTGAAAATTTTGAAATTAAAGTGTATAATCCGCCAGGCTTAAACTTTTTTAATATCAGCAGCCGAAACCATTCAAAAATGTTGATTGTCGACCAGAAAACTGTCATCAACGGCGGACGAAATATGGTTGATAAATATTTTGGTTTTAATAAGAACAGAAATTATATTGATTTAGACGTGATTATTTCAGGTGAAATTGCACAAGTCGCACGTGATAATTTTTTTAAAGTTTGGGAAAGCCCAGTTGTCAATTTGCCGTTACTTTACGAAAATGACCCAATCAGAATGGCTCAAAATTCTTGTCAGTATGTCAAAGACAGTTATGAATCAGAATGCGAAAACTTAAGAAATTCAGCAATCAAGCAATATAAAAATGAATTGAATCGCATCGAAGAATCAATGAAAAAAATTGATGCGCAGATCGGTCATAATACTGTTTTAGAATTTGGTTCAGTAAAATCACAAGGCACTGTTTTTTCTGAACCGACCAGTATCGAATTTTTATCACATGAGCCAACTGAGTTAGTCTCTAAGCGTACGAATTCGATGACAGCTCAAATTTTAAATCAGCTTGCACAGGCAAAGGAAGAAGTTTTAGTTATATCACCATATGTTATTTTAGAGCCTGAATGGTATACGGTATTTAATCAGCTGTTGAACAAAGGTGTACAAATTAAATTAATTACAAATAGTCTAAGATCAACAGACAGTTTTTTTGCACAATCTGGATACCGTGCAGAAAAGAAAAAAATGTCTGAAATGGGTATTGAAATTTATGAATACAATGGACCCAACACAATGCATGCCAAAGGTTTTTTGATTGATCGATCGAAGGCAATTATTGGAACTTTTAATTTAGATCCCAGATCTATGTATATCAATCGCGAAGTGGGTTTCGTTATTGCTGGAAGTCAGCCGCTGAATTCTGATTATCTTAATTTTTTTAACGACCTGGTTGCGAACTCAACTGTTGTTGCCAAGAATAAAAAACAATTGAACACAGATCAAGATTTTAATGGTGTTCCTGCGCACGGAAAATTTATATTGAATTTTTCGAATATGATTCTGCCATTGATTCGTCATCTTTTATAATTTAACTAAAAAGGAGTTCTTATGAAGAATTTATTCAAATACGTGTTGCCAGGTTTACTGATGTCAGTAACGTGCTTTGCAGATAAAGCTAAATTGCTGTTAACAGATTTAGATGCGCTGCAGGCACGTGTTGATATTATTCAACAAGCACGTAAAGAAATTTTAGTTGAATATTTTTCTGTATGGAACGATGAACAGTCAGTCGGTGGGTTTGCGTTACTTCAAAAAGCAGCTCAAAAGGGTATTAAGGTTAAAGTCATCATGGATTCATTGTCGAACAGGGTGCCTCGCGCTTTAATTTCGGCCTTACAAATGCACAGCTATGGACCGGATGGTGAACAAAATTTACAAATCAAAGTTTATAATCCATTAAGTTTAAACTTAGCAAAGGCAACACACCGTGATCATTCTAAAATGTTAATCGTAGATAATCATATCATGATTTCAGGCGGAAGAAACGTCGGTGACAAGTATTTTGGTTTCAATAAAGTTAGAAACTACAAAGACGCGGATGTTATCGTTGCCGGTCAAATTGTTGATACAGCCAGAGAAAATTTTATGAAAGTTTGGAACAGTCAAATTACTGAAGTTTCTAGGCTGTATGAAAGTGATCCCGAAAAGTTGGCAGAAAATGCATGTGCCTATGTTCGAAATGATAATGGTGACTGTGAAAATTTACGTCAAAATGCGATTGCTGAATATAAAAAACAAATTTCAAGAATTGATCAGTCTGTTTTGAAAATCACAGATTTATCCGATGACACTGAAGGTCTGATTACGAACACTGGCAAAGACTGGACAACTGTGATGACTGAATGTGATGACATTGAATTCATGTCCCACGAGCCAGAATTTTTAGTTACAAAGAAAACAAATACACTGACGACGCAATTAAAAAACAAAGTCCTGGCAGCCCAAAAAGAAGTATTAATTGTTTCGCCGTATTTAATACCAACAGCAGGTTTACATGAAGTTTTTCGTAATTTGCTTGACCGTGGCATCGTCGTAAAAGTGATTACAAATTCATTACGATCAACGGATAATTTATTTGCCCAAGCGGGATATCGTGCTGAAAAACAAAAAATGACTGAAATGGGTTTAGAAATTTATGAGTATAACGGTCCAAACACGATGCACGCAAAGATGGCTATTTTAGACAGAAGTGCTGTGTTGATTGGTACATATAATTTGGATCCTCGTTCAATGAATTTAAATCGTGAAATAGCATTTGCAATCACAGGCAACAAAGAAATTAACGCACAATTTTTAGATCAGTATACGTCGGTTATGGCAGATTCGACATTAGTCGCCAAAGATAAAGTTGCGCTGAATACGGAAAAAGATTTTGAGGGTGTTTCAAGTTCTAAAAAGTTTTTATTAAAGGCTATAGGATTTATTTTACCACTGATTAAAGATCAAATTTAAATCTGAGCTCACATTATCCCGGAAAATCACTACGTAAAAATAAGCTGTGTGTCGAAAGGCCCGCAGCTTTTAATTTTTGTATGGCTTCAATTCCTCCGCGATTAATAACACACAGAACATCAGTAATGACCGCGCCAATCGCACGTAAATCTGCGCAACTTAAGACAACTTGACCGCCCGAAGTAATCACGTCTTCGATAATGCAAATATTTTTATTCATGACATCCAGGCCTTCGGCAAATTGGCACGTGCCATAGTCCTTGGCGGATTTTCGAACGAAGCAAACGGGAAGGCCTGTTTTTAATGACAATGCAGTTGCAATTGGAATCCCGCCCATTTCAAGCCCAGCTAAAATTTCGGTGCCTGCAGGAATTAATGAAATCATTTGGTCTGCAATCGCATTTAAAATTTCTGGGTTTGATTCGAGTCGATATTTATCAAAATATTCATTTGAAATTTGTCCGCTACGTAATTTAAATTTACCTGTCAGGTGGCAAGTTTGATAAACTTTCAGAGCAAGTGCTTTGCGGTCCATAAACTCTCCTTGGGAATGAGTCGTAAAATGGTGTCATATTGTTTGGCTCAATTTATGCTTAAAAAGACTTACTGGGAAGGAATTGTGCTGCGTATGATAAACAAAGATAGCTTAAATAAAAAACAAAATGATAAAAATGGCTTCAAATCGCACAGATCTGAATACCAAACATTTCGTCTATTCGCTATCTTGGGTGCAATGACTTTGATTTTTGTTTTAATTATTCGATTTGCTCAAAATGGCCCTGGTTCGATTCAACAGCGCGTGCCGACGAATTCTATTGGCACCACAGAATTCAAAAAATAAGATTAGGCAATCGGTTTTCTGGTTTGTTTTTTTCGGAGCTGCCATTGGTCAAGCGCGTATTTTCGCATGTCTTCAATATTATCAAATTCGTCGACAATTTCCACGCCCAACAGCGTTTCGACGGTATCTTCAAGTGTTACAAGGCCAGTAACGACCCCGTATTCATCGGAAACCAGAGCGAGATGGTCTTTGGCTTTAATAAAAAAATCAAGCGCGTGTGACACGGACATGCTTTCTGAGAGCGAAGCAATGGGTTCGATCAAATCTCGAACTTTTTTTGTGTGCATGTCCTGCGACAGGGCTTCTAAAATTTTATATCGATGTGTTAGGCCGATGATATGATCCAACGAATTTTCAAAAACTGGAATTCTTGAAAACCTGATGGGGCGGTATTTGTTTGAAACGTCTTCGACGTTCAATGCTCCATCGAGCGCCATAAATACGGACCTTGGTGTCATGATGTCAGAAATATAAATTTTATCTAACATCATTAAATTTTTAATAATCAAAGATTCTTTGGCCTTTAAGGTGCCTTCTTCGACGCCAATTTCAGCATTTTTAATCATTTCATCGCGCGTGACATCGGGTTCTTCAGACGGCGAGGTTAAGGCTTTGGAAATATATTCTGAAATTTTAACCAGTGGATACAGGCCGACGATCATAATTTGTACGGAATAGGCTGTAAATATAGCCAATGATTTTGAATTATTTTTGCCAATCGTTTTGGGTAAAATTTCTGAAAAAACAAGAACCATCAGCGTCAAAAAAACAGAAAATAATGTGACCCAGCCTTCGCCGAATTCATGCTGTACTAAATAAGCAATCCAGGCAGATCCCAAAGTGTGCGAAATCGTATTTAATGTCAGAATTGCAGACAAAGAACGATCAGCGTGATCGGTGACATTTTTTAAAATTTTCCCAGCTTTGGGTTTTTCTTCTGCTTCGACAGCAACGAAGGCCGGCGACAGTGAAAGTAAAACAGCTTCACAAAGTGAGCAAACGAACGATATAAAAATAATTAAAATAAATGATGTGGTGATTACAAACATTGAATTTTTATCATAGCGCTTTGCGGTGGCCTATGCACGGAAGTTTTTGTGTCAATGCAGCAATGTAACGAGCCTTTTGTCTGGAGATTGTCAGAATTTTGTGGCTGTTCATTGCATCAGCAATTTTTCTTTTTGAATCCATTCATAATATTCAGGGTTCATTACGTTTGTATAAACGGCATACCCAAGACAGTCGATTTTATTTTGTGTATCCAAAATTTGTTGTTCATTTTCAGTCCAACGATATGCAGACAGAACACCGATTGTCGTATATTTTTTTGTCACACTATTTAAAATGAGGCCTGGGCCGCCGGAATCGCCGGTGCAAATACCTTTTTGATCACGCTGATCAATTTCAATGGTTAAATTATTTGGATCATAATTTGTGATCAATTTTGATGTTTGAAACAATTCGCCAATATTTTGTAATTTTTCAAAATCAGATAGCCCATTCATATTATTGCGTAAACCGAAACCAGCCATAATAAATGCCATTGAAGATTGTAGATCTTTGGCGTCTGCTAAATCCGTCACATAATCAGTTGGTAAGGGTGATTTTAATTTAATTAATGCCAAGTCGTCCGGCGATCCACCAGTTATTGATTTTTTATATTTTGGATGTATCACTATTTTTTCGGCAGCAAACCAAAATTTTGGATTGAATTTTGACTTCCAAGGTTTTGTTCCCAAAACAATATAAATTGAATTTGTTGTCTGATCGTCTTTGGGATTCATCGCTTTTAGACAATGTGCGGCTGTCAAAATAATTTGTGGACTGATTGCAGACGCTGAGCACTGGCCCGTTTGACTGGCCTTAAAGCCACCATTGGGTGTTTTTAATAATTTTGCACCAGTCGCTAAATAGAGAACTTTTTTTGAAATCGGATTTTGATCTGTGACTTCAAAACCATTCAAGATTTCTTGATGTTTTGATTCTTCGATGGCATCTGAATAAATTTGTGATCTGTTTTCGGCGCAACCGAAAAAGCTGTTCGATGCCCCCAGGACTAAAATCACAAATAAAATTTTTATAAACCCTGTCTCATTGTTCGACACTGAAATCCCCCGATTTGAGGGTTTAAATGATCTGTATCGCAGTTCAATACAAAATCGTTCAAACCATTGTCTTGATATCAGAATAAAGCAATTTGCTAGCCAGTTTGTCACTGGATCAGACCTTGGTGTATTTTTGTGAGACCGGGACTGTGAATGTTTGGATCTGCGTCTGCTTCGACGTAAAATAAAAGAGTGGTACGTCTATTGTTGAAGTATTTAAAAACACTTTGTTTTTTGAATTTACTGATTTTAATTATCAGTGTGGGTACGGGCTGTACAAAAAATGTATTAGCTGGCAAAAGTTCTTTGATTGATTCAGGTCATTTGATTGATGCTCCGTTGGCATTTACATTGATTTCGGTTATGCCCGGTGTTGCCAGTGCGACTGTGAATTTTCCCGTTGTTCAAAATGCCACTTCATATATTGTTTCCTATAAATTAACGTCATCGACGGTCTGGATCGATGCGCCAGTGGTTTCGGTTTCACCGGCCATCGTTGAAGGTTTAATTAATGGCAGTAATTATGATTTTAAAGCCAGAGCTATTAATATTGCAGGCTTCGGTATTTCGAATACTTTACAAGCTATGCCAAACACCTTACCTGATCCATTTTTATTAACATCAGTTGCATCAGGCGATACCCAGGTTTTTGTGACATGGCCAACAACAACTGGCGTCGGTCCAATCAATTATATCGTCAGATACGGATTGGTTTCAGGTCTTACGACAGGCATGTATGAATCGACTGTTTCGACAACAGCAACAAGTCCGTTAACAATTACTGGCTTAACAAACGGTGTGACTTACTATGTTCGTGTATTTGCGGCGAACTATGTTGGCGAAACAGCTACGATGAATGAAATTTCAGTTGTCCCCAGTAATTTGCCAACAATACCAAATGGTTTATCATTTTTGGGTTCTTATGGAACGACATGCACATTTAATTGGGCTGCATCGACGGGCATAGGTCCCATCGTTTATTCAGTGAAGCAGGCTTTTGCGCCGACATCGGCTGCGACATCAGGGGCTCCGATCGGAAGCTGTACATTGATTTCGGCAACGTCATGCACAGTTTCTGGTTTAACAGCGGGTATCAGTTATAATTTTTCTGCCAATGCGAGTAATGCTTTGGGTGGATCGTCGTATTCAGCAGATTTAAATTGCGATCCTGTACAAAATTCTTTTAATTTAACCAGTGCTGCAGCAACGTCATCAATTTCAGTCGATGTTGTGTATCCTTTGATTGCCGGAGCAACGTCGTACACAACAAGATATTCATTAATCGCAGGTACCGCCAGTGCGGGCGCTGTGGGATGTTCCGCAATTACCGGAACGACATGTTCGATCAGCGGATTAAATCCAAATACGACATATTATTTTACGACGACAGCGAATTCTTCAAGTTCAAGCGTCACGGCGAATGCCGAAATGACAGTGACAACACCCAGTGTTCCCACAATGCCTCTGAGTTTTACTTCGAGCGGATCGACGGGAACGACATGCTTATTTAATTGGTTGGCTTCAGGTGGTACGCCAACAATTTTATATACGGTCAAACGTTCGACGACCTCTGGAACAGCAGATTCAACAGGGACACCAGTGACAGGGTGTACTTCCGTTTCTGGTGTAACAACATGTTCGGATACCTCGCTTGTTGCGGGTACAACATATTTTTATTCTATGCGGGCAACGAATGCAGGTGGTTCGTCAGCAGCGACACCTGAAGTCAGTTGCAGAGGCATACAAAACCCATTTTCAATAACAAGTGTCACGCAATCGAACAGTCGTCTCACGTTGGTTTGGCCAACTGTTGCGGGGGCAACGGCATATACAGTTAGGTACGGTTTTGCACCAGGTTTTTGGTCGACAATTTCGAGCACGAATGCAACAAGTCCTTATCAATTAAATGGATTAGCAAACGGAACAACGTATTACGTGATGGTTACAGCAACGAATGCAACGTCAACACAAGATGCTGCAGCAGAAGGCGTGGGAACGCCGTTTAATTCACCACCCGTTGCAAACGCAATTTCACCGGCCAGTTTCAGTGAAGATTCACCGAGTACAATTACATTATCGTATACGGATGTTGAAAATAATAATCCATCCAGCTGTGCGCTGACCAGTTTGACAAATGTGACATTAACAACACCTTGCGCGTGCGCTGCAGGTATTTGTACGGTTTCTGTGACGGGCACTTCAAATTATAATGGTGCGGCCAGTTTTAATTATACATTGACTGATGTTGGCGGAGTTTCGAATTCGGCATTGGCGACATTAACAATAAATCCGATCAATGATAATCCAGTGATCGCGCCAATTTTGGCGCAATCGACGACTGAAGACGTACCTATCGTTGTGAATTTTAATTTAAGTGACATAGACAGTATTGTAACGTGTTCTGCGTTAAATATTATTGGCACATCGTCGAATACATCGTTGGTTTTAAACAGTGCAATTGTTATTGGTGGAACTGTTCCCAATTGTACGGCGACGATAAGTCCCGTTGCAAATCAAAATGGAATTACAAATATAACAATCACAGCGAGTGACAATGGAATTCCCAATTTGCAAGACACAAAAGTTTTTGCATTGACGGTGACAACTGTGAATGATCCACCAACAATCAGTACTATTTTACCACAAATAATCACAGAAGATATTCCAAGCTCAGCAATACCATTCACGATCACTGATGTTGACAATGCGCTGACGTGTGTTGGCAGTGTGACAGCAAGTTCTGGTTCAACATCGATTATAGCGAATTCAGGTTTAACAATTGGCGGTACGGCACCCAATTGCACAATCACAATTGCGTCGGTTGGAAATCAAAACGGCGGTCCGGTTGCAATCACTATCACTGTGACGGATGGAACAGTTCCGGCCAACCAAATATTTAATGTCACAGTTACGCCAGTTGATGATGCTCCGATTGTCGGAGCAATTTTAAATCAGACCGTCAACGAAGACACTCCAACGGGTTCATTGGCATTCACAATAACTGATGTTGACAGCACCTTAAATTGTACGACAGGTATTACAAAAACATCATCGAATCTGGCAATTATTTCAAATGCTGGAATTGTCACATCAGGCACCGCTCCAAATTGCACAGTGATCGTTACTCCATTGGCAAATCAAAATGGTGGACCGGTCACAATAACATTGGGTGTGACTGACGGAACTAATACGACGAATACAATATTCAATGTTTCCGTGACTTCAATTTTAGACATAACATCAATCACTTTGCCGCCAAACGGTGTTTACGTTCAGAGTCAGAATATGGAATTCACAGTTAATTTTGAAAGCAATGTCAATGTGACGGGTACTCCAAGATTAGCAATGACTGTTGGAGCAGTAGCACGAACGGCTGATTATATTTCAGGAACTGGGACGTCGGCATTATTATTCAGATACATCCCGTCAAATATTTCGATCACTGATGATTATGACGGTGATGGAATTATTTTTTCTTCGACAAACTTAACGATGACTGGTGCAACAATTGTTGATTCTGTCAGTTTATTGGCCGCAACGGTTTCATTTGTAAACCCTGTCACATCAGGAATTTTAGTCGATGCCAGAACTTATACTTATAATTTGATTTGGTCTGCAAATCATGTGAACGAAAATGTGGGATCTGTGACAGCAACGCTGACGATCAGTCAGGCGCCATTGATTCCACTGACTTTCCCCATTCAAGTTTCAGGAACTGCAGTTGTCGGCAGTGATTACACAACAACTTTGGGTGCAACGATGACGATCGCAGCTGGTACAACATCAACAAATGGTACAGTCACCATCACTGATGACCCAACAGCAGAAAATTCAGAAAGCATAACAGTGAATATTGATGAGCCTTCGGCACGAACACAATATTTGGGTGGTATTGCAGTTGCGGTTTTATCCATTAGTGCAAATGATAATACAAATTATCCAATCCAGATTGGTCAAACTGCATATTCAACATGTGCGATCAATCAGCTGAATAAATTATTTTGTACAGGGGCCAATGATTTTGGTTTATTAGGAGTTGGTGATCTGAATTTCAGAACTTCATTTACAGCTGTTGATTCAGCGACTGATTATTCGGTGGTCGGCACAGGATCCGCAGGAATATTTTCATATTCAAATTGTGGAATTACAACAGCTGGTGTTTTAAAATGTTGGGGCTACAATACATACGGCGGAGTCGGTGACGGAACTACGGTTCATCGAAATGCACCAGTTATCGTTGATGGTGGAGTCAGTTACTCAAAAATATCAAATGGTTATCACGGTGCATGTGGAATCACAACAGCTGGTGTTTTAAAATGCTGGGGATTAAATGATAAATATCAAGTTGGTGATACGACAAACACCAACAGATTGGTGCCAACTGTTATTGATTCAGGAACAACATATTCTCAGGTCACGCGTGGTATTTACAGTACATGTGCGATCACAACGGCCGGTGTATTAAAATGTTGGGGCTTTAATTTGTATGGTACAATTGGTGATAATACGACAACAGATGTGACGGTTCCAGCAGTCACTGATTCGGGTACGACATATGCAACGTTAACAAATTCTTTGGCTTACACAATGTGTGCTATCACAACAACTGGAACTTTGAAATGTTGGGGACTGGGCACTGCTGGACAAATTGGTAATGGGGCCAGTGCAACTCAATTACTACCAACGATTGTCAATGCCGGAACATTATATAGCCAAGTTTCGAGCGGACAAAACACATCGTGTGGTATTACGACAACCGGTGTTTTGAAATGTTGGGGTGCGGATCGTAATTTTAATATTGGATTATCAGTCAATTTTAATTATACAAGTCCACAAATTATTCACAGTGGCGAGGCGTTTTCACAGGTGATCGTCAGTGATTCAAAAATTTGTGCGTTGAACAATATAACAAACGTTTTGAAATGTTCTGGTCAGCGCCAAATGGGACAAATGGGTGATGGGTTGTTGTCGCAGTATCACAGTTTTACTGCTGTGCCAGCGCTGGATACATATTCAACGATCAGCTTGATGGGTCAATATATGTCATCGGGAATCACGGCAGCAGGGACATTGTGGACTTGGGGTTTTGGAAAATCGGCGACTGATTATCCCGGAGATGCATCAGCGCAGGAAATTGTAAGTTCACCAATTCAAGTTGTCGTTGGTTCAACATTTACAAAAGTTGCTAAAGGTAATCGTCACACCTGTGCGATCAGGTCCGATCAAAAATTGTATTGTTGGGGTTATAACACAAACGGAAATATCGGAGACGGAACGACGGTCAATCGGCTGTTGCCAGTGGCCGTTGATGCAGCAACGAATTATGCGCACATTGCAGCAGGACAATTTTTTACATGTGGAATTACTTCGACAGGTGTTTTAAAATGTTGGGGATTAAATTCGAACAATCAATTAGGTGACGGTTCAACGACTCAGCGAACTACGCCAACAATCATTAATTCAGGAATCAGTTACAAAGCATTAGCCCAAACCGCAAATTCAACAATGTGTGCGATCACATCGTCAGATGTTTTAAAATGTTGGGGTTTTAATAATTTTGGACAAGTCGGAGTCGGAGGAACGACCAATACAGCTTTCCCGACAGTCGTTGACAGTGGTGTTTCTTATTCATCCGTTGTTGCCAGTATTGGCCATACATGCGGTTTGACAACGACAGGAATTTTAAAATGTTGGGGACAAAATTCAAGTTCTCAATTGGGTGATGGTACAACAACAGATCGTCAGTTACCGGCAGTATTTGATTCAGGCACAAATTATTCAGCAATCGGACTGAATGGCCAGGGTTCAAGTTGTGGAATCACAGTTGCCGGAGCATTGCGGTGTGCTGGATTAAGATCAGCCGGTATTGCAGCAGCAGTTACTGAAGATGGATTCGGTCAAAGCACTGGTGTTGTTACTGTCGACAGTGGAACTACTTACGCAAATCTGTATTCAGGTTATTCAACAATTTGTGGTCGCACAGATACCAGTGTCACTAAATGCGCAGGTGACAATGTGTACGGTACATTTTTGGGTTCGACAGATGCGCCTTTCTTGACGGGGTTGCAATTCGGAACAAGTGTCGGTGCAAATACTCTGACGCCAATGGGTCTGTTGCCCTAGACTTTCGTTTTGAAAATGTCTTTGCAGAAATTTGATCAGTTCATTAGTTCAATATTCATTGATAAAGTATCTATGTATGGTGAATTCAACATTTTTTACATTTATATTCATATTTTTTGCTACCAATTTTTCGTTTGCGCAAACTGATTATAAAACAGCGCGTGTGAAGTGTCGGGAATCATCCACCGGGACGACGTACGGCAATAAACAATGTACACCAGATTATGGTTTAAGCGGCTCATCTGAAATTTTAACACATTTTGCATACAGAGGCCTTAGTTACAGCGGGACGCAACCCAGTTTGATTTCAAGTTTTCTTTATAATTTTGGCTCGCAATTTAAATTGGGTGCATGGGGAGCAAATTTAAATTTACCAGATTCAAATTTATGGTTGAAGTTTGTCATGGAAATTCAACTCAAATTTGCCGAACAACATGACGTGACCATTTTTATTCACAAAGATCAATTTTATGCTAATGGCGAACGAAACGGCATCGAAGCAGGTTTAAATTATTATTTTTTAGAAAGATTTTACTTAGGGCTTTCAACCAAAGATAATTTTGAAGCTACGCACACGGCATCCCAATATTTATCATTTGCGCATACATTACCCGTTGGGAAATTGTTTAATTTTACCTATAAATTGGGTTACACAAGTCAACAAACAACACAATACGACAGCTATGTTGACGGTAAAATATCTGTGGCTTACGATCTGAAAAATAGCACATTCGAAGTCGGCGTAACTGACATGTCATCCAAAGACAAATACAATCAAAAAGCTGAACCCCATTTTTACGGATCGTTACTTGCATATTATTAAATTAACTCAATTTAGTAAAATTTTTATTTTTTTAATCATTGGGCTTTTCAATTTCAATACTTATGGAAGCCCGCTTCGCCCAGATCAGCGAACTAAAGATAAAAAAAATGATTTTATTGAGTCAAAAAAAACACCGGTCGAATTAATTAAATGGCCACGTGCAAATTTGTACGAATTAGGTCTGCATTTTTCAAACAGTCGTATTGACGGTTTTCAAATTGCGAATGATACCACAGGCACGTTGGTGTCGGAAACAAATATGGCGTTATCAATTCAGTATTTTAATTGGCGCAAAAATCGCGAATACGATTTTTCAGCAGGTCTAAATATTGAAAGCATACAAATGCGATCTGAAATCAGTTCGGTCCCTATTGATAATTCACAAGTTTTGGCGATTGGCATAAATGTGATGGGTCGATATTTGGTGTATGACAATTTGTATTTAAAATCCCAGTTAGGTCTTCAAGATAAATTATTTTATGCGCCGAATGCAGGATTAACAGGTTATGAAATCAGTAAACCCATGATTCCGTTCATCAGCTTCGGTGCCGCAGTTTTATTTTCAGAAATTATGAAAATAAAAATTAGTTTTGAAGGCAACGTATCTTTGTATCAGTCGTCCGAAGCCAGTAATTATAAAATCGACAGTGGACAAGGCTACGAAATTAAATTTTTTTCAATGTGGCCCCGCAGCGGAAACCAAATCATCACTGATTTTTTCTATACAGGTCGAACACAAAACACGACACTCATTCGCACCGAAGAACAAAAAATCGGTTTCGGCGTTAAATACCAGTTTTAAAAATTTCAGCTGAGCATTTCAGGTCAACGTGCTGAGAATAATGCCATAATCTCCGCATAAAATGCGGAGATTATGCTGGTTTTTTGCGGAGATTAGGACTACGGCGTTGCTTGGCGCCAGTAAAGAACAGGGGCGCACAATAAAAGTAGACTTGACTCTACTTTTATTGTGTATAAAGTGGACTAATGTCTACTTTATACAGATATTTAGAAAAACAAATTCGAAATGATCTTAAAGAAAAAATGGTTTTCTTAGGCGGTCCTCGTCAAGCAGGTAAAACTACATTTGCTCAAGGACTCATAAATAAATATAAAGATAACCATCCTGCATATATGAACTGGGATGATTTGTCTGATCGTAAAAAAATTCAATCTGGGGTTTTTCCTAATTCAGAAAAATTGTTAATTTTTGACGAAATCCATAAGTTTTCAAAATGGCGAAACTTAATTAAAGGTTTTTTTGATAAGCTGAAAAACACACATCAGTTTTTGATCACAGGCAGCGCTAGGCTTGATTATTATCGCAAAGGTGGCGATTCGTTGTTGGGTAGGTATTATTACTACAGGCTGCACCCTTTAAGCCTACCAGAAGTATCAAAAAATTTATCAACTCAAACTTTGACTGAACTTTTAAAATTTGGTGGTTTTCCAGAGCCATTTTTAAAAAAAAGTGATTCGCATTTAAAGAGATGGCACCGTCAAAGAAAAGATCGAATTATTAATTCTGATATTCGAGATCTTGAAAACATCAAAGAAATTTCAAATATAGAAATTCTTGTTGAAGCACTGTCTGGTCGAATTGGCTCAAAACTTTCACGTAAAAATTTAGCCCAAGATCTTGAGGTTGATTTTAAAACTGTTGAGCGATGGCTAACTATTCTTGAAAATGTTTATTATTCTTATCGAATTATGACCTACGGTCCACCTCAAATTAAAGCCGCAAAAAAAGAGCAAAAAATATATTTGTGGGATTGGAGCGAGCTTGAATCCGAAGGTCCTAGATGGGAAAATTTCGTAGCCAGTCATTTACTTAAATACTGTCATTACCATGAAGACGTCAATGGTGATAAAATGGAGCTTAGATTTTTACATGATAGTGCAGGCAGAGAAATCGATTTTATTGTGCTAAAAAATAAAAAACCGATATTTGCCGTAGAATGTAAATCAGGTGAAAAAAATGTATCAAAACATTTAAAATATTTCAGTGAAAGAACACCAATTTTAAAATATTATCAAGTTCATCAGGGTACAGCGAATTTCGCTGTCACAGATAAAATTTTTGTTTTGCCATTCGCGGAGTTCTGTAAAATCGAGAAGTTGGTCTAGCCGACTTTGCTCCAGTTTTAAATATCTCAATTGTTTGCTTTGATGTTATAATGTTATATTGTTAATAATATAACATTATAACAAATGAGGAAATAACAATGAAAGCGATAAAAAAAACAAATTTAAAAACAGAAAAAAATGAACTCATTCCAGTTGAGCGAGTTCAGATCGGTGTGCGCCTAGAGCGTAGTATGGTTAAAGTATTAAAAGCCATGGCAGAATACGGAGACATGTCACTTGGTGAGCTCATCGAAGAAATTATTCTGCACTCTTTCGAGGGTGGTTCCGCACAAACTTTTGGACCTAAAGAGTTGAAAGTTGTGAGTGAGTTTAAGCGAGTCTATGGAATGAACTATGATGTTCATTCAAATTATCGTTTTATTGAAAAAACATAAGCTAGTACCAAAAAAATAAAAAAAGGTTACGAATTTCTTCGTAACCTTTTTTATGAACTAAATATAATTCTAAAAACTATTTCTGTTCAGCTAAACGTTTTGCTGCGTACTTCTTTGCAAGTTCTTCTTGAACGTTACGCGGAGCCTGTTGGTATTTTAAGAATTCCATTGAGAATTCGCCTTTACCTTTTGTTGCAGAACGCAGATCCGTTGAATAACCGAACATTTCTGTTAATGGAACTTCGGCCTCAATCGTCGCGTTACCTTCAATTGATGTTGTTCCAGTGATTACGCCACGGCGCTGATTGATTTGGCCGGATGCAGATCCTTGGTATTCTTCAGGAACAGTTGTTTCAAGCTTCATAATCGGCTCAAGAACAGTTGGTTTTGCTTTTTGATAAACTTCACGCATGGCAGCCATCGCAGCGATTTTAAACGCCATGTACGACGAATCGACGTCATGGTATGCGCCGTCAGATAAATGAACTTCGACGCCAACGATTGGGAAACCAATCAATGGTCCCTTAACACATTGCTCAGCGAAACCTTCTTCAACAGCTGGAATAAATTCTTTAGGGATACGACCGCCGACAACTTTGTTTGCGAATAAAAATGTTTTACCATCTTCTTGCGGAGCCAATTGGTGAATGCTTCCAGAAATTTTTGCGAACTGACCAGATCCACCAGTTTGTTTTTTGTGTGTGTAATCATAATCTGCTGATTGCATGATTGTTTCACGGTAAGCAACCTGTGGTTGACCGACCACAACTTCACATGCGAATTCACGCTTCATACGCTCAACATAAATTTCTAAATGCAATTCGCCCATTCCAGAAATAATTGTTTCGTTGGATTCATCATCACGATGAACGCGGAACGTTGGGTCTTCTTTGCGGAATTTTTGTAAGGCTTTTGTGAAATTATTTGAACCTTCTTTTGATTTCGGAGCAATCGCAAGACTGATCACAGAATCGGCGATATGCATTGATTGCATTGACGCTTCGATTTTATCATCACAGAACGTATCGCCAGAGGCGCAGTCCACACCGAATACAGCGACGATATCGCCCGCATAAGAAACATCGATGTCTTCCATTTTCGCCGAGTGCATACGAACTAAACGAGGAACTTTTAATGATTTCTTCGTTGTTTGGTTGATAATGAAATCACCTTTTTTAACAGTGCCTTGGTAAATACGCATGTACGTTAATTGACCGAACTGAGTTTCTTGTAATTTAAATGCAAGCATGACAAGCGGTAAATTATTTTCAGTTTTCAATGGGAATTTTTCTTCGCCCTTTGATAAGTCTAATGCATTTTCTATTTTTTCAGTTGGGTTTGGTAAAAACATATTTACAGCATCTAATAAATGCTGAACGTTTTTATTTTTGTACGCAGATCCACAAAATACTGGAACTAATTTTAATGCAATAACGCCTTTACGCATAGCTGCGCGCATTTCTTCAACGGTTGGCTCTTCTTCCATTAAGAATTTTTCTTCGATGACTGAATCGACGTCAGCTAATTTGCCAATTAAAATTTGGCGATACTCTTTTGCTTGCGCAGCCAAATCTGAAGGAACTGGGATTTCAGTGATTGTTTCGCCGTCAGCACCTTCATTTTGGTAAGCTTTCATTGTGATCAAATCAACGATACCAATATGTTTTTCTTCAAGACCGATTGGGATATTTGCCATGAATGCATTTAAACGTAATTTTTCGACTAAAGCGTCTTTAACGCGGAAAGGATTTGCTCCTTGGCGATCTAATTTATTAACGAACGCTAAACGTGGAACGTTGTAACGTTTCATTTGTCTGTCAACAGTGATTGACTGCGATTGAACACCAGAAACACCACACAGAACTAATACGGCTCCGTCTAAAACGCGAAGTGAACGTTCAACTTCAACAGTAAAGTCAACGTGCCCCGGAGTATCAATTAAATTAATTGTATGATCTTTCCACTGTACCTGAGTCGCAGCAGATTGAATTGTGATTCCTTTTTCTTTTTCAAGGTCCATCGAATCCATTGTCGCGCCGACGCCGTCTTTACCTTTAACTTCATGAATTTCATGAATACGACCGCCGTAAAATAAAATACGCTCTGACAAAGTTGTTTTGCCCGAATCGATGTGTGCCGAAATACCAATATTTCGAACTTTTGTAATGTTCCATTCTTTTGACATAGCTGTTCCTTTTTTAGGGTTGTCTTTTGTTTTATTTAAAATAATAAAAAGTAAGCTCTGTTCGTACCATTTAATTAGGTCGGGTGCAAATAAGTCAGTGATAATTTTAGCCCTTGGGGCGGGCGTTTATGCCCAAAACAAGAGCGATCATCGGTTTTTGGCCATGTTTCATCACCGGAGCAGCAGGGACTATCAAAAATGACAGTTTTTCTAGAAGTATCAGTTTGAGCAAACTGTAAAATACCTAAACACATCGATGGCTTCAAATTCAGTATAAAGCATTACAACAATGTCTGTTCGGAATCCTGATTGCATTAAACTTTGATATGATAAACATAAAATGGATACCTGTTTTTATAAGCTGTATTTTTATCAATGAAGCCATTGCCAAAGAAGGTTTTAACCTCAAAAATTCGGCAACAATTCCCCAAATAGTCCAAAGTCGAATACCGTCTATTTTTAGGCTCGAAATGCCAGCCTACTTAACGTTGGAAACAGTTCAAGCTGAAGAATTTTTAAAAGCTGAAAATATGAATGATGAAGGTATTCAAGCCATCCAACAGTGCCTAAAAACAAATTTAAAAAGTTGTACTTTTCCAATTACAAATATGCAAGCTACGGGTTTTTTGAACTCAGAGGGCACTGGGCTGTGGACAAACTGTCACTTGATTGATGGTTGGATTCGATATTTGAAACAGCAAATGATTTGGGGCAGAGATTCCCAAAAATTGATAAATAGTATTAAAAAAAAACCAGTTCCAATCAAAGTTTTTTCAGAAAGTGGAGTTCAATTAAATAGTCAAAAAGATTCATTTTTAGTTTCATTAGTTAACGTCATTGATGGCGTTGATGCCGAAGCAAGTGGCTGTAATTTCAGAGACGATGCTGTCTTGTTCAACGTCTCTCGAAAATTAGGACCGGGAATTCCATGGCAAAAAACGGATATGAATCAGGTGATGCCGAATGAAGTTCGGCGCAGTTTTATCGGAGGATACCCTTTGCCAGCTGGTCGTTTAAAAAATATAATTAAAAAGTTAAGTCAGAAGCAACCGGTACAGACCTATCTCTGGACGACCGGAAAAATAGAGACTCAGCCACAATTTTTAGACAGGCTTTTGAGTTTGAATAAAAATCCTGACAATTATTTATTTGCCAGTTCAGGAGCGTATACCTTGTTGATGACAAATGACAGTTCCGAGGGGATGTCGGGTTCTCCGATTCTGAATTCATCTGGCGAGGTCATGGGAATATTCAAAGGAGTGCTGCCAAGAAATTCAGAAAAAAATTCTGAAAATGATTTTCCACTGGTTTCAATAGGAATATCAATTGATGGCTTAAGTTATTTAAAATTTCTAAATAATGATTAAAATTATTATTATTCAGAACTCAGCTTGTTTGCAGTATCAAAACCAATAAGCTATTGCTTCATTTGCAAAACACATTATAATAATGAATGTGTTAGAGAAAATTCTTTTAGAAAAATTTAAATTCCCTGAGTTTCGTGGCGTTCAAAAGCCTGTGATCGAACGACTCATTGCCGGAAAATCAGTATTGTCATTGATGCCAACAGGTACAGGTAAAAGCTTATGCTATCAGATGATGGCGTTTTTACAGAATGAAAATGAAACAGTTTTAGTCATCAGTCCATTGATTGCATTGATGCAAGATCAAACTCAAAAGGCTCAGGACATCGGCCTGCGTGCGACATTTATTAACTCTTCAATTTCTGCCGAAGAAAAACAAAAACGGTTGAAAAGTTTATCAGAAAATAAATATCAAATTATTTTTGTAACGCCCGAACGATTTAAAAAAATTGATTTCGTTGATGTGATTCGAAAAATAAAAATTTCATTATTTGTTGTTGATGAAGCCCATTGCGCATCACTGTGGGGTCATGATTTTAGACCTGATTACGCAAGGCTTGATGAATTTGTTAAAATCTGTAGCAGCCCGCGAATTTTAGCATTAACAGCGACAGCAACGCCACCCGTACAAAAAGAAATCTGTCAAATTTTAGGTTTAAATTTTGAAACCGATTTAGTTTTGGGTGGCATTGAGCGCCCCGAGCTTTGTTTGAATGTTATCGATTTATACGGCGAAACAGAAAAATTTGAATCGATGTTTAAAGTCATGGATGAAAATAAAAACGTTTCAGGAATTGTTTATTTTACTTTGATTCATACACTTGATAAATTTGCAGGGTTTCTGGATCGAAAAAAAATACAGTTTACAACTTATAATGGTGATTTGCCGCCACATGTACGCAGGCGAAATCAAAAAGATTTCATTACAGGAAAAACTAATTGGATTCTGGCCACGCCGGCGTTTGGTTTAGGCGTGGACAAACCAGACATCAGGTTTGTTTTACACTCAGAAATTCCATCGACGATTGAATCCTATTTTCAAGAAGTTGGGCGTGGCGGACGCGATGGAAAACCAGCAACTGCTATTTTATTTTATGATCAGGACGATGTTTCGATACAAATGCAATTTTTGGATTGGGCGTACCCAGAATCTGAATTCATACGTAAAGTCTATTTATTAATTGAAAAAAACTTTTCTCAGGTCAGCACCCAGGGCTTTGATTATTTGCGCGAACAAATGGTTTTTAAAAATCGCAAAGATTTCCGTGTCAATGCGGCAGTATCAATTTTAAATCGCTGGGGTTGTTTGGAAGAAATCGATACAAAATTTGGTTTCAAGGCATTACAGCCACCCGAAGACATTTTTTTTATCAAAGAAAATCAATCTGAATTAAAAAAAGAACATCAAAAAAAATTACTTGAAATTTTACGATGGTCACAAAATACCGAAATTTGCCGAATGAAAGTTATTTACAATTATTTTGGTCATGTTGTGGTCGATGATTGTGGCAGGTGTGATGTTTGTGTTACCGCTTAAAAAAAATAAAATCGAATTTCCTGATCCGCGAACCACTGAAACCATCGAAGACATTATTTTAGTCGGCGGAGTGATGACTGTGGATAACTTAGTTGAAAGTTATCGTTTAGGCATTTTCCCATGGCCCCATGAAGGCTGTCCATTGTTGTGGTTTTCGCCAGAAGAGCGCGGCGTGCTCGATTTTAATGATCTACATATTTCAACAAGTTTAAAAAAATGGATCAAAAAAAATGAATCTGATATTCGAATTACGGTGAATCAAAATTTTTCAGAAGTTGTTAAGGAATGTCGCAAACAAAAACGCCCAGGCCAACGCGGCAGCTGGATCAACGGAGCCATCGAAAAAAATTACACTGAATTGCAAAAGCGGGGCGATGCCTTGTCGCTTGAATGCTGGCTGGGCAGTGAAATGATTTCAGGTATTTACGGGGTCATGTCGGAAAAATATTTTAGTTGCGAGAGTATGTTTTTTAAAAAAACGAATACCTCTAAATTTGCCTTTATAAAATTAGTTTCATATTTACAATCACAAGGGCACATATGGATGGATTTACAAATGGTCACTGATGTCAGCGGTTCTTTTGGTGGGAAATATATTTCTAGGGATGAATTTCTGGACAGAATAACCAGTTAATTATTCTAATAATTTTTCTTTGATCCAATCTTTGAAAAAATCTAAATTTAAATAAATAGCCTGACCACGACAAATTTCATTCGATTTAAACGCAACAGCCAAGCCTTGTAAGTACAGCGCGCCCTCGCGATTAATAAAAAGTGGTCCGCCGGAGTCTCCAAAACAAGCTCCAGATTTTTGATTCTGATCAATCGAAATTAACCGTTCACTATATTGGTCATTGTCGACGGTAACAAATGATTTTTCTAAAATTCCATTGATGGGTTTAGTTTCATTTTCAGAAATTTGAATTTGGTTTCTTCCGAAGCCTGCGATCAATGGATTGAAATCAATCGAATTATTTGTTTGTACAAAATCAGCCGTCGGAACTAAATCACTGTTATTTATTTCAAAATTGAAATGTTCCATTGGCCGTACTAATTGCACAATGGCCAGATCATAGGACAGATCTTTTGAACTCAGCACTTTAGATTTCAGGTACTGATCGTGAATGATGACTTTTTTGATTTCGTATACTTGGTTTTTTAAAATCAACATACTGTGAATATTTCGGGCTAAAATTATTTTTGAATTTGAATAATTTTCTACACAATGAGCCGCTGTCAAAACTGTGTATTTATTCAAAACAACCGCTGTGCATAATCCAAAATATTGAATTTTTTCGCCATTGTATTCGAAATTATGTGCTAACAACACAGTTTTTTCGGCGACAGGGTCATTCGATTGGACAGTTTGGCCCATTAAAATACTGCCATCTATTTTTGTCCGATCTAAAAAATTGCGATCATTACAGCTGGAGATTACCAAACATGCGACTGTGCTATTTATGATATAAAGTATAAATTTGTTCAAATTCATTTGTTCTATTTGTTGCAAATCTGCGTACAGCTTAAATCGAATATATATAATTTAGCAGTTGTAGACTGTCTAAACTTGATACACTCGACGCCTGTTTGTGTCATTTTGATTTAAATAATGGCTTTAAAACAAACAGGTTTTATTTGAGTTGGTCTGTGTTTAGCAAAACATATCTTGATATCAAAAATATAATTCCATACAAAGGGACCCAAAAATGAAAACGAAAAAAATTTCAATGGTGATTGCGTCAATTTTAACAATCAATAGTTTCGCAATGGCTGAATCAGCAACCAGTATTTTAAACAAGGGTACAGTTGCTGGAAAAATTCGTGATGCTTCGATGAACGCTGCTTTAATCAATATTGTTGCCGATGCGACGGACACCAAAGCCGCTGAGTTAATTGCAACCCGAGATCAACTTTTACAAATTATTAAAACGATGGAAAATATCAAAAACGACAATGAAAATGATAAATTTTTACGAATGTCTAATGGTATTCAGATGACTTTAGCCATGGTCAGCTCTGTTGCCTTGGGCGCACATCTTTCGATGGCAGAACACAGAAAATTAACATTAACGATATCAGCGGCATCAGCGTTTATGACAAGTGTTACGCGGTGGTATAAAAATCGATCATCGTTAGGTACAACTGATGTCAGTCAAGTATTCAGTCAATTTACTTCGGAACTCAGACAAAACGGACAGGCTTTTACACCAGAAATGAAAGAACTGATGAATCACGTTTCAGATATGAATAATACTGTTCTAAAATCAAAAGGAGCATTAGATTCTTTAGTTGAAAGCTCTGGGACAGCTTCGTATGCAGCGACAGGTTTAATTATAGTTATGGCTATAACTCATTGGCTTTCGCCGAAGTTAGGGCAACAAGCAGACATCGCATTAAAATCATTATCTGTTAAAACCGGTGCAGCTGTGAAAAATCTTGGCGAATTTTCTGGTCGATCAACAAAAACGACAGGTGTTGCAAGCGGAGGATCTGTGCTGCCAGACTTGATTGGAAATGTCATGGGCTTAAGCACGGAAAATTCACAAAAATTGATTGCAATGACTGTGAATGATTTGACAAAAGCAACATTAAATTTTCAAACTCAAATAGATATGATCACAAACGCTGCCAAATAAAATAAATATGTTTAAGTTCATCATTTCAATATTTTTGAGCTTATCCATCACATGCGCTTCAATTGGCAGCTTGGCTTCAGTAAATTCGATGAAGCTTCGCTGCTTTGATTTATTTGCAGATGAATCAGTCACCAAACAAAAAACATCGGCACCGTATTATGCTGAAGTGCTTGATTTTTTAAATTCAAAACACAATCATTTTTTATTCAAAAATCAACTGATTGATATAGTACAACCAAATTTGAAAAATAAATCATTCACCGATAATATCAAGGCCAGATACCACGCCAGAAAATTAAAAAAAATTCTAACAGACTTATATCGTCTGGATCAATCTTTGAATCCAAAAGCTGATGGAAATTTTCAAACTCAAATTTATAATCTTGAAAAAATTGCCAGTAATATTGAAAAATTATCATTTGTGATGGATGATTCACAGGCGAAAAATATGTCAATAGCAGACAGAGTTGCGTTTAAACAGGTGCAGCATTCATTGTTAACAAAAGGTTTATCTGATTTTTTATTTACCAAAGACATTCAAATTTCAGAAATCACAAAATCATCGATCAAAGACAAAATTTTGGCACCATTTAAAAAAATATATTTACGTTGGTTGATATCGCCAGTCATGATGCCCAGGCTTGATGGGGCAGTGATTCCGTTTGCGGTGATCGAAAAAGTAATTTGGGATGGGTACGATCAATCAAAACACTTATTAACCCCATATTTAAAAACAACTCATGGAAAATACGCATTTAATGTTTTTTCAACAAGTTACAATTGGTTAATTACAGGAGTGATCGTCGTCAGTACAGTGACTTGGATTCATACAGCCACAGTTGAAACAGTTCGCGCCTATGATCGTGGTGTGGCGAATGCGGAAGCCATATTGAAACCAGTTTTAGAAAATGCAAAAACATTGGCATCCAAAGATTTATCCGAAGAATTCATAATTGATACGCTGCAAATTTCAATTGTAAAATTTCAAGAAAAATTTCAGCGGGAACCAACGCCTGAAGAATTCGAAATGATCAAACAGTTAATTATGGCAAAACAATCTGCGGCTTTGAAAAATTAAAGCCAAAATATTTTGATCGCCGTGATCCACAAAAGACCAGCTGTGAACATAAAAACACCTGCTAAAATTTTTTTATCAGCAGAGATTTTGTTCGGATTTTTAAAATGTTCAGATTTGCCGCCCTGAATGACAACTTTCGACGCTAAACCTTGAACTAAATTTATTCTTTGGACACGGTCTAATTTATAAAAATGGACAGCGATTTCATTTTCAAAATCAGTCGTCTGTTCAATGCGCGTCACGACGGCGTAACACGCCATCATTTCTGAACCTGGTACAGCGAATTGTATTTTGATAATTTCGCCTAATTGCGGCGACAAATCGTGGGATGCTACAAACGTCAGTCCAGTTAAAGAAATATTTTTTAATTCAGTTTTTTCTTCCCAACTAAATCGTTCAGCGCCCGAATAGCGAACAAGATGATTGTCCTGGGTGTCCAGTGTATACCTTGGGCTGCGTGCGTGATACCTTGCTAATGATCCAGTCATACTCATCTTATCGGTTGGTCCTGACCCGATCTTGACTTGAGTCCTTGCGAATATTTATGTTATTCTTGTATCAAATCGAGACACCTATGGCAAAAAAGCAAATTAAAGCACCAGTTGAAAAAAAAATTCGTAAAAAAAAGAAAATTTCTGTTCAGGAATTTACAAAATCGACATCGGAAATTTTTAACAATCGTGAATTAGGTTGGCTGAATTTTAATTTGCGCGTGCTCTATGAAGCTGCAGATACCAAAAATCCACTTCTTGAACGCATGAAATTTTTGGCGATTTCAAGTTCAAATTTGGATGAATTTTTTATGAAACGTGTCGGTGGATTAAAACGGCAAATTGCTTATGGTCTTAGTCCCAAATCATCTGACGGGCATCCGCCAAAAAAACAGTTAGCATTGATTTCCAAAGTTTTGCCACAAATGCTGGATACCCAAAGCCATTTAGTGAAATCAATTATTTCCGAATTATCAGTTTATAAATTTAAAATCATTCATTTTCATGAATTAAAGCCAGCTGAAAAAAAATTTCTAAAAAACTATTTTATGTCACAAGTGTTTCCAATTCTGACACCATTGTCAGTTGATCCGGGGCACCCATTCCCATTTATTTCAAATTTGTCAACGTCATTGGGTGTTTCGTTAACACAAAACAAATCAACAGACGATGAAAAAATATTTGCCAGAGTCAAAATTCCAAAATTAATTGATCAGTGGATTCAAATCGAAGATTCAAATCAATATATTCATTTGATCGAAGTCATCCAACTCTATGTGAATGATTTGTTCCCGGCGATGAAAGTCACAGGAACAATTTTATTTAAAGTGACCCGCAATGCCGATTCTGACCGTGAAGATGATGACGCCGAAGATTTACTGGCCATGATCGAAGAAGAACTCCGTCAGCGAAGGTTCGCTGAAATCGTCCGTTTAGAAGTCGGCCCGTGCACAGACCCTTGGCTCAAAAATTTTTTAGTCAAAGAATTAGGATTAAAAACCGAAGACCTTTATGACATGCCATCAGATTTTGATATTTCTGATTTTTCGATTTTAAATCAAAAATTATCATGGCCTGAACATAAATTTCCAGCTTGGTCGCCAGTTGTTCCGCAAATTTTGTCAGATCAAATTTCAATTTTTGATCATATACGCAAACAAGACATTTTATTACATCATCCGTTCGAAAGTTTTTCATCATCGGTTGAACGATTTATTACTGAAGCCGCCAGAGACCCAGATGTTTTAGCCATCAAAATGACATTGTACAGGACGGGTGACAACAGCCCATTCATCAAGGCATTGATCGAAGCTGCTGCTGAAGGCAAGCAGGTTGCTTGTTTGATTGAACTGAAAGCCAGGTTCGACGAAGAGCGAAATATTTACTGGGCCCAAGAGCTTGAAAATGCAGGAGTCCACGTTGTGTACGGTGTCGTGGGTCTTAAAACACACGCAAAAACTTGTTTGGTTGTTCGCCGCGAAAACAATCATGTTCGTACATACGCACACATTGGTACCGGAAATTATAATGTTTCCACGTCCCGATTTTATACTGATATCGGATTATTAACGGCAAATGAAAAAATCACCTCTGAAATTTTAGAATTATTTAATTATTTGACAGGAAAATCATTAAAATCTGATTACCAACATTTATTAATTGCGCCGATCAATATGTTCCAAAAATTCAAAGATTTAATTCATCGTGAATCAGATCATGCAAAAAACAACCGACCATCGCATATCATGATGAAATGCAACAACATGGAAGAAAATGACATTTCAATTGCCCTATACGATGCTTCGAAATCGGGGACTAAAATACAAATGATTGTTCGCGGATTTTGCTGTATCAAGCCCGGTGTAAAAAACTTAAGCGAATATATTCAAGTTCAATCCACGTTGGGAAGGTTTCTGGAACATTCCAGGATTTTTTATTTCCGAAATGGCCAAACAAATCCAATTGACGGTGATTTTTATATCGGATCTGCAGATTGGATGTACCGTAATTTACACGCACGTGTCGAAGCAATCAGTCCAGTTTATGATCGCCAAGCCAAAGAAAAATTATGGGACATACTGCAGTCTTATTGGAATGACAAGGCCCAAACATGGACCATGAATTCGGACGGTGGATATACAAAAAAAGCCATCGACACAACATCGACCAGTGTTCAAAATGAAATGATGATCAAAGCGATGCAGAAAATGACACTGACCGAAGACGATTTGGTCAATGAGCAGGATGAATAATTCATGAATCTATCAAAAAATAAACTTAAAATATTAGTCACATTTGCAATTATTATCGTCAGCGCCATTGTTAACTTCAGCTCAAAAAATGAAGTTACACAACCAGTAAAAAATGAAACAACGGCTGTTTCAAATTCTGCAATCAACAATTCTGAAGTTTTAAAATCAATTTCAATAAAAAAAGAATCCAAATTTATCGAAATTCAAAATGCTACGGTTCAACAACTTTTGCGCGATGATAACCGCGGAATCCGTCACCAAAAATGGCTTGTGCAGATCAATCCGGACACGACAATCATGGTCGTATACAACATTGATTTAGCTGAACGAGTTCCGTTGACGGTTGGCGATACGATCAATTTGGGCGGGGAACTGGTTTTTGATGATCGCACGGGAGAGCCATTAATGCACTGGACACACGAAGATCCGCGACATAAGCGCCGAATGGGCTACGTGTTATTCAACGGGAAAAAATACGGAAAGCTGATTCGTTAATTTATTCAAGAGCGCTGTAGATAGCGCCTTCTTTTAACCCAGTCAGCGGTATTTTGACTTTTTCAATATGAAATAAATCCAAAGTTTGTAAAATTAATTCAATGGCCAACCCCAGTACATCAATGCGATCGCGGCGTATATTTAAATTTTCTTTTTCAGACAAACTCATTTGATTCCATAATTTTTGAATTTTTAGAATTTCTGTTCGTGTTAAATTTGTATTCGGTGTGTTTTTCAAAAGTTGCAGTTTTAATTTTGACAGGGCATCAAAATTTCCACCAGTACCAACCGCGATTTGAATATTTTGTGTTTTATTTTTTAATTTTATTTTTTTCAAATAAGGGCTAATAATTTCAGACACAGTTTTATTTTTTTTCTGTGTTAAGTTGAGCAACCGAACCACGCCGATGGGGAAACTTTGCGAGGAAATAATTTTATTTTTTTTCAAGGTTGAAAATTCAGCACTACCGCCACCAATATCAATCAGCAATGCTGTTTCGAAATTAATAATTTGGGATTTTAAAATCGACAACCTGATCAGTTCGGCTTCGATTTGGCCGGTGATTGTTCGAACTTGAATTTTAGTTACTTTTTTGATTTTGCTGATGATGGGTCGATTGTTTTTCGCATCACGCATGGCGCTTGTAGCCAGGGCAATGATTTTTTGAGCTTTAAATTTTTTATTTAATTTGGTCATTTTTTTAAATACGTTGATCAATTCCAATTCAGTATTTGGCTGAATGATTCCGGTCTTGAAAACGTCACTTCCAAGCCTTAGCGGGGCTCGAAATTTTTTGAGAGTAACCCATTGACCTGACGGTAAAACGTCGACAATGACCTGTCTGATGGCATTCGAACCTACGTCGATTGAACTTATACGCATAGAGTAATATAAGCCTTTTTTTCATTTGATTGCAAGACAGTCTGCCAATTTTTGTGTAATGCTTATTGTATGGAAAGAAATATTGATAACCAACTTGAAGAACTTAAAAAATTAATGCTTGAAATGGGCGGCTTTGTTGAAAAAGCATTAGCAACGGCTATGGATGGTTTATTTAAACAAGATTTAAAACAATTATCAGCAGTTCACGAAATTGAAAAAAACGTCAATGAAATGCAGCTTAAAATTGATAATGCATGTTTAAACGTTTTAGCAAAACAAGGGCCTGTGGCCAAAGATCTGCGTTTAATTTTATCAATAATTAAAATGAATACAGACCTCGAGCGAATGGGTGATCAATGTGTCAACATGGCCTATCTGGGCAAAGACATCATCAATCGCGGACAAAGCATGAATATGTCTGATATCGAAAAAATGTCGACAGCAGCCCGAGCTATGGTCAAAGGATCTTTGGACTGTTTTGTGCGCTTAGATGCAGCAGCTGCTGAAAAAATATTGAAAATGGATGATGACGTTGATGATTTGAAAAATTTAGTCGTAAAAAACAGCATCACGTTAATTAAGCAAGACCCGAACTTAACGGAATCTTGTCTTGATCTGATTTTAATTGCTCGTAATTTAGAGCGATTAGGTGATCATGCAACAAACATCGCCGAAGATGTTATTTTTGCATTCACCGGAAAAGACATTCGACATGGTGCAAGTTAATAATCAGAATCAGAAGAAAAATTCAGTCTTAATTATCGAAGATGAATCTTCGATTTCAGATCTGTTAAAAATGGCCTTATCTGATTCATACTTTGAAATATTTAATTTACAAATTGACCAAGCTCAAAGTTGCGAACAAGCACGTGTTTTTTTTCAAAACCAAAAATATAAGCTTGTCCTACTGGATTGGATGTTGCCCGGCGAACAGGGGATTGATTTTTTAAAATCAATTAAACAATCAAAATCCGAAAATGCACAGGCTTCATTTTTGATGATGACGGCAAAGTCAGATTCAGAATCAATTGTTTTGGGTCTCGAATCAGGTGCTGATGACTACGTCACAAAGCCTTTCGATTTTAATATTTTAAAAGCCAGACTTCGTAATATTCTGAATCGTCAAATTTCAGACACGATTTCAAATCAAGAGCCAGAATCAATTTCAATACTGGGTTTAACAATTGATTTTACTAAAATCAGTGTCGTCGTTGGAAATATTGAAATTCATTTAACACCCTCTGAATTTAAATTGCTGGGTTATTTGATCAAATCGCAAGGCCGTGTTTTAACTCGTGACCAATTGATCGATTTGATCCAGGGCCAAGACGTTTCAGTCACCGGACGCACGATTGACACACATGTTTTTGCACTCAGAAAAAAATTGGGTGCCTGGTCGGATTATATCGAAACAATTCGTGGCGTTGGTTACAGAGTGTTGTCAGAATGATTTATTTATATGTTGCCATACTCATTTTAGTATTTGCGGCAGCATATGGTATTTGTTATTATATTTTTAAAAATAAAATCAGCCATCAAATTCAAAAAATGCTTTTGGTTATGCGTGCAGACGAAATCGCCCTGGATAAGCCTGCCGATGCCTATGAATCATCAGATGATTTTTTTTCTGATCTGGAACGTGCTTCGGCCAGCTTACGCCGCAAATACTTGCGTTTGAAAAAAAATTCAAATGACGAGCGTAAAGCTTATGAAACTGTTTTTTCAGGTCTCAAAGAAGGCATTGTGACAGTCGATCAGAATTTAAAAATAATTTCATTTAATACCAGGTTCATGCAACTGTTCCAATGGTCAGAAAATATTTCTGCCCAGAAAGTATCAAATATTTATTTACAGGACATCATCAGGCAACCCGAAGTGATCGAATCATTTAAAAAAATATTTTCCGATCAAAAAATAATCAAATCTGAATCTGAACATTTAGAAATATTTATCAGCCCGCTGCCGTCGCTTGATGAAAATCAAAAATGGGCTATGGGTGTTTTTTATGATCATTCCGAAGCTTTGAAAATCGATCAAATTCGTATTGATTTCGTTGCTAATGCATCACATGAATTGCGAACTCCGTTAACAGTTATGAAAGGTTATTCTGACTTGTTACTTGAAAAAATTAAAAGCACAAATCCAGATTTAAAAAATCTGGTCGGTCCTATTGTTGAAAGTACGCAAAATATGGCCTTGCTTTTGGATGATTTACTTAATTTATCGAAGCTTGAAAATTCGCATCAAATTCAAAAAGAACAATTATCTATACAAACGCTAACGGAATCAATCGTCACAGAATTTGATTCTGTACTGTCGATGAATCATAAAAAAATAGTTTGCAGATTTGATGCAATTAAAATCTGGGGCGACGAAAGCGGCCTCAGGCAGGTTCTCAGAAATTTGATTGTGAATGCGATCAGGTATTCGGGCCCATCTGCACCGACGATTTTTGTGTCTTGGACGCAAACGGCACATCAAATATGTTTATCTGTCAAAGATACCGGGCCGGGGATTCCCAAACCTGACCAGGATCGTATTTTTGAACGATTTTACCGCGTTGACAAAGGCCGTTCGCGGAACCAAGGCGGATCTGGGTTGGGATTGGCTTTAGTTAAACACCAAATGCTGAACCATGCCGGCAGCGTCACATTGAAATCATCTGAACAGGGCACCGAATTCATCTGTCTGTTTCCGAAAGGCGCATTCTAAAAACATGGTAAACCAAAAATTTCAAGATTATTTTAGTTCTGTATACAAAGACCGCTGGCCCCTGTTATTTGAATCTTTAAAAATTGAAAACAAACATATCCAAAGAAAAAATTTATTTTTTAATTCAGAAACTAAAATTTCAGAATTTTACAAAATGGACCCTGCCAGCATTTTCGTGGCGCGTGCCATGGAAGTTTGTGAAAATGAAAAAATATTGGATCTGTGTGCGGCTCCGGGTGGTAAAAGCCTGATTTTGGCCGAAGCCTTAAATTCAACTGGTGAACTCATCAGTAACGAATTTTCAAATTCCAGACGTGAACGCTTAGTCCGCGTATTCAAAGAATATATCCCAATTTCCAATCGCGGAAATGTTTTTGTCAAAGGCCAAGACGGAAATCAATATGGTTTGAAAATGCCAGATTATTTTGATCGTGTTTTGGCGGACGTACCCTGTTCGGGCGAACGCCATTTACTGGAAAACAAATCTGAATTCGAAAATTGGACGGTTCGGCGCAGCCAAAATTTAGCCGTCCGGCAATATTCATTATTGTCATCGGCTTGGCTGACATGTCGTCCCGGCGGGCGCATTGTCTATTCGACCTGTTCAATTTCGCCACTTGAAAATGATGACGTTGTTCGCAAAATAATTAAACGTCGTGATGTTCAAATTTTACGTCCTGAATTTTTAGATGGGGTGACCGAATTAGAAAAAACGGAATTTGGTTATCAGGTTTTACCAGATCATGCGGGGTTTGGACCGATGTATTTTTCAGTGATGGGGAAATAGGGGAATATGAAAATTAATAATGAATTTGCAAATTTAGAAATTAAACGTCCCTTTAAAATTAACATTGAGGTGTAGGTATGAACCCAGTTCAAAATCCGTTCACCACAGATTCAGAGGCCCAACGGTACAATCAATATCGACCGCAATATCACGATCTGGCTGTTGCAGAATTGGCTGTCTATTTAAAAAGTAAAAATATAAAAATTGATTCAGTTTTGGATATGGCTTGTGGAACGGGACATTCGACCAAAGCCTTATTCAAGCAATTTAAAAATTTAACGGCTTGTGATGCCTCTGTCGCTATGTTGAAACAGGCCCAAAGCAGTTGTGATGCAAAATTTATTTTATCAGCTGCAGAAAAATCTGAATTTCATGATCAGCAATTTGATTTGATGAATTGTTCAATGGCGTATCAATGGTTTGAACAAAAATTATTTCTAACGGAAATGATCCGAATTTTAAAACCAGCAGGAATTTTGTGTATTGATAATTACGGATTTACTGGCGTTATGGTGGGAAACGAAAATTTTAAAGAATTATATTATAAATTCGATGATAAAAATTTACCATCGGCCCCAAGGCACCCGGATTACCCAACCGATGATCAAATGACTGAATTTAAATTGGTAAACATTCAAGTCTTGAAATATGAACACGAAGTTCAAATGAATTGTGTTCAATTTATAAATTATTTAATGACTCGAAGTAATTTTCAAATTTTGAACGCTGAGCAAAAAACCGTGGCTTCGAATGCACTTGAAAAATATTATTCAGCCATTTTTGGGAATGAATCTAAGCAGTTGCTATTCCGTGGACAAAGCCGCCTGTATTCGATTTAACGTTTAAAGCAAAAAATCGCATCGCATTATTCAGGTCCAGGGGCTATTGACCTTGCCGTTACGTCAAAGCCTATGTTGAATTTATGGGAAGGGGTTTTCTGCATGCTTTCAGTCGGACAATTTGCACAACAGGCTCAGGTTTCTACGCGTACATTGCGCTATTACGAGTCTATTGGGCTTATGCCTAAGGCTTCGCGAGGTGATAATAATTATCGTTATTATCACCAAGAATTATTGAACCGCGTTTCAAGAATTCGCGATTTACAAAGTTTGGGTTTCAGTCTGGATCAAATCAAAGAATTTATACATCTTTCAAACGAAGAATTGAAACAAGGTTTTCAAAATAAATTGTTACAGTTATCGGATGATATTGATAAAATTCAAGATCAAAAAATGCGTTTAGAAAATCTGCTTTCCATATCAACAAAAATTGAACTCGGTGAATTCATCACCGACATGGAAAGGGATCTTTATATGCAAACAATCAAAGACGATCTGATGCTGAGTTTAAAAAACAAATATAAAAGCGTTACGGAATCCGAAATCAAATATTTAAATCGAGAAACTTGGATTTACGAAAACCCACAAGCAAAACAGTTCATCGACGCTGCAAAAAAATGCATGGCATTTGCAAATGAGCATAATTTAAAATTGGGTCCAGGCCGTGGCAGTGGACCCGCCAGCATTGTATTGTTTGCCATGGGATTTATTAAAATAGATCCGTTAAAATATGATTTAATTCCTGAGCGGGTTTTGGCATCTGGGCCGTATTTGCATATTGACGTTGAGTTTGAAAACGGTCAAATTTTTGTGGACTATTGCCGTGAATTAAATAAACAACTGACTTATGGTGAAATTCAAGCATTTAAAATGCCGCTGTTGGATATCATGAAAAATGTTGATCAGACATTGGGATATTCTGTTGATTATGATTCGATCGATGAAAATTCAGAAATTATTTTACGACATTTTCAATCATCAGCCGACATGGATAAAATATTTAATTTTGATTATTCGCCGAATGCCTTGGTTATGAAATATGAAAATTTTTTACCTGAATATGAAGGTCTTCATAAAATTAATGAATATATTACGAGCCAGAAAATTTATAATTTCCGTGACATTATAAATATCACGTCATTGTGGCGACCAAATTCACAGGAAATTATTGATCGACTTCAGAATTACAAAAATGCCAAATTAAAAATAATAAACTATACATGCTTAGACCAGTCTTTGCAAAAATATTTATTACCGAATTTCGGGATAATTATTTATCACGAAGACATCACTCAAATCATTTCATTTTACACGGGTTGGGATCTTAAACGCTGTAACCGAATTCGAACCGATTGTCTCAAACAAAAACAAAACGAAAATCCAGATTGGTTGGAATTTAAAAAAATTGTCAGCTTAGAAATCAGCAATTTAATTCAAGAAGAAAGCCGTTGGTCTTTTTGTATGCCGCACGCAATTGCTTTTGCTGAATTCACAAAATACACAGCGATTTTAAAAAGTTTACACAAAGACGTCTATTATTCAGAAATTGAAAAATTTGAAAAAAAACATGGCTACACGTGGGATGATATTGGTATTAAAATCAAAGGTGTTTCGCTTCTGCAGGATTAATTAAAAATTAGACTAAGCGGCGCGTTTGTCTAAACTGCGCTTATAACTTTGCAAATCATAATACCCATAGGTTTTTGTTCGAAAAACTTCGGTCACAGCTGAAATAATTTCTTCTTTGATTTCGCCAGAAATTTCAAGTGGGGCATAATTTTGCAAATGATTAAATTCTTCCATCAACTGATGATGCACGCGCGCAATAAATTCCGCAGAACTTTCCATCGCGTAAAGTGAATTTTGGATCTCTTCTTCAATAATTTGTGCAATCAGTAATTTCATTACTTCTTTTTTCGGAATCTGTTGTGCAATCTTGAGTCTGCGTTTAGTCTATATTTGTGAAATCGCCGCATTTTTTTGAATTTGAATCTTTGGTCCAGTATTTATCAGACGAGCTCACGGGCGCGCAGCTTCAAGAAATCATGTCATGCGCTGATGGCTTGGTGCTCAGTTTTTACCGTTTTACACAGGTCACGGCAGGGGCTCCAAAGGCTGTTTGGTTGGTTGTTGATTTGGATGTGCAGTTTCCATTTATAGGGCTATTTGATCACAACCCATGGCACGGACTTAAGTCGCCGAAACCTTTGGGTTTATTTTTAAATTCAAATTTCAAAAATCATAATATTCGAAATATTTCATTGGTTCCTGATCTTGGTCGTGTCGTACGTTTTGATTTTTCAACTGAATTTGATTTGTTTTTTGAAATTCGAATTATTCCCAAGCAGCCCAATATGATTGCTGTTTGTGAAAAGAAAAAAATTTCATGGGAAAAAATTAAAGAATTAACAAATGCTGGCCAAGATGAATTTTTATCATCTGACATTGAATCCAGATCTGTGCCATATATTTTCAAACAATGGCTTGATCGCAGATCAAAAACAGCTGGCAGTGGCTCTGTTCAAAAAACAGCAGCAATCAGTCCGTTCGACAAATGGCTCAAGCAACGAACTAAAGACATTGAAAAAAAGCAAAAGGCCATCGATTCATTGAATGAGCAAATTAATAATTCATTGATCCAATCGTATGCAGAAGCCGGTGAACATTTAAAAACCTATGGATTTAAAAATTTGCCATTAGAATTGACTCAATTAGTTGATTTTGAAAAAAAAGTTTCGTGGAATATTGAAAAATCTTTTGAAAAAGTCAAACAATTGCAATCAAAATCTATTGGCGCAGAAAAAAGAAAACAAATTTTATTGACTGAAATTTTGAACTTATCAGATTTTTCCGAATCGGCATTTTCAAAAACATTGGATAATTTATCGCGCGCGAAATCAGCCCAGATGCAGCGTAAAAAAACTGAAGCCCAGGTTCGAAAATTAGTTTTAGACGAAGCTAAGGGCATCGTTTGCTGGATGGGCAAATCGGCAGTTGAAAATTCAAAATTATTGCGTGAATCCAAGGCCTGGGATATATGGATTCACTTAAAAGATTATCCCAGTGCATATGCGATTTTACAAAAAAACAAAGACCAAAGTATTTCAGACGCTTTTTTATTAAAAGCGGCAACGTGGTTGGCAACTGAAAGCTTAAAATCAAAAAATAAAATGGCAGGGACTAAGCTTTCTGTTGTCATTGTCGAATGTCGTCACGTTAAAGCCTTAAAGGGCGACAAGCTAGGGCGCGTTACGTATCATTACCCTCGTGAAATGTTGATTACAGTTTAGTTTTTGATACCATCATTGTATTGCTAACAACGGATGGTGGCTTTCAATGATCGAAGTTTCAAACTTAACTAAAAAATATGGTGATCGCACTGCGGTTGACAATCTGAATTTTAAAATTGAAAAAGGCGATGTGGTTGGTTTATTGGGACCCAACGGTGCGGGCAAATCAACGACGATGAAAATTATCACGGGCTTTATGTCGCCAACATCTGGAATTGCAAAAATTGGCGGATTCGATGTTTTCGAAAACCCACTTGAAGTTAAAAAGAAAATTGGATATTTGCCAGAAACACCACCTTTGTATTTGGATATGATCGTTGAAGATTACTTGCGATATGTTGCACAGCTTAAAATGGTCCCAGACTTAGAAATAAAAAAGAATATCGAACGATCATTGATTAAAACACAATTGCTTTCTGTGCGAAAACGATTAATCAGAAATTTATCCAAAGGTTTCAAACAGCGCGTAGGTATTGCCCAGGCTTTGGTTTCAAATCCTGAAGTTTTGGTTCTGGATGAACCTACAGTGGGTCTTGATCCTAAACAGGTTTCTGAAATTCGTGAATTAATCAAAGAATTGCGCGGATCACATACAATTATTTTATCAACTCATATTCTGTCGGAAGTTCAAGCCACCTGCAACAAAGTCATCATTATTCATCAGGGAAAAATTGTTGCTCAAGATTCGATCGATCAAATTGAAAAAATGAACCAGGGATTTGTGACATTAAATTTAAAAACTCGAAGTGCGAAAAATATAAAAATAAATATTGAAAAAATACCTGACGTTAAATCTGTGACATGCACTGATGATTTTTCGTACGTGATCGAAATGGCTGACCGAATTGATCTGACTGATGATATTGTGGCTGAAGTATTAAAATCGGGCGCCGGTCTGGTCGAACTCATCAGATCTAAAAACCAACTTGAGGACGTATTTTTGCGTTTAACCTATGGCCAGACAGATCACTCTGTGAATGAATCGGTAGGATAGTTTATGAAAATGGTATGGATCATATTTAAAAAGGAATTTTTAGGATTTTACAAGAGCCCATTGTTTTATTTAATCGCTTTTTTATCCACAATTTTATTAAGTGTTACTTTTTCGATGGGTCTGCAAAATTTTGCAATGACGCAGTCAAATTCAATGTTTCAAATGGGTATTTCATCGCAACAGATGAACATACATTATGCTGTTTTCTTGCAACATTTATCGTTTTTAAACTTAATGTTTATGTTTTTTGTTCCAGCATTAGCAATGCGACTGCTTGCTGAAGAAAAGAAAACCAGAACTTTTGATTTATTATTGACGTCACCAGTGCAATCTTTTCAAATCGTCATCGGAAAATTCTTAGCACTTTTCTCTGTTGTTTTTTCGATAACAGCTGTCGCGTGTATTTATTTTATAATCAGTCGCCGCATGTTTGAATTTCAATGGGCACCGACGCTGATCGCCGCATTTGGTATTTTACTGGTCGGCGCAGTTTATTCTGCAGTCAGTTTATTTGCATCAAGTTTAACAGAAAACACAATGATTTCATTTTCATTGGGCATTGTATTTAATATATCGCTATGGATTTTTGGCGGCCTGGCAGATATTTTCGAAGGACCCGTCGCGAAACCAATATTTGAACAAATTTCGTTAAACCAACATTTGCAAGTTATGATCGAGGGTGTATTAAAAACGAATGGATTGGTTTTTTTCGGAAGTCTCATTTTTCTGTTCTGTTTTTTAACAGAAAGGCTGATCGAATCAGCTCGGTGGAGAGCTTAATATGAAATCAAAAAGTAAATTAATATTAATCATGGCTTTTGTTTTATTGATTTCTTTGGGAGGATTGTATTTTGCGATTCAATCGTGGATGCCATTCATGTGGTTTTTGCTTGCACCTGGTGCGATCGGCGTTCTGACCTGGTTTGTTATTGAACGATCAATTATTATTGATTTTTTTACAATGAAGACGACGAAACAAGGCCTGAATATGGGCGCATTGATTTTGATTGCGACGACTTTATTGGTTTTTATTAATTTTTTGGCTGTCAGATACAATCGTACAGTGGATTTATCAACAACAGGTCAATACACGCTGTCAGAGCAAAGTCGAAAAATTATTGACCAGGCGTTAATCTCTGATCAATCACAGATTAACGTTAAGTTTTTTTATAAACAGGGTATCGAAGGCGTGGAAGCGTCTAAAAAATCTTTTTCATCAATGATTAAAGTTTACCAAGAGTATTCGTCAAAAATAAAATTTGAATATGTTGAAATGAACTCTTATCCCAAGTTGACTGCTGATTTTGGTGCAAACAAAGGCAGCGGTGAGGCTTTTGTTGAATATAATAATCAAAAAAACAGAATCGAAGGTCAATTTTCTGGTCAAGGTTTGCAAAGTTTTTCTGAACAGCAATTCACAAATGCACTGATTAAGACAACTCGAAAATCAAAAAAAACTGTTTATTTTATTCAGGGTCATAATGAACGCAATCTTGATGATGAAAAAAATGAAACTGGTGTTTCGTCATTTAAACAAATGCTTGAAAAAAATTCGTTGATTGTGTCAGCTCTGAATTTGGTGGAAAAAAACGAAATTCCATCTGATGCAAGCGCAATCTTAATTATCGATCCACAGCAAAAATTTCAAAAATTTGAAATCGAGACATTAACTGCATATTTAGTTTCGGGCGGTTCTTTGGTTTTAGCGCTTGATCAAAAAAATTCATCTGGACTTGAATTTTTTTTAGAACAATTTGGTGTTCAACATGAAAAACAATATGTATTCAATATTTTAAATTCACCTATGGGCCAGGTTGTTAATTCGCAGCAGCCAACGGTAGCCGTGCAATATTCACAATCAAGTCCTATAACGAAAATATTTTCATCAAATTCATCAACTGTGTTTTCTAAACCAAATTCATTACAAATTACAGCCACACCAACATATATGACTGTCGATGTTTTAGTTAAATCGCCAGAAGCTTCTGTCGCCTTAGAAAACTTAGATAGTACTGATTACAAAGGCCAACCAAAATCGTATAATCTGGCACTGGAATTCAATGGCAAATTCAAAGAATCAGCCACCCAAAAATTCGCTGCAGTCATTTTTGCAGATGCTGATTTTTTGTCAAATCAGTATATTTTTCAAAACTCCAACCGTGATTTGGCGCTCAACACGGTTTCATCACTGATTCAGGAAAATGATCTGGTTTCACTTTCGCCCAAGGAACCTATGGCAACAAAAATGATTTTGCCAGTTCCCGAATTTAATCAATTTTATAAATTTGTCGTCGTCGGCTTATTTTTACCGATACCATTCATTTTCTTATTAATTAGCTTGGTTATGTGGTTACGCCGCCGCCATGCTTAATTTTCGAAGGATCAATCATGAAATTTAATAAAACAGTAGCATTCGGAATTATCACGGCAATGATTGGATTCATTATTTATTATTTTGAATTCATTCAAAAAGAACAAATTCAAAACGAGCAACAAAATTCAATGTTTGTTATTAAATCACAGCCACAAGACATTAATTTTTTACAAATTCAAAACAATAAATCAATTTTGACCTTACAAAAAAATAATCAAATTTGGCAAATTATTGAACCTATTCAAGATCAGGCAGATCAAAGTATTATGACTGATCTGATTAAAAGTTTGTCGGAACAAAAAGCACAGAATATTGAAACAGCAACAGATGTGAATTTGTCAGAATTTGGACTTGAACAACCGCAAGTCGTCTATTTATGGAAAAGCAGCACTGGGCAATCTGAAAAAATTCAGATCAGTTCGCAAAAAAACTTCGAAGGCCAATCATTTGCTAAAATTAGCGACGAACTCAAAGTACGTATTGTTGACCCAATCTGGATGGCGAAGGCAGAATCAAGCGTCACATTTTTTCGCGAAAAAAAATTATACCGCGGCGACATATCAAAACTGAATCACATTAAAATTAAATCGTTAAATGAAGAATTCGTATTGAAAAAAAATGAGCAAAAATGGATTTATCCAAAATCTCCAGAAATTGAATTAGATCAAAATAAAATCAGAAAAATGATCAAAGATTTTTCGGAAGCAACTATTCAAAATTATATTTCTGAAGGTGAAGCCTCTGAAAAAGATTTAAAAATAAAAGGCTTATTAAAACCACTGTCACAAATCGAATTTGCAAATGTTGATGAAATTTGGAATGTTTCATTAAATTTAAGCGAAACTGACAAAGCTTTGTATGGTTTAACATCCAAGCCATCATTTTTAATTCAACTCGATATCTCGCAATGGGAAAAATTTGCAAATGCAAATTTAGATTCGTTACGCGATCGTAAATCTCTGATGACTTTTTCAATCACTGATGTTCAAAAGTTTTTCGCAAAAATTCAAAACATAAACTATGAATTTTTGAATGAAAATCAAACATGGAACTTAAAATCAAATTTACCCGAAAACAATGAATTTTTACCAATCGAATCTGAAAAAATATTAAATCAAATCCATGACCTTCAGATTTCTGAATTTGTTGCGCCAGAATTGGCAAAAAACTTTGATGGTAAAAATATGGTGATTTTAAAATCGACTAATGATCAGCTCATATTTCAATTAAACTGGGGGCCGCTGGTCAATATTAATTCAAACGGACTTGAAAAAGAAGTTTATTTAGCTCGTACTCAATTATCTAAAAATATTTTTGCTATAGATAAAAATAAAATTGATGATTTAAATTTGAACCGTGTCTTTAAAATTAAAGCACCAGTGCCTCAGGCGGTTAAAAATGATTGAAATAAAAAGTCCAACACGCGTTGATTTGTCAGGTGGAACGCTGGATTTGTGGCCTTTGTATAACTTTGTGGGTCAAGCATGCACGATCAATTTAGCCATTGATATTTGGACGACGGCGCAACTGTCTGAATCAGAAAACGATACCGTCGAAATTGAATCTTTGGATTATAAAAAAAAATGGAATTTCAAAAATTGCGCCGAATTTTTGTCAGCTATCGACCCCAATTTAAATTTATTTCAAAATGTAATTCGACCTTTTTTCGTTCTATACCCTGACAAAATAAATCACGGTTTCAAATTAAAAACTAAATCCGAAAGCCCCATCGGCGGCGGACTGGGTGGCAGCAGCAGTTTAGTCATATCCATGTTAAAAGCATTTGCTGTGTTGTTAAATCACAATTTCAAATCAGTGCACGAATTAGTTCACTGGGCGCACAATATCGAATCTCGTATTTTAAATACGCCCACAGGCACTCAGGATTATTATCCTGCAGTGACGGGTGGCCTGAGCTTCATAGATTACAATATTTCAGGCATCACTCATCAAATAACTGACCCTATAAATACGCCATTTTCAGAAAATTTTTTATTAGTCAACACAGGCAAATCACATCACAGTGGTTTAAATAATTTTGAAGTCTTGAAATCAGCCATCGGACAAGACCCCAAAGTCATGTCCGCATTACATGAAATCAAAAAAATAAGTGATGATATGTTCATCGCCATTCAAAATAAAAATTGGCAAATATTGCCAGATTTGTTTCAACGTGAATATCAGTCGCGTATTCAGTTAACCCCTGCATTCAGCAGTCCAGAAATTGAACGCTTAACTGATATCAGTTTAAAAAATGGAGCAGATGCAGTTAAAATATGTGGAGCCGGCGGTGGTGGCTGCGTATTAATTTGGGTTCAAAATCAATACCGCCAGAAAGTGATTGCGGCATGCGAAAAAGAAAACTTTCAGCCCCTCCAGGCAAAGCCAGTAAGTCCTCTCAAAAATTAGTCGCAGTTTCTTCTTTACCAGCTAAAGCTGTGCGTTTTGTCGGGGTTTCATTAGCTGGCGGAAAATCAGATAAAGCCTGTGTTGCGGTCATTGAATATTATCCAGAAAACAAAAAAGTATTTTTATCCAGAATTTACGAAAAAATTAAATCTGATGAAAAAATTTCAGGTGATTTAAAAATTCACGAACTCATTTTTCAGAATGCAGAAAATTTAAAATATGTCGCGTTTGATACTCCGTGGTCGTTACCGAATTGTTTAACTTGCCAATTAAAATGTCCGGGTTTTGAAAATTGTCGTGAACCACATATTAAATGGATGTGGGATCACCAAGACGAACGACTTAAAAAAAAGAAAGCTAAAAAACTATTTACTCCGTATACACAACGTTGCGTAGAGCTTCATTTTTCAACTGAGCTTGAAGAAATTTTTAATTTACACCATGCTATGGGCGCAAACAGTGCGCCGTTATTGGCCAGGGCCGCATTTATTCAAAAACGTATTTCATTTGATTGTATTGAAGTTTTTCCGAAGCTGTCGATGTGGCGTATCGGACATTATTTGGGTCTGATGAAATCGACATTGCGTGATCACAGGGCCGCATTTGGCGGTGATGAATCACGAGCACAATTTATTCAGGCCCTCAACGAAAAAAATCTGACATTTATTTATCACCAGGATGCCAAAAGCATGGTTGAAAACAGCCACGCTTTTGACGCATTTTTATGTGCATTGACTGGTTTTTTAAAATTCAAAAAACAAACGGAGCCTCGTCCTAAAAAATTTCCTGAAAATGAAGATTGGATCGAATTTCCTAAAGAAAAATTAGATTTTTAATTATCTGATGACTTTTCTTTGGCAACGCGATCGACTGTCTGTATACTTGTACTATGGTGAATAAACAAAATAACGTCATTTGGACCGACCGTGCTGAAGTCAATTTGGACGTTGTCTATTTTAATTATGCACCACTCAGCAAACAAGATGTTTTTAATGAAGTCTATGTCTGGGATCTGGACAAGACATACCTGGACACGACCATTGATTCATTCAAAGGCTTAATGGCAACAATTTTTGAAAAATCATTTTCAAAAAAAAGCATTGCAGGAGCGAACGAGCTCATTAAAAGTTTAGTCAGGTATCGCAAGAAAAATTTTTCAGAAACAGAATTCCCATTATTTTTTGTTTCAGCTTCGCCGCCGCAAATGGAAAATAAAATTTACGAAAAATTTCAACTGGATGAAATCAGCCCAGTGGCTATGTTTTACAAAGACAATCTAAAAAATTTGCGACCTTCAAAATTTTCATTTTTAAAGCGCCAAGTTGGATACAAATTGCAGGCACTGCTGCAGTTGCGCTTGAATTTATCTGATGATGTCAGGATGTTGTGTTTTGGTGATGATTCCGAATCAGATGTTATGATCTATAATTTGTTTTCTGATGTGTGTGCTCGCCGACATACCAAAAATCAACTTGAAAAATTACTGGAAAAAATGGGCGTTGGTCCTTCGCAGATCGAAGAAATTATCCGACTGCAATCAATCACGGCTATTCAAGATCCTGTAGAAAAAATTTATATCAATTTAGCCACAGATACAGACGCCAATTATTATACTAAATTTGGCCGCAGGACATTGGCGACTTACGATTCGTTTCAGATCGCTTTGGATTTAGTTCAAGACCAGCGACTGTCATTAGAAGAGCTGAGCAGTATTATGGATGAAATGAAAAATAAATATAATTTCAGTAACAGCCAAATCACCCAAAGTTTCGAAGATTTAATTCGTCGTCGAGTGGTGGGGTTGTCGGCTTTTGAAATGATCAAAAATTATTTAATCGAGAAAAAAATAATTCAATTATCTTGGGTTACAAAAATCGAACCCCTGCGTGAAAAAAATGTTGAAAATGGTCACGTTTACCAGCTTGACGGTTTACATGAACCTTGGATCAGATCTGAAATTGATTATCTGCGCGATTATTAAGATTTTATTTTTTAAGTTATTCAAATTTCAATGGAAAAACAGTCGTCATGTTTTTCCCGCTGAAGTGGGGAAACTGAGTTCTGGCAATGACTTCGCTGACGCAGGATTTGAAAATTTGATCGGTTAAATCAGATTTTGTCACATCAACTTTTGTCACCTTACCAATTGACGTTATTTCAAATGATAAAATAATTTGACCATGGGCTTGTTCAGTTTTTTGAATTAATTGGCCGTAACACCTGGAAAAATCAGATTTTTTAGAATTTAAAATTTCTTCGATTTTTGCCTGTGTCAGGACAACGGCGTCGGTCGATATATTTTTATTTTGTTTTTTGAATAAATCTGCATTTTTTTCGTTACTGAGTGCATAGTCCATTGCTGATAATTGCCGACCTTCGTGCCGTATCCAAAATGACGGTTTTTTTCCAAATTCATCAACCAATAATTCGCCTTGCCTGACTGTGACCAAGACTGTTCCGGATTCGGTTTCTTCAATCAGTGCTTCGCTATTTTCCATTAAACGAAATTCACCACCGGTTGCTGACAGGACAATCAAAACTTCAGAGCCGCTGTCGGTTTTAATTAAATCAAGATTTTTGATTTTTGAATCTATTTTTAACTGGGCTGAATCAATTTGGTCCAAACCCTGTGTGAATGCTGTGCCCGTCACATCAATTGTAATAGCTATATATTTTTTTTCAAAAAATTCAAAACTTTTATTTGGTATCACAAGTGATGCAATAATTAATAAAATACCCAGAATAATTATACCGGGAACGAACCATGATTTCATCTGCGATGTTTGATGAACTGAATTTATTTTTTAGGCTCAGCTGGAGTGGCTGCCGGAACAGCTGCTTTGGTTTCATCAACCGAAGCCGGAATAGCTGTTTGAGCTGCTGCTGGTACTGTAGCCATTAATCCAGTATCGACGACTGATTTTTGAGATTTTGCCATCATGACAGCTAAGCTTAAGCATGTAATCGCTAAAACGATAGATACAATTTTAGTCAGGTTACTTGATAACGTTGCACCGCCAGTTGCTCCGAGTACTGAATTTGAAGATGATTGGCCAGAAAACATACCGCCACCCTTAGAATCTTGCATTAAAACAAGAATGATCAGGCCAACGCATGCTAAAATATGAATCGTCGTTAAAAATGTAATCATAAAAACTCCTTAGGGTATTTTTGAATTTATTATCAAAATGAATGAAGAAATCTAAACTAACTAAAACTATGAATTTCGTCTAGTGCGCTGTTGGTTAGTTTTAAATTTACGCACTGTTTAATAATGACTTTAGCGGCGGAATCAGTCATATCTAAGTGCATGTTTTTTTTGGTCTTTGAAGGTCTTGATGGTTCGGGTAAGTCGTCTCTAATGAAGAGGCTTGAATCTTATTTACTCAAAGAAGAAAAATCAATATTGATGACTCGTGAACCGGGTGGAACTGAATTAGGCGATCAATTACGTCAGCTCATATTACTTAAATCAAATCAGGCCCCAACTCCAAAAACAGAGCTGCTCATGTACCAGGCCAGCCGAGCACAGCACGTTGACCTTGTGATCAGGCCAGCACTTTTGCAAAAAAAATGGGTATTGTGTGATCGTTTCAGTGCAAGTTCCATTGCCTTTCAAGGTGGAGGGCGCGGAATATCTGTTGAACAAGTTCAATGGTTAAATGCCTTTTCCACTGAAAATCTGATTCCTGATTTGACAGTTTTATTAGATCTGTCTGTTGAAGAGTCAAAAAAACGCAGACAAAAACGAACTGATCAAACAGGCGAAGCTGCTGACCGCATCGAATCCGAAGCTGATGTATTTCATCAACGTGTTCGCACTGCTTTTTTACGACAGGCACAACAATCTGAAAAAAATTGGCTCATTCTGGACGCTGCTTTAACACCGGATGAATTATTTCATAATTTATTGAATGAATTGCAAAGTAAAAAATGGCTCAGTTAATTGAATCCATTATCGGACACACAGTTCAAATTCGAAATTTAAAATCAGTGATAGCTGAAAAAAAATTGCCACACGCGCTGATTTTTTCAGGTCCATCCAGTATCGGAAAGAAAAAAACAGCTATCGCACTGGCGCAAATTTTAATTTGTGAAAATCAAATCCCAGATCAGGCCTGCGCTGTTTGTGGATCTTGTTTGCGTGTTGAAAAAAATCAATCTGAAAATTTAAAAATAATTACACCGGATGGTGCCAGCATTAAAGCCGAACAAGTTCGAGATGTGTTGGACTATTTATCACTTTCAAATTTTGGTAAAAATCGTGTTATCATTTTTGACCAGGCTCATTTAATGAATCCAACGGCTGCAAATGCTTTATTAAAAACTCTTGAAGAACCCTATCCAAATGTTCATTTTATTTTAATTGGTCCCGAAGTTTCAAACTTCATGACAACGATCAGATCCAGATCACAAGTTATCCGGTTTTCAGCGCTCAGCCAGGCTCAGTTGCAATTGATCAAGCCAGGCCTTGAACAGTGGATTTACAGTTGTTCGCGTGGGCAAATCGAACAGCTCGATCAGTTCACTTCAGCTGAAGGTCAAAAATTACGTGAAGACAGCCTTGTGATGTTGGAACATTTTTGGTCCGATCAGGAATTTTTACTTTCGGATGAATGGAAAAAATCGATCAAAGACCGTGAATATGCAAAGCGAGTTGTTCAAATTTGGTCGACAATGGTTCGTGACACTTTACTTTTAAAAACGTCGGCGCAAAAATTAATAATGAATATAGATCAATCCGCCAGACTTAAAAAATTATTTCAAATATCAATACAGAAAATTTCAGATTTTTCAAATGGACTGTTGCAAGTTGATCGGGATCTTTCTGGGAACGGCGACGCAGTTCTTATTTTTGAATCATTGTGGGTGAAACATGCAAGACATTAAAACAGGTTGGATCGATATGCACTGTCATTTGGACCGTCTGGAAGGTGGTCCCGAACACGCTTTGAAAATAGCCAAAGAAAATGGTGTTGAAAAAATCATTACAATCGGAACAGAGCCCGAAGATTTGCAAATTGTTTTAGATTTAGCCCAGAAATATTCGCCGGATGTTTTTTGCACAATCGGAATTCATCCGCATGAAGGCGTGAAATACACCGACGAAATCGGCGAATTTTTGTTAAAAAATGGACCGCGCCCTGAAGTCGTCGCGATTGGCGAAATCGGCCTGGATTATTATTACGATCAATCTCCACGGGCTGAACAAATCGATGCTTTTGAAAAACAACTTGAAATTGCGGCGACATTAAATTTACCTGTGGAAATTCATACACGCGACGCCGAAGAAGACACTGTTCGGATTTTAAAAAACATGAACGGTCGAGTCACAGGTTTAATTCATTGTTTCACGGGTAGCGAATGGCTTGCAAAACAAGTTTTAGATCTGGGATTTAATATTTCAATTTCAGGTGTTGTCACATTTAAAAGCGCGGATGCGCTGCGAGCCATTGTCAAAGACATCATCCCGCTGGACAGAATTCATGTTGAAACAGATGCGCCGTTTTTGGCACCCATTCCAATGCGCGGAAGAACAAACACATCAGCATATATGATACATACTGCAAAAGTTGTTGCAGGTCTGAAAAATATTTCAGAAGAAAAATTAGCTGAAATTACAAAAAATAACGCAAAAAAATTATTTAAAAAATTAATTTGGAATTAATAAATAAGGAGAATTTATGGCACACATGAAAATTGGAATTAATGGCTTTGGTCGTATTGGTCGCGTCTTTTTCAGGGCCGCATACCAAAAATTGGATATTGTTGGAATTAATTCACTGGATGATTTGGATGGATTAGTCCATTTATTGAAATACGATTCTTCACATGGAATTTTTCAAGCTGATGTTTCACATGATGGTAAAAATTTAATTGTTGATGGAAAAAAAATAATGGTTTCTGCAACAAAAGATCCTGCGCAAATTCCTTGGAAATCTTGGGGCGTGGAGCTGGTGATGGAATGCACAGGTGCATTAAAAGGCAAAGATGATTATCAAAAACATATCGACGCTGGAGCAAAAAAAGTCATGATTTCAGCACCTGCCGATGGTGTAGATTTGACAGTTGTTTATGGAATCAATCACACGCAATATGATGCGAACAAACATCAATTCATATCAAATGCATCATGCACGACAAATTGTTTGGCACCATTAGCAAAAGTTTTAAATGATAATTTTAAAATTATTTCAGGCACAATGATGACAATACATTCCTACACAAATGATCAGAAAATTTTAGACTCTGCCCACAAAGACTTGCGTCGTGCACGTACGGCTGGTGTTTCGATGATTCCAACAACGACCGGTGCAGCAAAAGCTGTGGGTGTCGTTTTGCCAGAGTTAAAAGGTAAAATTGATGGTTTGTCTGTTCGTGTTCCAACACCAAATGTCAGTCTTGTGGATTTCACATTTAGTTCAGAAAAAGAACTGACTGTTGCGGCTATTAATGACGCTTTAACAAAAGCCTCATTGAATGAGCTTAAAGGAGTACTGGCTGTAGAAACTAAAGAACTGGTCAGTATTGATTACAACGGCAATCAATTTTCATCAACAGTTGATGCAAAAACAACAATGGTGATCGGCAATAAAATGGGTAAAGTTTTATCTTGGTATGATAACGAAGTGGGTTTTTCAAATCGCATGGTTGATATGGCTATTCATATGAGCAAGGCTTAATATGTCGAGCGGTTTAAAAAATATAAAAACAATTCGTGATTTTGAAATCAATGGTAAAACTGTATTTTTGCGATTGGATTTAAATGTCCCTTTGGATGACAGTGGCCACATCACAGATGAAACTCGAATCACGGCTGCTTTGCCAACAATTAAATACTGTATTGAAAAAGGTGCGAAAATAATTATTGCTTCGCATCTGGGGCGCCCAAAATCTGCTGATGATAAAAAATATTCAATGGAACCTATTGCAAAACGATTAGGTGAAATACTGGATGTCGAAGTCGTTTTGATGGAAGAGCCCAGTTCCGAAGGTGTTAAACATATTTTATATGGACACATGAGAAAACAAATTATTTGTCTTGAAAATTTACGCTTTGATTCCGGTGAAGTCGAAAACAGAAATGATCTGGCACAAGGCTGGGCAAATTATTCTGATATTTATATCAATGATGCATTCGGAGCATGTCACAGAGCTCATGCCAGTATACATGCTTTACCAGAGGCAATGCAAAACAAGGGAATTGGTTTTCTGATCGAAAAAGAAATTAAAATGTTGGACGGATTGACTGAGAATCCAAAAAAACCATTTATTGCAGTTCTTGGTGGTTCAAAAGTTTCAGACAAAATTCCTGTGATTGAAAAATTAATTAATGTCGTTGATGGCTTCGTGATCGGCGGAGCCATGGCATACACTTTTTTAAAAGCGCAAAATATTCCTGTTGGAAAATCAATGGTTGAATCCGACAAAGTTAAATATGCCAAAGAAATGATTGAACGAATCGCAGCACGCGGAAAAACTTTATTACTGCCGGTCGATCATATCACAAGCTCATCATTTAATGATGTGACGCATTTAAAATTAAATCCATCAGTTGGAATTTCTGAAAATGAAATGGGTTTGGATATTGGACCACAAACAATTAAAAATTTCACAGCGTGCCTTGCCGGAGCTGAAACAATTTTTTGGAACGGGCCTATGGGCGTATTTGAAACCAAAGAATTCAGTCGTGGAACTTTTGCTATCGCCGAAGCCATGGCTAAAAATTCTGGTATTAAAATAGTTGGCGGTGGTGATTCTGCAGCAGCAGCTGAAATGTCAGGGTTCGCAGATCAGATGACACATATTTCAACGGGTGGCGGAGCCAGTCTTGAATACATGCAAGGCGAAAAATTGCCAGGATTGGAAGTTCTGCGTCCTCGTAAACAATCTGAATCCAGCCCCGGCGTAAAATCATTCTAAGGATTTCTCTATGAAAAAAATATTTGCAGCTAACTGGAAATTACAAAAAACGCCTTTGGAATCAAAATCATTCTGCGAAGAATTTTTATCTGCTTTGTCTTCAGATTTTTTTTCGGACAAAGAAATTTTTATTTTCCCACAAAATTTTTCTGTGGGCTTAGTATCACAAACAATCAAAGGTTCTGGTGTTTTAGTTGGGCCACAAAATATTCATTTTGAAAATTCAGGCGCCTTTACGGGCGAAAATTCAGCAGAACTTGCAAAAAAATTTGGTTGTGGATTAGTTTTATTGGGGCACAGTGAACGTCGACAATATTTTTCAGAAACCAGCGAATCGCTTTCAAAAAAAATTAAAATTTGTCAGGATCTGGAAATGTTACCCGTATTCTGTATTGGCGAAACATTATCCCAACGTGAATCAAAACAAACCGAATCGGTTTGTTTTTCACAGTTGAATGACGGATTGGTTCATGCTGATAAAAGCAAACGCATCGTTATTGCTTATGAGCCTGTTTGGGCCATTGGCACGGGCAAAGTCGCTACCATAGAACAAGTCACTGACATTCATGCAAAAATTTTTTCGCATATGGAATCGTTAGGTTTTAAAAATTTTCAAATTTTATACGGTGGCAGTGTCAAACCTGATAATGCAGGCGCATTGATTCAAATACCCCATGTGGATGGTTTTTTGATTGGCGGGGCATCGCTGGATGTGGGCAGTTTTTTAAAGATTTGTAACGGCTGATCCAAAATAGCCATAAATGTTTTCGCGTCAAATCAGTTGACGTTTCAAAATGAAAAATAACTTGTGAAAAACAACACAGACGTTATCGAGCTAAAAATTCCCATTTTAAGACGGGTCACTTTATTGCAATTGTAATCGATATCTCATCAACTTTTAAAGGATATCGAATGAATAATAAAAACGACCAAAACGAAACGTCTGCAGAAATGTCATTAAATATCCGTCGTTGCCATATTTGTGATACCGTCAACGAAAGTCATAATTGTGACGTTGATCGTTGCCAAGGTTGCAATAAATCGCTGACTCCATTTTTCTTTTGTGAATCAACTTATAAAACGGATATCAAAGAATTATCAAAAGCTATTTTTACAACGAAAAATTCAGGACTGAAGTCAATTTATCCGCCGTTGTTGGGGATTGCATTGTATTGGTAAATGGCGATATAATCAGACTATGAAAACTCAATTATCAGTGACAGCTTCCGATATTCAAAACGCTCGTCAAACGATTCGAAATATCATCAATATCACACCCTGTGATTATTCGAAATCAGCGACTGATTTAATCGGTTCTGAAATTTATTTAAAACTTGAAAATACACAACGCACAGGCAGTTTTAAAATCCGCGGTGCTGCCAATAAAATCGCAAGCTTAACAGTCGATGAAAAACTGCGCGGTGTGATTTGCTGTTCTGCGGGAAACCATGCCCAAGGTGTCGCATTAAGTTCAACCTTGAACGGTGTTCAATCAGTGATTGTTATGCCGGAAAATGCACCCATTGCCAAAGTTGAAGCCACGAAAAAATATGGCGCCGAAGTCATTTTGCATGGTCAAACTTTTGATCAAGCCAAGGCATTGGCTTACAAATTAGCCGAAGAAAAAAAATATGTTTTCGTACATCCATTTGAAGATTCCAAAGTCATTGCAGGTCAAGGAACAATTGGATTCGAAGTCTGTGAACAGATTCAAAACTTAGATTCCATTGTTGTCCCAATGGGGGGCGGTGGATTAATCAGCGGAATTGCAATCGCTGCGAAACATATTAATCCCAAAATTAAAATCATTGGTGTGCAAACAGAAATGGTCAGCACCATGGTTCAAATGTTTCAAACTCAAACATTTACTCCTGTGACGTCTGTATTTTCAACATTGGCCGATGGTATCGCAGTTCAAACACCCAGCGCCCAAATGTACGATCATTTTATTTCAAAATATGTCGATGATGTGATGACAGTTTCTGAAGGTCAAATCGCAGAAGCCATCGTGTTTTTATTAGAACGTGCAAAAACTGTGGCCGAAGGATCTGGTGCGGTTGCGCTGGCTGCCGCATTAACAAAAAAAATAAACCTTGGCAAAAAATCGTGTTTATTGGTTTGTGGTGGAAACATTGATTTAAATATTGTGTCTGATATTATTCAACGCGGACAAATTCAGCGTGGACGTTTGTGTGATTTATCAGTGATTGTTCCAGATATCCCAGGCAGCCTTAGCCGTTTAACACAAATCCTGGCTGAAAATCGCGCCAATATTTTAGAAGTTCACCATGACCGGGTCAAACACGGTTTAAGCCTGAAAGAAACGCGAATCGATTTCGTGATCGAAACGACCAGTCATGCGCACATTGAAATTATCAGACAGTGTTTAATTAAGGCCGGCGCCAGATTCGTATAATCTTTTAAATTACTAAACTATAGCTTCCAAGAAAAACTAAGTTCGTCATTTTTTTTCAAAACAAATTGCCCGTGATGTGCGATTTCGCCATTGATTTTAATCCAACGTGTTTCGGAATCAGTTTTAGCTCTGACGCCGTACAGATTTAATTGCGATGTTTTGTCCAAACGGTATTTAAGGACAGCTTTGTAGTCTTTTTCGGTGTGATTCAATGATATTTTTTCAAATAAATCACCAACCAAAAAATCAATACGCGAATTTGATAAAAAATTTGAAAACTGGATATGTTCTGAATTCAATGAAATATATGCCGTTGAATAGGCATTAAATTTTTTTTCTATTTTTTTGCCTTGGATGTTCATTTGATTCAAACAATGTCGCATCATTTGGCGTGTCAATTTTTGTAATTCAAAATTGTATTCACCATTGGGTATTGATTTCGACACAATTGATTTTGGAGGCAATAATAATTTCAGATGATCTAAAATGGGCTGAGATAAACATTTTTCAAAATGATAATATTTTGAAATTTCAATCATTAAGCCACTTTCAACAACATGAGATGCGCAAGAAAATTGACCGGCCAGTGCTGTGCCTGAAAAATCCAGTTTAAAAGATTTAATATTTTGTTTCTCATCAGCGCTGGCATTTATTTTAATATGCTGATTTCGGTATTCGATCATCAGCTGGTGCTGGCCATAAGATTTTAAACTGAAATGGTCTTCGAATATTGATTTGGTCAGTTTGAACCAGGTTTTTTGGTAATTCTCTGCGGAAATTGCTGCAATAAATTTTTTAAAGACCTGCATCTGATTCATTTTTGATATTTGTTTTTCAAAGAAAATTCGAAATTTATCAGCGCTGGGTTGGGATTCAATCAGGGCGCTCCAGATCATTGCATTTTTTTGATTGGATTCAACCAGCGGAGTCAGTGGGATTTTAAATTGGACATCGTTTAATTCAGCATCCCAAACAACAAATAAATTTGGATGTAAACAGCATATGAAAAAAATACGATTTAATTGTGTGCCGCCATTTTCAGGGTCATTTGAAATAATAATGTCACCAGGTTTTGGTGATAAATATTTTTTTGCAATCTGGAATAATACAATTCGGCTTGTGGTGGTTTTAAATGAGTCAGCGTCTTTAGAATAAATCAATTCACCCTTATTATTCATAATTGATGCGTTTTTAAACGGAGAAAGAAGAGCTAAAAATTTATGAGAGTCTAAATGCGTTGACATTAATTTTTACCGATCTGGTCAAAAATATTTTCTGTCCAAGAGAAAGATTCAGACTTGGAATTCACAAGTTTGGCCAAGTGACCTGTCCATATTGTTTTTTCAGAATCTGAAACGGGGTGTCCCAATTTTAATTCCAATTCGAAATCAATTAAATCGCGAACGAAAACAATAAGATCATTTTTTGTGAGTTCTGCAGATACTGAACGTTGTCCTTTTTCTAAAACTTTAAATTGCGATTCGATTTTGGTTTGTAGTAATGCATTTCCAAGCTGGGGGAACAGTGTTTTGAAATCAGGATTTTCTTGGATATGATTCCAAAACAAATCAATCAGCAACGACTTAACTCCGCGTCCAGCAATCATTGGCCCAGGTTCAGAACTGGCCGGCGTTTTTGAAAACTGCAACCTGGATGTCTCGTCAATTAAAATTTCAGTCAGTGGATGTAAAGCAATGGATGTTGTCGTATGATATGTTCGTTCAATCAACCCCCAGGGGCTTTCCCAAATATTTTTTACACCCGATCCAAGTATCATCCAACATTCAAGGTCGAAATGAATCAAGTTTTTTTTATTAGATTGCTTAAGCAAATGAGCCAAAAAATCTTGGCTACTGAAATACAGATCAAAATTTTCAAACGATGCGGAATCTGCTGAATGAAATTCATTTTTAACCCAAAAATGTATTTGGGCTTCGGCAAAATTGTCTTTCAATTCAGAAATAATTTCTTCTTTGGTGCCTTCTGAGCCCGCATTTAATAATGTTTTACGAACCTGAAGTAAATTTTGTGGCTGATCGCATTGAAAAATTTTATATTCTTGATCAGTAAAAAATTTTTTAATTCGTTCAATTTCAGTTTCAGGTATTATATTTGAATCCAACTCAAGGGCGACCTTATTTGAATCAGGATTAATTTTTTTAAGTCTGGCAAGTTCTGAAGTCAGAAAATTATTTGAACTGTCTTGATTGATTGATATCACAAGTGCTGCTGCCGCTAATGAAACGCGTGACGTGTTTTCGACAACGTAACTGTTTTCGAATCCTTGATGAACAACTTGGACGACGCTTCCGCCCAATCTGAATGTTTTAAGTCTTTCTAAATATCTGCAAACGACATAAATATCAGTAATTTGAACATTTAATTCGACTAAATTTTTTTGAACGTTTCCGAGTGTCGTTTTGAGCGAACTTTGTGGTAAGAAATAATTTTTTTTAAATAAGATTTCAGGTTTTTTGACAGATTTTTTTCTCGACACAGAGCGAACTTCGATTTCCGCGTAAGTTTCGCCAAGATAAATTGCTAATAGTGCTTGTGTTGAGGCGTTCGTCATAATAGTTTTAAAAAATATAAAGACGAAACTGTAAAGGGTCAATCATGAAAGTATCAGCCGAGATATTAAACTTAATTCCATATAAACCAGGTAAACCTGTTTCTGAAACAAAACGGGAATATAGTTTAACAGAGGTTTACAAATTAGCCAGCAATGAAAACCCAATGGGCCCCAGTCCTAAAGCGATCGCTGCAATTCAAAATTCTTTGAACGAACAGCACCGGTATCCAGATCCATCGTGCTATGAACTGATTCAAAAAATTTCCGAAGTTTGGAATGTCAGGCCAACACAAGTTGGAATCGGCAATGGCTCAAATGAAATTATAGATTTATTGATTCGGATTTTTTGTGAACCAGGGGACTCGATTTTAACGTCGCAGGCGGCATTTGTGGCGTATCAAGTCTGTGCACAGGCAGCCAGAGTCAAAGTTCGAACGACTCCATTGAAAACTGATTTAACGATGGACTTAAAAGCAATTGCGGATGATTTTTTCAGAAATCCCACAGCAAATATAAAATTAATTTTCATACCTAATCCGAATAATCCCACCGGAACTATTGTTGGTGGCGAAGAATTGAATGATTTTTTAATTCGTTTAGGAAACCGTGATGATGTGCTTTTGGTTTTTGATGAAGCATATACAGAATATGTCCGTGATCCAAAATTCAAAGAAGCCGTCAAGTTTTTTTCACAGTATTCGAATGTGATTGTATTAAAAACATTTTCTAAAGTTTACGGTCTGGCTGGTTTGCGTTTAGGTGCAATGTTGGCTCCAGAATATGTTTTAGAATATTACAATCGCGTCCGAAATCCATTTAATGTGAACGAACTTGCGCAAGCCGCTGGTATTGCTGCGTTGACTGATTATGACTATATTCAAAGTTCGCAAAAAATTGTCTGGGAGGGTCTTGATTATTTTTATTCTGAACTCACCCGATTACAATTACCGTTTTTTAAGTCTGAGGCCAATTTTGTACTTTTTGATACAAAACGAAATGCAAATATCTGTTTTGAAAATCTGCTTAAAAAAGGCATTATTTTAAGGCCTGTTGGCAACTATGGATTCAGTAAATACCTACGAATGACTATTGGGCAAGCATTTGAAAATAAAAAAGCGATCGAAGCCATCGAAAAAATGCTGACCGAAGTTCCCGAGCTCGTGTAACGTCTGCATCCATGGGTTTTGTAATTACAATCGACGGGCCTGCGGCATCCGGAAAATCTTCGGTCAGCCGCGAGCTTTCAAAAAAATTAAATATTCCGTGGGTTTCGACAGGTTCGTTTTACCGTGGGCTTGGTTATGCAGCGATTGAATCAAAAATTGATCTGGCTGATCCCATAGCTTTGTCTGAATTATGCCATTCAAAAATTTGGAAAATAGAAATGACCACTGAAAAAACATTGGTGTGGTTTAATAATGAAAACGTCACTGATTTAATTGCTCAAGAACACGTGGGTTCTGTCGCAAGTCAAATCAGTCATTACCCCGAAGTTCGAAGGTCACTTTTAGATCATCAAAGAAATTGTGCAGTTAACAGAACTGGTTTAATCGCAGAAGGTCGCGACTGCGGTACCGTTGTTTTTCCACATGCCGAGGTTAAAATATATTTAACGGCCAGATCCGACAGCCGAGCTCAGCGCCGCGCCCAAGAACTGGGTCTTGATCAAAAAATGACGGCCGATTTGCAACAAAAACGTGACCAGCAGGACTCGACACGAAAAACTGCGCCTTTAAGTATACCCCATGACGCGCTGGTGATTGATACGACAGATTTGTCTCTTGAAGGTGTGGTTGAAGCCGTATTAAAATATGTTCAGTCCAAAGGCATATAAATTCTCCGTTGACCACATTTCAAAATCCCCGTAGAACATTCTTTCACCTTAGGGGTCCAAGAGGCGCCTTTGCGTAGAGAAAGAAAAAAAACACATGAACAAAACAATCAGCAAGTCACAAAAGGAAAAACTTTCAGTTTTAGCTATGCTAGACGCGGAAGACTCAAAAATCGCATCAAACCCAGGTTTGAATGCAAAAGTAACTGTTAAATCTGGCGAATTTGAAACTTTGTTTCAAGCAGCTAGTAAAGACCAAGAATTCAGAGTTGGCGATGTCGTCAATGGTTCTGTGGTTGAAGTCCAATCTGATTATGTCCTTGTCGACATCAATTATAAATCAGAAGGCCTTATTGCAATCAACGAATTCAGAATTGTTGATGGAGTTCGTCAAATCAAAGTCGGCGAATCAGTCGAAGTTTTGATTGATCGTATCGAAAATGATAACGGCATGATTGTTTTATCAAAAGAAAAAGCAGACATGGCACGTGCTTGGAATGATATTTCTAAAGCTGCTGAAAACGAAGAAATCATCGAAGGTTTGGTTGTTGCAAAGGTTAAAGGCGGATTATCAGTTGATATCGGCGTAAAAGCTTTCTTACCAGGTTCACAAATTGATTTACGTCCAGTACGCAACATGGATATTTACTTAGGCAAAAAATATAAATTCAAAGTTATTAAATTTAATAAAAAACGTGGAAACATTGTTTTATCTCGTCGTGCAATTCTTGAAACAGAACGCGACAGCATGAAAGCTCAAGCAGCTGATACAATGAAAGAGGGCGCAACTGTTCTTGGTCTTGTTAAAAACATTACTGATTACGGAGCATTCATCGATTTGGGCGGCTTAGACGGATTGTTACACATCACTGACATGAGCTGGGGACGTATTAAACATCCATCAGAAGTTATTAATGTTGGCGATGAAATCAAAGTTTAAATTTTGAAATATGACACTGAAAAAGAACGCGTATCATTAGGTATGAAGCAATTAACAGAAGACCCTTGGTTGACTGTTATTTCTCAGTTCCCAGTGGGCCAAAAAGTAAACGGAAAAATTGTTTCTGTTGCAGAATACGGCGCGTTTGTTGAACTAGGCGATGGCGTTGAAGGTTTAATTCACGTTTCAGAAATGTCTTGGACAAAACGTGTTAAGCACGCAAACCAAATGGTTCAAGTTGACCAAAAAGTTGATGTTCAAGTTTTAGCTATTGATTCTGAAAATCGTAAAATTAGCTTGGGTATGAAACAGCTTCAAACGAACCCATGGTTAGAAATGAAAGACACATATCCACCAGGAACAATCATTGAAGGTGAAGTTAAATCTGTCACTGACTTTGGTGTCTTCATCGGAATCGAAGAAGGTATTGATGGTTTGGTCCATATTTCAGATTTCTCTTGGACAAAACGTGTAACACATCCTTCGGAAATGTTCGCTAAAGGAACAAAAGTCCGTGCGGTTGTCTTAGGCGTTGATACTGAAAACGAAAGATTCTCTTTAGGTGTTAAACAACTTGAGGGCGATCCTTGGTCTCATATCGAATCTAAATACGGTATCGGCACACAGCACGAAGTTAAAGTTACAAAAACTGTTGATTTCGGTGCATTCGTGGAACTTGAAAGCGATATCGAAGGCTTAATTCATATTTCTGAATTAACAACTGATAAAATTGCGACAGTTGAAGACTTCATCAAAATTGGTGACAAGTTAAAAGCTGAAGTCATCACGATCGACAAAGAAGCCCGTAAAGTGGGATTGTCATCAAAACTTGTTAAATTGCGCGAGCAAAAAGGTGATGTTGATGATTACGCCAAGAAGGCATCTGCAACGTCAAAAACAAGCTTTGGCGACATGTTTGCTGATCAGTTGAAGAACTTGAAGAAAGATTAATTTTACAGAGCTTTGTAGTCGTACAAAATAATACAAAGCGAAATGACTGAAATACGTCTTAAGAGGAACCTGAAAGGGTTCCTTTTTTTATTTTAAGTTCGAATCAGTGAATATCATGGAGTGATATATGAAACAGTGGTCATTTGGTAAAAAGTTTTTTTCGGGTTTATTAATTTTGATGATTGGCTTAATCGGTTACCGTATTTGGTCCGGAAAATCAGAAGACGATTCGCGCATAATTTCAAAAAATGAAATCTTACATCTTGAAATCAACGGCGTAATTATGAACGGTAAAAAATTCTTAAGTGCATTAAAAAAATATAAAAAAAATGACTCAATCAAAGCCGTTGTTATTGAAATTAATTCTCCAGGCGGAGCCGTTGGCCCATCCCAGGAAATATATTACGAAATTTTAAGATTTAAAAAAGAAACAAAAAAACCTGTTATTTGTGTTTCGACGGGATTGATTGCTAGTGGTGGTTATTATGCAGCATTGGCGTGTGATCAAATTATTGTGGCACCGGGTACGATGATTGGTTCAATCGGCGTTATTATGGAATTTGCAAATCTTGAAGGCCTGTATGATTTTGCTAAAGTAAAACGATACACGATTAAATCAGGAAAATTCAAAGACTCGGGATCTGAATACCGTGCTATGCGTGACGATGAACAAGAGCTTTTTCAAAATATGATTGATGAAGTTTACGACCAATTTCGAAAAGCAGTTTCTGAAGCCCGAAATTTACCGATTGATTTTGTCAGTCAATATGCTGACGGCCGTGTTATGACTGGGGCGACTGCAGTCAAATTTAAATTTGCCGATACGGTCGGAACATTCGAAGATGCCTTGCGTATGGCGGCACAAAAAGCAAAATTAGGCGATGATTATCACGTCATTAAACCACGCAGAGCAAAAAATTCATTTTTTGATTTGGGAATTTTTGATTTAATTTTGGATGACCAGGAAGATGAAGACGATTTAAATTCATTCAGTGAAGTGTCTGATTTAAAATCAAAAATTAAATCCGCTGTCGGCGCTGAATCCATAGCTCAAACGATACAAACTGTATTTAAAACTAAATATTTGAACCAACCATTGTATTTAATGCCAGGCACATGGGAATAAAAAAAACCAAAACGACAACCAGAAAAAAAATACCACTGATAAAAATGGCCAGTGATATTTGGCCCATTGAACGGGATGTTTTTTTTCGGCCTGCCAGAATGAAATATGTCAGGCGCTTACTAAAGCCTAAGGGTTGTGTTTTTTGCATTTCTGCAAAAAAAAATGAATCTGAAAAAACACTGTGTATTTATAAAACGAAACACTCTCAAATTGTTGTGAATAAATTCCCCTACAATTCGGGTCATGTTTTGGTTTTGCCACTCAGACACATTGGTGACGTTTTAAATTTATCAGAAGCTGAATTTACCGATTTACATTTAACTTTGAAACTGGCTATCCAGGCGATTAAATTCGTTTATGAACCGCATGGAATGAATATGGGCATGAATCATGGTGTTACCGGTGGCGCGGGTATCCCGGATCATTTACATTACCATGTTGTACCCCGATGGAATGGTGATTTGAATTTTTTACCATTAATTGCTGAAACAAAACTTGTTATTGAAGATAACGGCACGAGCTATAAGAGACTCAAAAAATACTTTACAGATTTAAAAATGAAAAATAAAAAAAAGGACAATGTGTGAATCAAATATCAACACCGCCACTGACAGCCGTTGTTAAACGATTGATGATCGTTACAGTCGGAATCTGGTTTGTTTTACAAATTATATTGGGGCAGTTTTTTAATTTAAAGGCCTGGGAAATTTTCATTTTGCATCCTTATCAATTGATTGAAAATTTTTATGGCTGGCAATTGATCACGTATATGTTTTTTCATGCAATTTCGCCGTTTCATTTATTATTTAACATGTTGATGTTATGGTTTTTTGGTTCTGAATTAGAACGAGTTTGGGGTTCTAAATTTTTTGCGATTTATTATTTTTTATCCGGTGCTGGTGCAGCGATTATTTATTGTTTGGGTGTTGGGGCATACGCTGCGATCACTGGCGTCAGAACACCATTGGTGATTCCTGTGATGGGCGCATCAGGCGCATTGTTCGGTTTATTACTGGCTTATGGAATTATTTTTTCAGAGCGTGAAACTTATTTTATGGGATTATTCCCGATGAAGGCTAAATATTTTGTCATGATTGCTGGTGCGATTGATTTTGCATCACTTTTAAGCAGCGGTATTTCAGGTGGTGAAGTCGCCTATTTGGCGCATTTAGGTGGAATTATTGCAGGATTTTTCATTTTAAAAACTCAGGTTTATTTGAAAGTTCAGCAAACAAAAAATAAATTGAAGAAAAAAAATGGTTCATTAAGGCTTGTGGTCGATAACGACAAGGTCAAAGACCAAAGTAATCCTAAATATTGGAATTGATTGCTTAAAAGATCAGTCTTGTGTACAAGTATTCAGACTTAACGTAGGAGTTTTTGATGTCATTAAATAAAGCTGTAGAGAATCTAAAATTTGATAAACGATTATTGGATCTTAATTTGCGTTTAGGTCGTTTAACTCAGGATGAATACAACCAACATTTAAAAGGTTTAGCTGATCTTGAATCTGATTCTTCTAAAGTCGATCTTGAAGAATCGGAAGCAGAGTAATTTTTTTTATATGGTCTGAATTTAAATTTCAGACCATTCTTCGCGAAGTACTCTGATTTTGTCATTTTCGTCAACCAGGTACAGTGATTTCATTCCACGGTCTTTGTGGCCATCTGATTCATAATTTTGAATAAATCTTAATACATATTGATTTTTTTGATTAAAAATATGAGCTGATCCAAGTTCAATTTTTATGAATTTGTATTTTTCTTTCAGTCTTAATTTGTGATCAAGCCAACTTTTTTTATTTAAAAATGGTGGACTTGAAAAACGTTCGGAATACAACTGAATATAGGCGTCAAAGTCTTGAGACTGCCAGGTCGTTTTCCACATGTTGACCCAATTCAGAATTCGCTGTTTTTTTTCTGCATGCTGTTTTTCTGATAAAAAAGTAACGGTATTGTTGATAATTAAAAAACTTTTATTGAGTTTAATCTGTGGTTCAATTTTTTTAAGGTTTTCATTGCGAAGTACAACACAGCCTTTGGATCCGCGATTTAATGGAATTTGGTCAGGGACTGAATGCAGCCAAATTCCAGAGCCCGATTTGTTTTCAAACTGATCAAAAACATTAGGATAATTTGTTGTGAAAGCCATGCTTCCGTATTTTTCATAGGGAATTTCTGGTTGATTTTTTTTAGTTTGAAGAACGTAAATGCCTTCGGGTGTTTTTTGATCATCACGTTTTGTTTTGTTACCATCGCTTTTTCCGATATCAATTTCGTATTTTTCCGGAGCTAAAATATTTTTTGTTGGATCAAAAACTGATAACTGGCGTGACTGCTTGTCTGCAACCAGAATGACAGATTCCAGTAATGGATCACTGGATATCTGTAAGACTTCAGACAAATAAATACCCGTCGATGCTTTTTCAGAGAGCTCAGAAGCAGCCGATATCAGTGGAATAAAAAATAGAGTCAATAACAGGATCTTAGGCACCACTACTTATCGTATTTTTTTTGCTCGAGATAAAGTATTAATACAGAGTGTCTCGATTTGAGTCAAAGTGCTGCGCTGATCGACAAACACTGTTAAGTTTCAGTTAAAACTTAAGCTACGGCTTAATTCGTCCGATCTAAGTATTGAAAATCAATATGGCAAGAGGGACCAGCAAATGAATGAAAAAATAAAACTGATCTTATCTGGTTTCTTAATTACATTAAATTTAGCAGCGCTGAGTCTGGGGTCGTATTGGGCTTATGTTTCAACGTTGGGTTATGAGTCCCCTATCATTACGGAACAGTCTTTGCGTTCTCCAGCAAGCCTGCCAGAGCATTTCAACGAAGGCCCAATGATTTATACGATGGATAAATTTGTTGTTAATTTATCTGGTCAGCCAAGGCGAACAATTCGTGTCCAAGTTAATTTAGATATGCTAAGCGCTTTGTCCTTCGAAGAAATTATGGATTCAGAAAACCGAGCTAAAGCCCGTGACCGCATCGTTCGATTGTTGAATGAAAAAACATTTTCCGATTTAGAATCAATACAGGGAAAATTATTTTTAAAAGATAAAATTGTCGAAGAAGTTAATAAAGTTTTAAAAGTCGGTCTGGTTAAAGATGTTTATTTTACCGACTTTGTGATGAATTAAATAAAAAATATTTATCCGTTTTTCTTTTTTTGATAAATTTTTACGCCAACATAGGCAAGCGCCGCCAATAATAAAAGTAAGAAACCTAAAAATAGCTCGTTTTTAAACAATCCACCACGGCCTTCATCATTACCGGCAGTATCGTCAGCAATTAATGAATTTGGATCAATTGCATTATTAACTCCGCCAAACACTCCTGTGCCCCCAGCACCACCAATGCCACTGCCACCACCGGCGTTCAGGTCTTTGGATGCAATCACACGCAATGATTTTACAGTTTCTGCAAAGTGAGTTGCGTGTTTTTGATATTTTGAATTATGTGCAGTAAATGTAATTAAAACTGCAATTTGATCTTTGATCGTTGGCAAATAACGTGTGTAATAATTTTGAACTTCGCTGTTAATATGTAATGAATCCAGCCATTTTTGGTCGTTAATTAAAACTTCTCTGGGGGAAATTGTGACTGTCGAAGTCAGGGTGGCTCCTGTTTTTGCAGGTGCTGTGATGGGCTTATTTAAATGTTGAAAATAAATTGGAAAGCTGTCCGTAGGACCCTTTTCTTTGGCGGTAAAAATAATAACTGCTTCTTTGGCTTCTTGGGGGTCTTCGCTGCGACAAACGAATTCGGTTTGTTCAAGTTTGCATTTCCAAGAATCTAACATTTCAAAACTGATGTACGCATTTTTAAACGTGCGAGCAGAAGCTTGATTTCCGAAAAATAAAATAAAAAACGATAAAAATATGGATACAGTGATTCTGGATTTAAAACTCATGTTGCCTCGCTTGGTGTATAAGGACTATTATAAACACAGTCTTATTATAAATTGAAGAGGTAAAAATGTTAAATCTTTCACAGCTCCAGACCTTTGTCATGGTTGTCGCCGAAGGCAGTATGACGGCCGCAGCAGATAAACTTTTTTTAACTCAACCAGCAGTCAGTCAACAAATGAAAAATCTTGAAGACGACCTAGGGGTTGAATTGATCGTTCGTGGAGCTAAGCAAATTAAAACAACCGCACAAGGTGAAATTCTCTACGAACATGCAAAAAAAATATTAAGTCTTTGTGTTCAGGCTGAAGTATCAATTAAATCCATCGGAGCACAGTTACGAGGACAGCTAAGAATCGGAACCTTAAATTCGATTGGTTTGCATTTAATGAGCCCGATCGTCAGCAGACTTTTGAAATTTAATCCAGATTTTAAAATTAAAGTTGATTATGCAAAAGGCGAAGAATTGATTGAACTTTTTGAAAAAGGATTATTGGACGTTATCGTTTTGCCAGAAATTCAAAAAAATTATGGAAAAAAATTACCAGACAGCGTTTCACATGTTTTAATGAAAGAAGAAATGTGGTTGGTGGGATCCGGCAAAGACGAATTTTATCCCAGTTTGGTCGCGCTTCAAGAAGTCAAAAAAATCCCCTATGTTCATTTCGCTAATGAGTTCCCAGACTTTGACAAACAATTGGCCTTAAAATTAAAAGATATACCTGCCGTATTTGAATCATCAAACGTTGGGACGCTGAAACGTGTGATCGAAAATGGTCTTGGTATCGGTTTTTTACCTGCCCATTCAGTCAAAAAACAAATTCGCGGCGGAAGACTCAATAAAATTGCAGTGACTGATTTTGAATACAAAGTTGAATTTATTTATTATCGAAAAAATACGGGCCCTGTTGCTGAATCGGCAGAAATATTTTTTCAGGCATTAACTGGCGACCACGAACGCAGCTAGTTTTAATTAAAATAAGACAGAATCGGGCAGGCCCATGCGGGCTGCAATGACGCGAACAATTTCGCTGGCAGTTTCTTCGAGCGCGCGTTCAGTCACGTTAAATACGGGCCACCGACGATTTTGTTTAAATAAATTTTCGGCATATTCGATTTCTTTCATGATTTGCTGCAGTGACGCATATTCGCCGCCAGAATCTTGGCCAAATTTTTCTAAGCGATTTTTGCGAATTCTTTGCAAAGAATCAATATCGATAATCAGGCCCACGACTTTTCGTTGATCGATTGTGAATAACTGAGGGGGCGGAGGACTGCTCATGACTAACGGAATATTTGCAACTTTCCAACCCTTGTGGCCTAAGAAAATAGACAACGGTGTTTTGCTGGTCCTGCTGATCCCAACCAGAACGATATCTGCTTTGTCTAATTCGTTGGTGATTTTTCCGTCATCATTTCTGACGGTGTATTCGATGGCTTCGATCCGTTTGTAATATTGATCATCAGTTTGTCTTAATGCGCCGATTTGGCTGGAAGATTGGACTCCGAAAAAATTATCGAGTGTAAATATCAATGGGCCCAATAAATCAGAAGCCGGGATTGATTTTTCCAAGCACAGTTCTGAAATTTTTTTTCGAATCAATGGGCTTGCAAAAGTATACGCCAGCATCCCGCGTTTTTCAAAACAGTCGTCGATCACGCGACTTATTTGTTCTTCGGATCGTAAATTTTTGCAGCGAACAATGTTGATTTCTTGTTCGGCGTATTGAACCAATGCGGCTCGCACCATTGTCGCAGCAGTTTCCCCGGTGCCGTCAGATAAAATAAAAATAGTGTGAACGGATGGATTTGTCATCGAATTATAATTGATGGTTAATCAGTGCTTTTTGCAATGAATCCATTTTTAATTTCAACCAAGGTTCAGCTTTGTTTGAAATCAACACCAAATTGATATTTTCTTCAACACGAACATAAAAACAGTTCATTTTTTCTGCAAATAAAATATTTGATAATCCGAATTTGATTAAAAATGATTTCGGATCAGTTTTTAAAATTTGAAACAAATCTGATTTTGGCATTTTCAGCTGGGCTATTTTATTTTTACAATTAATTTCTTTGCCATACAAAAACTGATTTTTCAAAACAGAATCGGAAAACAAAAAGCCAATTTCAAAAAACGGGATCAATCTGGTAAAAAATAAATTCCAATTTTCTAAAGGCGAATTCATCGACGTGGCCAAATAGCTGATATTTTCAAGCAAGCTGTTGTTGTCCATGGATTCGTACTGTAACTGTAATTTGTCCAACGTAATATTTGCAGGGGCAGGAGTCGTCTGTAGATTAGATTGTTCGAATAGGTTTTCAATTTTTTGAGTCAGTGTGTTCTTCATATAAAAAGCATAGAAGAATTTTTTAATTATTGTGAGTCAGAAATAAATTCAGCGTTTGGGAACCTGGCCTTTAAGCCAGGTGATAATTCAGTTTGAAAGAAAAAACGAATATTATTGCATTGTAATCCGCATGCATTTTTGATGAATTCATCAGTATGAATATCGTTTACATTTCCAAGCAAGCAGATCCACCGATTTTGGAAATGATTCTGACTGGCGACGAATGTTAATTTTGATATTGATTTGAAATTGATTTTTGGGAATTCAGTTTTCGCTAAAATTGTATCAGTTTCGTTTGAAACTGATCTGGTGAATGAGTTTGTTTGATGTTTTTTTAAGGCAGACAATAAAAATCCCGTATGAAAATTTATTTTTTTCCACCATCCAGATTCGTCATCCACCAGCACCCATAAATCAGATCCGGCAGCAAGTGCGGAATTATTTTTCATTTCTCAGGATCTGATCTAAGAGGCCATTAACAAATGCGCTGGACTCTTGCGTACCAAAAATTTTTGCAATTTCAATGGCTTCGTTGATAACAATTTTGGGTTCTAAAGTTTCAGTGGCAATAATCATTTCGTAAACGGCGATTCGTAAAATATTGCGATCAACGGATGCCATTCGTTCGATTTTCCAATGCGCACTGGCCATTGAAATTTTAGAATCAATTCGTTCAATGTTTGCTTTGACGCCTTGAACGACGGTCATTGTGTAATCCATGACCGATGAATCAAATGTTTTTTCAAAAACAGTTGATAAATCTTTGAGGTTCATTTGTGGGGCAAATTCAGTTTGAAATAAGATCTGAAGGGAAAGTTCTCTGGATTGTCGTCTCATTGGCTGTCGTTCTTTCTGTATTCTTAGTTTGAGTAGGTTGTGAAGTATTCATGGTCAGGTGTGGTATGGCGCTCAAGCTTAATTGTGGACTTGCGGCTTCGACGACATCCATCAATTCATCACCTTCAAGTTTTTCAACGAATTCTTGAACGTCTTTGAATGTTCTGTATACGCTGGCAAACCGGATATAAGCAACGTCATCTAATTGTTTGAGTTCCGCCATCATTCGGCGTCCGATGACCTTGGATGCGACTTCGCCTTCGCCGCGAGTGATGACCCACGAAGAAATTCGTTCAACCACATTTTCAAGTTGCGCTAAAGACACAGGTCTTTTTTGACAAGCAGCTTGAAGGCCGCGTAATAATTTTTCTTTATTGTAGGGTTCTCGGCGTCCGTCTTTTTTGATAATGAACGGATAGCTGAGCATGACTGTTTCCAAAGTTGAATATCGGGATTTACATGATAAACATTCACGACGACGGCGTATGCCGCTGTCCTTCTGGACTCGTGTATCTAATACTTTGTCTTCAGCGTGTCCGCAGAAAGGGCATTTCATATTCCGCAGATTATAATTGTACAGTTGGGGGGTCAATCGCCCTGTAAACTAGACCTATATTTCGCACAGCGTAAAGCATTTGAAATGGTCAGATGCAAAAAGCCTGTTTAACATTAAGCAATGACTCAATTCATAATCTTGTCTTTATTACTTATTTGTTCGACTTCAAACGCAAATGCACCAAAAGTTGGCAGAAATGCTGCAGCGAAATATTTTCAAGGCAAAGGCGGAGCCGAAGATTATCCCAAGGCTGATCAAAATCGACAACCTTCATCAATTGATTCATTATCTGACAGTGAACATTATTTAGCTGTTGGTATGGGTACATTCACACAAACTGATTCGTACAATTGGGGAACAAGCACAAAAGAAGAAGACGTAGGTCGATTTGGAATCGATATGACATACCGATTAACTCAAGAAGGTTATTTATTCGATCAAGCAATGCGTATCAGTTATAATGAATTCAAGCCCGCAGGTGGTCAACGCGCCACCAAATTAAGTTTTATGTACGCGATGACTTTGCCGGATGCGGGATCAAAATTCCCGCTCTATTTTGGTTTAGCGGCGGGGCCAGGGGTATTTTTGAATCAAATCCCTGAAGAGTCTTCGATCAGTTTTGATTATCAATTATTTTTAGGGTTGCGTTTGTTCAACATTTTTGAAAAAACAGGTTTTTATGTCGAAGGCGGAATGCGTAACCATTTACTTCTTACATCAGACGGGCAACTGAATGGTACGTTTGTTTCAGCAGGTGCGGTATTTACTTTTTAATACAGGGCTTTATCTGATACAAACATCAAATGAAAATTCATGCCCATCTTGTATTTAAAATAGTCGAAGTTTTAGACCTTGTTGTGATCGAAAAAAAATATGCAGACAAAGTTTTAGAAAAAACATTTAAAGCCAATAAAAAATTAGGATCAAGGGATCGTAAATTTTTTGCAGAAACTGTTTACGAAGTCATTCGCCATTTCAGGTTTTATTCTGAAGTTATGAAATCAGATTTATCGTTAGATTTAATTGTTGCCCATTTGGTGAAAACGATCGGCAGTTTGCCATCCGACGACGAATTCACAGATTTTGATGTTGCAAAAATCCAAAGTCGTTTGAAATATAAGTACCCCATTGAAATTCAGAATTCATTTCCGGATTGGATTCATGAATTGGGAACCAAAGAATTTGGTGATGAATGGCCACCGCTGATGAAAGCGTTGAATCAACAGGCCGAAGTTTTTCTGCGAACCAATACACTCAGAACAACGAAATCTGAATTAAAAACAGCGCTCTCTAAAGAAGACATTGAAACAAAATTCGTCGACGGGTTTGATGATTGCCTGGCCTTGGTCGAACGAAAAAATGTTTTTATTACGGAATGTTTTAAAAAAGGTTTTTTTGAAGTCCAAGACGCAGCTTCGCAACGTATTGCCGTATTATTAAATCCAGCACCCGGTGACCGTGTGGTGGATGCGTGCGCCGGAGCCGGCGGTAAATCTTTGCATTTAGCAGCCTGTATGAAAAACAAAGGCAAAATTATTGCTATGGATATTCACGAATGGAAACTGGGTGAATTAAAAAAACGTGCCGCACGAGGTGGCGTCGATATTATCGAAACAAAAGTCATTGAAACAAATAAAACAATCAAACGTTTGGAAAATTCATTTGATAAAATTTTGCTTGATGTCCCGTGTTCAGGGATGGGTGTAATTCGTCGAAATCCAGATACGAAATGGAAATTATCAGCCGATGAAATTGAACGCATGGTGAATTTGCAACGTGAAATTATCAAAGATTATTCTAAAATGGCAAAATCCAAAGCAACCATGGTTTACGCGACCTGCAGTATTTTACACCGTGAAAACGAAGACCAAATCAAATGGTTTTTAAACGAAACCGAAGAAGGAAAATCCTGGAAGCTGATCGAAGAAATACGCCTATGGCCGCATAAAGACGGTTTCGATGGTTTTTATGCAGCTAAAATGGAACGCGCAATTTATTAGGTTATTTTAATCACAAGTTAATGGTGGATGTAAAATATCTGCGTAGTCCCAATTCACAAGTCCGAAGTCATTTGACCAATGATCATAACGATTTTCTTTTGCATTATTTAATACAGATAAATTTTTGATGGGCTTAAGGTGTCGATCATATTTTAAATAATTAAATTTTGTATATTCTTTATTTGTAAATTCAAAATCTTTTGCGTTATACAATTTGGGGTCAATGGCCCCCAGGCAAACTTTAGATTTTTTAAAGCAACCATTTTGATCGGGGAATTCGGGTTCATTCAAAGTCAGTATTGGACTGTCGGCGGCTGATAAAAAACAACCGTCTTCGTTCATAAGCAATCCATGTATTTTTTTAAATCGACCTTTTCTGGTAATATAAAAATCATTGTCACCACGGCACATCACTAAAAAATATCCATAGCCGATCATAGCAATTTGTATTTCGTCGGGGTCGTCATTTTCGATCGTATCGATAGTGTATTGCATGTTCGTATTCAGAAACAGATCTGTTTTTGTTGCGCTTTCACAATTGAGGTATGAAATAAATTTGCCTTCGTCGGTAACTTTTAATACAGAATTGTAGCCTTTAGGGCAGTTTTTGTCGTTCATGTGAAAAACTATAACGGGATTTTCATTGTTGTCTTGTTCGGTAAGTAATTGATATTCTGAATCATAATTTAGATTTATGTTCGGATAATTTTTTTTCAAAAAACAGTATTGTTCGGAAAAAGTTTGGGCAGAAAATATTTTTTTAATGTTTGGTTTTATCTGCGATTTTATTTCTGTTGGATTAGGATTTGAAAATTGAGTGATAGTTGTAATTTTGGCATTTATAATAGAATCAGCGCTTACTGGTGTGATTGGATAAATTTCAATTTTATTTTTATAAATAAGAATAAAAACAAAAATTATGAGGATAAATAATATCGATTTTTTATAATTCACTCTGTCTATGATAACCGATTGTGGCTTAAATTGTCGTTAGTCATAGGTCTAGAATTATTTTGTATTATAGAATCAAATTCTGTACATATTCTGGTATTTATCCTGGGTTATTTCAATCGATACCTTGTGCCACGACCGATTCCTTCAGGAATGATAAATAGATCTGAAACTAAGTTTTTAACATGTAATTTAATTGTATTTCGGTTGGCATTTGTGATGTGAACTATATCTGCAATGGACACCGGCTGATGATTTCTGATAAATTCAATAATTTGCAATGACAGTTCTGGCATTTTCGCTGTTACTAATTCAGAGCTCATTTTGGCTTCTAAATATTTCTTTTGTTTTTGCATCGATTTTAGAAAAAATATCAACCATGAATTCATTCCAGAGGTTTGAATATCGTTTTGTTTTTTAAAATTCTTTGTTTCAAGTTCAGATTGGCCTCGGCGTAATGCCAGATAATACGCGTCTTTGTGTTCTTCGATGATGCGTTCAAAAGAGCTGTAAGAAACATGGGTGTATCCGGACTTCAGTAACAGCAAAGTCGTTAATGCCCTAGAGAGTCTGCCATTGCCATCCTGAAAAGGATGAATATGCAGAAATACAATAACAAATGTAGCGATAACTAATAGTGGATGTAGATCTTTGTTTGCAATTTCTGAATTTGCCCAATCGATTAGTTTTTTTATCAGTTGCGGCGTTTCAAGCGGAGTTGTTGTTTGAAAAATGATTCCCTTGCTCTTGCCTTTGTGGTCAAAAGCTTCAACATTATTTGGAAATTTTTTATAACTCCCACGATGTCTAGAATCTTTGTCGCTGTATTTTAAAAGTATACTATGCAGTTGTTGAATATAATTTTCGGTAAACTGAATTTCAGAATGTGAATTAAAAATTAAATCCATCAGTTCGGCGTAACCAGCAACTTCTTGTTCATCGCGGGATTTGAACGTGTAATTTTTAACACCACGAAGTAAGTTTTCAATTTCTGAATTTGTGAGCTTTACACCCTCGATACGTGTGCTTGACCCAACAGATTCAACTGTCGCAATTTGCCTCAGTGCAAACAGGCGATCGGGTGCCAAAAACTGTGTTGCCGACCAACGCCCCTTGAATTCATCAAGTTCTGAAATCAGATTTAATATTTCTTTTGTTAATGGCATCAGCTGAATAAGCTTTTCGTACATACCCACAAATATACCCCAAAATACCCCAAAAATCAATACTTATATCATTTTATGGGTATTTTTGGGTATGTTTGTGGATATTAGAAATGAAATTGCAAACCAATTTTGGTGCCCTTGCGGTCCAAATTGGTTTCGATATTATTTAATTTTGAATTTTGTCTGTCGTTATAATAATTTCCGAATAAACGTAAAATACCGTATTCGATAAATACGCCGGCATTTAATTCATCACCAGATGTTTCGCCGTAAAAATTTTCGGTGACGGGCGAATACAATCTGTAATTTCCGTAAATTCCAAATAATTTTGTCAGATAAATTTGTAATGTCAGGGCTGGAAATGTTTGATTTAATCGATAGGAACCATTTGTTGCGGTTCGGGTTCGTAATCCGTAATGTAAAGTAATATGACTGGCTTGTGTGGATGTTCCAAAAATACGTAAATTAAATTGTCCTGTAACATCGTTAAAGCCTTCTTCGTTGTTATTTTGATATTGGGCTGTGACTCCGACGACTGTTGCATAGGCTTGAATTTCTCCGTAATAACTTTTGATTCTTTGTGTTGTTGGTAAATTGTTTGTGGATGATATAAAATCGTATTGGATCAGTGACCCACCCAGCATAAATTCATAGGGTGTCGGGGTGTTGATGGATAACCACATGTCCATCAGACCACGTCGGTCTTTGTTTTCAAGCCATTCTTGTAATGAAAATCGTTTGGCGGCTTTGGCTTCGGAACTTTTTGATAACAGCCATGAACGGCCTGTGCCAGCACCTTTGTTGGATTGTGCAAATGTTAAATTTGTAAATAAAAGAGTAAATAAAATCAGGATGTATTTCATGATTATAGTTTATCATAAATTTAAAATGTAAAGTGAAAACAAATTTGGTGTATCAGATTAATACAATTTGGTGTGTGAATTAAGATAAACTAAAAAAAAAGCGTTACTGAAGTGTAACGCTTTTTTTATCTGACGGACTTATTGAACGTCGTCTTTCGTGTTAGCAGGTGGTTTTGTGCCACTGATCAACCGGTCCAGAAATCCTGACTTGCTATTTTGAATTTCAATTTGTTTTGGTTTGGCAGTCTGCACTTTGGGTAATGCGACATCCAGCACACCGTTCTCGTAGCGGGCTTCGATGATTGACTGGTTTACCGAATTTGGTAATGAAAAAACTATTTTGAATTGTCCGTATTGTCTTTCTGAACGTAAAATTTTCAATTTTTTTTCGTTAATGTATTTTTTCCGTTCGCCGGTAATAGTCATTAAATCATTGGCCAGTTCAATTTTGATATCTTCTTTAGTCAGGCCAGGTAAATCTACGCTCATGTGATAGTGGTCGTTGTTTTCAAATATATCGGCGTCGGGCGAGTTGGAGTAGTCAGGAGATTCATTTTTTAACCAAATTGATTGTTCAGTATCGTCATATAATTTTCGAAGTTCATTTGAAAAGCGAATTTCATTTTGGAAATACGGTGTAATAATTCTCATAGGATACTCCTTTGCAAAGTGTGTTGTTAAATTTATTGGATTCTTATGTCGCTGGCTACAACAACTAGCGCTGTGAATTGTAAAACTAGAAATATGAATTGAATACATTTTTTTTTATTAAGCTGCGGGCTCTTTTTCATGTTTCAAATTCCTGTTGAACATTTTGTATTTATTATTTTTGACAGTCTTTTCTGCGGTCAAATGATCTATTTTTTTAGACACTGCATTCTTGAGTGAATCGATGACATTTTCAAAAGAATCCGCTACCGCCGACGAAAAAATTTGTCCTTCAGGGGTTTGCAATGATAAAATGCCTTTGACAAAATCTTTTGTTTTTCTGAATCCGATTCGTAAATTTGAACTTGGCGGAGCTTCTTGCAAGAGTTCGGTCATTTCAGAATAAAGATAATCTTTCGAATTTTGATTTGGTTCAAAACCTTTGTATGTAAAAAACTGATTTGTGTTAAACATTCTTTCCTCCGTATAAAAAAGTTTACATTTATTTGTATTGTGTATTTTGTATTGTTTATAATGAACTTTAAATCTTTAACCTCCTTTCGTAAATAAAAGTGTGAACAGCTTGAATTTTGTCAAGTTCATACCTAACAATTGAATTTTACTTAATTGTTTCAATAGCTTACCATGCATTTTAAATTATGCCGCCCAAAACCAATATGGTCATTTATATTGACTAGTATTTAAAAGTGTCTATAATAGATGAATGTCTAAAACTATTGGGGCCGCAAAATTCAAAGAACACTGCCTGAGCTTACTCGATAATGTGGATTCTGATGGAATTATTATTACAAAAAACGGAAAACCGATTGCAAAATTAATTTCGATTAAGGGTGAACAGAATAATTTTATCGGACAATTTGCAAAATTAATCAAAGTTAACGGGTCTACTTTATCAACAGGAATTAAGTGGGATGCTGAATCTTGATACGCATATTTTAATTGATATTATGATCGGGCATTTAAATCCCAAAGAAGAAAAATTGATCAGAAATAATCCATGGAGTATTTCTTCAATCGTTTTGTGGGAATTGCATAAGCTGAATCAAATCGGACGAATCGAAGTTGATTTTAATGATCGTGAAATTAAAAAATTTTTGAACTCTTTGCATATTCATCAAATTGATTTAAATATTTTAAATGCGCTGGAAAAATTAGATTTCAAATCTGATCCTGCTGATGAAATTATTGCAGCAACCAGTGTATATTACAAAATACCGTTAATAACCCGAGACGAAAAAATTCGAAAATCAAAAATAGTACCGATTGCTAAAACTTAATAATACCGTGGAAATTTACTGAAATCCCGGGGACGTTTTTGAACAAAAGCATCGCGACCTTCTTGGGCCTCGTCAGTTCCGTAAGCTAATCGTGTGGCTTCGCCGGCAAACATTTGTTGGCCGACCAGGCCATCATCAATCAAATTGAATCCAAACTTGAGCATTCTTAAAGCTGTTGGCGATTTGGTATTCATTTCTTTGGCCCACTCCAGCGCAACTTTTTCAAGGTCTTTGTGATCGACAACTTCGTTCACCATCCCCATGTCGAATGCGGTTTGTGCATTATAATTTCTTCCTAAGAAAAATATTTCGCGTGCTTTTTTTTGTCCGATTTGTCTGGCCAGATACGCAGATCCATAACCAGAATCAAAACTGGCAACGTCGGCATCAGTTTGCTTAAATATGGCATGTTCGCGTGATGCGATTGTTAAATCGCAAACAACATGCAGTGAATGTCCGCCGCCAACAGCCCAACCTGGAACAACAGCCATGACGACTTTGGGCATGAATCTGATTTGTCGCTGAACTTCTAAAATATGCAACCGGCCCAGTTTTGCCAGATCGACTTTATTTTGTTCGTCATTTAATGATCCATTGACGTCGTCGCCTTCGTATTTATAGCCGTCTTTGCCGCGAATACGTTGGTCTCCACCTGAACAAAATGCCCATCCGCCGTCTTTGGCTGATGGACCGTTCCCTGTTATTAAAACAACACCAACATCGCTTGAAATTCTGGCGTGTTCCAATGCCATTGATAATTCGTCAACAGTTTTTGGGCGAAATGCATTGCGAACTTCAGGGCGGTTAAAGGCAATTCTGACTGTGCCTTGATTTTTTGCTTTGTGATATGTGATGTCAGTAAAATTAAAGCCTGAAATTTCGTTCCAAGCCGCCGAGTCAAAAATATCTGAAACTTTTTTTGTTGCCATGATCAATATGTACCATTGAAACTAAAACATATCAAATCGAGGTTTTTATGATTCATGATTTAAGTCCTTTTATTTTTAAAATTACAGAAACGTTTGGTCCGCGATGGTACGGGTTTTCGTATATGTTGGGTTTTATTTGTGCCTATTTCTTAATTCAGTGGCTTGCTGAACGACAAAAGGGCGGTTTAACTTACGAAATGGTTTCTGATCTTGTGACTTATTGTGCATTCGGTACGCTGATTGGCGGAAGACTGGGGTACTGTTTATTTTATGAACCCAGTTTGTTTTGGTCGACCAGTTATAGTTTTCCTTTTTGGAAAGTTTTAGCCGTTCACGAAGGTGGTATGGCCAGTCATGGTGGTATTATTGGAATCATCGTAGCTTGCTGGCTGTTTGCACGTAAACATGGATTAAATTGGGTTTATTTATTGGACGTCGTTGCCATCGTAGGACCTATCGGTGTGATTTTTGGTCGTATCGCAAATTTCATTAATGGCGAATTGGTCGGCCGCGTTGCTCCAGCAGATTTTAAATTTGGAATCAGATTTCCAGCAGATATTTTAAACTGGCCTGGTTATGATTTTGATCGTTTGGCGACATTGGCGCCGCTGACAGAAAAAATCGGATTGGCTACGGGGAAATGGACAGATTTATTGGGAACGTATCGTACAGATCAAGCATCGCGTGATCAGGTTTATGAAGTTTTAAATAAAATGATCAATGAAATTCAAAATGGCAATTCAGCCATCAAAGAAATGATAGGCCCCTTATTGGATTACAGATATCCATCACAAATTTTTGCGATGTTGACCGAAGGTGTTTTTACATTTTTAATTTTATTTTTTCTGGCCAGAAAATCGCGTCGTCCCGGATTTATCGCAGGCTCGTTTATCATTTGTTATGCCTGCGTCCGCATTTTTAACGAAATGTTCCGATTGCCAGATCTTCAGTTGGGATATCAATTTTTAGATTTAACGCGCGGACAATGGATCAGTGTGGGAATGTTGTTTTTTGGAATCGTCATGTCATTTTACTGGGGGCGTACGCAATCACAAACAATTCACGGATGGTTGCGTGGTGAAAATGTCAAATTGGGTGGACGTCGCGGGCTTTAAAATTGGCTTAAAATATCAATTTCTAAAACAATTTTTTCTTCGCCTGTTTTGAAATCTTTAATTTTATATTCCATCAAGCCATTTTCTTGTTCAAAAATTAAAATGGCTTTTTCAGTTTCAAGTTTGTTCGCGCGCTCTAATTTCTTTTTGAAATTTCCAGACATGAAGACTTCGCAGTAAATATTTTTATTGCGAAGTTGGCTTGCGATGAACAAACCTTCCGACAACGCGCGGTCACCTAATGAAATAATTGAAATTGGTTTTTTTGTTTCGATGACCAATGTTTTCTCACATAAATCAGCTAAGCGATCCACGCCACTGGCCCAGCCAACGCCCGGAGTTTTTGCGCCGCCCAATGTTTCGACCAATCCATCATATCTGCCGCCGGCCAACAATGCACCCTGAGCGCCTAATTCAGTTGTGACAAACTCAAAAACGGTGTGGCAGTAATAATCCAAACCACGAACCAGTTTCGGGTTTACTTTAAAGGGTATATTTAATTTTATCAGTCCATCCATCACAGTTTTAAAAAACACTTTTGTATTTTCAGTCATGAAATCAGCCATCGACGGAGCCGTAGCGATTAATTTTTTATCATTTTCGTCTTTGGAATCTAAAATTCTGAGTGGATTTTTTTCTAAACGGACTTTGGAATCTTCTGATAATTGATCTTTGATCGGAGTTAAAAAATTGACCAAAGCTTCGCGGTACGAATTGCGGCTTTCGACATCACCCAATGTATTAATTTGTAATTCACAGCGGTTTTCCAGATTTATTTTTTTTAAAATTGTATATGCTAAATCAATACATTCCACGTCGGCCAACGGATTATCAAGGCCCAAAATTTCGACGCCAAATTGGTAAAATTGTCGGTAACGGCCTTTTTGTGGACGTTCATATCTGAACATCGGTCCGTAATAATATAATTTATTTGGATTATTTTGCGCCAAACCTTCGGACACATATGCACGTACAGCTCCGGCAGTTCCTTCGGGGCGCAAAGTAATTAATTCTCCGCCGCGATCTGTGAATGTGTATGTTTCTTTGCTGACGGCATCAGATGTTTCACCCATTGCGCGGTGAAATACTTCAGAAAATTCAAAAATAGGAGTTTCAATTTGGCCAAAGCCATAATTCAAGGCATTACAATAGGCAATGGATTCGATGTGTCTGAAAACTTTTTTTTGTGCAGGTAATAAATCTCGTGTACCGCGAACACTTTGGTATTTACTCATAATGTATTAAAGCCTATCCTAATTTTCATTATGATGAAATGGATTTTAATAGGTATTTTTATTTTTTCAGCGGCCGTCGGCGGCGGTCTGTATTTTTTCAAAGGTCACAGCCGTGGCGGTACGGCGAACGAATTGGATTGGCGCGCTTTAGGCGAATTGGATTATATAGCCAACAAACCAACGCCTCAACTTTTGAAGTTTGATGGTCAGCGCGTGAAAATTCCAGGATTTATGGTGCCTTTGGAAGATAATCAACGGTTGGTGACAGAATTTTTGTTAGTGCCAAGTCCCCAAGCCTGCATTCACGTTCCTGCTCCGCCACCGAATCAAATGGTTTATGCAAAAATAAAAAAAGGCGTACCCGCAGCTCACGGTCCAATATGGATTTACGGACAGTTCAAAATTTCCACACAAAAATCGCAATACGGCGACGCCTCATTTGAATTAGAAGTCGATTTTGTCGAAGATTATAAATAATTTTTAAGGTTTGTATGTCTGATCAAATTAATTACATCACTCCCGAAGGTTTTGAAAAATTACGAAACGAATATTTAACTTTGCTGAACGGTGAACGGCCCCAAGTTGTGATCACTGTGACCTGGGCGGCCAGTAACGGTGACCGTTCTGAAAATGCAGATTATCAGTACGGAAAAAAACGTTTACGTGAAATCGATCGAAGGCTTCATTTTTTGCAAACACGTATGGAATCGGCTGAAATTATTGATCCTCAAAAACTTGTTTCTGATAAAGTCATTTTTGGTGCAACTGTTGTTATCGAAGATGAAAACGGACATGAACGTAAATATCAAATCGTTGGCGCAGATGAATTTGATATATCAAAAAATAAAATTTCTTGGAAGTCGCCGATCGCGACTGCATTATTGGGAAAAAAAATAGATGACGAAGTCAAAATTCAAAAACCGAGCGGGGATGAATTGGTTGTTATTAACGAAATTTTATTTATTTAATTTTTGATTTAGAATTTCTAATAATAAAATCAGCTGCCTTTTGATTAATTTGATCAGCATAAATACTGACTGTGCCAACCATCAAATGATGCGGAATCCTCATTTTTTTGGGGAACCAAATAACAGATAAATTATTGAAATCGTCCTTCATTTTTTTTAAACTGATCTCTGAATCTGCAACCTGATCGTTTTCACTGGTAAAGAGAAGCGCTGGAATATTTGAATTTAAAATTTTCTTTGAATAAACATTGGACCCTAAATTTTGAATCACAGTTGTCGTTAATAACGGAATTTCTTGCATATAATGTTCTGTATCGATGACTGCAACGCGAATGTCTTGGTAATGGCTTAACCTGTAGATAGGGCCGACGGGAATAGTGGGGACGAGTAAACTGGCGATGTCTTTGGTCCAACTTAAAAATGATAAATCAGGTTTATAAAACGGGGAATAAAATACCAGGCTTTGTGGTTTAAAATTTGGATTCGATATCATATAATCGTGAATCAACAACGCGCCTGTTGAAAAGCCCATAACGCTGATTTCATTTGAACAGGATCTTAATTCATCCAAAGATTTTTGAACATGTGCGCGCCAATTGACTTCATCATAATGATTAGAAATCTGTCCGTTGACACCGTGTCCAGGTATAATGTCGTTGACGATTGTATACCCAGATTTAAGGAGTAAATCTGCAAGGGGTTTCATTTCGTAAGGCGTGCCGATAAAACCATGTAACAAATACGCTATTTTTTTGCGAGTTCCTGTTTTCCAATAAGGTTGATTGGATTTTGAAAAATTGGCATTTGAATCATATTTTCTGTAATCTTGCTGCAGGTTCTCGAACCGAGACGAAAAATTCACTTCAGCGGTAACGCATGCATTTTTAGCAGCAAATACTGTTGGGCAATTCAAGCAGACTAAGGCGATTAAGGTGAGTTTGGTAAAAATTAATCTCATGGCACTGGTATGAGCTATTATCAAAAAACTGTCAAAAACTATTTCACTGTACAAAGGATTTTAGACAGTCATACGACAGGTTCCAGTTCAGATCGAATTTAAAAATCTCGATTTAGGAACCGAACGATTTCCGACAGTTACATTGACAAAAAATATGGTCTTGTTTTTGAAGTTCATATCCTTATGAATATAAAATATTTCGAAAAATTATCTATTTTGGGATTCTGGAAAAATAAATTAGCAAGACTTTTTTTATTTTTTAGTTTTCTGTCGCTGTTTTATTCTTGCCAGAGCACGCTGTACAATCATGACGACAGCAGTCGAATCGGTCATGCTAAAGAGCTGTTAAAATCAGAATATTCAAATACGACTGTGGCTCATTTTGAAGGCGATCGAAATTTTAGGAATTATTTAAATGCTTATATTAATTCTGAAAATTCAGATCTGAATTCAAATAAAATGACTGATGCGTTGATTGTCGCCAGTTTACAAAACAAATATGACCCTGTTTTTTTATTAGCTGTCATCAGAACAGAAAGCAGATTTAATCCCAAAGCCGTTGGAACGGCTGGTGAAATCGGACTTATGCAGATCAAGCCAAGCACCGCAGAATGGATTTGTAAAAAAAGTGGCTTCGTCTGGAAAGGTGCTCAGGCGTTGAAAGACCCAGTCTATAATTTGCAAATAGGGGCAATGTATTTTAAATATTTAAAAAAATCACTTAAATCAAAATCGGCACATTATATTAATGCTTACAACATGGGTATTAATAATTTGCAGCGTTTACCGGCTTCATCACAAATTTCACACCCCTATTATTCTCGAGTCATGCAGAACTATTTGGATATCTATCAAGAATTACAAAAAATCAAAAAATTACAGAAAACTTAATAATACGGTTTGCGCATTTTTGGATTTCATGCGGAAATTAACTGATGAGATCTAAAGTGTATTATTTTTTGGGGTTACTGTCCGTTATTTGCTTTTTAACAATGGACTATTTTTTAAATCAAAAAATGATGAGTTTAAAAACATATTCAACTCAAAAAAAAACGGTAGTTTTAAATACATTACCACTACCAAATCCAATTCAAAAATCCGTCATTAGTGTTCCTGGAAATCTTCAATTCGAAACAGATTTTAAAAACGAAGTCGCACAAATTGATCAAATTGAAAATGACCCTGAAGTCATTGAAAACAGACTGCAAAGTTTAGCCAGGCAAATGGAACTTTCCGACCGATTATATTTGAAATCAATTTTAAACAATCACAAATCAACGGACGGTGACAGGGCGATGGCTATCGAATTACTGGCTCGAAATCAAACAGCAGAATCAGCTGAGATATTAAAAAATTTTACTACAGCTGAATATCAAAATGAACACGAACTTATATTTAAGGCTCAGGCCATCGAAGGCCTGGCTGGGTTTCAGGATCAAAACACTGCATTAAATTATTTAAATGAAATCAGTCAAAAATCTAAGAATCAATTTCTTAAAGATCATGCGCAAAAAGCAGAAAACAGTTTAAAAAATTTGATTCAATAATTATTTGTGACCAGAGAGTCAGATTTTTTTAGAAAATCTTGAATAACATCAGTTTCTGCGATCAGCATAACCAAGTCTATATCAACTAATTTAAAGATATCAGATTTTAATCCAGCCATTTGGCAATAAAACCCAGTTGTTTGTAGTCTGAAGTCCATACTGAGTTCGAAGGCATGATTAAATAGTTTGAGGACAGATTTATTTTTAAAAATCAAATCAACAGTACTGGGATCAAAATAGGTTGTTATCAATTGATTGAATTTTGATTGTGAAATTTCATTTAAAAGGCAATTTGAACACAAATATGAAATGTAAACTAAATGAAATGTATTTTTAAGGCCAATCAATTCAACAGATTCTTTTAATGCTTGGCTGATTTTTTTGTAGTGAATAATATATGAATTCATTTCATAAAATAAACGCAATTCCGCTGTTGTATTCCAATAATTACACACAGATTCAATCGTATTTGCAAATGACTCAGCCATGATCATTTGCAAGGTCGCCGTTTGTTCCTTAGATAAAAAATGCGCTTTAATGTGAATTTCTTTTAAATACTCATCAGCAATACAGTGTGCTGATTCATGTAATACATGATTTGTTTTTGGTTTTATAATTTCTTCGCATTTAAATTTTTTTGGATATGATTTTTCGATATACTGGATCGGTGTCACATTATCAAAATACGGCACTTTTTTCTGTTTCAAAATTTCTGGTAATGATAAAAATGGCATGGCGACATAATGGCAAAAATCATCAGTTGTAAATCGATAGCCCAGCCGAGTAAATTCACAACGCAGTTTTTGGTACAGATCATTGTTTTTAAATAAAAATCCATCACCAATCGATTTGGCAAGAATATTTGGATTCTGAACTGAATCGTGTAATTTTAAAATTTCAAAAACTGTTAATTGTGATTGCATTTATGATTTGCCAAGCAGGCGATTTCGAATCCATAAACGAATCTGAGAAAGTTCTTTGTCTGTTAGGCCTACGAAATGTGTTGATATTTTATAGACGAATTCGGATGCTTTTTCACACTTCGCGACTCGTGTTGAAACAGAATCAATACCAAGTTGTCGAAAATGGTCGCTGGTAATTTTATAAATTTGTCCTGGCGTCATTTGTATATTTGACGTCAGCTGGATATCAATTTCAGACATTGATACGATTTCTGTTTTGGTCAAAACAGTGGCTGCGGCATTCACCGGAGCTTCGACAAATTCTATATTTTCATTCGATTTATCAATCAAATTTTGAATTTTAACTGTTAGGATATCTGGGTCAATCGGTTTAACGATGTAATCATCAGCTCCTGCTGTCAGAGCTTTTTCGACATCAGATTTTTCTCGTTTTCCAGTCAGCATAATGATGGGCACATGATTGTTTTTTTCTGAATTGCGTATGCTGGTAATTAAAGTATAGCCGCTGGAGCCTGCGGGCATGATCGCATCAGTAATAACCAGATCAATGTGTTCACTGTTAAATTTATCAAAAGCATCCATTGAATTTGTCGCTGAAAACACATGGTAACCTTGTTGTTTTAAAATAGCCTCGAGTGTAATTAAAATTGTTTTTTGATCATCTACGATTAATATTTTTTTCATGCAGATGCCTTCTGTGAATTTTGGATTTCAAAGATAACTTTTTGAATATCGACGATAGATTGAGTATATTCTATATCGATTTGCATCAGCAACAAATCTATTTGTACAAAGTCAGATGTCGCTGCGCAGTTTTCAATACCCTGGCAAATTAAACTGACAGACACAGCACTCAGCGTCGCACTGGCCGATTTTAAAGTATGAGCAGCCGTACAAACTGCATCAATATTTTTATGAGTACTGGATTGTTTCATTTTATCAATCAATTCTGGAGTTGTTGCCATATAATCATTTAATAAAACATGCAGTAATAACTGTCCATCGACCTTGAACTGACTTAGTTTATAGATTTCAGATAAGTCATTTTTTGAATTTGATTGAGGAGCTGCAATTTTGTGTTCCATTTGCGCCCTGGGAATAAAGTATTTTTTAAGTAAAAGTGCCAAATGTTCAAAAACCAGGGGTTTATTTAAAAAATCATTCATTCCTGCTGCAAAACATTTTAATTTTTCACCGCTTGTTCCTTCGGCAGTTAATGCAACGATGGGCACGCAGTGTGGCTGACTTGATTGGAGTTTCAATATTTGACCGGTGGCTTCGTACCCTGTCATGATCGGCATTTGGCAGTCCATAAAAATCAAATCATAATGCTGGGTTTTAAATTTTTCAACTGCTTCAGCGCCATTGTTTGCTATATCAACTGTGAACCCCAGTTTTTTCAGATACTGTGAAACGACTTTTTGGTTCACCAAATTGTCCTCTGCAATTAAAATGTGTCCATCAAATGAATTTTCTAAATGTGTGAGTGTCAGAATATTTTCAGTAATTATAGGCACTGTACCGTCGGCTAAATTCAATTCAAACCAAAACGTTGTACCCAAATTGATTTGGCTTTGGACTCCAATTGTGCCCCCCATCAAATCGACCAACTGTTTTGAAATACTTAAGCCCAACCCTGTGCCACCAAATTTAATTCCGGATTTAGTTTGAAAGAAACGCTGAAACAATCGATCGACTTCGTCAGCGTCCATGCCCGCACCCGTATCACAGATATTAAATTTAACCCGAGTTTGACCATTCGTTTTTAAAAAATCCATTTTTAATTGAACATGTCCGATGCTTGTGAATTTAACTGCGTTGCCAATTAAATTCATTAAAATTTGTCGAAGTCTGTTTGCATCTGAAACAAAATATATTGGCAGCTCGCTGGGGTAATTGCAAATCAGCTGAATATTTTTTTCAGAAGAAACATGTTTAAAGTTTTCAAAAACATCCTTGATCAATATTTTTAAATTAAAATTATCAGAAACCAAATCAACTTTGCCCGCTTCAATTTTTGAATGATCTAAAATATCGTTGATCAAAGACAACAATGAATGTGCTGATCGTTGAACAGTGCCGACATAATCTTTCTGTTCGGGATTTAACGGGGTTTCGTTTAATAATGTTGTGATTCCAATAATTCCGTTCATAGGCGTTCGAATTTCGTGACTCATCGAAGCTAAAAAATCAGATTTCTTTTTAGATCCTTCGATGGCCGATTCCTTCTGCTTAATCCAAAGTTCTTCCATTTGCTTTTTATGCGTAATATTTTTCATGACCACGACAGAGCCTGCTGTTTGACCTGACTGATTGACGTAAAAACCACTGGATGCTGAAATATAAATCCCGTCAGGATGCTGTTCGTTTTGAACATGTATTTCTTGATCGACCGTTGTTTCTTTTTTTAATGCAGCATGAAATGGCAGATCCGTTTTCGTTATTTTTTCACCAGTTAATGTTTGAAATCCCAAAATTTCGATAGAGCTGTTGTAGTGAACATCTTTAACATGCGGGCCAATGATATCCAGTGCAGATTGATTGTAATACGTAAAAAAACCTTGGGGATCTGTGACGACGACAGCTTCTGACATGTTGTTAATGACATTCAAAAATGTATTTAGTTGTGATTCAGTTTGAAATAAAATATTTTTTTGTTTTCGATTCGATATCAATGTTAAAGTGACGACTGAAAAAATAAAAAATGTGAATCCGAATAAACTGATTAAAAAATATTGCGACGGCGAACTGGTTTTAAAAACATTCGCAGTATCAGATTCTGCTGATACCAGGATTTCCGAGTAATTTTTTAAATAGTCCTGTATCGGCTGAGGGCCGGATTTTCGAAAAGCAGAAACTTGTTTTTTAATGATGTTGATGTATTCCAGCGAATTATTATTTGCTTCGATCAGTTTATTTTTTAACACAGTATTATTTTTCAAAGACTGAATTTGTGAAGCAGATAAAACAATCTGATTAAATTCATCGGATGCTTTGTTGTATTCAGAAATCAACTGAGACGCAGATCGTGTACCAATTTGATCGGGTAATGCAGATATGTTTGTTAAAACAGATTCAATACTCTGAATATATTTTTTTAAATCAGTATGTTCATTTGATTTTTGTTGGTTGATGATTACATTAAAATTTTGAATTAACGTGGACGTCATCAATATAAAAAAGGCTGCAGCAGACCATGCAGTTATGGGCTTCAATATTTTAAGCCAATTGTTTTTCTGGGCCTGATTTTGGACGATGTTCATTCTGAGATATCGGATTTTTCAATAGAAAAAATAAGTCGAAATTGATTTTTTTAGACCAGCGCATGGTCGAGTTTTAGCAGATCTGTTTACAATTTATCTTTTACAATTTCACAATATGGGCAACTAAGAACAAAAAACCGATCGCTGGCGGCAACATCTGAATCAGGGCACCACGACGTAAGTGCCGTGCTGAAAAAAATAAAGCCAGACCAGCGCCGATCATTGATAAGCCACAAAAGCTGACCAATATGCCGGCGGCTTCGCGTCGACCATCAATCACAAAAAACAACCCAAGCAGCATTCCGACTGCTAAAAATAAATTATAAAACCCCTGATTCAGCGCCCAAATTTGAACTGCAGCGTGATCGGATTCTTTGATTTTAAATATTTTATGACCGCCTGTTTTTTGAAATAATACAGATTCTAAAACAAAAAATCCAACATGAATTGCTGCTGACAAGCTAAAAAAAATAAAACTAATCCATTCAAGCTTCATCGATAACCTCTTTGTATTTGAATTACATGATAAATTATTAATAATCGTATTGAACAGTGTCATAAAAATAATCTGGAACGTCGGCTTGAGCACGAATTATTTTTTGATTGTGCGGATGCATAAAGCTGATCGAAAATGCGTGCAATAATAAATTTTTATGTTTTGTTGATTTTTCTTTTCCGTATTTCAGATCGCCAACGATGGGGTGCCCAGCGTCGCTCATGTGGACGCGGATTTGATTTTTTTTACCTGTCAGTAAATTAATTTTAACAACACTGAAGAATGCAGTTTCAAAGACGACAGTGTATTCTGTTTTGGCTAATTTGCCTTTTTCAGCATCATCAGTTGAATGCATGACATAGTCTTCGTCTTCAACAAGATAGCTTTCAATCAGGCCAGATTTTTTTTCAAATTTTCCATGCACAATGGCATAATACATTTTTACTGTGGTTTTCCAGTTGTCTTTTAAAAAAAACTGAACTTTTTCTGTTTTTGCAAAAACCAACAAGCCCGAAGTTGCTTGGTCCAGGCGATGAACAACGTAAACACATTTGTTTGATCGAGGGTTGCCTTTTTGGACATAGGTATTCAGAGATTGATGAACAGTCTTTGTTTTTTCCCAAAGTGCAGCGACAGTCAAAACGTCGGCAGATTTGTTACCGATAATTAAATCGACATCTTCGTGTATAATATCAAATCCTGGTGGCTGATATTTTTTTGCTATTTTAGGTTTATTCAACATAGACGGCGAACATAACATATTTGTAAAAAAAGTGTCGATTATTTGCAAAAACTCAGTGATTTTGTTATTTGTGCGATCTCTTTGATTTTATTCACTCTGCCGTTATACAGGACGGCCCAATATAATTGGCGACTTTCTTTAACGACAATTCTGTTAAAGCGTTTCAGTTGGTATGAAAATATTTGAATGCCACAGTTTAAATTTAAATACGGATCTAAAATTGTTTTCTGCGGATCTTTTTGTGGCAATTTTTTGTCCTTAGGCCAATTAAATCCACATTTAAATGGGTAATTTCTTTCGTCTTGATATGATATTTGTAATAAACCTTCGCTGGCGATATGTTTACCTGTGACTGAGTCTGTGCCAGTCATACGGCTTTCGATGCTGCTGGACAGTGGGTTCCAGCTGCTTTCGAATTTTGCAATACCAACGATCAATTGGCCCCAAAAATTTAATCTTTGTGAATCGTTTAAGGTTCGATATTTAGGACAAAATATTTCGACGTCATCAGCCACATTTTGACCCAGCATTTCTGGGGCCTTAGTTTGAATAATTTGATAAATCATTTTTGACCACTGACTGTGTTTTGACCGTGTCGCAAGAGCTGATTCCCATGCCAAGGGTTCGTGCTTTGTTTCGATTATTGAAGGTGTCACGGGCGGCTTTGAAGCTTCAGCAGCCGGCAAGCTGGGTTCGATGACTTCAGCAACAGGTTCATTCGTTACAGGGGCTGGTTCGGGTTTTATTTCAGGTTTTTTTTCTTCTTCTTTTATTTCTTCTTTTATTTCAACGACAGGTTCGGGAATTAAATCAATATCTACGGGTAATGTCGATTCTTCCATAGTAGGTTGATTGTCGACAGAATCTTGAAATGCTTGTGAACTGAATGGTCCGCAGGACTGCAGGGACACCATTATAGCCAGTACTAAAGTTATTTTTTTATAAACAGCTTTCATAGGTACTCCTGCGTTTAAAAGAAAAGCAAAAGTCGTTCCAGCCAAGAACTGTTTGGATTGAGTATATGACAATTAGAATGCAATACGAAGGTTATGGGCAAATAGATAATATGTATCAAAAAAATAGACACTGGAATTGAAAGAAATACATCAGCTCGTTAAGCATCAACTCCACAGCATTTTTTATATTTTTTTCCACTGTCACAAGGGCACGCATCGTTGCGTCCGACTTTGGGTTGTTCACGAACAACTGTTTGCGGTTTTTCATGGTGATGTCCATGGCCTTCGCCGGCTTTATGAGTGTGCGATTCGCCGTCAACGAAATACCATTGGCCATTGTCTTTGCGAAATTTAGAAACTTCGTGGTGGTCTAAGCTTTCCGAGCCTTGTTTATATGTCGCCGTAAATTCAACAGTACCTGTCGTATCGTTTGCTGTTCCCAGTTCTGTAGAGTTAATTTTAAGCCCCAGCCATTTTGCTTGTTTAGCCCATTGCCGTGCGGACTTAGCATCAAAATCTGATTTAGATTCAGGCGCCAATGTTTCTGCCAAATAATCAATATTTGTGTGAACATATGCGCAATATCTGGCGCGCATTAATTTTTCTGCTGTTTCAGGATGTTTTTGACCTGTTAAAAAGGGTTCGCAGCAATTGCTAAATTCAATATTTGATCCGCAGGGGCAATTCATAATTTATCCTTTGTCTGATATTTTATCTAAAAATTAACTGTAACTGATTGGTTGCAATTTTGTAACATAAAATTTACGATTTTGTCTATGACATCTGATTTAAATCGAACATTGCAAAAAAAAACCAGTGAAATTCGTGATACAAAAATAAACAGACACGACTTCAAACTGATGAAACGAAACGAAATTTACGTCGTTTTGGATAAAATTAATAACGGTTATAATTTAGGTGCAATTTTGCGTTTGTGCGACGTTACGTTGGTTAAAAAACTGTTTATTATTGATGGTAAAAATGCTGTTGCACGAAAAGCATTAAAGGCTTCAAAAGGTGCAGAAAATTGGGTGCCACATGAAATTGTTGAATCAGCAGCCATCATTATCGAAAAATTAAAATCAGAAAATGTAAAAATTGTTTCAGTCGAAATATGCCACGATTCTGTCGATTACAGAACGATTGATTTTAAAAACAAGCCCATGTGTTTTGTATTCGGAAACGAAATGACAGGTGTATCAGAAGAAATTTTAACACAAAGTGATTTCAGAATTCATTTGCCTGTGCGTGGCATGTCGAATTCATTAAATGTGTCATCGTGTGCTTCGGTTGTATTATTCGAAGCCATCAGGGATGTTGTATGAAATTTGGATCTTATTTTTTCTTCATCTGTTATTTATATATTTTTAGTGCCAATGCGCAAAATTCAAAAGAAATTTGTACAAATCAAAAAAATATTATATATCAGCAAATTATTTTTAAAACTGAAAATGTATCGAAATTATTAGGGTATGCAAATCAGGTCGACAACATTGTTCATGTTATCGACAAAGACGGATCAAAGCGTCTGTTTAAAAAAGGTGACCCCATTTTCGAAGGCGAAAAAATTATTACAGAATCCAATGGCACTTTGCAGTTAAAAATGACTGATGGTGGGGTAATTACCCTAGGTCAATCATCCGAAATCGAATTCATCAAATATCAAGACAGCTGTTTGTCTGAATGTACATTTATTGCAAAAATATTAATTGGATCAATGCGGTACGTAACTGGATTGATTGGAAAAATTAACCCAAATTCTGTTCAGTTAAAAACACCGACATTTGCGGTTGGTGTCCGTGGTACCGATCATAAAATTGTCGTTATTCAAAAAAATAATTTAAATATTTTACCAGGTACTTATGATCATGTTTATTCGGGTGGGACAACAATTTCAAATGCACACGGGAGTTTGAATATTGATGCTGGCCAGACGGGATTCGGACCGATGAGTGGTGATTTGAAGCCGCGATTGCTGAAAAATAATCCTACGTTTTTGACTGAATAAAATTAGACTTTGCGAACGAATTCTGATTTCAAATTGATAGCGCCGATGCCATCAATTTTGCACGCTATATTGTGTCCATCATGTCCGTCGACTAATCTGATATTTTTAACTTTGGTGCCAACTTTGACGACCGATGTGGAGCCTTTGATACGCAATTCTTTGATCACAGTCAACGAATCGCCATCAGCTAAAATATTTCCATTCGCATCGCGGATTGAATTGTCCTCAGGGATTTCTATATCAGTGGCTGCTGCGGTTTGGCTCCATTCATGGGCACAGGACGGGCACACCCACATAGGACCATCAGCATATGTAAATTCAGCAGCGCATTTTGGACAATTTGGTTCAGATGTCACAGGAAACCTTTGGTAAATTGTTGATTATTCAAACTAGCAACTGAAATGTGAATGAACAACTAAATTATACAAGGGTATATATTCAGATTGCTTAATACATTTGTTTGAAATAAAAAATTATCAACGATTAGGTATATCAAAAAATGACGCCAAATGATTTTCAAAAATTAAATTTATCCCAACAAATTACAAAAGCAATATCTGAACTTGGATTTATGCAAATGACGCAGGTTCAATTCGAATGTATTCCGAAACTGTTGTCAGGCCTTGATTTAATTGGTCAATCAAAAACGGGCAGCGGAAAAACGGCAGCTTTTGTGATTCCTGTTTTACAAAAAATTGATATCAACAATCATAATCCACAGGCGATGGTTTTGTGTCCTACGCGTGAATTGTGTGACCAGGTTTATCATCAAGCAAAATTGATTTCAAAATATATGAATGGTTTTAAAATTGTTCAGTTGATTGGTGGACGTCCAATGGCCGAACAAATAAAAATGCTGGATGCCGGAGTGCATTTCATTGTTGGTACGCCGGGACGAACGCTGGAACATTTTAAAAATAAAAATATCCAGACAAAAAAATTAAGAACCATTGTACTGGATGAGGCTGATCGATTATTGGATGAAGCCTTTGCTGAAGAAATCACAGCAATTATGGAGACATTACCCGAAAACAGACAAACCATATTTTTTTCAGCAACTTTTCCCGAAGTGATGACTGATTTAAGTCGCAAATATCAAAACAACCCCGAACGTATTTTAATTCAAGAAACAGAAAATACAAAACTGCAAATTGAACAATTTTTATATGCGGCGGAAAAACCTGAAAAAATACAAACGTTAATGCAAATTTTAAAACGCCATCCTTCAAAATGCACATTAATTTTTTGCAGGACCAAGGCCGCTGTTGACGAAATCGGTGTTCGTTTAAAACAAGAAAAAATAATCTGCGAAACATTGCATGCCGATTTAAAACAAAATAGACGTGATTCAGTCACCAGCGCATTCAGAAACGGCAAATTACAGGTCATGGTTGCAACGGACGTGGCTGCGCGCGGAATCGATATTGATATTTTACAATTAGTAATTAATTTTGATTTGCCATCCAGTACCGAAATTTATATTCACCGTATCGGCCGCACGGGCCGCGCAGGCCGCACAGGTGTCGCCGTATCCATTGCAACGGACTATGAGGCCGAATTGGTTTCGCAAATCGAGATTGCGACGGGTGTGAATATGATTCGCGGTCAGATTTAGTTAGAAGAATCCATATTAGCTAAAATAAATTTCCGAGCATACGTAGATGAGAATGATGGATTATAAGCCAAAGATTGTTCAAGTGTGCGGCCCTTTGTGTCCAGAGGAATTTTTTTAACAGCGTACTGTTTGGTCAATGAATTGCCGTAAAACTCAGGTAAGGGTACAATGCTGTGTCCACTGATCAGAATTTGCAAGGCTGCGCTCAGGTTGTTTGCAAAGCCATAAAATTGCATTTTATATTTTAAATTTTCTACAAAAATATTTAATTCAAGATCGGATTTTTTTCGATTTTGATTATCCAGCCAGGTTACTTTTTGTCCAACAAGATCAAGCTGTGTTATTTTATTTTTTGACCATAATGGGTGATTTTTAGAAATATAATAACAAAGTTTTTCTTCGCCAATTTTTGAATATTTGAGACGGGGTGATTGTTGATTGAAAATTCCCGAACCAATATCAATCTCTTTTTCGATCAGCAGCTGATTGATTTTGTCGGAATCATAGGATTGGACATTTAATTTCATTTGAGGAAATTTTTTAACAGTTTTATGAATCGCAGAGGCAAACATTTGGTTTTCAAAATGATCCAAAATGCCGATGTTTAAGACGCCGTTAAAGTTTTCTTTATCTGAACTTTTGATTGAAAAGTTTTCGAGTTCAAAAAATATTTTTTGCGTCGTTTTATAGAGCTGCGCGCCGGCTTCAGTTAATGAAAATTCCGATCGATTCCTGACACAAAGCGTTTCACTGATCGAGTGTTCTAAATGATTCAACGAATGTGTTACGGCCGGCGCTGAAAGGTGCAATTCCTGAGCGGCTTTGCGTAGGCTCTTGTGTTTTGCAACCGAATGAAAATGAAGTAAATTGTTGAGGTTGAGTCCTTGAATGTTTAGTTTCATATAATTTAACCTTAGGTTTAAATAGTTTCAATTTACTTAATGAATGAAATAACATACAAAATATTCCAAGTGAAGAGGTAAATGATGACAAATCAACAAGTGATCGAACAGTTCGAAAAGACATGGTTTTATAACCGCCAAATTACAAATGATTTTCTGGATGTGATTCCTGACGATAAATGGAATTATACACACCACCCCAAATACGCAACTCTAGCAAAGCAGTTTCGTCATGTGGCCTGCGTTTATGGTGTTTATATCGACGGTTTTAAAAACCAAGCCGTGGATTTTTCAAAAAAACATTCACATTACACGGACAGTTTAAATAAATCCGAAATCAAATTAGATCTTGAAAAAAAAGACCAAGAATTGCGATCCGTTTTTAATGAGCTTAAAAAAACGGGGATCGATAATTTTAAATTAGATTTTTTTGGAATCAGTATGACATTCACAGAATACACACATTTGTTGATCCAGCACGAATGTATGCATATCGGAATTTGGTCAAATGTTGCTGCTTTTGCTGAATTTGAGCTGCCCGACAGTTGGAAATCAGATTGGGGTTTTAAATAATGGGCCGCTGTAGTTATGACAAATTAAAAAATATTGAACCAGCGTTAGATCAAATCAGAAAATTAAATAATATCAAAGAACCGAAGCCAGGAATTTTCTATATTAAAAATCAAAGTTTTTTACATTTCCATGAAAAAGACGGAAAAATTTGGGCCGATATTAAAATCGGTACAAGCTGGGACGATTCGATAATTATACCTGAAAAAATCACAAAAAAATTCTTAAACAATTTTTCAAAAACTGTATTAGATGAATATGTGAAATCGGGCGGTCAGATTAAGGTCGAACTGACTTCGAGAAAGTATTCAGCTTCGCGATAAATTGCAGGGATTATTTTTCAAAAATAATTAAGTTCTTTGATTCGCTGTTCATCGCTTCTAGGTATAAAGAACGAATGCGAGGTAGTAAGGACTGGATATAGGCGAGCCGATCATCGTCTGTTGGATGTGTGCTTAAAAGCGACAGAGACTTATCTATAGGACTTGGTGATCCCAGCCGCGCATTGGGCAATGCGGACGAAGCCTCATGATTCATACAGTTAATTTTTCGTAATTACGGTAAATACCTTGCTCAGGCTATGTATCTATAAGCTATTAAATTTGACCTCATTATTTTCCCAGCAAGACACTTCAATTTGATGTCCCGACGGATCTTTAATGTACCATGAAGTAGAAAAAGGATATTGAATGGGACTTTGGAAATAGATTTTAAGGTTAAAGATACTTAAAGTAAGCTCCCAATCTTTTTTATTTTTTATTCTTAATCCGAAATGATAAATACGATGGAACTGATTTAAGAGGGAATCATCGTTGGCAGTTGTTTGTTTGTTTTTTTCTTCGTAAATGCAAAGCATAGTGTCTTGTGCTTTTAAAACTCCCCATGGAGAGCCCTGATAAAGACCTTGCTCGACAACTTCAAAGCCAAAAATGTCTTTATACCATTTGGCGGAATCTGAAAAGTTGTCCACGGATAAGTTAATGTGATCTATTGATACTAGGTTAGTCATAATGTGTTCTCCTGAATGTAACAATATCTCAATAGACAATATATTAAATATAATGATAATATATTGTCATATGGATAATAACTTGGACAAAACGTCTAGAAACTTAGCTAATAATATAGTCTCCCTCAGAAAAAAGAGAGGCTTAAGTCAGTCCCAATTAGCAGAGCGATCAGAGTTACCAAGATCAACGATCAGTAACTTTGAATCTGGAATTGGGAATCCATCACTGCAAAATTTAGTGAAATTATCTTCTGCTTTGCAAATTTCAATCGAAGAAATTTTAAGTTCACCTAGGTCTGAATGTTTACTGATGAGGAGTAATGATGTTCCAGTGCAGATTAGACAAAACGGGCAAGCACATATTTACAAACTGTTGCCTGATAAAATATCTGGAGCTGAAATTGATCGCATTGAATTATCAGTCGGAGGACGAATGGGGGGAATTCCACATCTTGATGGAACAAAAGAATACTTTATTTGCCAACAAGGTGAAATTCAATTGGCCGTATCGGGACAAAAATTTCAGCTAAAATCGGGTGATGTTCTTTCATTTCGAGGAGATCAGCCGCATTCTTATTTGAACAGTGGCAAAACAAAGGCAATCGGATTCAGTGTTGTATTTGTTACTCCAAGTGGGTTGTGATGAACAATATTATTAATAAAAATTCAAAAATTTTCATTGTTGGCACTAGTGGCTCTGGGAAAAGTACCTTGGCTAGAACTCTATCAGAAAAGATTGGTATTCCCGATATAGAACTCGATGCTCTTTTTTGGAAGGCGAACTGGACTCAATCAGAGCCAGAGGAGTTTCGTCAAAAAATTAATAATACACTTTCTAAGTCAAACGGATTTGTCATTCATGGTAACTACAATAAAGTTCGTGATCTTACTTGGGGTAATTCTAATATCGTAATTTGGCTAGATTATTCACGCTCGATTGTTATGTGGAGAGTTTTAAAAAGATCAGTTTTGAGAATTTTTAATAGTGAAAGTCTCTGGGCTGGAAATAAAGAATCGCTTAAAAAAAATTTCTTTTCTAAAGATTCAATAATTTTATGGGCTTGGAATACTTATGATTTACGAAGGCGCCAATACGAAGAACTTATTAAAAATCCAGAATATAAAAAAAATAAAATTATCAGATTCAAACATCCGTCTGAAGTAGAAAAATTCATGAAGTCTTTTTAAACGAATTAAAAAGGTCAGGGGCTATATGTCCCATACTGGACTTTTCTGTCAGAATGAATTCTTCCAAGTCGTCCTAAACGCAAAATAGAGTTGGTCATCCATTTGCAAAATAAATCCGAGCGGTTCAAAAAATTTTTAACAAGGAGTATTTATGCAACAAACTTTAAATTCATCAAATTCATTCAATAACACGAACAAAGAAAAATTCCCCATAGATCTTTTAGAAATGAATGCGAATCACAACGAGGGAAAGACAACTAAGGCGATTGAAAAACAAACTTCAAAAATTCCCTCAGGCGTTTTTCTTGCGCTTGCTTTAGGTTCAATGGCGCTGTCTGCGGTCTTCGAGACATCGTCGAAACGTAAAGATTTAGCAAATTTTGTAGGACTTTGGGCGCCCTCATTTTTAATGCTTGGCCTGTACAACAAAATCGTGAAAACTATGGGTTCTGATAATCAAACTCCAGCTCGTAGTTTGTAAAACATCGAACTTAGTTTGTTCTTCAAAGGAGAAAAGAATGTTTCTGATGGCTTTTATTTTATTATTTTCAGGAGTTGTCATGGCGATCGAAGAACCACAGTACACAGTTGAATCAAAGTCACAACACTATGAAATCAGAAAATATGGTCCTGTCATTGTGGCTGAAACAAAGATTGAGTCTGATTTTGAAAATGCAGGAAACCAAGCCTTTAAAATTTTAGCTGGTTATATTTTTGGAGCTAATCAATCAAAAACAAAAATTGCGATGACGGCTCCCGTAAACCAGAAAGCACTTTCCGAGAAAATAGAGATGACAGCACCGGTGACTCAAACCAAAGGTGTCTCTGGGTTTGTTGTGCAGTTCACGATGCCTCAGAAATATAGCTTAGATACTTTACCGGTGCCTGACGATTCAAGAGTTCAATTGCGACAACTTTCTGCTCGCAAAGTGGCTGTGTTCGCTTATTCTGGATCGTGGTCAGAATCTAGGTACCTAGAAAAACTATCCGATTTTAATCTTGAATTGAAATCGGATAAAGTTGAAACTTTCGGAGAGCCAATGCTGGCCAGATATAATTCACCTTTTCAGCTTTGGTTTCTGCGTCGTAATGAAATCTGGCTTGAAGTCAAATATTGAAAAAATCTGGTGATTCCAGCCGCTCATTGCGCAATGGGGACTAAGCCTCATGTTTCATACAGTTAATTTTTCGCAATAACGATAAATACCTATCTCAAGTCGCTGAACTTTATGTTCAGGGCTTATCTTTGTGTGAAATTGCCAGAATCGTGGATTTATCAAAAACAAAGATTCGTGATCTTGTTTTAAGTGCTGGAATTCCATTGCGTTCGATGCGTAATGAAAAAGGTCAGCTTGTTCTGCTTACATTTTCTTTATTTGATCGAATAAAATCAGAGTTCCCATAATCAGGACAAAATATCCGAAGCCTTTTTTTAGCGTTTTTTCTGAAACCTTCTTTGATAGTGACATACCAATAAACAGCCCCATAATTGCAATTCCTGCGAGCGTAAATAGAAGCGTCCAATCAATAAATGGTTGATGTTGTATATCGCCAATAAATCCCAACAGAGATTTTGCGGCAATAATAAAAAGAGAAGTCCCGACAGCAATCTTCATGGGCATTCCAACAAGTAACACTAAAGCGGGGATAATTAGAAATCCGCCACCAGCACCGACAAATCCAGTGATTCCGCCAACCACAAGTCCTTCTAAAGAAATTAAAAAGAATCTATTCATCGAGGAAAACTCTTTGACTGGTAACACTGAGGCTTTCTTGGTTTTAATCATTGATATCGAAGCAACCACCATAAGTACTGCAAAAACCAACATAATCGAAAGTGGCTTTGAGATGGCATGGGTACCAATCGAGAAAACAGGATCAGGTAATTGCGGTACGACATAGGCCCTAGTTAAATAGACCCCAATGAAACTTGGAACCGCAAAAATGAATCCAGTTTTTAAATCCACCTCACCTTTTTTGAGATAAAAACCACCACCAACGAGTGCTGTAAGCCCCACAATGAAAAGCGAGTACGCGGTCGCCAATATTGGATTGATTGCAAAAAGATAGACAAGAATTGGTACTGTCAGAATCGAGCCACCGCCGCCAATCATGCCTAGTGTTAGGCCCATAAAAATAGAAGCTATATAACCATAGATTTCCATGTGCGTCTCATTTCTTAATGTTCAATTTTTTATCGACTAGCCGAAACAAAAACATTCCGACAAGCATACTTAAAACAAAGAAAAATGGTTTAGCTTCAAAGCTAGCAAGTGATGTTACCGCTGGTCCCGGGCAAAAACCGCCAAGTCCCCAGCCAATTCCAAAAAGTAATGACCCCGATACAAGCGCAGGTGTGATTTCTTTTTTTGTTGGTACATGCCAGTCCGCAGAAAGAAGCGGTAATTTGCGTTTTCTAATCAGTCTGTAAGTAACAAAATGAACGATGATTCCGCCAACCATTACAAAAATAAGTGACGGGTCCCAATTTCCAAATAGATCTAAGAAACCGACAACCTTCTGGGGCTGTGTCATTCCTGAAATTCCGAGTCCAATAGCAAAAATAAATCCTACCGAAAGAGCTGCTAATCCATTTTTCATATCAAGACTCCTAGCTTTTTAAATGCAGCAACGGCTATCACACCGGCTGAAATAAAGATGATTGTCGCAACCAGCGAGCGAGGTGACATGCGGCTTATACCGCAAACGCCATGACCACTCGTGCAACCGCTACCTAGTATAGTTCCAAAGCCTACAAGTAAACCCGCAACTACGGTCGTCCAAGTTTCTGTTTGCAGACCTCCAGAGAAAATATTTGGATTGAGAACCCTCAAAGTTAAACCGCCAAGAAACAGACCTGTAATAAAGAGAACTCTCCATCCAGTATCACCCTTAACTGGCGACAAAGTGCCATTGATTATTCCACTAATTCCTGTTACTCGGCCATTCCACAAAAGCATCAGAGATACTGATATTCCTATGATGACCCCTCCTAAAAGAGCATTGATCCAATCTTGCTGCATACATTCTCACTTTCTAAATTTGAAATTTAATTCTGTTTCTGTACCGGTTGTTTACATTCAGTCCAACGAATCATTCCCCCAGCCATATTGATCGTAAATTTGTAGCCGAGTTTAATGCTTTCGGCAGTCGCCGTTCCAGAGCGCCCACCACTGCGACAAACAAAAACGATTTCTTCGCTGCGATTACCGTTTACTAAAAAATTTGTTAAGTCTGGCCCAAGAGTGATCAGCTCGGCCCCTTCGATATGGCCGTACTCGCCATTAAATTCATCGGGTCGTCTGACATCGATCAGTCTTACTTTTTTTTGTTCAACTTGCTGTGTATGAGCCAAAACGTCTTCGCAAGTGACTTCAGGAATTCCATCCACCACTTGCGGATGAATTGACCTAGCATCTTTTGGTTTTCCACAGGCTAGGTTTGCTGGAACGGCTTCATGAATTTTTTTAGGGTTTGCAAGCTTAAGTTCAGACATGATTTTTTTAAAATCATCTTTTGTCTTCGTCTGGCCCAACCGAGGATTAAATTGTTTTTCAAGTTCAATCGTTGATGAGGTCTGGCCTCGGTAGTCATGAGCCGGGTAGATCATCGTATCTGAGGGAAGTTTAAAAAGTTTTTCGTGAACACTCTCGTACAGTTTTTCAGACGAGCCCTGTTGAAAATCAGTTCGTCCACACCCACGAATTAAGAGGGTGTCCCCGGTAAAAATCATTCCCTCGAAAGCATAAGTCAGGCAGGTGTCTGTGTGACCAGGTGTTGCGATGATTTTTATTTTTTTATCACCTAATAAAAGTTCTTGTCCGTCTTCAAGCGGAATATCCACACAATCAACTGCGGAATCTCGGCTGACCGCAGTTTTAGCTTGTGTTCGTTTACGAATTTCACCGGCGCCTGTAATGTGATCGGCATGAATGTGTGTATCCAAGACATAGATCAGACTAAGACCAAGCTCTTCAATCAGCTTCAAATCGCGATCGACGGTTTCAAGAACAGGGTCAATGATGGCAGCTTCTTTTGTTTTTTTGTCGGCAATAATATAGGTATAAGTCGATGATTCAGATTCAAAAAGTTGATGAAATATAATATCGCTTCTCATGTCGACCCCTTTAAGTTCTTTAAAGTCAAAAATCGTAGATTGAAGACCTTCACCGGCAAGAGGCTTGTTCAACTCAACCCAACGATGGCAATTGCTCATAAATACAAAATTCTGTCGGTCACCTAGCTGTCTTGTTATAGATAGTTCGGCGCTTTCTGGTGCTATGATAATCGCTAGACACTCACCTATACTATCAATTTGGTTGGAAATTCGATCTGACTTTATATTTTCTGCGCCAGGAATGTGCGAAGCCTTAAACTCTGTTTCGGGACGCAAATCAATCAGCCTGATTAAGTCTGGATCCGTTGCCCAGAGGTTATAAACTTGTTCACAAGATAGTTTCGTGACTTTAAGTGATGTGTCCATTGGTTGATAATGACATAGTTTAATATCAAACAATGATGTGCTGGCACACAATTCGAATTAAAATTGTGCTGTCTAGTTATCCTGCATCGCAATAAGACCATCTCGATTTAAGATTTGTATAGATCGTCCATCCTGCTTGATTAATTGCAGATCCTCAAGTTCAGACAGTGCTTTTATAACGGTTGAAACTGTGCTTGCACAAAAATTTGCAATCTCTTGACGAGTCCAATTGTGATCAGGATGAAGGTCCTTTAAATACACAACGGCTTGCGCTGCTCTGACCAAGATTTGATTTTCAAGAATCATGACCTGATGGGTTTCGGATCTTCGAAGTTCCTTTGCTAGAACTTGAACAACATCAAAAAGCAATCTGGGTTGTTTTTCAATCGCCATCATTATGATTTCTTTTGGTACTAATTTTAAGACTGTAGGCTCGATGGCCACCGAAGTTCCGTGGTACCCTTCGTTCGAAAACAAAGCTCGATGGCCAAAAAACTGACCTTGACGAAAAAATCTAAGTAAGTGTTCTTTGCCAGTGGCATGTCCAACAAGTATCAGTCCGATAAGCCCTTGTTTGACGAAATAAATTCCATTCGGAACGTCTCCTTGTCGATAAACGAACTCTCCTCGTTTTAATTCAATTGATTTTGATTGTGATTCAAACTGCCACTTAATATCGGTTGGCAATTCTGACCAAAGCTCTTTCCAGTTCATGTCTGTATCATATTAGAACTAATCCATATTGGGAAATACCAATTGACGCCCGCCGCAGTAAATTATGTCGGTAAATGATGTGCCAGTGACCTTCCCCCATCAACGCGAGAGCTTTGTAATTCCATTGTTTTTTGTAGGTTTAACTTTGGTCTTTTTCTCAATTCTAAAATCAAAGCTCCAGTAAGCTGCCATTTGATGTAATTTTGTGGCGCGTTCTACCGAATATTTTGATCGAGCCAGTGAGCGAATTGTTCGCTTTGCATCGTGCCAGACTGACGGGTGACTTCAACGCCATCCTTGAAAATCAAAATCGTTGGAATGCTTCGAATACCTAATCGGCCGGCGGACTGTTGGTTTTTTTCAGAGTCCAGTTTTATGAAGACAACTTTTCCGGCGAAGTTTTCACTGGCCTCTTTAAATGTTGGAGCAAAAGAACGACATGGGCCGCACCACTGAGCCCAAACATCAACAACGACAGGAAGGGGAGATTTTGCTATGAGCTTTGCAAACGCTTTGTCACTTCCATCAATGAGCGCTCCATGAACTGGAAGCTCTGCTTTGCAAGCTCCACAAACAGCAGCCTTACCAGAATTCAAATCCACGCGATTCATTTGGTCACATTTTTCGCAAACGGAATAAGTTTTAGCCATTTTCAGGTTTCCTTTTTTAGAGAGTGATCGAAGCTTTATTCCTAACAGGAATTTCTACCTTCACATTTTCTAGAGAGTCGTTGTGAAGCTTGCATTAAGCTACCCAAATTTTCAACATTTTTGAATCCAATTGACTTCATGAGATTCATAGCCTGACCCGAACGATTGCCACTGCGGCAATAAACTTTGTATGGTTTTTCTTTGTCCAGTTGAGCTATTTTATTCTTAAATTCTGAGTTCAAAAAATCAATGTTGATTGCTCCTGCTACGTGACTTTCTTCGAATTCAGACGGTGTTCGTACATCGACGATCACGAAATTATCGGTATTCGCGTAGACGGGAAGCGGTGAACCCGCGCCAAAGATAAGTGTAAAAATTCCGAATAGTGTTTTCATATTTATTCTCTAACTGGAATTTTTAAATAGCGAGTTCCATTTTCTTCGGCTTTTGGAAGATGGCCAGCATCAATGTTGACCTGCACGCTTGGTAAAAGTAATCGCGGAGCCGCTAGCATTTTGTCGCGCTTATTTCTAAATTCGACGAAACTTTCTTTAGTTGTTTCAGCGTTAAGTTGAATATTTTTTCGTTTCTCTTCACCGATTGTTGTTTCAAAAGCTAACGGACGACCGTTCGGTTGATAGTCATGCCCCACAAAAACTCGAAAATGATCTGGCAGTTTATAAATTTTATCGTGAACCGAACTGTATAGGTCACCGGCGCTGCCGGCTGGAAAATCGCATCGTCCAGTCCCGTAGTCTGGCATAAATAAAGCATCACCCGTGAAAACGGCGTCCCCTATGACATAGGTGCCGCACGCTGGAGTATGTCCAGGAGTGTAAATCGTTTCTATGTTTAAAGATCCTGCCTGTAGAGTTTTGCCTTCATCAAGTAAAAGATCGAATTGGCTACCGTCAGTTTTAAAATTTGGGTCAAGATTGAAAACAGTTTTAAATACGTTTTGAACGTCGGCGATTCGCGCACCAATTCCTATTTTTGCACCAGGTATGTTCTTTTTTAATATTTGCGACCCTGAAACATGATCGGCATGAGCATGAGTTTCAAGAATGTAGTGAACATTTAATTTGTTCAACTTTGTAAAATCTAAAACCTTGTCCGCTGAATCAGTGGTCATTTTTGATGACGCCTGGTCGTAGTCCCAAACTGGATCAAGGATGACAGCGTCTTTGGTTGCTGGATCAAATACGACGTATGTTAGCGTCCATGTAGCTTTATCAAAAAATTCTTTTACATTTGGTTTCATATTTTACCTCGTTTTATGGGGTAGGCCATTTTTCCCTACCATACGCACCACTTTAATAGAGAATTACCGAATTGATTATGTGCCAGCTCATGTTTTTGGAGGAAAATCGACAACCCTTGGTGACCTTCCCCCAATAAATTGGGGTTTTGGTTTTACTTAGATAGTGATGATCAAGGGCGCAGAAGGCATGGACTCAAATTAGTTCGAGATGAGGCCAGCGAAGTTGGTGTGTCTTTGGATTCTGGAGATCATTTTTCAGTTTCTAAGCAATCGGGCGGGAGTTTGGATATTGGAGGACTTGGTGACCCCAGTCGCCCATCAGGCAATGTGGCCAAAGTCACATGATTTCATACAGTTAACTTTTTCTAATTCGCCTGAACTTGACGAAAATATCACTCAACTCTACCTAAAAGGCAATTCTTTTCGTGATATCGAAAAGCTACTAAGTATTTCAAAAACTAAGGTCAGAGATATTTTACTTCGACTTAAGATACCTATCAGGCCTGCTTTTCCGGAAAGTCACAGGGCCACTCAAAGACTTGTGGGAAAGAAAAATGTGAAGCCGCCTTATGGATTTGCATACCTTGAGGGGCGGGTCGTCAAGCACCCGAAAGAGTACCCGACGTTACTTCAGATCATCGGCCTATGGAAAACGGGACAGTCATTGAATTCCATAGCCACTAAGCTCAACGGAAAGCGCGTCCCATCGCCGCTGGGTAAAACTTGGTCTTGGAATTCCATAGACAACATAATCAAAAGAATTAAAAACGGACATCTTGTCCAGAATGGAGATCATTATGAGCTTCGATAAATTAACTGATTTTGCCATCACGATTGTTTTGGCGGCGGCGTTAGCTGGGAATCTAGATTCATTCACTAACTGGGTTTACGTCGCTCGCGCTAAGCTTTTGTATGAATCCAGAACTGAAGCTTGGGGCAGTCCTAATTTTTTTAAGGGGCACACGACAAAATATTCGCATTCTCGATAGTATTTTCAAAGTACATTAAGACTGTTTCAAAGCTCCTTGTCTATTTTGCCGCTGACTTTGTTCGATTGATACAATCGTAAAATACCTTGAACTCGACGTAAAAATCGAAGCGGAGATGCTCCCTTTAAAAGTTCATCAACTAATTTTATTGTTTCAGGACCAACGCGCGCGGCATCGCGTTTTGC
>JANPOT010000025.1:0-7437 GCA_031428135.1 Pseudobdellovibrionaceae bacterium | reverse complement strand
GAAGTAGCATAAAAACATCAGGACGCTGTTCTTGATGAGTTGTCAGGTCACTTGTGACAAAGTATTTTTCATATTCATCATGCCCCAGAAAATTATATTCACGCAGCACCAAATGATTTGGACCGAGTTGTTTTAATTTTTAGGCCCACACAGCACAAATTTGCGAATGCAACAATTCAGCGTGTCGGATGCTGGGCGGTTTTAATAATTCAGTGGTGGTATTTAATTTTTTAGCGGTAATGGTCAGTAAATTTGTGTTTTTGCACAGTTGATAAAACACGCCGCTGTTACCAAACAGCTTGTCATACTGTTTTGATATCAGTTGTTGGCCGCACAGTCTGTGCAGCACTTCGTTCAATCTGCGTATGTTGATCGTGGGTTGTAAAAGTATTTGCAGTGTTTTTGTAGATAATTGTCCGTGTTCTGCCAGCAATGACAAAACCTGCGGCGCACGCCCATAGGGCTTTATCTGTGTTTTCAGATTCTCCTCCGTTATATTGATTATAGCGGTCAGAGTGGAATAAGTTTGTGGGGGTGAGTAATTTAGCTGAGTGCTGATATAAATATGTGTCGTGAAATTTCAATGTAAAGGTGGATTTTGAAATTTGTTTTATTTTTTGTGACGACAAATTGAATGATGAATACGATTAAATTTATTTTTGATTTTATAAAATAAAAAAATGCCCTCAGTTTTTCAAAGGAGGGCTCTAAAAGTTATTATTTATACACGGCTTTAATTTGACAGCCATCGTCGCTTGTTACGACAGTCCAAATATTTTGTAACCCTGAATACGATAAAAATACACTCCAAGTATTCATTGTGCTAGAATACGAATGAATTTCCATCGTTAAAGGCCTTCCTTCGCCATTAATTGACTCAATTGAAAGCGCTGCGTGCAAAACCTTTTTTTGCGTCAAATCCAGCGGGCAATATCCTGCGAATGAAACTGAGACCTCCATAAGTGATAACATTAAAATTACTATTTTCATTTTTTTAAACTCCATTCATAAAATTTGTAACCGAAAAGACTAATAGTCATTACTTAAAAAATCAGAGGCCTGGCAACCAACTCGGCTGACTACGCTAACGTTTTCATCTGTCTTGTATACAACGCTATCGGTAGAGATATCGTAAAAACTTTCCCCTGGATAACCAATGTATTCATCTGCTTTACCCCATACCCAAGTCAACTTCGACGGAAACTTTAGTGTTCCACAATAATTAAATTTTTCATTTTCTGAAGACTTAACTAGTCTAAGATTTTTAAAAATTGGGTTATAGATCCCCTGTGCATTATGATTGTAAGCAACTTGTCCCTTTAAAAAATATTCGTCATGCACCCATTGAACTTCAAAATTATTCAGTAGACTCACTGTTTGGCCATTAATTTCTAACGGATGATCAGATTTAAAACAACCAGCCACCAAATTTAAATTACTATCAACAGTGATTAAATCGTTTTTACAAGTTGTATTTGCATCCGAAGGAGCTCCTCCGAAACTTGCTACTACTAATGATTTTTTTGAACCAAGAAGTTTGTATTTTGCACCTGAGTCTCGGGTAATAATCCAACGCTCCCGACTTAGTTGTTTCATATAGCCGCCGAATACATACGTTTGAGCGTTGACAACAATTTGAGTTTTTTTAATCGAACAATCAATGAGTTCTAAACTAGTCTTATTAAAATTTAAATAATTTTGGCATATAAAATCTATTCCGAATGGCCCTTTGATTAACAGCTCATTCGATGCTAGACTATTTTCTTTAATCGAGCTCAGAGTTAGATTTGTTTCGCTTAACGATAACTCGTTGGTTAAAAACTGTTTAGTTTTTCCCGAAAAATTTAAATTTACCACTAATGGCAAATTTAAATTAGCCTGCTTTATTGTAATTCCTTTTCTTGTGTAACTAATACTTGAATTATCCTCAGAAGGCACCATTACATAATCAAGAATTTTAGATCCCTGAGTTAGACCAATGAAAATATTTGGACCTAAATTCATCGTTTGATTATAGCATGACTCGGTACTCCCGTATCCACCATCAGTCTTTAAATAAACTCCATTACTTGATACACAGTCAGATTGATGAATGTGGGTCCTCACTAAAATATCATGAAACTGTAGTGTGTCTTCAGCTTTTAAAGTATTTAAAAAGTCAGATCCGACGACATAGTTGAAGTATCGAACATTATCAGAATTTGATAGAGCGGGATCTATACCGATGGCATAGCGATAAATTGCTTCGTGTAAAATAATACCAACGCGCTCATCATTAGTAGTACTTGTATTATTATAAAATTTGTCCGCGATAGAAAAACGTCGTTGCCCTGTTATAAGATCTTTATATTGAACAGCGTACTGTTCAATATAACAGTTTGGATCACTTGGTATCGCTTGTGGATTTGCATCGTCTATTTCAGGCAAACTATAGTTTGTCACTAAATAATTCTGAATATTATTCGCTAGGTTAAGCGCTAGTTGCTTAATTTGTCCAGCCAGAAACGGATCAAATTTACTAATTCTATTTGTAGCGATTTCTATTTTTTCTTGAATAGACAGTTGCATAGATCCTAATTTATTAGGGCCATATTTGAGAACTTGTTCCTGTTCCCAATAATCAAACAGTCGAACTGATTTAATTATTGATCTGGTCGCATCCGCATAACAAACAACAGCATCTCCACCATTGCCAATGACCTTAACGCCAGCAAAAGAATAGCTAGCAATTGTAAGTGATAAAAATAGCATAATCTTTTTTATATTTTTCATTTTTTATTCTCCTTATTTAATAAACTAAAAATTTGACCACTGAAACATATAACGTCGTTACAATCCGGTGATTTTTGATCTCCCAAAGCCGCAATTTTATTAATTGCTTCGTCTAATATTTTTTTTATATTTTCTTTATTTTTTTCAGATACAGACAAAACGACGGTTTTCACAGTTCTAGATTTAACATCTGCACTTTCAAGTTTTTTAAGAGCTAAATTCAAAACTGATCTATGAAAATTACGGATAGATTCATTGGGAATTCCATCAGTTGTAGTAAATAATGGCGAAACATCAATCCACTTTCCAGCTATTGAATCAATTTCTAAAAGTTCAGCCTCAACGAGTCTTTTTATGGCAGATTCAATTGTAATTTCAGTGACTGATAGCTGTTTTGCAATCCACTTAATCTTGGGTTGAAAATCTTTGGTATATGTCAGCTCTAAAATAGCTAACTCGACCCATGAAGTAAGTGCCTTCAATGCTTTGTTTTGTATGAGTTGATAGGTGTTTGAACGTTTAAAAGATTCTAATTGTTCCTTAGCCTGCGCTTTTGATTTTGGGCTTTTTGAACACTCAGCATGAACAAGCTGTTTGAAGTAAATTTGTTCCCACTCTGGCAGATTAAGACGTTCTGCTAATTGCAACGCTAGCTTTTGAGAGATTCCTTTTTTTTGATTAAAAATTTCAGATAACGTTGAAGGAGAAACCTTTAAATCACGAGCAAACGATCTTAAAGAATAAGAAGGGTTTGCTTGCGCACGTTCTTTAAATTTTTCACTAAGGATTAAAATAACTTCGCTTGTCATCCGAGGACCATAATAATTGGATTCTGGTTTGGCAAGCTATATGCGAACAAAGTGTTCGCAATGTTCGCATATCAATTATGCCTAATCCACTCAATAACCATTAACCTAGGCCGACTCCAGCTTAACATCATAATCAAAGCCCTCTTTGACCAGCGAATCTTTCAAAGCCAACTGAATCAAACCCATTTCTGGTAGACCCAGTTTTTTTGCGATTTTGGCAGCTCTGGATGGTGACGGAATCCGGCGACCTTTTTCAAGATCATTTAGGTTTTGTACGGATAAACCAATTTTTTTTGCAAATGCGGTTTGACTGATGTCGTCGGATTCGCGCCATGCTTTTAACATGTCGGCAAATGTCATCACGCCGTATTTTTTTTCAAGTTTTTCAAAATAGGATTTAGTAATCATGTTTGTGTACCTCCAAAAGTTCGATGTGAACACGGTCTTGAATGATGTGATAAATCAGCCTGTAGGCTTTATTTAAACGCACAGAACGCTGACCTTTGCGATCACCCTTAAGCGGTTCATCGTGAAAGCCCGGTGATTTCATGACTTCCCAGATGCCGTTTGATTCGACCAAGAAAATCCAAAATTGAACTTTCTTTCTGATAAAATCAGGAACTTTATCAAGCTGCTTTTCAAAGCCTCTGGTACTGGTTATTTGTGTGCGTACATCCATCCGATGTTAATAATACTTCAAATTGAAGTAAAAATCAAGCAAATGATATTTATGAGGCGATTGATACATAAAATAAAAGTACAAACGCAAGTAGCATTCAAGTAGATGGTAGGTAGCAAACTCACTACATTGCGTGAAATTTCACGACAGATTCAAACTCAGACTGTGAACCGATTCTAATGATTTTAAGTGTTTATAACGTTTGGTGTTTTGGGATTTTGTTAAAAAGTGGTGTCAAATAATTGGTCGGGGCGATAGGATTCGAACCTACGACCCTCTGGTCCCAAACCAGATGCGCTACCAGACTGCGCTACGCCCCGACTGGAAGGCAGGATAAATCTTATGATTACCATCCGTCAAGATATACAATAAAAAACTTATGGTCTTAATTTTTAGGCAATTTTCTTGATGCGGTCGAGCTTATCTTTCATAGCTGAATTTTCTTTTTTCAACTGAACCAGCTGCTGATTCAATTCAACGTACTTACGCTTCAATTGGTCCATATCAACACTGCCTGCAGCACCTAATGCGCTTGGCTTTATTGAATCTGCAGTACTTGCCGCACCTGCTGATTCAATATTGGTTTCAAAATTTTCGGGTATTGATAATGCAATATCAATTTTATCAAACTTCAGTGTGCCATTGATAAATAATGTTCTGGTTTCAGAAACTACTTTCATCACACATGACGATATTTGATTTAAATCAGGACTGATATCATTAAATTGTTGTTCAATTTTTCTTCGCTCTTGCGATGACAATTTTTCACAAAATAAATTATATTTTTCAGGCGTCATCGATTTCAGCGCTGTCACAAAAGCCAATGTATTCACATTAGCAATAATTTCCAATAAAGCTTCCGAGTTCCATGACGTAATTCGATCAAAAGTCAGCATTTTATTTTGAATTGCTGCCGACCAATTCGGAGTTTCTTCTCTGATAATATTCATAAATTGCTCTTGCTTTTTGGGACCCAAAGTCTCAATCACTTGCAAAAGTTGAACAAAGCCACCTGATTTTTTATATCTGTCTACCATTGCCATACGAACAGTATCGGCAGAATATTTAAAAAACTGATGTAGATTTTGAATTTATTTTTGTTTTTAATTTAACAACTACTTAAAAAAACGTGTCTCAAAACAAAACACGTTTTTAGAGATTTTCATTTGCGAAGACAATCAGTATCTTAATGCGCGGATGTCAGTTGGCATTGGTACGAAACAGTTATCTGTATTCCTTCTGATCCAGCTTGAAATAAAATTTTATCTCCTTGCCATTGATAAGGAACACTTAAACTTGTGTTATTAGCCCGAGTTACTACAGGCGCACTGATCGGATTACATTTCAACGGCATCAACCTTGCCGACTGAGAAATTTTCGAAGCAATATTATTAAAATACGACGTATAATCATTGTTACAAATACTTAAAATTTGCCCGCGTGGAGCTGGATTTCCATCGATATCTGATGATGCTGATGCAGATAACGCTGCATATTCCAATCCCACATTAGAGCTAACAACAAAATTACCGTTTGCATCTCGTATCGGATTATTCGCATTATCTACAAAATCAGATTGTTGAGCAACAGCGCAGGAATTGTCTTTTGTAATAATTGAATTAAATTCCCAATATTTTCCAGGATATGTTGAATTAACCATAGCTGAAAAATTTGTGGCCGTGTCCTTCGCCTCCAATGCAAATCGACTATCTGTCAAATATGAACCACTACGCACATCTTCGTTTGAAACTAAAATAATATTTAAATGAGCATCTGTACGTATCAACGAGCCTGAATTTTTTGAAATGACCTCATTGGCCGTATACAATCCACGCTCGTCACCCGACGGACATTTTGAGTAATAATTTTGATTATAATAACTCGTTGTATTAAAACTCGGGCCATAAGTATAAAATGCCGATTTCATGAAATCTTCACAGGCAATAGTTTCAGATCTAGAAATTCCAGCATTAAATAAACCGACACGGTTTGAATCGTTTTTAGATAGAACTTTTGAACCATTAGCAAAAGTAACTAAAGAGTCTTTTTGTGCTGCTGCTAAATCCGTCGTTGTTATTGAAATTCTATAATCTATTTCTTTTGAATCTAAACTTTCAATAAATCCACCAAACTTAGCAGCTAGTTTTCTGTGTATCGACGACATAGATGCTGAATTATCATCAACAAACAAAATATCCACTTTACCAGAACCAACTTTAAATGTATCTGTGCATTTAAAAACTCCAGCTGACACCTCTGGGCAATTTGAACTTGAGCGTATATTAGCGTTTTGAGAATCCTTATCATATGTACTGAATTTAGCCGGAGAACAGGAAATCAATACACCAAACACAACTGCAACAAAAAATAAAATCGTATAATACATTGATCTGAATTTAGGTTTTAACATAAAACACCTCAATCAGTTCATCATCAATACTGATGCCTATAAAAAATAGACTGTGTAACGATATATGAGGTTTGGAATGATTGAACTGTCACATTTTTTGACAAAAAGACAAAAAAAAACCCACCTGATCAAAAAATCAAGTGGGTTATATAAATAGGAGCTGGCATCGCGCTACTCTCTCACACGATCGCTCGTGCAATACCATCGCCGCAAGAGAGCTTAACTTCTGAGTTCGGAATGGGATCAGGTGTGGCCTCTCTGCTAAAGACACCAGCAAATTGTTTTAATTGATTTTTAGCGGTAAGTTAGAATCGAAATGTGTCGTCGACATAGAAACTATGTCTAGACTAGAAAAATTTATTTTAAAAAAGCCTCACGACCTATTAGTACATATCAGCTGAATGCATTACTGCAAGTACACCTTATGCCTATCAACCTCGTAGTCTCCGAGGAGTCTTTAGGGGGCCGAAGCCCCAGAGAAATCTTATCTTACAGTTGGCTTCCCGCTTAGATGCTTTCAGCGGTTATCCATTCCGAACATAGCTACCCTGCATTGCTCTTGGCAGAACAACAGGAACACCAGAGGTTCGTCCATCCCGGTCCTCTCGTACTAAGGACAGATCTGTTCAAATTTCTTACGCCCACAGAAGATAAGGACCAAACTGTCTCACGACGTTCTGAACCCAGCTCGCGTACCACTTTAATTAGCGAACAGCTAAACCCTTGGGACCTGCTCCAGCCCCAGGATGTGATGAGCCGACATCGAG
>JANPOT010000024.1:0-12212 GCA_031428135.1 Pseudobdellovibrionaceae bacterium | reverse complement strand
AAAATTAAAGTTTTGCAGTCAGGTTTCATTTTGAATTCAGATTTAGCAGCAAGTCGCAGCTGTTGAATTAAGTTTGATATTTGAATTGGATTTTTGATTTGGAATTCAACACATTTTGTAAAAACAGATTGCCAGTTTTTTGAATTGCATGTTGATTTTAAAATAAATTTTTCAATGATGTTTGCCGTCGGAAATAAAACTGCTTTTAAAAAATTAAAATATAAAGCAGGTCGAAATCGGTGGTAAAAAGGGCTTGGTTTTGAGCTTGTGTTCATCAGTACGATATGGCTTATTTCCGACGGATAATCGATGGTCCATTGGGTTGCGATCATGCCACCAAATGAAATTCCGATAACTCCAAATGGTGTGGGTAAATTTGGCAACTGCTTTTTAAGTTCAGTAATAATTTTTGAAATATCACAGGGTGTTTTCAATTTTGATAATTCACCACTGCCCGGTAATTCAACTGCGAACACGTTTTTGGATTTAAATTTATTTTCAAACTGTGTTTTGAAATCGAACCAATGAAAATGGCTGCGTGTTAAGCCACGAATGAATACCCAATTTTGTGGAAAATCCTGTGTATTATCCATAATATTTTTCTATGGCCTTTTTCTCGATATCGCTCTTATTCGCAGGATCGATTTTTGTCCAGAATTGGTTGGATATCAGTGCATGTAATAAAAAGTCAAACAAAGGCCGGTGTCGACGTAAGGTTCTGTGAATTCGGTGTTTTTTGATAGGGTTAAACAGGCCCGTTTTTGAAAAAATCTGAAGCGGATTTTTTTTAACCCAGATCCAAGAACCCATTTCCAAAGTCATTGGTAAATACGTTTGGTGCTCTTTTTTAACATTGTAAAAACAGTAATCCCAAATATCACCGTGGGTTAAATAATTTTTTGACTGCGGTTCAATTTTGTACACATGATGCGGAAATGATTTTCGAAACAACTGAAACAATAAATACAGTTCAGAAATTTGTGAAAATATTTTGCGACTGTTCGCAAACGGGAACCATAACTGATCACGGAAGCCAAAACCTGAATGTATGTCCAAAGATACCAGTTTGTCCGATGTCGATAAAATATCACGTACAACGCTAATCACAAATTCAGTTTCCAGTTGGACTTGTTCTCCACAGTACCAAGGTAATTGATTCGTTTTTTTGTGACCACCCAATAAAAACGGCACAGTTTCCGTTGCTTCGATGTTTGCGTTCCGCATCAGATCGACGCCATTGCCATTTGACCGTGTTGTTTCAAAATAACCGACAGGGTTTGCCAATGGCAAAAATACAACTTGGATATCAGTTAACATTTTTTTTAAAACGGAATCCCACGACAATCTTTCGTGAAAACTGTGCAGCAAAGACAAAGTCAATTGTGCGCCGATGCGTTCAAGGCCGTGAATCCCCCCATTGATAAAAAGTGTCGGAGCTGATGGGTTGCCAAAATGGACCGAAATTAATGGGTAGCTTTGATTATTGTATGTGACATCGTCGAATTTTTTAACGAGACCATATTCGTTATACATTTCATAATTTAGAATAAATTCTTCAATTGAAGTCACAGCTAGATATTAGTTTAAAACGACATAAAAAAAAAGCTCTAAATAAATTTAGAGCTTTTTGAAAATTATTTAAATATGACTGATTAATTATTTTTGAACGCAAGAAACTGAAGTTACGCCGTATGCGCCCCAATTTTTTGTTGTGTGATCGTACATATCTGCTTTTGTTGATTCAACTGTGATTTCGTATTGATTCATATGAACTTGATCGTAGCGCTGCGAACCCGTCAGTAATGTTGTGTACGCAACATCTGTAATGCCTTGATCAATTGAAGTTTTAATTTCTAATTGACCGATTTGTGTTAATTCAGTCATTCGACCACAGTTCTGTTGAATAGCGTCTTCGATCAATGTTAAATGACGAGCTTCATTAGCAGAATTTTTAATCTGTCCGAAAGCAATTTGTGATGTGATCAGAACGATTGTTAATAGAGCTGTTTTCATAAAGATCTCCTGTTTGAGTTGTTAAGTTTTTTGTTTTTGCTCGAGGTAAGAATTAGCACAAAGTTTTTATATTTAGTGTTAGCTTTTGATTAAGAATGACTTTTCAGTCATAAAAATGCAGTTTAGCTGGATATGGCACCCAAAAAAGTAAGTTTATGGAAAATATTACTGGTACTGACTATTATTATGACAGTTTTGGCCAGGGTTCACTGGTTCATGTTTGGTGTTGTGACCAGGTCGTTTCCAGACGGTTCTGAGCAGGATTATGCAACGACAATTCTGATTATTTATTTTTTGGGTTGGTTGTCTATACCAGCAGGTTTTTTAGTTTCAAGGAATGAAAAAAATAAATTCAAATGGCTGACCTGGATTGGATACGTTTGGCTGGGTTTTTTCACGATTAATTTTTTATTTTCAGTTATCGAATTCATAATTTCAAAATTTATAAATCATGGATATTCCGATTGGGTTCTGGTGGCCAGCGTTTTAATTTCTGCATGGGCACTCTACAAAGGTTTAAAATTTCCAGATTTGATAACGCATGAAATGAATGGCCCGCCGGAAATACAGAATTTTAAATTAGCACAAATTTCTGATTTACATATTGGAATGCTGCATTTGAATGAAACATGGCTTGAAAAAGTAGTTTTAAAAATTAACGAACAAAAACCAGATATCATCGCAATCACAGGTGATTTGGCCGAAGGCCATTTTCATGAAATTTCAAAAAAGCTGTTGCCCCTGAAGAATTTAAAATCAACTTGCGGTGTTTTTTATATCACAGGAAATCACGAATATATTCACCCCGGCGAATGGGAAATTTGTTTAAAAAATTTAGGAATCACACCGTTACACAATGAAAATCAAATTATTGAATTTAATAGTCAAAAAATTTTAATTGCAGGAATACCAGATAAAATGGCCCCGAGGTTCAGACCTGAATTGGTTTCGAAACCTGATTTGGCGTTAACGTCAGAAATTAAAACTATTTATAAAATTTTATTAGCCCACCAACCAGCCAGTGTTTTTGATATTAAAAAACAACATTGTGATTTGATGGTTGCAGGACATACTCATGGTGGTCAAATTTTTCCATTTCATTTAGCTGTGCGTTTGCAACAGCCGATGGTCAGTGGTTTTAAAAAATTTGGTCAAACTTTGGTTTTTAATCACCAGGGCACAGGTTTTTGGGGACCGCCAATGCGCTGGTTCAGTCGTTCTGAGATCGTCATTTTAAAGATTAAATCTTTAATTTAATTTTTAAAAATTAATGCCCGCAGCATCATCAGTGAATAACCATATTTCATTTTCGGTGAATTCGTTTGTTCTGTCAGACTATCAAACGGTGCTGAAGCTCTCCAGTGATGATGCGAATGGTATCCTAAATTAAATAAGGTCAGATTAGTTAATAAATAATAGCAATCCCAACTGTGTTCATGTTTAACAGGCTCATAACGTCCGCCATCGGTTAATTTTCGTGATAATCCATAATGTTCAATATAATCGACGGTCAACAGCATAATGATAGCTGTCGCCGAAATTGAAAATGAAAAAAACCAGATTTTAAATCCGTAAAATTGAAAAATTAAAAAGTTAAAAATCATATTAGTTAACAACGCAGTGACAAAAAATTTCGGTTTAAATTGATAACTTTCAATCAAACTGTTTGTAAAATTGCGAAACCAAAAAATATAAACATTTTCATTTTTTTTGGAACTGGCATGATCCAGCGGGGTTGATACGTGTCGATGGTGTAAGTCAACGTGTGCGGTTTTCCACCACGTAAAATTAACCAAAGTTAAGTTAATCAAGCCTAAGAAACGCTGCCAATTTTTACGGCGATGAATAAGTTCGTGAGCAGTATTAATTCCTAGCACGCCGAGCAAGCTACCTGTTGATAAAATATTACCGATCGTCGATAGGCCATCTGAATGGATCAAAAATTGATTCAGACTGTGCCATAAAAAAAAGATACAAAATGGAGTCGATAAAAATAGAAACAGATTTGAAATCGTTGGTTGAAATAATATTGTTTTAAAAAATCCGGTCGGCTTTGTTTCGCCAACCATGTAATCTAAGGCTGGATGAATACAAAATACGATCAGCGCACCAATGAATGAATAATAACCACCCAAAGATACGCCCCACATAGAACTGATCCCAAATAAAAAACACATACTGTATCCCACAAAGTACCTCTTGTTATTTCATTTTGTCAGGTTAATCTAAACACATGCAACAATTTACTGGTTTCGTATGTGTTTTTCTGGCGGGTATAGGATTCGGTTTTTTAGGTATATTTGGAAAACTGGCTTTTGACAGTGGCATGACTGTCGGGCAGTTATTAGCATTTCGGTTTTCGATGGCAGCGGCCATTTTATTTTTGGCACTTATTTTATATCGACGAACCTTGTTGAAATTAAACATGAGTCAAATTTTAATTTCATCAATATTGGGAATATTCGGTTACGCTGTTTTTGCTACATTATATTTTAAATCGATTCAGGGTTTATCGGTTTCATTGGCCGCATTATTGTTATTTACGTTTCCAATATTTGTTAATTTAGGAAGCCATTTTTTTTTGAACGAAAAAATGAATCAAAAACAATTTATGAGTTTACTGTTGGCTTGTTTTGGATTGGCAGTTTTATTGCGGGGTCCTGTATTTTTTGATTCTATGATTTCTGTTTTTTATGCTGTATCTGCGGCAATTGTGTATTCAATTTACGTGATCATCAGCGGTAAATACCAACAGTCGGTGCATCCATTGTCATCCAGTTTTTATGTGATTTTATCAGCGGCAGTTGCTCTTTGTGCGTTTCATCAAATTGATATTTTAACAATTGCGGGTTTAAGCCAAAAACAATTTTTTTATATTTTTGGATTGGCTGTGATTTGTACGATCGGCCCAATCATATTATTTTTAATTGGGCTTCAGCATTTATCCAGTTCCAAGGCATCAATCGTTGTTATGGTTGAACCCGTTGTTGCTGCTATCGCGGCCTGGGCGATCTTGGACGAAAAATTAAGGCCATTCCAATATGTTGGAATGGCCTTAATTTTGTGTGCTTTAAAGTTAAATGTAAAATTCAATGTAAAGTTAAATGCTAAATCTGAAAATTAAATTAAAAACAACGGTCACGGAATGTATAAATTTTTTGCGACGAAGATCTTGTTCCGCTGAAGGTCGCTAAAACAGCTGTATCGATAAAATTCACATTCAATGATTGGTGTGTACTGCGATTAAAAAATTCAACAAACTGTTGGCCATAAACCGAGCGTGGTTCTTCGCGGCAGACTTGTTGGTTATTCACAATTCGGCAAACATATTCATATCTGCTGTAGGTACATTGTTCGTAACCACGGTAGGGCTGTGAATCAGAAATATTCGTCACAGTGTCACCTTTGGCAGAAAAACTTTGGCCAAGTTCACGTGCTGAAATTTCAAAAGCTCCATTTTGTGGAAGACTTAATTTATTTGGTAATGGCATTTTTACAGTTGTTTTTCGGCCATCAATTTTCATTGTAATTTGAATCTGATCGCGGCCAACGAAATCTAATTTCGCATTTAGATTGCCAACAGGGATTCTGATGTTGGAAGGCTGTGCGGACTGTTCGCAAGATGGGTCATAAGATTCGCCATTACCGCAGTTCGGTTGTTGCTGAGCTTTACTGACAACAGTGAATGCTTTTTTGACGTCTAAAACACCTTCGAACGGATCGCATGATGATAGTCCAAGTGTCATAATGGCTAATACTGAAAGCTGAATAAGTGATTTCATTTTGTCCCCTTTTTTTTGTTAATATCACATAAACGATGGCTTTTGCGGCAAATTCGCCTAAAAAGTACCAAAGTGTCCCTGATATGCGTTAAGTTTTCTGTAATATTTGTTAGATTGCAAACGAATTGCCAAAAAAATGAAAATTTCTCTGGAGCTTTGAATTAAAGTGAAAGCCCAAGCCTTCCCTTGCATTTTTGACATCGAAATATTACAAATTACCTTCAAAAATTAATCTTTATAAAGGATGGTCTATGAACATCAAAAATCAATACCTTGTGAACTGGGTTAATGAAATTGCAGCATTAACAAAACCTGCGAATATTCATTTCTGTGACGGATCAGAATCTGAAAATCAAAAATTGATTGATCAAATGTTGAAATCAGGGACTTTAAAAAAATTAAATGAAAAGCTTCGACCGAATTCATATTTAGCCTGCTCTGATCCGTCCGATGTGGCGCGTGTCGAAGATCGCACATTTATTTGTTCTGAAAAGAAATCTGATGCAGGTCCCACCAACAATTGGACAGAGCCCAGTGAAATGCGAACCACGCTGGGGAAATTATTTGATGGTTGCATGGAAGGTCGCACGATGTATGTGATTCCTTTTTGCATGGGTCCATTGGGTTCGCCTATTTCTAAAATCGGAATTGAAATTACTGATTCACCGTATGTGGTTGTGAATATGAAAATCATGACACGCATTGGAATTAAAACATTAGACCTGTTGGGTGATTCCGAAAATTTTGTAAAATGTGTTCACTCTGTCGGAATGCCTTTGCGCGCCGGGCAAGCTGATGTGACCTGGCCGTGCAATTCAGAAAATAAATACATTGTTCATTACCCTGAAGAAAAATCAATTTGGTCATTCGGCAGTGGCTACGGCGGAAATGCTTTGCTTGGAAAAAAATGTTTTGCACTTCGGATTGCTTCGGCATTAGGTCGCGATGAATCTTGGTTTGCAGAGCACATGCTGATTTTGGGCGTTGAATCGCCGACCAAAGAAAAAAAATATGTTGCAGCCGCGTTTCCAAGCGCTTGTGGTAAAACAAATTTTGCAATGTTGATTCCTCCTGCTGGTTTAGAAAGCTGGAAAATCACAACTGTCGGCGATGATATTGCATGGATTAAGCCTGATTTGAACGGGCAAATGCGCGCCATCAATCCTGAAGCTGGATATTTCGGTGTTGCCCCAGGCACAAGTTTTAAAACAAATCCAAATGCCATGAAAACAATTGCGACAAATACTTTATTCACAAACGTTGCGTTAACACCTGAAGGTGATGTTTGGTGGGAAGGTATGACTGATTTGCCTCCAGCAAATTTAACTGACTGGCAGGGGAAACCTTGGACGCCAGATTGTGGTCGAACAGCTGCTCATCCAAACGCACGATTTACAGTTTCTGCGTCACAATGTCCGTCCGCTGACATTGATATGGAAAATCCAGCAGGAGTTCCAATTAGTGCATTTATATTTGGTGGCCGCCGTGCAGATACAATTCCATTAGTATTTCAACCGAAAGATTGGAACACCGGCGTGTATTTCGCAGCCACTGTGGGTTCTGAAACAACGGCTGCAGCAACTGGTGCTGTGGGAGTTGTTCGACGTGACCCAATGGCGATGTTGCCATTTTGTGGATACAACATCGGAGATTATTTTAAACATTGGTTGAAAATGCCCAACCGCACTGCTAAAAATCCGGATATTTTTATCGTCAATTGGTTCCGTAAAAACGAAGCAGGAAAATTTATGTGGCCTGGCTACGGCGAAAATATGCGCGTATTAAAATGGATGTTTGAGCGCATGGATAACAATGCCACGGGAATTGAAACGCCATTGGGCCAAATGCCGCAATACAAAGATTTAGATTGGAACGGATTGGATTTCACAAACGAACAATTTAATTCAGTGATGGATATCAATACAGAGCAATGGACAAAAGAAATCAGTTCGCACAAAACTTTTTTCCAAACGATTGATCAATCATTGCCGATTGAGTTCATGAATATCCAAGAAAAAAATCAAGTTGCATTTACGCGGATGAATTAAATTATTTTTTCACCAGCGTAACGCCTGTATCATCGACTGTGATCAGGCGTTGTTTGTACAAACCGCCAAGGGCTATTTTAAATTTTTTCTTGCTGACGCCAAATAAATCATGAATTTGATCTGATGGTGTTTTGTCGCTCAGGGCGTAAAATCCATTATTGTCCTCTAAAAATTCTAAAATTTTAACGGCAATATCTTCGGTGGCTTTGTGACCAGCGGCGCGTAAAATCAAATCAATTTTACCATCATCACGTTGTTTTTTGATAAAACCATTAATGCTTTGCCCATAAAATAATTTTTCGAAGACTTCATTTTTGTATAAAATGCCTGTGGCTTTTTGGTTGATGACGGCTTTGTAGCCCAGTTCAGTTTCATCATAAATGATTAAATCAACAGATTGTTCGGGCAAAAATTTTTCGCCCAATTTGTTCAATATTTTTTCAAATTTTTCGGTCGCCATCGGGCGAAGTTCTTTGTCTTCTTTGATCAGCACGACGACTTTGTCACCGCGTGAAAGTTCGCCGAACTGTTCAGATTTGGGTAATAGCAATTCTTTGTCTTGGCCAGTGACCAAAAAAGCACCGATGCGTTCGATTGATGACACGGTCATGACCTGGATGGTGTTCATGAGTGGGTTAGTGGATTGTGGGGGTTGGTTTTCTGAGTTTTCTGATTCTGGCATGTCTATTTGATCGCATAATCCAGGCGGTTTGTCACGAACTCGCTATTTTCACACGAACGAAAGAAAATCCGATCAAATAATAAGAATTATTAATAATTATCAAGATTTTCATACGATCGAATGAAAATCTGCGCTAACCTGAAATTAATCAACAAAAGGACAGCATGAGAATCGAACCACAAAAAATGATCAGAAATATTGATGTGACCTGTTTTAAACACGTGATACCTGGTCAAAACGGGCAATCATCGAATCAATTTTTTATTGCGGGGACCGCAGATTCGTATGCTAAACTGATTCCTTTTTTCGAAAATCAAATTCAAATGACGAATGAATTCGGTTCGGCCACGAGGGAAATTTTTTTCAAAGAACCCATCGAATTTCGCGAACCTCTGAAAGTTGCTGGCCTTAAATTAAATAACCAAGACATTCGATTGCAATATATCAAATTTATAAAAATTAAATCTGTGAATGCCGATTCACATTTTAATTTTACAATTCAAGGTGGTCAGCTGAGCTTAACCTGCACTGTCGAATGTTTGACGCAGGCTTTGGATGTTTGTAAAAAACGTCAACAAAACCATTCAGAAAATATGACTTTTATTTCTGGTGAAACCGCAGAAATTGAAAGTTTGTCATTGGGTGATTGGTTAGGAAATAATTAATATGCTGAAGTTTGCTATTATTTTCATTTTCTTGAGCCCGTTTTTACAGGCTCAGAATTTGGATTCACTGGTCAACGCCAAAGAGTACCGTTGGTTGTACGAACAAATCATTGCCGAGCAAAGCAGGCAGAGTCTGCCAGCGGAATCGTTTAAATCATTTCGAGTTCACCTCTTAGACACGTATCAAAAATTTCCAAAGCCAGCAGATATGGTTTCAAAAAATCTAAAATCAGTTAAAAATATCATCGGTCAAATCACATATGCTTCAATCATTCGAAAATGGTATAAATATGACGTTGCGAAAAATTCAAAAAATGAACTGGTTCATAATGTCCGAATACATTTGAAAAACCCAACACCAGATGATTTAATTTCATTTAATGAGCGATTACAAATGGCCGAAAATTTGTGGAACGCAGGGCGCATCCAAACGAATTTTAAATACAGTTTTAAATTTGAAATCGTGAATAATCCAGCCAAAGCTCATTTTTCTGTACGAATTGCAGACAGCACCAGAGGTCCTTATGACACAGTATGGGGTCGCGATTGGCCACCGAATGTGATCGCCCACGAAGTTGGCCATATGTTGGGACTGGGTGACGAATATCAAACTGTATCTGGTCAATTCGATTGTTTACGCACGTCGATGATGTGTACAGCCTGGTCGGGCCAGCATTTAGGCCATGAATATTATTTTATTTTGCGCAGATTATTTTAATTGAATCAAAAAAGATTTTAAATTTGATTTTTCATCGGGAAATTCAAAATCCATAGAGGGCAAAATACAATTAATTTCAACATTTTTTATTGTTGATAAAATAATTTGTTTGATTTGGTCTATGTATAAATCATCTGCAGTGGTTGAAAATAATAAATGACCATTTGGATTTAGGCACGACAGACAATTTTTGATTAATGCAGTCATTTCATTTTCTATTTTAAAAATACCCTTTTCACGTCTGTAAAATGCGGGTGCATCACAAACAATTAAATCAAATTTAAGATTTTTAATTGCACACTGTTCGATGTATAGAGCGCTGTCTCGAAGTAAAAATTTATGGGCATCTTGTGAAATGTGATTAATTTCAAAATTCCGCCTGGACCAGTTTAAATTATTTTTATTCAAATCAACTGAGGTCACAGATGATGCTGACCCTGCAGCTGCGCATACTCCGTATGTTCCAGTGTGTGAAAATAAATTTAAAACATTTTTATTTTCAGAATTTTTTAAAACCCAATTTCGCTGTAATCGTTGATTTGTGAATAACCCGACATTATTTTTTGCATCGGCTTTCAATTCAAATTTTATTTTGTTGTCAATAGCAATCCAAGCTTGGTTTTCAGTGGGCTCGGAAGGCTGCGTGATCTGTTTTTCACCGAACTGGTCCATTGTGAAATCTTGGTTTTTAAATTTATTTTTATGATGAACCAAGCGCAAACATTGCTGTTGGTCTGCCAAAGAAAATAAACGCTGTCTGCGATCGATTTCAAAAATAATTTTCGCCCGTTGTTTGTTATTTAAAATATTTAAATTTTTAAAATATTCAGGCGGTTTTGATTCAATGATAACGCCGTTGGGGAATTCAATTTTGCAATTGTGCAGGCATAAAAACGGATAGACTGCGCCAGTGTATTTTTCATCACCTAAAATTGGAATTTCGGCGAACTGGGCATGAATTCGGATTTGATGATTTCGCCCGGTGTGTGGCAGTGCTTGCCACAATTCAAAACCAGAATTTTTATCCATTAAACGTAAATCTGTTAAAGCATCAAGCTCTTTGCCTTTATGAATAATCATTTGATTAATTTCAAAAGTATTTTTTTGTGAAATTGATTTCGTGATAAATAAATATGTTTTTTGGACTTTGCGATCAAAAAAATATTCGGCATATTTTTTTGCAGATTCTGTGGATTTCCCAAAAATCATAACACCGGTCGTTGTCTGATCCAACCTGTGAATGATATGTAATTTGCAATTTAAATTTTTTTCGAAAATTTCGATGAGTCCGTCTTGGATAAAATCAGAATGTTCAATTTTTGAATCATTTGTATGTGCATTAAATCCATAGGGCTTATCAATCGCGATAATGTCTTCGTTTTCAAACAAAATACTTAATAATGGATCATGCAGACGCAAAAAATTCATTTGCGTATTAAATTTTTTCTAAATTCAGCAATGCGGTTTTAATTTTTAATCCGCCGGCGTATCCACCCAATGTGCCGTCGGCAGCGATGACCCGGTGGCAGGGAACAATAATCGCCAATGGATTTTTACCATTGGCAGAGCCCACAGCGCGGACGGCGTTTGGATTTTTGATTTTTTTTGCAATATCACTGTACGAAGCAGTTTTACCGTAAGGAATTTGTGCCAAAGCTTGCCAAACTTGAATTTGAAAATCTGTTCCAATGATATCCACGGGCAAATCAAAATTTTTTCTGGTACCTAAAAAGTATTGTTCCAGTTGATCAACAGTTTGTTTTAAAATTTTTTTTTGTGGTTCAGATCCAGATAAGGTTTTAATTAAAGGTACATTTTGTTTTTGCCATTCAATCGCACACAGACCCAAGTCAGACGCAATTAAATACAGGTCGCAAATTTTTGATTTCAAATGGTATTGAACGTGGATCATGGGTGGTCCTTTTAAAAATACATTTAGACCTGAATACCATGCAAAAAGTGTTAAAAACAGCATTTTTCCGCGGTAAAAGTGTAAAAAATTACAAATTTGTCGACCATTACCAAAAAATTAACCTGGACTATGGTTCAGTTGAAATATGGTCGTTATCAGCCGAACTATGAGTATGAAATTCATTTCTTCAATCTTTATTTTATCGTTCCTATTATTATCGTGCACATCCACGCAAAAAAATCACGATGTTTGTGGTGACGTCAGAACGCCGGCGAATGCTGAACAATGTGCAATTTTATTTCCGCACCAAAAATTAAACACAAAAAATCCAATCGTAAATGCAACGGATTCAGAAATTTTAAAATATATGGATGCACTGGTCATCGAACATT